>NZ_JAFMTR010000024.1 GCF_018682675.1 Sphingopyxis soli
GTGCGTTCGGTTTTGATTGAATCAAAACCGGCACTCCAGATTCCTGTTTTGCCGTGTTTTCCGGGTCGTCAGGTGATTCCACCTGACTTGAAAACACTCTAGCAGTTGCCCTTCACGCCATCGGCACAGTCGCCGACAGACCCGACGTCCTTCCCGGCGCCTTCAATCGTATTGCAGGCAGACAGGATCAGTATCGAGCTGCCAATTGCGAAAATTTTCAGAAACATTTTCATTGTCTCTCTCCGGCGACGAGGGCGATCCGCCCCCTTTCTGGTTTCGGTGTTCCGACAACCGTCGTTCGCCGCTATTGTTCCCGTCGTCAGCGTCGCGATAGCCGAAGCGTTCAAAATGATCGCCGGGCCGGGGCGAATCCCGGGCTTGACCCGGCACTTGCCTTTCCGTTCAATAGACTGGCTCCGGGTCGAATTCGGTGTGACCCAAGTTGGAAAACGATGCCCGAATGACGAACCCCGACGCGCCCTATCATGCGCATATCTACTACGATCCCGCCGAGCGGCCCGCGGCGGTCGCGCTGCGCGATGCGTTCGGCGCCGACCCGGCGATCCTGTTCGTCGGCGCGCTGACCGACGGACCCGCCGCACCGCACCCGATCGCGCAATATGAGGTGCATTTCCTGGCCAGCCATCGGCCTGCGGTACTCGCGGCGATCGAGGCGACGGGGCTGCGGGCGCTCGTCCATCCGCTGACCGAGGACGATCTCGCCGATCACACCAGCCTCGCGCACTGGATCGGCGAGCCGGTCGAACTCGACGTGACGGTGCTCGATCCGCCCGGCGTCAATCAGGGGATCCCGCGCTTCGGGATTTCGGATTTCTAGACTTCGACCGGGCCGTCGGGTCCGAGGGTGAAGCCGCAACCGAGGCGTTCGGCATTCTCCGCATCGGTAAGCGCGGCCACCGTCTGCCACCCGTCGGCGCGCAGGCTTGCGGCGAGGGCTGGATCGTGGCCGAGGGGGAGGAAGATGCGGCGTTCGGCGTCATTTTCGGCGCCGAGGCCGTCGTCGATCAGCGGATCGGGATAGAGCGAGAAGCCGACCGCCGATTCCTCCTGGTCCTCGCCGAGCGGAATTGCATAGCCGCCGCCGCGGCCGATCGCATCGCCCTGGCCGGGGACGAAGATCTGGAAGCCGAACCAGCTTTGATAGGCGAAGCCGTGGCGCTCGGTCGGGTCGAGCGTCAGCGATACGCGATTGCGGATCGGCGCGGCGATCGCCTCGAGCGCGTCGATCCGGCTGGCGAGCGTACCGGTCGTGTCGAAGGCGCGCAGGTCGGCGATGGCGCGATCGAACGGGCCGGTCGCGCGGAGCAGCGGCAGATAGGCTTCGGCGCCGATGCGCGCCAACGCGCCGGCGTCCTTGGCGTCGAGTTCGTCGCGCAGGCTTTCGATATCGGCCTCGACCGGCAACGGCCCGTCGGCGAGCAGGGCGACGGCATCGGGCAGGGTGAAGTCGATGGTGACGTCGTCGATCCCCGCCGCGTCGAGCGCATCGATCGCGACGGTCACGATCTCGCGCGCCGCGGCGACGCTGTCGCTGCCGATCAGTTCGGCGCCGACCTGCAGCATCTCGCGCGCAGGACGGAGCTGGCTCGCGCGCAGCTTGACGATCTGGCCGGCGTAGCAGAGGCGCAGCGGACGCGGCGCCTTGGCGAGCAGCGAGGTCGCGATGCGGCCGACCTGCCGCGTGATGTCGGGACGCAGCGCGAGCGTGCGCTGCGACACCGGATCGGTGAAGCGAAGGAGGTCGCGCGCGCTGCGATCATCGTCGCCGCCAAGCGTTTCGCGAAATTCGGCCAGCGGCGGCGACACGCGGCCATAGCCGTGCGACCGCATCGTATCGACAAGGGCGCGCGTCACGCGCGAAGCGGCCTCGGCCTGCGTCGGCAAGCGGTCGCGGAGGCCTTCGGGCAACAGGGCAGGGGCGCGGGGCATGGGGTGGCCTTAGAAGGGTGGAGAGGGGAGTTCAATATAGTCCCCCGCCCGCTTGCAGGAGGGGTTAGGGGCGGGCAGCGACGGTGCGGATGCCCACCCCGCTGCGACTAACGCGCAAGCGCGTAAGTCCCGCTGCCCCTCCCGCAGGCGAGCGGGGAACTTGGCGTCAGAACTTCAGACCCTTCACCGTCTTCACGCCCGGCAATTGGCAGATCTGCCACAGCAGGGGTTCCGGCAGCGGCGAGTCGAGGCTTAATAGCAGCACCGCTTCACCGCCCGCGGCGCGGCGGCCAAGGTGGAAGGTGCCGATGTTGAGCCCCGCGTCGCCGAGCGTCGTGCCGATGCGGCCGATGAAGCCCGGCGCGTCCTCGTTGACGATGTAGAGCATGTGGCCGTCGAGATCGGCCTCGACCTTGATCCCGAACATCTCGACGAGGCGCGGGTCGCCGTTGCTGAACAAGGTGCCCGCCACCGAACGGTCGCCCGCTTCGGTTGCGACCGTGACGCGGACGAGCGTGTGATAGTCTCCGTCGCGGTCGTGGCGTACTTCGCGGACGTCGAGACCGCGTTCGCGGGCGAGGTGCGGGGCGTTGACCATGTTCACGCTGTCCGAATAGCGGCGCATCAGGCCGGTCAGCACCGCGGCGGTGATCGGCTTGAGGTTGAGTTCGGCGGCGGCACCCTCCACTTCGATCGAGATCGTCGTCAGATTGTCGTGCGCGAGCTGGCCAACGAGGCTACCGAGCTTTTCGGCGAGGCTCATATAGGGGCGCAGCTTCGGCGCTTCCTCCGCCGACAGGCTGGGCACGTTGAGCGCGTTGGTGATGCCGCCGGTGAGCAGATAGTCGCTGATCTGCTCGGCGACCTGGATCGCGACATTGACCTGGGCTTCATCGGTCGACGCGCCGAGGTGCGGCGTACAGATGAAGTTCGGGGTGCCGAACAGCGGGTGGTCGGCCGGCGGCGGCTCGGTCGCAAACACGTCGAGCGCCGCGCCCGCGACATGGCCGCTGTCGAGCGCTTCCTTGAGCGCCGCCTCGTCGATCAGCCCGCCGCGCGCGCAGTTGATGATGCGAACGCCCTTCTTGGCCTTGGCGATATTCTCGGCCGACAGGATATTGCGCGTCTGGTCGGTCAGCGGGGTATGCAGCGTGATAAAATCCGCCTTTGCCAGCAGCGTGTCGAGATCGGCCTTTTCGACGCCGAGCTCGATCGCGCGCTCGGGGGTCAGGAAGGGGTCGAAGGCGACGACCTTCATGCGCAGGCCCAGCGCGCGTTCGGCGACGATGCTGCCGATATTGCCGCACCCGATCAGGCCGAGCGTCTTCGAGGTCAGCTCGACGCCCATGAAGTCGTTCTTCGGCCATTTGCCCGCTTGGGTCAGCGCATTGGCTTCGGGGATCTGGCGCGCGAGCGCGAACATCATCGCGATCGCATGTTCGGCGGTGGTGATGCTGTTGCCGAAGGGCGTGTTCATCACGATGACGCCCCGTTTCGATGCGGCCGGGATATCGACATTGTCGACGCCGATCCCGGCGCGCCCGACGACCTTCAGGTTCGCCGCGGCGGCGAGGACGTCGGCGGTGACCTTGGTGGCCGAGCGGATCGCGAGGCCGTCATAGGCGCCGATCATCGCGATCAGCTCGTCCCTGGTCTTGCCGGTGATGACGTCGACGTGGATGCCGCGTTCGGCGAAGATCGCGGCGGCCTTGGGGTCCATCTTGTCGCTGATGAGGACTTTGGGTGCAGTCATGATATTGAACCTTCCGTGTGCTCCCGCGAAGGCGGGAGCCCAGTTCCCGATGCTTGCGGAATGAAATGGCAGGAGATGGGTCCCCGCCTTCGCGGGGACACACTGAAATTACTTGAGGCTGGCGTAAGCCCAGTCGAGCCACGGCCCGAGCGCTTCGATATCGGCGGTGTCGACGGTCGCGCCGCACCAGATGCGAAGCCCCGGGGGCGCGTCGCGATAGCCCGCGATGTCATAAGCCGTGCCTTCGGCTTCGAGGAGGCCGGCGAACGTCTTGATGAAGCCCTCGTCGGCGCCGGCGACCGACAGGCAGACCGAGGTCTTCGATCGGCTGGCGGGATCGGCGGCGAGGTGGCTCAGCCAGTCGCGGTCTTCGACGATCTTGTCGAGCGCCGCGGCGTTGGCATCGCTGCGCGCCTTGAGTCCGTCGAGACCGCCGAGCGACTTCGCCCATTCGAGCGCGAAAATCGCATCCTCGACGGCGAGCATCGACGGCGTGTTGATCGTCTCGCCCTTGAACACGCCCTCGGCGAGCGCGCCCTTGGAAACGAGGCGGAACACCTTCGGCAGCGGCCAGGCGGGGGTGTGGGATTCGAGCCGTTCGACAGCGCGCGGGCCGAGGATCAGCACGCCATGGCCGCCTTCGCCGCCGAGCACCTTCTGCCAGCTGAAGGTCGCGACGTCGATCTTGTCCCACGGCAGGTCGTAGGCGAACACGGCCGAGGTTGCATCGGCGAAGCTCAGCCCTTCGCGGTCGGCGGCGATCCACTCGCCATCGGGCACGCGGACGCCGCTGGTGGTGCCGTTCCAGGTGAAGAGGACGTCGTTCGACCAGTCGACTTGGCCCAGGTCGGGAAGCTCGCCGTAGTCGGCGCGGATGACGGTCGGATCGAGCTTGAGCTGCTTGGCGGCGTCGGTGACCCAGCCTTCGCCGAAGCTCTCCCAGGCGAGCGTCGTGACCGGGCGGGCGCCGAGCATCGTCCACATCGCCATTTCAAACGCGCCGGTGTCCGATCCGGGCACGATGCCGATGCGGTGCGTGTCGGGGAGCTGCAGCATCTCGCGCATCAGGTCGATGCAATAGGCGAGGCGCGTCTTGCCGATCTTCGCGCGATGCGAGCGACCGAGCGATTCGGTGGCGAGTTTGTCGGGAGACCAGACCGGCGGCTTGGCGCACGGACCGGAGGAAAAGAAGGGACGCGCAGGCCTTGCCTGCGGTTTACGCACGTCAGTCATGTCATACTCTCCTTACAGAGAGCTCGCGCGGCGTTGGGACCGCGTGGCCCGGCGCCGCGTTTAGGGACGGGCGCGCAACTGTCAAACAAAATGCGCGAGCCGGGCGAAATTTTCGATGAGCCGAGAGCGAGAGTTAGCGATTTGTTAACCATGTTCGTTACAGATTGGCGCCATGGCGTTCCCTGCTTTCCTTCGGCCTCGGGTGCTAGTCGCGGCGACTGCTGCACTGGCGCTTTCGGCCTGTTTCGGCGCGCCGGACGTAATGAAACAGGGGGGCGGGAAGCACGCGGGCGCCAGCACGCCGCAGCGGCCGCAAGTTACCGGAACGCCGTCCTTCACCAGCCCGGAGGCCAGGCAATGCGCCTTCGACCTCAAGCAGGCGGGGGTGCGCTTTACCCCACTGCCGAACACGGATCACGGCGGCGGGTGCAGCTCGATCGATTCGGTGAAGCTGCTCGATATCGGGACGCCGGTCACCAACCTCGGCCCGATGACCTGTCCGCTGGCCAGGAATTTCGCGGCGTGGGCACACTATGCGGTGAAGCCGGCGGCGCGCCAGTTCTTCGGACAGGACGTCGTGAAGATCGAGACCTATGGCACCTACAGCTGCCGCAACATCTATGGCGGCCGGTCGGGACGGATTTCGCAGCACGCCTATTCGAACGCGATCGACGTCGCAGGTTTCGTGCTGGCCGACGGGCGCCGCATCATGCTCGACGGCGGCTGGAACGGCGATCGGGCCTCGCGCGACTTCCTGCGCGCGCTGCACAAATCGGCGTGCCGCCGTTTCGGGACGGTGCTGAGCCCCGATTACAACGCGGCGCACTACAATCATTTCCACATGGACATGAGCGGCAACGGATACTGCCGATAAGGCGCCCGACTTGGCAAAGTCACGCGAAGCGGCTAGCCGTCCGCCAATGACAAAAGACAAGCAACCCCATCGTTCGCGCTTCCACAAGGCCAAGGATGACGCCCAGTTCGCCAAGCAGGCGACGACCACCCCGCAGACCGCCGATCCGGCTTACAAGCTGGCCTTCCAGGACAATGACTTCCTGCTACGCGAGGATCTGCGCCCGGTTCGTTTCCAGCTCGAGCTCCTGAAGCCCGAACTGCTGCTCGACGAAGCTGGAATCGAGTCGACGCTGGTCATCTATGGTTCGGCGCGCATCCCCGAGCCTGCCGAAGCCGACGCGCTCGAAGCCGCGGCGACCGACGACATCCAGCGCACCATCGCGCGGCGCCTCAAGGCCAAGGCCAAATATTACGACGAAGCCCGAAAGCTGGCTCGGCTCGCGAGCCAGGTGCCGTGCGACGAGGATGGCTGTCGCCATTTCGTCGTCTGCTCGGGCGGCGGGCCGTCGATCATGGAGGCCGCGAACCGCGGCGCCGCCGACGAGGGGCGCGAATCGATCGGGCTCAACATCGTGCTGCCGCACGAACAGGCGCCGAACCGCTATGTCACGCCGTCGCTGAGCTTCCAGTTCCACTATTTCGCGCTGCGCAAGATGCACTTCCTGCTCCGCGCACGCGCGGTCGCCGTGTTCCCCGGCGGTTTCGGCACCTTCGACGAGATGTTCGAGCTGCTGACCTTGATCCAGACGGGCAAGATCAAGCCGATCCCGATCGTCCTGTTCGGCAAGGAATTCTGGCAGCGCGTCGTCAATTTCGACGCGCTGGTCGAAGAAGGCGTGGTGAGCGCGCGCGATCTCGACCTGTTCAAATTCGTCGAGACGGCGGACGAAGCCTGGGCGATCATCCAGGACTTCTACGCGAACGTCGAGCATCATTGAGTTGATGATCCTCCCTGCCGCGAAGCGGTGGGAAGGGGAACTGTCGGCGTAGCCGATGATGGAGGGGCAGCGACGTCGCGTTAATGCCCCTCCGTCAGCCCTGCGGGCTGCCACCTTCCCCTGGCCTGCGGCAACAGGGAAGATCTACGTTACGCCGCCACCCGCTCGCTCGTCGCCACCTTGGGCTCCACCCCGAACAGCCGCGCGGCGTTCAATCCCAATATGTTGCGGCGCACCTCATCGCTGACGTCCAGCCCTTCGAACAGTTCGTCGACGATCCGGCGGCTGATCGGGAATGTGCCCTCGGCGTGCGGATAGTCCGAACCCCACATGATATTCTTCGCGCCGGGCAGGCCGGCGGCGGCGGACGTGATGCAGGCGCGGTCGTGCTGGAAACTCGCCCAGACCTGGTCGTCGACGATCTGGCTCGGAGCGCGGCTCAGCTTTGGAAGGACGAAATTGGCATGCGCGACCGATACCTCGTCCATGCGCTCCGCGAGCGCGACGAGCCAGCTGGCGCCGCTTTCGATAAAGGCGACCCGCGCGCCGGGGTTGCGGTCGAGCACCCCGCCCGAGACCAGATACATCGCCGTCTGCTGCGCGTCGGTCATCTGGTTGGTATAGTTGATGATGCCCGCGCCGGGACCGCGCTCGATCACGACGGTTTCGAGGCCGGTGCCGGTGTGCATGACGAACACGATCCCCAGCTTTGCCGCCCTGGCAAAAACCGGATCCCACGCCTCGCTGTTATATTTGGGCAGGTTCGGCGGCGACACCGCCGGCAACATCGCGGCGGTGAAACCCTTCGACGCCAGATAGTCGAGTTCGGCGAGCGTGTTCGAAAAGTCGAGCACGGGCAACATGCCGCAACGCACGAAACGATTGGCATGGCCGCCGAGAAAGCCGTCGTTCCAGTCGTTATAGAGGCGCGCCGACGCCGCTTCGGCATCGGCATTGTCGAGGCAATAGAGCCAGAGACCAAGCGATGGGAAACAGATCTCGCTGTCGATCCCTTCCAGCTCCATATCTTCGAGCCGACCGGAAATCTCGCGAATGCCCCTGCGCTCGTTATCGCCCAGCGCCTTTTCGCGGTGTTGGCCGACGCGCAGGCGATAGATGATCTTATCCTTGGTTCCGGTGATCAGATATTCGCCTTCCTTGCGGGCATGGATCGCATGATCCTTCAGCGACGCGGGCAGGCCTTCCAGAAAAATATCGGCCGGTTCCATGATGTGGCTGTCGGCGCTGAACACAAAGGGCTTCATGGCAGTCATCCTCTCGACTCGGCTGGTCTGATCTCGCTTAATAACTACCTAGTTATACAAGATGGAGCAAGGAGAATCTGGACATTTGCCTCTTTGTCCCGTAAACAGATACCTGTTAAGGGAGATGTTGATGCAGACCGCTGGCGCTAATGAAACGCTCGCAAGCCGCACCGCGCGCGCGCTGGCAGGCTTGAGCCTTGCCGCCAATCCCGGCGATTATCTGGGCGCCGAGGACGAACTGCTCGGACGCTTCGGGGTCAGCCGGCCGACCCTCCGCCAGGCGGCCAAGATGGTCGAACGCGACCGGCTGATCAGCATCCGGCGCGGGACCAAGGGGGGGTATTTCGCCGAGCGGCCCGATGCCCGCGACGCGATCCAGTCGCTCGCGCGCTTCTTGCGCATGCGCGGCGCGAGCCTTGGCGATGTCATCCAGGTAACGCGCCCGGTGTCGGAGGAGGCCGCGGTGGCAGCCGCGCGCCTGCGCACGCCCGAGGATGCCGAACGGATGCGGGATTTCCTGGACCGGATCGACGGCCATGACACCGCGCGCGAACTGATCGTGGCCGAGGTCGAGCTGGCGCGAATGATCGCGCGGATGAGCGGCAATCCCGTCGTCGAGCTGGTGATGGAGATCGGCTACAGCTTTGGCCTCGATGAGCGCGGCAGCGATCTCTACGCCGACGCCGATCGGCGCGAACGCACGCGCGCGATGCAACGCAGCCTTTGTCAGGCGATCCTCGACGGCGACGCCGATATCGCGCGCCTGATGATGCGGCGTCGGTCGGAGCAATTCGATATCTGGCTGAACCTTGGCGGGGCTATGCAGGAGGCCAAGGCATGAGCATCTTTGAATATCGCGGTTTCGCCGGGGTGCGGCTCGCGGCGGAGGTGATCGGCGCGGACGACGATCCGTCGGTGCTGCTGATTCACGGCGCAGGACAAACCCGCCGCGTTTGGGACAGCATAGCCAACGCGCTGCAACAGGCGGGGCGCCGCGTCATTAGCCTCGACCTGCGTGGCCACGGTGGCAGCGAGTGGCCCGAGGACGGCCGTTATGATTTCGAGGCGATGGTCGAGGATTTGCGCGCGGTGCTCGCGCAGCTCGGCACGCGCCCGGTGGTCGTCGCCTCGACGCTTGGCGGATGGATCGCCGCCGCGGCGCTGGAACGCGATGCGGCAATGCTCGCGGCCGGGTTGGTGCTTGTCGACCTCCCGCTCAACGTCGATCCCGACGTGTCGCAAAAGATCGGCGCGCGGCTTCGTGACGTCGCGATGCTCGCGCCGGGCCAGGCTCGGTGGGACATCCGGGTGCTGGGTGCCTTTGACGCGGCAGCGATGACCGAGCGGCTCGACGGCGTCGCCGAGCATATCGGGCTCCCGACGCTCTATGTTCGCGGCGCAATGAGCGAGATCGTGTCGCGTGAGGACGCAGAGGCGTTCGTCGACAGGCTTCCCGATGGCGAGTTCGTCGAAGTGGAGGACGCGGCGCTTGTCGTGACCGATGACCGGGTCGATGCGCTCGGCGGCCATTTGATCGATTTTCTCGAGCGCCGTGCGCCCCGCGGCTCGCCCGAATATCGCGCCGGCTCCGATGCGCGGACCTTCCGCGACGCGCTCGGCTGTTTTGCGACCGGGGTCACCGTCGTCACCGCCTTCTGCCCCGATGGCCGTCCGATCGGGCTGACCGCGAACAGCTTCACTTCGGTGTCGCTCGACCCGCCGCTGCTGCTCGTCTGCATCGCCAACAATGCGGGCAGCGCTCCATTTCTGCGCGAGGCCGAACGCTTCGCGGTGAACGTGCTCCAGATCGGCCAGCAGCCGACATCGAACCGCTTCGCGGGGAAGGGAGAGGATCGCTTCGCCGCGACCCCGTGGGAGGTTGGGGAATTTGGCACGCCGGTGCTGACCGGATCGCTCAGCAGCTTCGAGTGCGTGCGCGACGCGGTCCACGACGGCGGCGACCATTTCCTGCTCGTCGGCCGCGTTATCAAAGCGATTTTCGAACCCCGCCGCGACCCCTTGCTCTACTTCCGCGGCAAATATCGGAAACTCCATTTCGCTTGATGGCTGGACAAGCCGCGCGCGGCATCATATCAAACCTAGTTAGATAACTGGGAATCGGGAGAGAAGCATGGCCTGGGCCAATCAGGACAAGTGCGCGATCGTCGGAATCGGGGCGACCGATTATTATGTCCGTGGCAAAAGCTGGCCGCGCACGATCAACGACATGGCGGCCGAGGCGATCATGAACGCGTGCGCCGATGCGGGGATCAGCCACAAGCAGATCGACGGCTTCTCCTATTATTCGACCGCGGGTGCGGGCTATCTCGACAAGTTCGATACCGCTTCTCTCATGGAAACGCTGGGGATGCCGCACATCAGTTGGTCGGCGACGCTGACCAGCGGCGGCGGCGGCTGCCCCGGCGCGATCGGCCTCGCCACCGCGGGGCTGATGAACGAGGATTGCACCTATTCGGTGACGCTGATGGCGTTGCAGCAACTACCGCAGCACCGCCTCGGCGTCGTGTTCGGTTCGGCTGCGCCCAATCCCGAAAACAGCTTCCTCCAGCCCTCGGGCCTTGTCGGCCCCGGCCATCTGATGTCCGTGCTCGCACGCCGTCACATGCACCTTTACGGAACGACGCAGGATGCGTTCGGCGAGGTCGTGATGGCGACGCGGGCAAACACCCACAACCGGCCGAAGGCGGTTCGCAAGGAGCCGCTGACCAAGGAGCAGTATGACGCCTCGGTGATGCTCGCCGATCCGCTCCGGCGGCTCGACTTCTGCCTTGAGACCGACGGCGCCGTCGCGGTGATTACGACGACGATGGATCGCGCGAAGGACTGCCGTCACAAGCCGGCGGTCGTCCACGCCGCGGCGCATGGCGGCCAGCGCGAATGGGGCCGCGCCTTTGCCTGGATGGGAATGCCCGACCCGCATTTCGCGAGTTCGGGCCACAAATTCACCGCCGATCGCGTCTGGGCGCAATCGGGCCTTTCGGCTAAGGACATGGACGTCGCGCTGATCTACGATCATTTCAGCCCGATGGTGCTGATGCAGCTCGAGGATTACGGCTTTTGCGAAAAGGGCGAGGGGAATGACTATGTCCTCTCCGGCAAGCTGCGCTACGATCCAGCCACCGGCAAGGGCGTCAATGGCGGCATCCCGGTGAACACCCACGGCGGCAACCTCAACGAAGCCTATATCATCGGCATGACGCATATCGTCGAGGGCGTGGAACAGGTGCGCGGCACCGCGATCAACCAGGTCAAGGACGCCGAATTCGCGCTCGTCTCGGGCGGCCCGGCGTCGCTTCCCGTCTCCAGCCTCATTCTGCGCAAGGACTGACCCATATGACCTACGGCCCCGCCCGCGCGCTTCCCGGCGACCAGATCCGCATCACCACCAACCCCGATACCGAACCCTTCTGGCAGGCGGCGAAGGAGGGCAAGCTTACGGCCTGCAAATGCGGCGACTGCGGCCATTTTCGCATGCCGCCGACCGCGGTCTGCCCCGAATGCGGCAGCCGCGCCAAGGAATGGCCCGCGCTCCCCGGCACCGGCACCGTCTTCAGCTATGCGATCTGCAACAAGAACCCCAAGAATGGCGAGGATTATGTCTATGTCCCCGTCGTCGTCGACCTCGACGGCGCGCCGGGCGCCCGCCTCAACGCGAACGTCTCGGGCTGCGATGCAGAGGATGTTCATATCGGGATGAAGGTCACGGTCGACTGGACCCCGATCCAGGACGACTGGGTGCTTCCCAACTTCAAGAAGGCCTGAGCGATGCTTGGCGACCTTCGCATCGTCGAGATCGGCGAGGGGATGGCGGTCCAGGTCGCGGGGCTGATGCTCGCCGAGCTCGGCGCCGATGTCCTGAAAGTCGAGCGCCCCGGCGGCGATCCCGCCCGCGGCACCGCGCCCTTCGCCAACTGGAATCGCGGCAAGCGCAGCCTCGTCCTCGACCTCGACACCACCGAAGGTCTCGCCGCACTGACCGGCCGCCTCGCCGGCGCAGACGTCCTGCTCCACCAGTTCACGCCGAAACAGGCAGAGGCGTTGGCTCTCGCCGACGCGTCACTCGCGGCGTCTTTCCCGCGCCTCGTCACCTGCGGCATCACCGGCAGCCCGCACAATCACCGCGACGTCGAGCGCAGCGCCGACGACCTGCTCGTCGCAGCGCGCGTCGGCGCGCTCTACGAGAACGACGGCTACCGCGGCGGCCCCATCGTCTACCGTTATCGCCAGGGCAGCTGGGCCGCCGCGCACCTCGCTGCATCGGGCATCCTCGCGCGGCTCGTCATGCGGCTTCAATCGGGGCAGGGCGGCGCCGCGCACACCTCGCTGTTCCAGGGTTTCCTCTCGACGCTGCCGCTCGTCTGGGCGCGCAACAGCGAGGGGCCGATGCCCAATCCGCCGACCTATGCCCCCGACGCGCCCCGCGCGATGGCGCAGCAATTGTTCCAGTGCCAGGACGGCGATTGGCTCCAGATCATGGATCCGACGCGCCAGTTCGATTACGCCACCATGCCGACGATGTGGGAGGTGATGGCCGAGACCGACATCGATCTCGAAACCCCTGAAGGCGTCGAGGACGCCTTCCGCCGCCGCCCGCGAGATCGCTGGATTGCCGACCTGCGCGCCGCCGATATCGCGGTCGAACCCGCCTATCCCATGGGCGAAGTCCTGCGCCATCCGGAGGTCGAGGCGAACGGCTTCGTGATCGCAGTCGACGACCCCCATCTTGGAAGGACGCGCCAGCCGAACGTGCCCTTCCACACCGATGCCGACCTGCCGCAGGGTCGCCCCGCCCCGCGTCTTGGCGAGGGTGGCGATGCGGACTGGACCCCGCCTCCCGCGGCTACCGGCAAGGGCGCCGCGCCCGCCGAAATCCTCGAAGGCGTCCGCGTCCTCGACCTCGGCATGTTCCTCGCCGGCCCGATGGGTCCGTCGATGATGGGCGACATGGGTGCCAATGTGATCAAGGTCGAGGCGCTGACCGGCGACCGTATCCGGTTCATGCACCGCTATTATCAGGCCGCCGCCCGCTCGAAACGCAGCCTCGCGCTCGACCTGACGAAGCCCGAAGCACAGCCGATCCTCGAACGGCTGATCCGGTGGGCCGAAGTCGTGCACCACAATATGCGCTTCAAGGGCGCCGCGAAACTTGGCCTCAGCGAAGAGGGCATCCGCCGGTACAACCCCGACGTCGCATTCAATTATGTCAGCGCCTACGGCCAGCGGGGCTCGCGCGGCAACTGGCCGGGCTATGACTCGATCTTCAACGCCATCGCTGGCTGGGAATTCGAGAATGCCGGCGAGGGGAACAAGCCCGTCTTCAACCGCCCCGGCACGATGGACGTCACATCGGCGCAAAGCTGTCTCGTCGAGATCATGGCTTCGCTTTACGCCAAGCGTGCAGGGGGCAGGGGGCACACGACCCAGACTTCGCTCCTCGGCGTCGCCGCGTTCACGCAGGGCGAGCGGCTGATCGGGCCCGACGGGAACCTTACCGAAACCTATCATCTGACCGGTGATCAGACCGGTTTCTCGCCCTACCACCGCATCTTTGAATGCGCCGACGGCCAGTGGGTCGCTGTCGCCGCGCACAAGCCCGAACAACAAGCCGCCCTGCGCGATCTGCTCGGCGATGAAGCGCACTTCGAGGCTGCCGCAAAAGTCCGAACCGCCGCTGACCTGCTCGCCGCGCTCGAGGCCGCCGGCGTGCCCGGCGACATGGTCAACTTCGAGGATGCGATGAACCGCTTCTTCGACGATCCGCAGAACCGCGACCTCAACCTCGTTTCGGTCCTGCCGCAGCCGCTTTACGGCATCGTCGAACAGCCGGGCGCCTTCTGGCATTTCGGCGATGTGCCGATCGTCTTCAAGCGTTGCGCGCCCGCGGTTGGCCAGCATAGCGACGAAATTTTGCGCGAAATCGGCTACTCGGATGCCGAGATCGCGGGTTTCCGCGAAGCGAAAATCGTCGGCTGATGGCGCCAGCCGACCTCCTTCCCGAAGGCCTTGCCGCCGCAGTCGAGCGGGCAAGCGGCGCCCGCGTGACCGCCGTCCGCCCGCGCGGCGGCGGCGGCGCATCGCGCGACGGCGCCGAACTCGACCTTGCCTGGCCCGACGGGCGCACCGCGAGCGCCTATATGAATTACGACGTGCACAAGGCGGGGGCGGGCGACGATGCGGCGTTTCTGCGCGAAGCTGCCGTGCTGCGTGCGCTCTCGGGGCCTCTCGCGGGCGCAGGCGTACGCGTCGCTCCCTATTTCGCGTCGGTCGCCGACCAGCGCGCGCTCGTGTGCGGCATGGTATCGGGTAACGACCGTTTTGGCGGGATCGCCGACGCGCGCCAGCGCAGTGCGCTGGCGCGCGATTTCATGGCCCAGCTCGCCGCGCTGCACCGCATCGATGTGGCCGAAGCCCCGGTCGCGGGCATGGGGCCGGTCGAACCCGCCGAAGCCTTCATCAAACGGCGCATCGCTGCCCTGCGCTCCGCGAACAGCGGAAGGGCGTGGGATCCGCTGATCCACCTGTCGCTGAACTGGCTCGACGCGAATGTTCCTACCGACATGCCGGCGCCGGTGATCGTCCATGGCGACGCCGGGCCGGGCAATTTCCTTTTCGAGGGCGAGCGGGTGACCGCGCTGCTCGACTGGGAACTCGTTCATTACGGCGATCCGATGGCCGACCTCGCGATGCTCTGCCTGCGGATGCTGTTCCAGGGCTTCGTCCCGCTTCCCGAAGCGTTCGCGGCCTATGAAGCGGCGGGCGGGCACAAGGTCGATCTCGCGCGCGTGCGATACTGGCGGCTTCTCTTCCAGACCGGTTTCGCGCGGCGCTCGCGCTACGACGATCCCGACGCGCCGCCGCCGCCCAATCTCGGCATGAACCTCGTCTATTCGACGATCCATCGGCGCGTGCTGTCGGAGGCATTGGCCGAAGCGGCGGGAATTGATCTGCCGCCGGTCGCTTTGCCCGAAGCGCCCATCGGCGCGCACGACCGCAGTTTCGCTATCGCGCTTGCCGACATCCGCGACAGCATCGTGCCGCGCATTTCCGACCAGCAGGCGGCGGTAAAAGCCAAGGGCATGGCGCGCCTGATCAAATGGTGGCGCGCGATCGAGCGTTTCGAGCCGGGATTCCATGCGGCGGAAAAGCAGGAGATCGAGGCGGCACTCGGGCTCGAATTCGCCAACCATGCTGCGGCCTGGTCGGCGTTCCGCGACGAAGTGGCGGGCGATCGGATCGCCACGGAGCGCGCGATCATCCTCTGCAACGCGCATGAAACGCGCGATGCGGCGCTGATGGCCGATGCGATGGGCGGGCTTGCCGACACGAAATTTGCGCCGCTGGAATAACGGTTCCCCGGGAAAGATCAGGAAAGGTCTGGGTCAATGGCTAAAGATATTTTGGGCTACAAGGGCAAGCGCGTCGTCGTCATGGGCTGTTTCTCGGGAACCGGCGAAGCCGCGGCCCGCTTGCTGGTCGATCTCGGTGCCGAAGTGCATGGCGCCGACATCAAACCCTCCCCCGTGAACCTTGCCAGCTTCACCGAGGTCGACCTTAAAAAGCCCGACGCCATCGCCGCCGGGATCGCCGCCATCGGCGGCAAGATCGACGCCGTGTTCAATGTCTCGGGTCTGCCGCAGACCTTCCCCGGCGAGGATGTCGTCACCGTCAACTTCCTGGGCATACGCGCATGGACCGAGGGCTGGATTCCGCACCTCAATCCCGGCGCCGCGATCGTCAGCGTTTCGTCGCTCGCCGGCATGGGCTATCTGGCGCGGCAACCGTTGCTGCGTGAATTTATGGGCATCACCGACTTTGCCGAAGCGCGGCAGTGGTACGCCGACCGCGCCGCCGAACTTGGCGATCCGTACTCGCTGTCGAAAGAGCTCATCAACACATGGACGCAGGTCAGCGCGCCCGACCTGATCGGCCGCGACATCCGCATCAATTGCACGATGCCCAGTCCGATCGACACCCCGATGCTCGGCGAATTCCGCAAGATCGCGGGGGACGCGGTTCTCGGCGCCTTCGCGAAGGCGAAGGGGCGCTATTCGACCCCCGAGGAACAGGCGCTGCCGCTGATCCTGCTCAACAGCGACGCGGCGCGTTTTATCAGCGGGGTCTGCCTGCCGGTGGATGCTGGCCTGGCCGGGGGGCTCGCCACCGGTGTGCTCAACATCCAGCAAATGATTGCGGAAGCGTCCGCGGCATGACGAATCCTCCCTGTCGCGAAGCGACAGGGAGGGGGACCGCGCCCGGAGGGCGTGGTGGAGGGGCGGCAACGTCGGCGCTAATGCCCCTCCGTCAGCGCTTCGCGCTGCCACCTCCCCATGGTCTCCGACCACAGGGAGGATTATCCTCAATCCCGCGCACCCAGCATCATCGCCACGCTATGGGCGGCTGCCGCCTTCAACTCGGTATAACCGACGCCTTCGTCTTCGCGGCTGATCGGTCCGATGGCCGACAGGCGTTCGAGCATCATCAGCATCGTCCCCGCGCACGCGCGTGGCGAAAGGTCGGCGGGAATGCGGCCCGCCGCCTGCGCGCGCTCGACCTGTTCGCTGATCGCGCCCATGATCGGCCGCGCCAGGTTCATGCGTGCCTCATAAAAACGCGCGTCGCCCTCTTCAGCGGCCAGGTTGCGGACGACGAAGATCGTTCGGTGGCGGTTCCAGATTTCGGTGTAGTGATCGACGAATGCCCGTGCGTCGGCTGCCGCGCCCGGCGTCAGCCAATCCCGCGCGATGATTGCTTCCAGTTCGGGCGAGGTTTGCGTCGCGCTTTCGAGCGCCGCAAGAACGACCTCGGACACGCCCTTGAAATAGACATAGAAAGTGGCCGGCGAGGTTTGCGCGGTGCGCGCCACATCGACCACCGACACGTCGCGCAGCCCATGCGTTTCGAGCAGCGCGACCGTTGCGTCGATCAACTGCTGCCGCGTGCGCTGCCCCTTGGCGCCCAGCTTGCGGCGAATCGCGTCGGAGCCGTCCCGATCTACCAGCGCCTGTTCGGTCATCGAAATCCGGTCCTGCCCCTGTTTTTCATGCCAATTCTAACAGCAGGCTTGCGATATGGCAAAAAGTTGACGTATCGTCAAAAATGATAAGAAACTGACGGAAATCGGGGATTCGGGATGGAGAGGCTGGCGGGCAAGGTCGCGGTGGTGACCGGCGCATCGAAAGGGATGGGGCGGCATTTCGTCGCCGCTTTGGTCGGAGCAGGAATGCGCGTGGCCTGCCTTGCCCGCCCATCGGACGAACTGGCCTCGCTCCCCCGGGAATTTGGTGAAGCCGTGTTCGCGCTGCCCTGCGACGTCACCGCCTCGGACGCCGTCGATGCCGCGGTCGCGCAGATCGTCGAACATTTTGGTCGCATCGATGTCGTCGTCGCCAACGCCGCCGTCTATCACCCCTTCGCTTTCGAGCATGGCAGCGACGACATCGTCCGCAGCCATGTCGACATCAATATCCTTGGCGTGGCGTGGCTGATCCGCGCCAGCATCCCGCACCTGCGCGCCAGCAAGGGGCAGATCGTCGCGATCAGCAGTGAATCGGTCCGCATGCCGTTTCCGATGCTGGCGCTCTACGCCGCCACCAAAGCTGCGGTCGAAACGCTGTGCCAGGGGCTGCGCGATGAACTGCGCGCCGACGATATCCGCGTCACCATATTGCGCTCGGGATCGGTCAAGGGCGGTTCGGGCGGCAAGGGCTGGTCGCAGGAGACGGTCGCGGCCTTCTACAAGAAGATCGTTGAAACCGGCCACGCCGCGATGACCGGCGAATCGGCCACGCCCGAATCGATGGCCGAGGCGCTGCTCGCGGTCATCGGACTTCCCGCCGACATCGGAATCGACCTTGTCGAGGTGCGCGCGGCGCAGGTCGGGGTGCCCGACGGGGCGAAACAGGCCAGCGATTAGGGTGGAGGGGCGCCGCGACCTCCCGTTGCTGATCGGTGCACTCTGGATCGCCGAAGTCACCGGCTCGTTCGAAACCGCGATGATCCTCGCGGCACTGAAGAGGCTGATTCAGGATTTTGGCAATCCCGCGATGGTCGGCTGGCTGATCACCGGCTATCTGACCGTCGGCGCCGCGATTGCGGCGGTGGTGGGCCGGATCGGCGATATGTTCGGGCGGCGCCGGACGCTGATCGTCGTCCTTGCGGTCGGCGCGGTCGGTTCCCTGATCAGTGCGCTCTCGACCAATTTTCCGGTGCTGCTCGCCGGTCGCTTGATGCAGGGGGTTACCGGCGCCATCCTCCCGCTCTGCATCGGACTCGTACACGAAAATATGGCCAAGGACCGCGCCCCCATGGCGATCGGGCTGATGATTTCGGGTGCGTCGATCGGCACCGCGGCGGGGCTTGTCATCGGCGGCATGATCGTCGACCGGTTCAGCTGGCACGGCATTTTCTTCACCAGCGCGGGCCTCTGCATCACCGCCGCGCTCGCGCTGTTCGCTTTCGTTCCGGTATCGCCGCGTCGTCTCTCGGGACCGCCTGTCGACTGGTTCTCGGGGCTTGCGTTCGCGCCGGGGGTCGCGCTGATCCTCGTCTATTTCAGCACCGGAAAGGACTGGGGTTGGGCGAATCCCTGGTCGCTCGGCTCGCTTGTCGCCGGTATCGCGCTCGTCGCCTGGTGGATGCAACGCAGCCTCGCCAGCCCCAATCCGCTCATCGCGATCCGCAGTTTCGGCAACCGCACGATTGCCGTCGGCGGTGCCGTCACGGCGCTTGTCTCGATGAGCACCTTACAGATTACCGTTTTCTTTTCGTTGCTGCTTCAGGCGCCGGCATGGACCGTTGCCGGGCTCGGCTTCTCGGCGACCGTGGCCGGGCTCGCCAAATTGCCGTCGAACCTCAGTTCGGCCTTTGCAGGTCCACTCGGTGGCTGGCTTGCCGGACGGGGAGGGGGACGCTTCGCGATCGTCGTGGGCGGGCTCGTCACAGCCGTCGGCTGGCTTCTCTATTTCATTCTCGACGTGAACAGCTTTGCGCTTGTTGTCGCACAGCTGATCGTCATCAGCTTCGGCGCGACGATGCTCTTTTCGGTCGCCCCGACGATCATCGCACAGGCGTCGCCGCCCGAGCGGATCAGCGAGATTTCGGGGATGCTCACCGTCATTCGCCAGCTGTTTCTCGGCATCGGCGCGCAGATGGTGACGACCTTGCTTGCGGTCGATGTCGTCCGCCGCGGCGACGAAACCTATCCCTCGCCCTTCGCTTACGATCTCACCGTCGCCGTTATCGTCGCGCTCTGCATTGCGGCGATCCTCGTCGCCTTTGCGCTGCCGCGCAACATCAAGCCGCAGGAACAAGCATGAGACCGCTCCCCGAACTCACCCCCGAAAACACCGCCTTCTGGACCGGCGGTGCGGTGGGCAAGCTGATGATCGCCTTCTGCGCCGATTGTCGGCACGCAATCCACCCCCCGCAGTTGATCTGCCCCAAATGCTGGAGCGAAGCCATTGAGAGTAAAGCTGTTTCTGGAACAGGCGCCGTTTACTCCTACACCGTCAACCACCAGCAATGGGCTCCCGGAATGCAGGTCCCCTTCGCTTTGGCGGTCGTCGACCTCGACGGCGCCCCCGGCGTCCGCGTCACCGCCGAAGTTGTCGGCATGAACCCCGACGATGTCACTATCGGCCAAACGATGCGCGTAACCTTCGTAAACATCGAAGATATCTGGTTTCCGCAGTGGGAGCCGGCGCAATGACGATGAACGCCGCGATCACCGGCGTCGGCATGTCCGACATCGGGCGCAAGACGGGACGCCCCGCGATGGCGCATCTCGCCGAAGCGGCGAAGCGCGCGCTCGAATGCGCGGGCCTGACGAAAGAGGATATCGACGGCATCTCGACCTATCCGGGCAAGGCCGACAACTCGCCCGGCATGTCGCCGCTTGGCACCGGCGAAGTCCGTAACGCGCTTGGCCTCAAGACCCGGTGGCATAGCGCCGTCCCCGACGGCCCGTCGCAGATGGCGCCGCTCATGGTCGCGGCAATGGCGGTTGCCACGGGACAGGCGCGTCACGTGCTTTGCTTTCGTGCACTTACCGAAAGCAGTTCGCAAACCGCGACCCAGCGCGCGAGCATTCCCGGCGCGGGGCGCGCGCGGCTCGGCGGCTGGTACAGCTATCTCGTTCCCGCCAATGCGATGTCGGCGTCGAACTGGGCAGGCTGGATGGCAACGCGCTATTTCCACGAGTTCGGCATGACCCGGGAGCATCTGGGCATGATCGCAACCGGTCAGCGGGTCTTTGCGCAGCACAACCCTGCTGCCGTTATGCAATCGCCATTGACGATGGAGGATTATCTGGGCGCGCGGATGATCTCGTCGCCGCTCGGCCTGTTCGACTGCGACGTGCCGATCGACGGTGCCTGCGTGATCATCGTCTCGGCTGCAGACGCCGCGAAGGATTGCGCGCGCGCGCCGCTCACGATCGAGGCGATGGGCGCCGCGCTCGGCTCGCAGGAAACCTGGGACCAGCGCCCCGACCTCACCACCATGGGCGCGCATGACAGTGCCGCCGACATGTGGAAACGCACCGACCTGAAACCCGCCGACGTCGATGTCCTCGGCCTCTACGACGGGTTCAGCATCTTCGTGCCCTATTGGCTGGAGGCGATGGGCTTCTGTGGTCATGGCGAGGCGAAGGACTTCATTGCCGAAGGGAATATCGGCCCCGGTGGACGCTTCCCGGTGAACACGGGCGGTGGGCAATTGTCGGGCGGGCGCCTGCATGGTTTCGGGCTGCTCCACGAGGTCTGCACCCAATTGTGGGGGCAAGCGGACGCGCGTCAGGTCGTTGGGGCCAGCGTCGGTGCGTGCGGGATGGGTGGCGGATTTATTGCAGGCTCGATGCTGTTGCGGCGGGATTAGACGTCGATCCAGCGCCGCTCGTCGCTCGCGAGCACCGCCGCCTCGACGACCTCATGCACATGCAGCGCCTGCGCGAAATCGGGCGCGGCCTTACCCCTGCCATGTATCGCATCGCGCATCTGCGCAAAGATCGACGCCAGCGCAAACAACCCCGTCTCAGGCCGATCGGCGATCGCGCGGCATCCCGGCATCGCCAGATGCTCCGGCTCGATCGGAATCGCGTCCATCGCAGCACTCCCCAGCGCCGCATCGCGCGTCCCGAACAGCCGCGTATCATGCGCCATCGGAAATACCGGCGCGCGCGCCTCAAGCCGCCCCTTCGATCCCCAGACCGAAAAACGGAACCCGTCGCCGCCGATCTTGCACCAGTTCGCCTCCAGCCGCGTCGGCAGCCCGGAGGCATGGCGCAGCAACATCGACGCCCGGTCGGGCACCGCCGGACGGATGGTCTCGCCGTCCAACGGCCATTCTTTCAATGCCAAAGACTGGTCGGCGGCGACCGCCGCCACCGGCCCGAAAAAATGCACCAGCAGGTGCAGCATATGGCTCCCCAGATTTCGCCCCGCACTCGCTCCGTTCGCGGGATCGGCGAACCAGACGTAACCCGGCACATTGGTCTGCGCCGCGCTGAACAAAGGCACCTCGAACGCAATATCGGCGCCGAAGAGCTCGCCGAGCCAGCCGGCGTCGGTCATCGCCTTCATTTGCACCATGGCAGGCACGGCCTGCATGAAGGCATCGACCACCGCTACGGTGCCCGCCTTATGCCACGCGTCGACCATTGTTCTTGCGTCGGCGAGGTTCTTCGCAAAGGGAATGCCGTTATAGACATGCTTGCCCGCGCCGAGCGCCGCCATCACCATGGCAAAGCGCAGCGGCGGCCGTGTCCCGCAATCGACGATATCGATTTCGGGGTCGGTCGCCATTTTGCGAAAGTCATGAAACGCGCGGGCGATCCCGAAGTCCGATGCCGCCTTGGCGGCCGTTTCGGGGCGCGAGGTACAGATCGCGGTGACTTCGATCCCGTCGAGGCTACGCCAGGCGGGCAGATGTGCTCTGGCGCCCCAGGCTGCGCTGATGATACCGACGCGAAGCGGAGGGACGGCCATACCGCTCTTGCCTGTCAGGCGATCGCCCCTTTTTTCTTGAGATCCTCGATACGGTCCCATTCGAGCCCCAATTCCATCAGGAACAGCTCGGTATGCTCCGATGCCTCGGGCGCGCGGGTGTTTTGGACGCCGGCACGGTTGAACTGTACCGGGTTGGCGACGAGCCGGATCGGCGCACCCCCATCGGCGCTCTCAACCTCGAAGATCAGGTCGTTCGCCAGTACCTGCTCATCGCTCGAGACGTCATGCACGGACTGGTACGCGGCCCATTGCCCCTTCATCGTCTTGAGATGCTGGATCCAATAGGCATAGGGCTGCGCCGCGATCGCTTGCTTGACGAGCGGATAGGCTTCAGTCGCATTCGCCATGATCGCCTCGGTGGTCGAAAAACGTTCGTCCTGCGCCGCCTCGGGGATACCGAGATGGCCGAAGACATCCTCGATATAAGGACCGGGCGACAGCACGGTCAGGTTGATGAACTTGCCGTCGGATGTCTTGAACACCCCCATGAAGGGATTGGTGCCGACGGCCTGGCTGCCACCAGGCATCTGGTTTTCGAACGGATCGGCGCCCAGTTCCATCGCGACATCGACCGAGCAGGCGGTCGCCCAGATGCCGGAGGACAGCAATGACACATCGACCTCGGTCGCCTCGCCGGTGCGCTCGCGGTGAAACAGCGCCGCGGCGATCCCGCCCGCGATGTTCATTCCTCCGATCGTGTCCCCATAGGCCGGTCCGGGCTGGGTCAGCGGGCCGTCGAGTTCCTTCGGCGTCACCAACACCGCCGAGCCGCCGCGCGCCCAATAGGCCGTGCTGTCGAAGCCGCCCTTGTCGCGCTCGGGTCCCTTGTCGCCGAAGGCGCTGCCGCGGACATAGATGATGTCGGGGTTCGCCGCGCGGATATGCTCGATGTCGATCCCCAGCTTCTGCCGCGCCGAGGGGAGATAGTTGGTCAGGAAAACGTCGGCGGTCTTCGCGATCTCGTAGAGCAGTTCGCGGCCTTCCTTGGTCGAGATATCGATCCCGACGCTGCGTTTCCCCCGGTTCGGATGCTGCATCAGCGACGAACGCTGCGGATTGACCGCAAGCCGCTGCAGCATCTGGATACCGCGCTGCGCATCGCCGCGCACCGGATGCTCGATCTTGATGACATCGGCGCCCCAGTCGGTCATCACGCCGCCCGCCGCGGGCACGAAGGTGAATTGCGCGACCTCGAGAACGCGGATGCCGGACATCACTTTGGTCATGCGCGTTCTCCCTATTCGGCGTGGAAACCGATCACCTTTTGGTAGGTGAATTCGTTGAGGCCGTCCTCGCCATATTCGCGGCCATAGCCCGAGCGCTTGATCCCGCCGAACGGAGCGTCGGACTGCATCGTGCCGGCGCCGCCATTGATCGAAACGCCGCCGGTGCGCAGCTTCAGCGCCATGCGATAGGCTTCGCCTGCATCGGCCGAAAAAATCGCGCCCGACAGGCCGAAATCGCTGTCATTCGCCATCGCAATGGCTTCGGCATCGTCGTCGAAGCCGATAACCGCGCCGATCGGCCCGAACACTTCTTCCTGCGCCAGCCGGCTATCGTTCTTCACATTGTCGAACAGCGTGGGCTCGTAATAGAAACCCTTGTCGAGGCCGTCGGGGCGCTTGCCGCCCGCAACGAGCGTCGCGCCTTCATCCTGCGCGATCGCGACATAATCCTCGGTGCGCTTGCGTGCGACTTCGCGGATCAGCGGACCGTAATTGACCGTCGGATCGGCCGGGTTGCCGATCTTGAGATGGCCGAGCATCGCTTGAATCGCTGCAACGAATTGCGGGCGGATGCTGTTGTGGACCAGGTGCCGTGTGGTGAGCGCGCAGCCTTGGCCGCCGTGGGTGGTAAAGCCCATGATGCCCGCTGCCGCAGCCTTCTGGATATCGGCGTCGGCGCGGACGATCAGCGCCGATTTGCCGCCCAGCTCCATCACGATGCGCTTGAGCGTCGGCGCCGCCTGCGCCTGGATCATTGCCCCGACCTTGTCCGAACCCGTGAAGTGGACGAGGTCGACGCGGGGGTCGGTCGTGAGCAGCTTGCCGGTTTCGATGTCGCCGGTCACGATGCTCAGTACCCCTTTGGGCAACCCGACCTCGTCGGCGATCTCGCCAAGGATCAGGGCCTCCATCGGCGTGTAGGGCGAGGGTTTCAGCACCACGGTACAGCCCACCGCAAGCGCGGGGATCACCTTGCCAATGTTGAGGAAGAAGGGGAAGTTGTACGGCGAAATCGCGGCGACGACGCCGACCGGTTCGCGGCTGACCACCCCGGTGCCCAGCGTCGTGCGGCCCTGCGCATTGGGGGTCAGCTCGACCGGTAGCGAGGACACCGCGGGACGCGAGGCGAGCTCGACCGTCCGCCGCGCATGCTTCATCGGAATGCCATATTGCAAGAACTCGGCGAGCATTCGCGTGGCGCCCGCCTCGGCGACGATCATATCGATAATCGCGGCCTTGCGCGCGTCGAGCGCATCGAGGAAGCGGGTCAATATCGCCTGCCGCTGGGACACAGGCATATAGGCCCAGTCTCCCTGATCGAACGCCAGACGGGCCGCGCCGATCGCGGCATCGACCTGTGCCGCGCTGCCGACCGGGGCTTCGATCAACAGGCTCTCGTCGGCCGGATTGATCACCGCCTCGCGCTGGTCGGTCTTCTGCCATTCGCCGCCGACATAAATGGCGTCGTCATATTTCAAAAAGGCCATGTTTCAGTCCTTGTCGGGGGTTCTAGCTGTTCCAGACGATCGGCAGGTTGCGGATCGACAGCAGGCTGGGGACGACCGTCGTGTCGGTGCCCTCTTTGATACGGAATTCGTGCGGGATGCGGTTGAACCATTCGTCGAGCAACACGCGCAGTTCGCGCCGCGCAAGATGCGCGCCAAGGCAGATGTGGACCCCGCCCGCGAGCGTGAAATGGCGATTATTCTTGCGGGCTGCGTCGAACTGGTGCGGGCAAGCGAACTGCGCGTCATCGAAATTGCCGGACGTGTTGAACACGCTGACCCAGTCCCCCGCCTTGATCTGGACACCGTGCCATTCGAAATCGCGCTTTACCTTGCGGCCCGAATTGACGAGCGGCTGGGTACGCAAGAATTCCTCGACGGCCGAGTTGATCAGCGACTTGTCGCCCCGGATTTGTGCCTGCAAGCCGGGGTGCATCGCAAGGCGCCGGAACATCTGGCTGACGGTGGAGGCGACGGTGTCGAGCCCGCCGAGCCACAGGAACCAGGTCATGCCGATGATCTCGTCGTCGGTCAGCGGCTGGCCGTCGATCGACCCATTGGCGATATAGCTGCCGAGCGTATTGTCGGGAGCCGCTTGTTTTTCGGCGATGAAGCCACGCAGATAGGCGAGGATGCCGCGCACCGCCTCGGCCTTCTTCTCGATCGCCTCTTCGTGCAGGATATTCCATTCCCAATCGAGGAACTGATCGAACATCGAAAAGGGAAAGCCCATCAGGTCGAGGAAGACCTTTACGGGAAAGACCCGCCCGAAATCATAGGCGATGTCGACTTCGCCCTTGCCCGCGAATTCGTCGATCATCCCGCCGATGATTTCGCGGATGCGCGGTTCGCGTTCGTTCATCGCCACGGGGGTGAACCAGGGGTTCAGGAATTTGCGATAGCGGCCATGGTCGGGCGGATCGATGCCGAGCGGGATCGAAGGGAAGGTTTCGCCCGCGAGCATCTGGAACTGCGCGACGCCTTCGGAGGAGAAGAGGTCATTGTCTTCATAGACGCGGCGAATGTCCTCATATCGCGTCACGACCCAGGCGCCGTGGCGGTTGCCGCTGATCGGCCAAGGGTAATAATGAATGGGCGGGAAGGCCGCGTCGCGCACAATGTCGGCGGGGCGATACGGCTCCACAAGGTCGTTGGGTACGATCCCCGCGGCAAAACGGGTGTCGAGTACCAACTCGGGCGGCACATGCGCCGGCGCGGGCGGAGCATCGGCCCCGGCGCGCGCAACCGGGCAGCGTTCGGCAATCGTTGCCATCGATCAGGCCGAGGCGAACATGCGTTCGATGTCGCCCGACGTCACCGGACGCCGCGCCTGGCCGATCGCATCCATGCTGTCGGTCTTCAGTCCGCCCAGATTGTGCCGCGGGCTGACGTCGACGTCCTTGCCGAGTTCGCGCAAGTGCGCGACGGTGCAATTCTCGCGCCCGCCGTTCAGCGCGAAGGCGTCGAAGCTATATTCGCGCATCACATTGAGGTGCGTGATCTTGTCGATCGTTTCTTTGGGCAGCCCATTGACCGATGCCCAGAGATATTCGGGAACATTGGGCCATACCGTATCCGAGTGCGGATAGTCGCACTCGTAGCAGACCATGTCCTCGTTCATATATTCGAGGTTCTTCACTCCGAACTGGTCGTCGATGAAGCAGCAGATAATATGGCGCTTGAACAGGTCCGATGGCCGTTCGCCGCCGAAATCGGTGAAGGTCCATTCGTGATGATGCTCGTGCGTGAAATCGGCACGTTCGAGGAAATAGGGAATCCAGCCGATGCCGCCTTCGCTCAGCGCCATGCGCAGGTCGGGGTAGCGCTGCCAGAATTCGGCAAAGGTCCAGTCGGCGGCCGAGTTGGCGATCGAGATCGGCATCGCGGTGATCCACGCGTCGATCGGGCTTTCGGGTGAAGGATGCATCGCGCGCGCGCCGGTGCCGATATGGCAGTTGATCACCATCTTGTAGTCACTGCAAGCCTTCCAGAAAGGCTCCCAATATTCATTGTGAATGCTCGGCAGGCCGATGTTCGACGGATTGTCGGAGAAGCTGACGGCATGAACCCCAAGATCGCGCATCCGCTTCAGTTCGGCGAGCGTGTCGTCCATGTTCCACATCGGGATCAGGCACATCGGAATGAAGCGGCCGGGTGCGGCGGCGCACCACTCCTGCACATGCCAGTCGTTCCAGGCACGACAGGCAAGCAATGCCTCTTCGGGATCCTTCTGCGCCATGCCGACGAAGGTGCCACCAGCGAAACTGGGCATCGTCGGGAAGTTGAGCGATGCAAGCACGCCGTTCGCGTTCATATCGTCGACGCGCAGCTTCGGATCGTAAGTGCCGGGGCGTAGCTGCTCGAACGAGCTCGGTTCCATCCCATATTCGCTGCGCGGCCGGCCGACCACCGCGTTCAGCCCGATCGTCGGAAAGCGCTGGCCGTTCCACAGCCAGACATCCTTGCCCTTGTCCTGGACGATGCGCGGCGCCCGGTCTTTCTTGCCCTCGGGATAATGGCGGATGAACGCCTCCGGCGGTTCGATCGCGTGGTCGTCCACACTGATGATGACCATATCGTCCATCCGCATGGCGACTCTCCTCTTCCAGCTGATTTGTTGTTGAACCCATCATCGCCAAAATTGACGATGTGTCAACTATTGGTTTATGACCTGGTGTTATAAGTGGGAGAGTCCGAATGACCGCAGAACCGTCGCGCATCTTGCCCGTCATCGACCGCGACAGCGAAGCCTATTGGACGTGGGGGCGAGAGGGCAGGCTTGCCATCCATCGTTGCGGGGACTGCGGATATTATGTGCACCCGCCAGTGCCGTTCTGCCCGCAATGCGAGAGCCGCAAAGTCGCGCCCGAAGCGGTGTCGGGGCGCGGGCGCGTCGTCACTTTCACGGTCAATCACAAGGCGTGGGTGCCAAGGCTGCCGGTTCCCTATGTGCTCGCGCTTGTCGGAATCGACGAGCAGAACGATGTCCGCATCCCCTGCAATATTGTCGATTGTGCCCCTGAGGACGTGACGTTCGGCATGGCTGTCGAAGCCGTTTTCGAACCGTCCGGTGATTTGTGGATCCCGCTTTTTCGGCCGGTCCAATCATGATCCGTTTCGCCGAAAAGAATACCGCGATCACCGGCGTCGGCATGTCCGACGTCTCGCGCGGCGCGACCGGTTCGGCGCTTGCGCTGACCGTCGACGCGGCGATCGAGGCCATTGCCGATGCGGGCCTGACACGCGCCGATATCGACGGCATCGCGACCTGGCCCGGCGAGCGCGCGGACGGCTCGGGTTTCTCGCCGGTCGGCTGCGCGGCGTTGCAGGACGCGTTGCGGCTGGAGGTGAACTGGTATGGGGGTGGTGGTGAAGCACCCGGCCAATATGGTGCGGTATTCAACGCGATCGGTGCGATCGCGGCGGGGCTGTGTCGCAATGTACTGATCTTTCGAACGATGTACGAAGCGACCGCGCGCAAAACCGCTTATGCCAACTCGTTGCTCCGCGAAGGGCAGCGGCAGGCTGGGCCTTTTTCGTGGTACGCGCCCTATTACACCTACGCCGCGGCGCTGCAGCAGGCGCTGTTCTTCAACCTTTATGTCCACAAGAGCGGGATCACTCCCGAACAGGTCGGGCAGATCGCGGTCAACCAGCGCCGCAATGCCGCGCTCAATCCCAAGGCAATCTACAAAACGCCGATCAGCCTCGACGATTATCTCGCTTCGCCGATCATCGCGACGCCGCTGCGCTTGTACGATTGCGACGTGCCGATCGACGGCGCCGCGGCGATCATCGTGTCGCGCATGGATGTAGCGCGTGATTTGCGGAACCCGCCGATCCGGATCGAGGCGATCGGCTCGTCGATGCGTTACCGGAACAGCTGGA
Source organism: Sphingopyxis soli (assembly GCF_018682675.1). Lineage (GTDB taxonomy): Bacteria > Pseudomonadota > Alphaproteobacteria > Sphingomonadales > Sphingomonadaceae > Sphingopyxis > Sphingopyxis soli. The sequence goes on from NZ_JAFMTR010000024.1 coordinate 28,638, forward strand.
CACAGCTCGCCGAGCTCGACACGCAGGCGCAGCCCAGGGTCGCAGAAATGATGTGGGGTCGCACCGACCTCAAACCCGCCGACGTCGACATCGCACAGCTCTACGATGGCTTCAGCTTCCATACGATCAACTGGCTCGAAAATTTCGGCTTTTGCGAACGCTATGGCGCCAAGGATTTCATCGAAGGCGGGAGGCGGATCGCGCTCGATGGCGACCTGCCGGTAAATACCGGCGGCGGCGCGCTGTCGGGCGGTCGGCTTCATGCCTATGGTGCGGTCCACGAAGCCTGCACCCAGCTCTGGGGCCGGGCAGGGGCGAGGCAGGTGAAGGGCGACCCCCGCATCTGTGCGACCTCCACTTCGGGCGGCCCGCTCGCGGGTGCGATGCTGCTGGTCCGCGACTAGGTCTGCCAGACGATCTCGCCGCCGATCAGCGTCAGCGCTACGGCGCCGAGCGCGTCGCCATCGGCGGGCCAAGCGTACAGCATCAGGTCCGCCGGCGCCCCGACCGCGAGCGGTCCCTGATATAGCGCCAGCGCTTCCGCCCTGTCGACCGCTTCGCCGCCCCCGATCACATCACCGCCCCGCGTCCGCCGGTCGGTGGCCGCGCGCAGGGCCACCCAGGGATTCGCATCGCCGTAAGGTGCATCCGACCCCCCGAGCACCCGCACCCCGCCCCGCGCCAGCGAGCCTAGCCGATAGAGGTCGCCCAGCATATCGACGTCCATCTGGGCTCGATAGCGATCCCCGCGATCATGGATAAAATTGGGCTGCGTCACCACCGTCAGCCCCGCCGCTGCGATGTCGCGGATCAGGCTCGCCGCTATCACCCCGCCATGCTCGATCCGGTCGCCGGGTTTCGCGCCGCCTGCAACCTCCAGCGCCGCCAGATAGAAGACCAGTTCACCCAGCGTCACGCAATGCGCCGCGACATTCCGCGCCAGCGCCCGCGCCGCCAAAATCCGCGCCGCCACCGCCTCGACCGGCGGCAGCTCATTCTCGTCGAGCAGCAGCTTTACGGGCCCAAGGGCATAGCCGTCGCCCACGGGCAAAGCCTCGGTTCCCATCATCACCAGCCGCTGTGGCATCGCCCCCGACAGCAGTGCCGCCTCGGCCGCGCCGTTCGAAGCCCCGGCATCGGTCACGCCGGTCACACCCCATTTGGCGAACTTTTCTCCCAGCGCCGCCAGCGAAGGCGGCGCGGCGCCGATCCGGTCGCGCAGCCACGCATCGCCGCGCCAGATCCGTCCATTGGGCCGTTCGTCCGCCCCAAGCTCGACACATGCGGGAAAGGGGGCTTCTCCGAGCAGCGCCACCCCCGCGCTGTTGAGCAGCCAATAGCCGCCTGTGCGATCCTGCACCCGCAGCGGCCGGTCAGGTAGCCAGTGGTCGAGCGTTGCGCGGTCGGGCAACCCGGCCACCCGCTCGTCATAGCCGATCGCGCGCACCCAAGTCCCCGGTGCGCCGGCACCCGCACGCAGCCGGGCGATCACCGCATCGACGCTGCGGCAATCGGTCAAATCGACCGACTCCATCCGTGCCGCGGTCGCCAGCAAATGCAGATGGTGATCGTGCAACCCGCCGCCGAGCGTCAACCCGCGCGCATCATATTCGGGGCCATGCCCGGCCACCGCCGGGCCCATGGCGGCGATGCGCCCGTCGCGGACCCCTGCCGCGAGCGGCGCGCCGTCGCCTCCGCGTGCGTTACGGATGATCAGGTCGAAATTTTCGCTCACGTCATCGCTTTTGCGAAAGTCGCCGCGGTCCTTGCAAGCGATACGTCGATCACCCCGCCTCGCTGCCCCGCCAGCGCCTCGAGCGCCAGCGTCGCTGCGGTCAATCCCGTCAGCGGATCGGCGAGGGCATCGCCGACAAACTGCGGTCGCTCCTCGGTCCAACGCACCAGTCCGCCCGCCGCAGCGCAATCGTCGCCGAACCCCACCCGCATCGCCGCCTCGCCACGCCAGCCATGCGCGGTGATCGCGATCCACAACAGGTCGGGATTGATGCGAAACAGACGCTCTTCATCGAGCCCCAGCCGCGCCAGCGCATGCGGCCGCGCCGACGTGATCAGCACCCGCGCCTGGCCGATCATCGAGCGCAATTCGGCGCCGTCGATTTCGGCCGACACGCGCCGTTTGGCCCCATTCAGGCGCGCATCGAGCTGCGGCGTATGCAGCCGTGTCGGGTCGGGCCGCCCGTCGCTCTCGACCTTGACCACCGTATGCCCCGCCGCTGCGAGCAGCGCCCCGCAATATGGACCCGCCCATAGTGCCGACAGGTCGAGCACGATCCCGTCCTTCGCCGCGCAGTTCCCGAGCTCGGACGGGTCCAGCGGCGAGGCTTCGCCGACCCGTGCCACCGGCAAATGCAGTTCCACCGCCGCCGTCACCATCGCATCCGCCGTACGCCCCCCGGCCGCTGCTAGGATCGCCTGCCACGGTTCGTCGTCGAGTGCCGCGCCCGTCCACGCCGGCACCAGTTCGCGATCCTCCGCGCGGGCCAGCGACACCGCCATCCAGCCCTCGCTGCACATCACCATCCGGCAGTGGCGGTTCGGCGACCACTCGCCCGGCGCGGCGAGCGTCAGATCATCGTGCCGTGACAGCGCGCGGCGCGGGTCGAAGTCGATGCGCCTGCCCGATGCGGCGACCAACCGCTCGCCCGCCGCCGCCACCGCGTCGAGCAGCGCAGTCATGCGCCGCCCTCGACCGCATGCACCAGCCCCCAATTATGCGCCTGCGCCGCGCCGACGCGCTTGCCCGAAAGCAGCATCCACAGCGTCCGGTGCCGTCCGATCGCCCGCGTTACCGTCGCTGTGCCGCCCGCACCCGGGATCAGCCCCATCGAAAGCTCGGGCAGCTGGAACCATGCATCTGATGTCGCGATCCGCCGATGCGCGGCCGCGGCGACCTCGATCCCCGAGCCGATGCAGGCGCCGTGCAGCAAGACGGTCGCGCGGTCGCCGAGCGCGTCGAGCGCGCGAGCGCAGCTGTGCAGTGTCCGCACGGCATGGGCCTCGGCCAGATCGCGCGCGGTACCGAATTCGGGCAGCGCGCCGCCGGTCGAGAAGCATTTTCCGGCGCCGCGCAGGATGAGCTCGGGCCGGGTGGGGTCGTCGAGGGCGTTGGCGAGCGCCTCATACAGTGCGTCGCGCATCGTCGCCGTCATCGCGTTGCGATCGCCGGGATCGTTGAGCGTCAGGGTGATCCGGTTGCCGATGCGTTCGATCAGGACCGGCGCAGGCGGGACCGGTGCGCCCGCATCGATTTTCGCCGCTGCGTGCCAGCGCGCAAATTCGCCACCGCCGAGCAGTGAGGAATAGGCGAGGGATTCCACCGCGAGTGCATCGGCCATCGTCAGCTTTTCTGTCAGCCGCAAAACCTCCGCGGCGATTGTCGCCGCCAGCGGGTTGGCCGAGACCGCCGCGCCCAATCGCTCGACGCCGGCATCAAGATCGCGCGCGCCTAGCGAAACCCACGGCCGGGGGGCGCCGGCCGCCGACGTCAACAGCAGATCGAAATCGTCCGTGCAAGTGTCCGGGAGGCTGCCCGCGCGATCGATCCCGATCACCACCGCCTGGATCGGAGGTGTCGGCCGGCGCCAGGCCGCCGCATCGACCAGCCACAGAGGATGTCCGCCCGGTGCGGAGAAGCGGTCGGCATCGAGATGGTCGGGCCCGGTCATCGCGCCTTCCTATCCGGCGCAGGCCTCCGCCGCCAGTTCGGCCTTGAGGACCCGGCGCAACAGCTTGCCGGTCTCGTTATAGGGCAGGGCGTCGCGCACGAACCATTGTTCGGGCGTCTTGGTCGAGCGCAGTTTAGCGCGTATCGCGGCCGCCATCGCCACCGTATCGGGTTGGCCCGACTTTGAGACGATCACCGCCACCACCTTTTCGCCCCATTGGACGCAGGGGATGCCGAGTACGGCGCAATCGGCGATATCGTCGAAGCTGCGCAGCACATCCTCGATTTCGCCCGGCGAGATATTCTCGCCGCCGCGGACGATGACATCGTCGAGCCGGCCCTCGACGAACAGATAGCCGCCCTCGTCGAGCCAGCCGGCGTCGCTGGTCGCGAACCAGCCGTCGTCGGCGATCGCCTTTTTGTGCAGATACTCGCCCGAAACCTGCTCGCCGCGGACATGGATCTCGCCCTGTTCGCCGGGCGCGCACGGGCTGCCGTCCTCGCGCCGGATCTCGAGCTCGATGCTCGGAAGCGGCTGGCCGACCGACGCGATCCGGCGGCGAACGGCCGGGTCGTCCGAGGCGAAGGCGGCGCGATGATCCTCGGCGCCGAGCAGCGCAATCGTCGAACTGGTTTCGGTAAGGCCATAAGCATTGACGAAGGCCACATGCGGCAACTTCGCCAGCGCGCGCGCGATCACCGGTTCGGGCATCTTGCCGCCACCATAGGAGAGCGCGCGCAGCGCGGGCAGCGTTTCGCCGGTCCGTTCCATTACGTCGAGGATACGGTCGAGCATTGTCGGCACGACCATCGCATGGGTGATCGCTTCCGCGGCGCAGGTCGCGACCCAATCTTCCGCAGTGAACGCGGGCAGATAGACGATCCGCCGCCCGCCATAGGCCGCGGTCAATATCGCCGAGATTCCCGCGATATGATAGGAGGGGACGCTAATCAGCGCCGCTTCTTCTTCGCCCGCGCCCAGAAACTCCACCGTCGACATGACATAGGATGTCAGATTGGCGTGACGCAGCACCGCGGCCTTCGGGTCGCCCGTCGTGCCGCTGGTAAACAGCAGGACGGCAATTTCGTTCCCGGCTTCCGGCAGGTCGATTTTTTCGGGCGGCGCCCCGGCCATGAATTCGGCCTCGAAATCGCTCCGGGCGATGAGGGTGACGCCGTCGGTTGGCGCGATGCGTGGCAGCATGTCGTCGTCGACGATCAGCGTCGATGGCGCGCTTCGGGCGACGAGCTTGTTGAGGTCGTCGTCCGCGAGGCGGTAATTGAGCGGAATAAAAGGCGTCCCGGCCATACCGCAGGCGAAGAGCAGCACGGGCAGCGCTGTGCCGTTCATCCCCAGAAAGGCGGTGTTCGCCTTTCCTTGCGCTGCGAGCCATGCTGCGACGCAACTGGCGCGGGCGCGATAGGACGCGAAATCATCACCTTCCTCGCCGCCGCCGAGCGCAGGGCGATCGGGACAGGCATCGGCGGCAATATCGAGGAGCAGCGGCGTCCGCATCGATATCAGTCCGAGGCCGGCAGCGGCTTGGCACCCTTGATCGCCATCGCGACCCCGTTGAAGGCGAGCGAGCCCGCACCGGCCTTGGCGCCGAGGACTTCGAGTCCGCTTGCTTCATCGACATAGCGTTTTCCGATCACGACGCCGTCCGCGAACGCCGGGTCGATCGCGCCGGTCGGTGCCTTCATATCGTCGATAGGGACGACCGCGACGCCGCCGCACTGCAGTTCACCGGCACTGCTCGGCGGGCGGACCACTACAAGTTGCGCATCGCACACCGCGCTCTTCCATCGCGATCCCGGTCTCAAGTCCATCCTCTTCCATCCTTTCCCGTCGCCGTTCGGATCCGGCCACCTGTCGCTTTCCCGACATCAATAAGTCAATCGACAAAGAAAGTAAACGTAGTTATATAACTCGAAAAGCCTACGCACGGAGAAGGGGAAGGAGATGCATCCAAGGCAGTTTGCGCAGACAGCCCCCGACCGGCCGGCAATCGTCATGGCTTCGAGCGGTGTCTCGGTCAGCTATTGGGAACTGGAAGCCGTCGCCAACCGTGGTGCGCAACTCTTCCGTTCACGCGGTATTGCCACGGGCGACACGGTTGCTATCTGGCTGAAAAATTGTCTCGAATATTTCCAGATCTACTGGGCAGCCCAGCGGGCGGGCCTCTATATCTGCCCGATATCGAGCCAACTGACCGCCGAGGAAGCCGCCTATATCGCGAACGACAGCCAGGCACGGCTGCTCATAACCCACGCCGATATCCCGGCAGCAGCCACCCTCGTTCGCGATCGCGCCGTGCTGGTCCCCCGGATTGCGGACATTTTCGATCTCGGTAGCGGACTTGACGGGCTCGCGTCCTGGGAGAAGGCTCTTGCTGCCCAGCCGGGGGATCGCATCGCGGATGAATCGGCCGGCTTTCACATGGTCTATTCGTCGGGCACGACGGGGCGCCCCAAGGGAATACGCCTGCCGCTGACAGGCGGTCCCGCCGACGAGCCGCACATGCTCGCCGAGCGCATATCGGGACGTTATGGCCTCGGGGAGGGCAGTATAATCCTGTCGCCGGCTCCGCTCTACCACACCGCGCCGCTCGCTTATGGCATGGTCGCGCACCGCCTTGGCGCAACGCTCGTGATCATGGACAAATTCGACGCCGAAGAGACGCTCCGCCTGATCGAGCGCTACCGGGTGACCTTCATGCAGATGGTTCCGACGATGTTCGTCCGCCTGCTCGCGTTGCCCGAGGCTGTCCGGTCGCAATACGACCTCTCTTCACTCGGCAAGATCGTCCATGCCGCAGCGCCTTGTCCCATCGGAATCAAGCGGCAGATGATCGAATGGCTCGGGCCGATCATCTACGAATATTACGGCGGATCGGAGGGCAATGGATCGACTTTCATCACGCCCGAGGAATGGCTCGAACGCCCGGGATCGGTCGGACGCGCCGACTGGGGAACGCTTCATATCTGCGATGACGCAGGCGGGGAGGTGGCCCCGGGCGTCGATGGCCTCGTCTATTTTGAAGGCGGCTGGGATTTCCAGTATCTGAACGATCCCGAAAAGACGCGCGATGCACGTCATCCCGCGCACCCGGAGTGGACTACGCTGGGTGATATCGGTCATGTCGATGCCGATGGTTATCTCTTCCTGACCGACCGACAGAGCTTCATGATCATCTCGGGCGGCGTCAACATCTATCCGCAGGAAGCCGAAAATCTGCTCATCACCCATCCGCGTGTTGCCGATGCCGCGGTGATCGGTGTTCCAAATTCCGATTTCGGCGAAGAGGTGAAGGCGGTGGTGCAGCCGTTCGACCCCGCTGATGCAACGCCCGAATTCGCGCAGGAACTGATCGCCTTCTGCCGATCGAACCTCAGTCCGGTCAAATGTCCGCGCTCGATCGATTTCGATCCTGCGCTGCCGCGGCTCGATACCGGGAAGCTATACAAGAGGCTGATCCGTGATCGATACTGGGCGGACGAGCGCACCCGCTGAAACTTGGACGACAGGCCGGCTGCGGTACGCGTTTCGAAGCAGATCGCAAGCAAGTCGCGCGGCTGGCCGCAGGGTGAGCGATGGGAAAGGCAGGACGCGCTTCTGCTGGAGGTGGTCCAGTCGCCCGATGCGCGCGAACGCGCTGCAGCTTTAGCCGAGAAGTGCAAGCCGAACCGGACCGGGCAGTAATGGAAAGCGGCCGGGCCAACCATCCTCATTGCCGGGCATGCTGCCGGCAGGAATGCGGGTCCGTCGGCTTTCACCCGAGGCTGGTTTGCGTGCCTAGTCGTCGATGCCGACCGGGCCCCGGTCGATACCGATCTGCGGATTGACGCCACCGATGCTCTCGAAATATCCCGCTATCGCTGCCCCTTCGCCGAAAAGCCATTCCGCCGTCGGCGCGCGGTTCTGGACTTCGACGAGGATATGGCGGCGGCCGACGCCCCGAGCTTCCACACCGCCAGCGTCGGCCTGAGCGAGCGCCGATGGCACATCGCGAATGGGAAAGGTGTGCCCGCGCGTGATGTACGGGAACGCAGCTTGTCGATTTTCCTGCGCGCGTCGGAGCGCGTGGCGATGCACCGATGGTGGAGCGATTATCTGGATGAACTCCGGGCGCGAATGCCAGAAGCGGGAGCCCGTGCGGCGTAAAAGCGGCGGATCTTGCATCAATATACGATATTTATCGAAAAATATTGCGATCGCCTTCCAGGCCTTTTAGAAGCGCGAAGGCGGGGGAGCCGTATGAGAGCTTGCTTTGGCAGGAGCGAGCTCGCTTTTCGGGGAGGAATTCTTGCGCGAACAGAACAATGGCTGCGCCGATTTCGATGTATCCGTTCTGGGGCTGGGCGCGATGGGAACCATCATCGCGCGCACGCTGGCAGAAAGGGGGAAGCGCGTCGCGGTCTGGAACCGGTCGCCCGGCAAGGCGGAGGGTCTGCGCGCGAACGGTGTCCACATCTGCGACACCGCCGAAGATGCGCTCAGGGCCAGCCCGGTATCGATACTGGTGCTGCTCAACAGCGAGGTCGCTCGCGAAACGCTCGGCGGACTGTGCGCTTCCGGCGCGCTCGCCGGGCGCACCATCGTCAATTATAGTTCGGGCAGCGCGGAAGAAGGCCAGGAGTTGCAAAAGCTGGTTTCGGGGGCCGACGCGCGCCTCGTCAAGGGGACGATCATGTCCTATCCGCGCAACATCGGTCATCCCGAGAGCTATTGCATCCACACCGGCGATTCGGGCGCCTTCGAAGATCATCGCGAACTGCTCGAACTGCTTGCCGGCCACGCGATCTTTCTTCCGTGGAAGGAGGCTTATGCTTTCGCGACCGCGATCAACGCCCAGACCTTCACCGCCATGCTTTCCTTCTTTGAGGTCGCGGGCGCGGCGCATCGCATGGGCCTGCCTATTCGTGAGATGGCCCGGCAGATCAACGATGCTTCGCGCTTCTTCGCGGCCGACGCGATCGAGGACGCCATTCGCCGCTTCGAGGGAGCCGGGTTTGACGGGGACCAGGCGACGATCGACGTTCACGAGGCCGGCTTCACATATATCAGGGACTATATGCGGTCGCAGGGCGCTTCGACGCCGATTTTCGACGCCGTGTGCGAGGTGGTCCGCCGGGCGCAGCGCGAGGGGTACGGGGAGGCGGATATAGCGGCCACGACGAAAATCTTCGCGCCGACTGAGGCGTTCACGGCGTAAAGTCGCGGGCTGTGCAATTGCCCCCGGCGAAAGGCGCGCACCGCGATGAAGCTGCCGGGAAGGCATCGGACAATTCCTGCCTTTGACTTTAGGCTTCCTTCGGCGAGGCGGGTCCGCACGGATATGTTCCGGGCGTTAGAAGTTGGACTTATAGAATTTTTATCGCCATATTCTCTGGTTTGGGCACCCATTTTTGGTTCTTGAGCCGTTTTCGCTCGCATAGAACCGATATTTATCGAAAAATATTGCGGCTGCGCTTCTGCGGCGTTATGGTGGGCGCAATGGCGAGGAATATGCGCCGCTATTTAAAAGCGCTGCATTGATCCGGCAGGACGGGAGCGGGCCGACAGGCGCCGGAAGCGGAAAGCAAAATATGAGCAGTATCGCTGAAGAGGCTTTTGGGGAGATAACCCGGACAGACGTCTTGATTATCGGCGCCGGAATTTCCGGCATCGGCGCGGCCCATCATCTCTGCGAGCAGCTTCCGGATAAGGATTTCCTGATCCTCGAAGCGAAGAACAGCTACGGGGGGACGTGGGATACCCATCGCTATCCCGGCGTCCGGTCGGATTCCGACCTCTACACCTTCGGCTACAGGTTCAAGCCATGGGTCGGCCCGCCCGTCGCCGGCCGCAGCGAGATCCTGCGTTATCTTGAAGAAGCGATTGCGGAAGGCGGGTTCGCCGACAGGATCCTATATGGTCACCGCGTCCTGACCTGCCGTTGGAGCAGTTCGGATTCAAGCTGGCTGGTCGAAGCGGTCCGCAACGGTGACGAGAAAAAGATCGTCTTTGCCGCAAACTTCCTCTGGATGTGTCAGGGCTATTACGATCACGACAAGCCCTACCTCCCCGAATGGCCCGCGATGGGCGACTTTGCGGGGCGGATCATCCATCCGCAGCAGTGGGACCCCGAACTGGATTATACGGACAAGCGGGTCGTGGTCATCGGCTCGGGCGCAACGGCGGCGACGCTGGTGCCCGCGCTCGCCGAGAAGGCGGCGCAGGTCACCATGCTGCAGCGCTCGCCAACCTATTTCTACTGTGCGCCGAACAAGAATGAGCTCGCCGACAGGCTGCGGGAGATCGGGATCGACGAACCGACGGTCCACCGCGTCGTCCGTGCCGAAGTCCTCTATGATCAGGAGCTTCTGGCGCGCCGCGCCGTCGAGGAGCCGGAGGTGCTGTTCGAGGAGCTCAAAGGCGCCATTCGGGACTATGCCGGCGAGGACTTCGAGTTCGAGCCGCATTTCGTGCCCCGCTATCGCGTCTGGCAGCAAAGGCTCGCCTATTGCCCCGACGGCGATCTGTTCCAGGCCGTCAGCAGTGGACGCGCGAATGTCGTCACGGACGAAATCGATCGCTTCACCCGCAGGGGAATCGTGACGAAATCGGGCGAGGAAATCGAGGCCGATATCGTCGTCGCGGCCACGGGATTCCGGCTGCTGATGATGGGCAAGATCGAGTTCGAGGTCGACGGGCAACCGGTCGACTGGCACGAAACCGTGAACTATCGCGGAATGATGTTCACAGGCGTTCCGAACCTCGTCTGGATCATGGGCTATTTCCGCGCCAGTTGGACCTTGCGGGTGGATCTGGTCGCCGACTTCGTCTGCAGGCTTCTGGCGGAAATGGACCGGCGCGGCACGCGCAAGGTCGAAGTCGCGTTGCGCGAAGAGGATCGCGACATGTCCTTGCTGCCCTGGATCGATGGCGAGAATTTCAATCCGGGCTATATCGTGCGGGGATTGGCGGAGATGCCCGTGCGCGGCGACAAGCCGGAGTGGATGCACAATCAGGACTATTGGCGGGAACGCGACGAGTTACCGCAAATCGACCTGTCCGGCGCCGAGTTTATCTACCACCCGGGACGCGCAGGCTAGGTCACCGACTCATTATGCCGCAACCAAATCCTGATTGATGCGAGCTGGATGGAAGCGAG
>NZ_JAFMTR010000025.1 GCF_018682675.1 Sphingopyxis soli
CTGCCGGGTGTCTCGACTTCGCTCGACACGAACGGAAATAGGGGACTGTCTGGAATCCACCCCGATGCCGCCTAAAGCAGCTCGACCGGCCGGAGCGGAAGGCGGTTCAGTCCGCGGCGATCCGGCGCGCGGTGTCTTGCACAAGCGCGATCATGTTGGGGACGCCCTGCGTGCGGTTCGACGAGAGCTGGCGCGTGAGGTCGAAGGGGGCGAGCGCGGCGGCGACGTCCATCGCCGCGACTTCGGCCGCCGGGCGATCCTGCACCGCCGCAAGGACGAGCGCGACAATCCCCTTGGTGATCGCGGCATTGCTGTCGGCGAGGAAATGGAGCCGCCCGTCGTCCTGCGGCACCGGATAGACCCAGACGCTCGCCGAACAGCCGCGGACCAAGGTCGCGTCGGTCTTGAGCGCGTCGGGCATCGGCTCGAGTTCTCGGCCTAGCTCGATCAGCAGGCGATAGCGATCGTCGCCGTCGAGAAAGTCATATTCTTCGAAGATGTCGGTCAGGCTGCGCATGGCGGCGCCAGTGGCAGATTTGGAGGGCGGTGGAAAGGGCTTTGCCCCTCGCCTCAATGCTCGCCATGCTGGCTGCGGCCATGTTTTCGCTGTGTCAGCATACATGGCCCCCGCTCTCGATATTCGCCGCGCTTGGGGGGGCTCCGGCCATGGACCCTGAAACAAGTTCAGGGTGACCATGAGAAATGGGTGGTTACAGATCGACCCCCGCCGCGATGGCTTCGAGCTTGCGCAGCCGTTCCTTGAGGTCGGCGATCTCGATCCGCGACCCGGCGTGCGGGACCGCGGGGTCGTGTGCCGCGAGGCTGTGGCCCGCCGCGAGTTCCTCGCGCTTGAGCTGGATCCAGTCGCGCCAGCCGCGAAGCGCCGCAAGGCTGATGATCGACAGCGCGGAGAGCGCGACCGCTGCCGTGATCAGGTTGGTGGCGAGGTCAGACGTCATGGTGCCCATGGGTTGGCTCCTTCTTCGTCAGGGTCTCAGGGGAGGGACCGGTCGCGCAGGCTCTCGATTTCCTGGTCGAGCGTGACCGCGCGATTAGTGTCGGTGGCGATGCGCTCGAGCACCTGGATGCGGTCCTTGAGCGCGCGGATTTCGGCTTGCAACGCCCTGGTCTCGGCTTCGGTCGCGGCGTTGTTCGCGGCGAGGAATTCATTGCCGTGGCGATCGCGGCGCACGCCATATTTCGCGCGGACGATGCTGCCGATGGTCACGATGAGGACGATGCCGATGACCATTTCAAAGGGGTTCATGGGGGGATCCTTTCGCCTGTTTCTTGTTGTTGGGTCTTTTGTCGGTGTCAGTTGAGCGGTGCGTCGCGCAGCTTTTCGATTTCGTCGGCGACATCGATCCCCTTGTCGGTGACGATGCGTTCGAGGACGCGGACGCGCGCTTCCAGCCGTTCGGTCTGCGCCGCATATTGCGCGGCCTTCTCGGCGGTCATTTCGGACTGCTTCTCGATCATCTTCTGCTGGTGTTTCGACCAGATGGCGAAACCGCCCAGCAGGAAGGGAGCGAGCGGGATCAGGATCCAGATTGCGTCACCCATGATCGTGTCTCCTCAGTTCGCCGGGCGCCGCAGCGCCTCGATCTCGTGGCTCAGCCGATGCCCCTCGTCGGTGACGATGCGCTCGATCACTGCAAGGCGGTCCTTGACCGAACCCAGTTCGGCGCGGAGCTGGGCATTTTCCTGGCTGATCAGCTTGACGCGTTCCATCGCCTCGTCGCTCGCCCGGGGATAGATCGCCTTGCCCCAGCTGTTTTCGAGCGGATAGCCGTTCTTGACGCGGAGCCAGGTGGTGAAGACCCAGCCACCGACCCCGGCCAGGCCGACGACGGCTGCAACGGGGGCGATGGTGTTGAGCAATACGAGATCCATTGTCGTCTATCCTCTCAGCGCAGACGGTCGATCTGGTCGGCGAGCTGCGCGGCCTGGCCGTGATTGTCGGTCGCGATGCGTTCGAGCACCGAGATGCGTTCCTCGAGCCGGCCGATCTGGCCGACGAGTCTGGCATTCTCGTCCGTGAGCAGCGCGATTTTTCGATCAGCGTCGACGTCGGTTCGATGAACCGTGCCGCCCCATTCATTCTCAACCGGGTAGCCGTGCTTGGCGCGGATCCAGGTGGTGAACATCCAGCCGCCGATCGACAGCGCGATGATGGCGAGGACGAAAGTTGGACCACCGAAGTTCATTCTTATTCTCCCTGTTGCCCGTCAGTCGATCTGCGCCCGAATTACCGGAGAGCGTCGATCTCGTCGGCAAGGCGACGGTTGTGGCTGGTGTAGTAGAGCTCGATGTCGGCGAGGCGGCGGTCGATGTCGCGGAAGCGCGAGCGGATGTCGCGGGTCGAGGCGCTGGGGTTCGAGCGCACGCCCTGCCAGAACTTCGCCTCCTCGTTCGAGCCATAGAGCGCGAAAGGCTTTGGCGTGCCCATCCAGGCGACCATCCAGTATGCGATCAGCGTCCAGGGGAAGCCGCCCATCAGGGTGAGGAGGACCGCGCCGACGCGAACCCAGAGGACATCGATCCCGCTATAGTCCGCGATCCCGGCGCACACGCCGCTCCATTTCGCGTTCTGCTTGTCGAGGTAGAATTTGGTGCGGCTGGCAGACATTTTCAGTTCCTCCGGCTCGTGCTGTTGTTTTCGAGTTGCGCCAGCTCTTCATCGCTCCGCACCGAGGGGCGGAAGTCGGGATGGTCGGCGCTGATGATGCGTTCGACGGTGTGCAGGCGGTTTTCGAGCCGGCGCGCCGTGTCGTAGAGTTCGTCGAGCAGCTGCTCATCCTCTCCGGTCAGCGTCTTGGCCTGCTTCCACTTGGTGATGTAGTGGAGGATAAGCCAGGGCAGACCGAGGAAGAGGGTGCCAATGACGATCGGGACAATGATCACTTCTTCCATCGGTCCGGCTCCTTACTTCTTGCCCTGCGCGGCCTTCAGCGCGGCGAGTTCGTCGGCAACCTTGTCGGCGGCCTGCAGGTCGGCGATCTCCTCGTCGAGCGACTTCTTGTAGCCGAGGCCGAGCGCATCGGCGCGGCCTTCGGCTTCGTCGACGCGGCGCTCGAGGATCTCGAAGCGCGAGAAGGCATCCTGCACGCGGTCGCCATTGGTCATCTCGCGCAGCTTGTAGCGGTTCTCGGCGCTTTCGAGGCGGTTGACGACGCTCGACTGGCGCGCGCGCGCTTCGCTGAGCTTTTTCTGGAGCTTGGCGATATCGGCTTCATAGCCCTGCAGCGCGTCGTCGAGGACGGCGATCTCGGCCTTCAGCTTGTCGGCCATGTCGCCCGCCTTCTGCTTCTCGACAAGCGCGGCGGTGGCGAGGTCTTCGCGGTCCTTCGACAGCGCGAGTTCGGCCTTTTCCTTCCAGCTGTCCTGCAGGCTTTCGAGCTTCGCGATGTGGCGGCGCATTTCCTTCTGGTCCGCGATCGTGCGGGCGGCGGAAGCGCGGACTTCGACGAGCGTTTCGTTCATCTCGAAGATGATCTGGCGGATCATCTTTTCGGGATCTTCCGCGCGGTCGAGCAGGTCGGTGACGTTGGCGGCGATGATGTCGCGGGTCCGTGAGAAAATACCCATTTGGAAACTCCTGTCGAAACTTGGTCCTAAGAAATGCTGGTGCCGGGGCGGGGCAAGGGGGGAGAGTGCCCCGGCACCAGTGTTCGGTCAGGCCAGATGGCTGACCGCCGGGGTTGCTGCAGCGATGTCGTAGAGGACTTTCGGCTGGTCGATCACGCCGACGAAAATGGCCAGCGCTCCGACCGCGCTGAGCGCGAAGGTGGCGGCCTGGGCAAACATCGTCTTCATGGGTTCTACCTTCCCTTTTTCGCTGCACCGGAGCGTTGTGCGCCGGTTCGTGAATATCTTTGCAGGAGGCGTGCCAATTGCCCGCAATGGCAGAAAAGCGCCAGACTCGACGCCTAGACCCGGACTCGTGGCGAATTGACTTGCCATTCAGCGGGAAAATTTGCCAATGATTGGGAATGGAACGCGAAACGCAGTTCATCGGCCAATCGGCGGCCTTTCAGGATGCGGTCGACCGTGCGAGCCAGGCGGCGACGCTCGACCGCCCGGTGCTCGTGATTGGCGAGCGCGGCACCGGCAAGGAACTGATCGCCGAACGCCTCCATCGCCTGTCGTCGCGCTGGGACCGTCCCTATGTCATCATGAACTGCGCGGCGATGCCCGAGACGCTGATCGAGAGCGAGCTGTTCGGGCATGAGGCGGGCGCCTTTACCGGCGCGACCAAAACGCGCGCCGGACGCTTCGAAGAGGCCGACGGCGGCACCTTGTTCCTCGACGAGCTGGCGACGATGTCGATGGGGGCGCAGGAGCGGCTGCTGCGCGCAGTCGAATATGGCGAGGTCACCCGGGTCGGCTCGTCGCGCCCGATCCGCGTCGACGTCCGTATCGTCGCGGCGACGAACGAGCATCTGCCCGCGCTGGTCGAAGAAAACGGTTTCCGCGCCGACCTGCTCGATCGGTTGTCGTTCGAGGTCATCACCCTTCCCCCCCTGCGCGCGCGCGAGGGCGATATCGAGGTGCTCGCGACCTATTTCGGGCAGCGGATGGCCGCTGTGCTCGGCTGGGACGAATGGCCCGGTTTTGGCCCGCGCGCGCTGGCGGCGATGGAGGGCCACGACTGGCCGGGCAATGTCCGCGAGCTGCGAAACGTCATCGAGCGCGCCATCTATCGCTGGGCCGATCCGGAGCGGCCGGTCGACACGCTGAGCTTCGATCCCTTCGCGAGTCCCTGGCAACCGGTTGTCCGCAAGGCGGCCGCCAAACCCGCAGCGGCTGCTGCACCGGGCGAGAGCGCCCCTAGCGCGCACGCACCGCAATCGGGCCCGGTCAGCGACCTGCGCGCCGCGGTCGACGCCTATGAGAAGCAGATATTGTCCGACACGATGGCGCGCTGCCGTTTCAACCAGAAAGTGGCGGCCGAGGCGCTGGGCCTCAGCTACGACCAGATCAGGCACGCGCTGAAGAAGCATGGGCTGAACCAGTAATCCTCCCTGCCGCGTAGCGGTGGGGAGGGGGACCGTCCGCGAAGCGGATGGTGGAGGGGCGCAACGGTAGCGCCATCGCCCCTCCGTCAGCGCTTCGCGCTGCCACCTCCCCATGGCTTCGCCACAGGGAGG
>NZ_JAFMTR010000026.1 GCF_018682675.1 Sphingopyxis soli
GCGGCGACGAGCGGCCTGCCGCGCGACGAGGGCGATCTGGCGGGCGCGCTGCTGGCGGCAGGTTTCGATCCGCCCGACGCCGCGCTCCGTACAATCTCGGAATGGCGCGGAGGCAAGCTGCGCGCGCTGCGCAGCGCGGCGGCGCTCGAGGCGCTCGAGACCGCGCTTCCCGAACTGGTGAAGGCGCTCGGCGCCGCGCCCGATCCCGACGCCGCGCTGCTCCGCTTCGACAAGCTCGTCGGCGGCCTGCCGAGCGCGATCGGCTTTTTCCACCTGCTCGCCGCGCAACCCGCGCTCGCGAAGATCGCGACGCGCATCCTGTGGCTCGCTCCGGCGCTCGCCGATGCGCTCGGCGCGCGCGTCGAGCTGATCGAAGGGTTGATCGACAAGCGTGCGTTCGAGGCGCCCGCGACCAAGGCCGAACTGCTCGCCGAATGGGCGCCGGGGCTCGCCGGGCTCGACTACGAACGCCTGCTCGACCGCGTCCGCGACCGGGTCGGCGAGCGGCGCTTCGCCTACGGTGTGCAGCTTATTGCCGGTTCGACCGATCCGCTTGCCATTGCGTGCGGCTATTCGGAACTTGCCGAGGCGGCTTTGCAGGTGCTTGCCGATGCCACTGTCGCCGAATTCGTCGCCGCGCACGGCCGCGTCCCCGACAGCGAGCTCGTCGTGCTTGCGCTCGGGCGGCTTGGGGGCCGGGCGCTGACGCATGCGTCGGACCTCGACCTCATCTATCTCTTCACCGGTGATCATCTCGCCGAATCCGACGGGCCGCGTCCGCTCGGTGCGACGACCTATTACAACCGCCTGGCGCAGCGCGTGACGGCCGCGATGTCGGTGCCCACCGCGGCGGGCAAGCTTTATGACGTCGACACGCGGCTGCGGCCACAAGGGGCGCAGGGTCCGCTCGTCGTCACGCTCGACAGCTTCGAACGCTATCAGCGCGAGGAGGCGTGGACGTGGGAGCATATGGCGCTGCTTCGCGCGCGACCGGTCTATGGTTCGGATCGGGCGAAGGCCCAGGTGCGGCTCATCATGGACGAACTGCTCGCCGCCCCGCGCGACCGCGCGACGGTCGCGAAGGACGCCGCCGAGATGCGCGACAAGATCGCTGCACACAAGCCCCCGAAAGGTCCGCTCGACATCAAGGGCGGGCCCGGCGGGCTTGTCGATCTCGAATTCGCGATGCAGGTGACGCAGCTCGCGACAGGACGGTGTCACGATCCCAATATCGGATCGGCGCTCGCCTGCCTGAAGGTCGACGGCCTCGCCACGCCCGAGATCTGCGAGGCGCACGGCCTGCTCGCGCGGATGCTCGTGATGCTGCGGCTGACCGCGCCCGAGGGGGAACCCGCGACCGCCGCTGCGCGTCAACTCGTCGCGAGCGCGTGCGGCGAGCCAGGCTGGCCGCAACTGCTTGCCGCGCACGATGCGGCGCGGCAGGAGATCGCGGACTGGTGGGCCTCGATTCGTCCGCCGCAGCAGGAGACGAAGCCATGACACTCGCCATCGGAGACGCCATTCCCCCGGTCACGCTGCTCGACGCCGACGGCGCGAGGATCGATCTTGCGAGCCTGAAGGGCGCGCCGCTTGTCGTCTATTTCTATCCGAAGGCCGATACGCCGGGCTGCACGGTCGAGGCGCAGGATTTCACCCGTCTTGCACCGGAATTCGCGCATCTGGACGCACAGGTGCTCGCGGTGTCGCGCGATGCGCCGGCAAGGCTCTGCAAGTTCCGCGACAAATATGGCCTGACCGTCCGCCTCGCGTCCGACGAGGACGGAGCGGTATGCGAGGCGTTCGGCACCTGGGTCGAGAAGCAGAATTACGGGCGCAGCTATATGGGGATCGAGCGGTCGACCTTCCTGTTCGGCGCCGATGGCAAGCTGGCGAAGGAATGGCGCAAGGTGCGCGTGAAGGGCCACGCCGAGGCCGTGCTGGAGGCCGCGAAGGCTCTTTGATGCCAACCCTGGGCGAAGCTGCGCGGGCGGTCCTGCTGACGCCGGACCCG
Source organism: Sphingopyxis soli (assembly GCF_018682675.1). GTDB lineage: Bacteria > Pseudomonadota > Alphaproteobacteria > Sphingomonadales > Sphingomonadaceae > Sphingopyxis > Sphingopyxis soli. The sequence continues at coordinate 2,012 of NZ_JAFMTR010000026.1, forward strand.
CACGACAAGCGCCGTGCGGCGCGGGCGCTGGCGCGGGCGTGGCGCCGCGGCGAGCTTGCGCATCGTTGCGACGCCGCGATGCCCGACCGGCCCGCTTGGCCCGCCAGACCCGAATTGCTCGCGCCCGGCCAGATGCCGCGCCGCCGCAAGGGCGGGTCGACACGCGGGCGGATCGCGATGCTCCACGCGCTCGCGCATATCGAATTCGTCGCGATCGACCTGGCGGTCGATCTCGTCGGCCGGTTCGGCGGTGCGTTTCCGCGCGGCTTCGTCGACGACTGGATCGGGGTCGCCGCCGATGAGGCGATGCACTTTGCGTTGCTCGACCGCAGATTGCGCCAGCTCGGCAGTTTCTACGGCGAATTGCCCGCGCACGCCGGGCTTTGGGAAGCGGCGGAGGCGACGAACGACGACGTTCTGGCGCGTCTTGCAATCGTTCCGATGGTGCTGGAGGCGCGCGGGCTCGACGTCACGCCGGCGACGGTCGAACGCTTTCGGGCTGCCGGCGACGCGGTCTCGGCAAAGATTTTATCGCGTATTTACAAGGATGAAATCCGCCATGTGACCGCCGGCACAGTCTGGTTTAACCAAAAGTGCGACGAAATGGGATTCAACGCCGTCGAAACGTGGCAAAGTCTCGTAAAAGCGCGATTTCGCGGATCGCTGAAGCCTCCGTTCAACGACTCGGCGCGCCATGAAGCCGGTTTAACGCAAGACTACTACGCGGTTATTGCTTGGTAAGGTTTGCGCCGTCATCAACACTCGCGGGCAGGGAATTATCCCAATCCGAAGCAAAAATCCGGCACCGGCGATCCCGAAACGGGACACTGGCGACAAGGACTGCGGGGTCGATACGTGCGATACGCTCTACTGGCGCAAAAGTTTCATTCTGGCTTGATTATCGCTGCTGCGGCAGTGGCGGGGCTGACCGCTCCGGCCGCGCATGCGGCGAATGCAGGCAATGACGCGAGCATCACGGTTCCCGACGAGCCCGATGACGACGGGTTCACGGCGGGCGTTCCGTCGGTCGGCGAAAACACCGAAGCGCGGGCGATCTTCCAGGCCTGGAAGCGCCTCGACACCGGTCTGACCGCGAACATCGGCATTGCGGTGCCCTCGCGTCGTCCGATCGAGAAAATGTCGCTGTCGTCATCCTACGGGATGCGCGTCCACCCGGTCACCGGCAAGCTCGCGCGCCACAATGGCATCGACATTCCGGCGCCCTATGGCACCCCCATTTATGCGACCGCCGACGGCATCGTCGGCCGCGCCCAGCGGCTTGGCGGCTATGGCAATTATGTCGAGGTCGAGCACGGCAACGCGATCCAGACGCGCTACGGCCATATGTCGTCCTTCATCGTTACTCCCGGCCAGCAGGTGAAGAAGGGCGACATCCTCGGTTATGTGGGCTCGACCGGCCGTTCGACGGGCAACCACCTTCACTATGAAGTCCGCATCGAGGGCGAACCCGTCAATCCGATGCCCTTCTGCCAGTCGGAAACCATGGCGATCGCCGCCATGACGGGGAACAAGAAGCTCGCAATGGGCGGTCCCGAATAACAAGCTTTCCTGGGTCGGAGAGGAGGGGCGCTCTACGGCTATAGCCGGGGCGCCCTTTTCATTTGGGGCTGCGGCCCCTATCTTGTCGAAATGGCCACGCAGGTTTCCGACATCACCCTTTCACCCGCCGCTGCGGCGCGCGTCCGCTGGATCGCCGACCGGAAGGGCGAGGGCCATGCGGCGCTCCGCCTCGCGGTCGATGGCGGCGGCTGTTCGGGCTTCACCTATCGCTTCGGGCTGGCAGAGAGCATCGACGCCGATGATATCGTGACCGAGACCGACGGGGTCAAGCTGGTCGTCGATCCGGTCAGCATCGATCTCGTGCGCGGCTGTATCGTCGATTTCGTCGATTCGCTCGGCGGATCGTCGTTCAAGGTCGAAAACCCCAACGCGGCGTCGGGCTGCGGCTGCGGGTCGAGCTTCTCGATCTAGGCACCTGCCATTTTGTCGTCATGCTGAGCTCGTTTCAGCATCCATGGCCGATTCTCTCGTTCAGCGCTGCGCCGAAGGAAGCGGCGGACCATGGACCCTGAAACACGTTCAGGGTGACGAAGGGGCTGTGATCGGCGCCCTCTTGCTGCCATAGGTGCGGCATGAAGATAGCGACCTTCAATATCAACGGTATCAAGGCGCGCCTGCCGCGTCTCGTCGAATGGCTTGAGGAAACCCAGCCCGACGTCGCCTGCCTGCAGGAACTCAAGTCGAGCGACGAGACGATGCCGACCAAGGAGATCGAGGCGGCGGGCTACGGCTTTCTCTATCACGGGCAAAAGGGCTTCAACGGGGTAGCGATCCTCGCCAGGGACGAGCAGCCGGTCGAAATCCAGCGCGGGCTCGAAGGCGAAGCCGAGGACGAGCAGTCGCGCTACCTCGAGGCCGATGTCCGGGGCGTCCGCGTCGGCTGCATCTATCTGCCCAACGGCAATCCGCAGCCGGGTCCGAAATTCGATTACAAGCTGCGCTGGATGGCGCGGCTGCGCGAGCGGGCCAAGGCGTTGCTTGCCGCCGAAATCCCGGTGATCCTGGCCGGCGACTATAATGTCATCCCGCACGACGATGACGTCTGGGATCCGCGCGGGCCGATGGCCGCCGATGCGCTGATGCAGCCCGAATCGCGCGACGCTTTCTTCCGCATTCTGGGCGACGGCTGGACCGACGCGGTGCGCAGCCGGCATCCGGCGGGCGGGGTCTGGACCTTCTGGGATTATCAGGCCGGGGCGTGGCAGCGCGACCATGGTTTTCGCATCGACCATCTGCTGCTCAGCCCCGCGATGGCCGACCGGCTCGTCGATGCCGGGGTCGACAAGGACCATCGCGGCCGCGAAAAGGCGAGCGACCACGCGCCGACCTGGGCGGTCTTTGCATGAGCCTGCTGTCCGCCGCGAAGCTGGCGGACGCGCCGCTCTTCGCGGGACTGGCCGAGGCTGAGCGCATCGAACTCGCGGACGCCTTTGTTCCGCGCCATTTCGCCGATGGCGAGGCGATCCTGATCCAAAACGAACGCGCCGAAGGGCTGTTCCTGATCGACGCGGGGCAGGTCGATATCGGCAAGCGGCTGCCCGGCGGCGGCCTTGCCCTGCTCGCCAAGGTCGGGCCGGGCGAGGTGATCGGCGACATGGCGCTGATCGGACGCGACCTCAAACGCTCGGCCATGGGGATCGCGCGCGGGCCGGTCGCGACCTGGTATCTGCCCGCCGACCAGTTTCGCGCCGCGCTGTCGCAGCTTCGCCCTGCCTCGCTGCAATTGCAGGCGGAACTCGGGCGGCTGGTCGCCAGCCGCGTCGTCGCCAAGGCATCGGATATCGCCGCGTTGCTGGCCGAAGACCCCGACGCCTTCATGCCGCGGCCGCAGCGCGCGCTCCCGCCGGTTGCCGAGGAGGCCTTCAGCCCCGAGCCTTTCCTTGCGCGACTGCCCTGCTGCGCCGCGATGACCCCCGCGCAGCGCCTCGCCTTCTGGGACGCGGGCGAGCGGATCGATATCGCCGCCGACACCGACCTTGCGCTCGTCGGCGGCGCTTCGGACCGGGTATGGCTCGTCGTTCGCGGTGCGGTGCGCAGCGCGCTGCCGCATGGCCCGGGTATCTATCAACTCACCGTCACCGGCCCCGGCCAGCTGGTCGGGATCGCCGCGCTGCTGGCCGGCGGCCCGCACGACCGGCTGCTGCGCACCAGCGAACAGGCGACCCTGCTCGCCTTCGACCGCGCGACCTTCACCGAGATGATGACGACGGGCGACGCGCTCAGCCGCGAACTCGGCGCGTCGGTCAACGCCGATCTCGTCACTGCGCTCGATGCGCTCGATCAGGTCGAGGCGCGCATTCTCGCAATGCGTCGCGACCACGCCGTCGCGGCCTAACGCGCGAGCGGGATCACCCGGAATTTCGGAAGATCGCCGTCCATTTCGGCATGAACCATCGCATATTCGGGGACGGGCATCCATGTCGCGCTGTTCGACGACAGCGGCTCCGACGCGATGATCACCGCGCGCGGTTCCTCTTCGCCGCCGACCATCTGCCATTCGCCGTCGTGCAGGCCGTAATCGCGTCCTGTCGTGAACCACATCGACAGGAAGTTCATGTTCGCCTCGTGCAGCTGGTCGGGCGATCCGGTGCGATAGTGGCCGAAGTCGAAGCAGTGGCGGAGGCCCAATATCTGCCGCCCCGTGGTGATGAACAGGTTGCAGCTCGACGAGATCGCGATGCCATGGCGTCGCCGCGCCGCCTCGATCAGCTCGACCGTCTTCTGCACCGCGGCGACCAGTTCGTCGCGGCTCGGCTCGACGCACCAGTCGGGGAGCTGCGACAGCAGCAGCGCATAGACCCATTCGCTGTCGGTCGATCCCGAAATCTGCGCGAGGAGTTCGGGGTCCATATCGGCCATCAGCGTCCCCTTCATCTCGCCGATCCGGTAGATGTCGCCGTTGTGCGCCATTGCCACCGCCGCGCCAGGAAAGTGAAAGGGATGGGTGTTCTGCTCGCTGACCTTGACCGTCGTCGAATAGGCGACGCCGCGGACATGCGCGATCACGCATTCGGCGCGCGTCTTTACCGCAAGCGACTTGAGATTGCCGTCGAACACCGGCAGCGACGGCGAGCGATAGCGGTGCGGTTCCTGCGGCAGAAAGCTCGACGCATCCCACGCCATCATTCCGAACCCCGCGAGGTTCAGCATGTGCAGCATCTTGGGCATATAGGCCTGGTTGACGAGGCTGGAGTCGGGCTTGAAGAGCAGGTCGTCGAGTTGCACCGGCTCGCCCAGATACATCATCGCGCGGCACATGATCCCGTCCCCACCCGCTGGTTCGGGGGCAGCCTAGACACGGCGCGTCGCGCGTCAAGCGTCAGGGTAGAGCGTTCTTGCGACCCGCGCCGGATCGAGATCATAATGCTGCGCGATCGCGCCCGCGACGACGCGTTCGAGGCTGCGTGTCGGCTTGAGGTCGCGGCCTTGGTAGCGCGCGGGTACGGCCAGCCCCGGCCAGTCCGCGGATACCCTGCCGCCGTCGGCCAGTCCGCCGCCGAAGAACATCGCGGTCGACGCGGTGCCGTGATCGGTGCCGCCGGTGCCGTTGACCTCGATCGTGCGGCCGAATTCGGTCGCGACGATGACCAGCGTGTCGGCCCATACCGGGCCGAGCCCGGTCCGAAGCGCACCGACAAGCTGATCGAGCCCGCGAAGCTGTACCGCGAGGCGCCCGCGCTGCGCGCTGTGCGTGTCCCAGCCGCCGGTCTCGACCATCATCACGCGCGCCCCGTCGGCGGGAAGCATCAGCGAGGCGGCGAGTTTGCCGAGCTCGGCGCCGTTGCGGCCGTTGTTGCCGCCGATGTCGCTCGTCAGTTCCTGCGTCTTCACCGCGCTCTCCCAAAGCGGGCGCAGCAGCGCGTCACCTTCATACATGGCAGTCAGCCGCGCGATCAGGTCGGCGTCGGCCTGCGGCAGGCGGCTCGGCGCGTAGGTGCCGACCGGCACCGTGCCGCGCAGCGCGAGCGGGACCGCGGGGGCGATAGCGATCGCCTCGCGCTCCGCAGCGGGAAGCAGGATAAGCAGCCGCCCGACCCAGCCGTCGTCGCGCTCATATGGGCGCGAGCCGCCTCCTTCCAGAACATTCTGCCCGTCGAAATGCGAGCGGTCGCGATAGGCGGTGGCGACGGCGTGCGCGAAATGCGCCTGCTTCGCGGCGAAGAGCGAAGCGCCGGTCACGAGCGCAGGGTGCAGCGTGAACAGGCCGTCGAGCTTCGCGCCGCCGCTAGTTTCATCGGCGAGCGCGCGCCGCGCGGCGGCGAAGGCGGGGTCGCCCGTGGGCGCGACGACCGCCAGGCCGTCCGCCGCGCCGCGCTGGATCACAAAGACGAGACGTCTGGCCGTGCCTGCGGCGGCATAAGCGAAGCGCGGCATCGCGGTCGACGCGGCGACGGCGATGCCCGACAGGATGATGGAACGACGCGAGAGGATCATCGTCTATCTCCGCAGGAAGACGGGGCTGGCGAAAAGCATCGCGAGCGCCTGTCCGGGGCTGTCGGCGCGCGTGATCGCCTGTTCGATATCGGGGGGCATCGCGTCCGCGACGATCAGGGGCGCGAGCTTGCGCGCATCGACGCGGTCGCCGATACGCCCGGCGATCCGGCTGGCGATTTCGACGCGCTGCATCAGCGCTGCCGACCCCGCCCAGGTCGCGACGAGGTCGTCATAGCCCGCGGGCGATCCCGGACGCCACAGCGGCTGGCCGAGCTGGGTGAAGATCGCGGGCACATTCTGCTTCTCGCCGATCGCGGGCAGTTTCAGCGCGCGCATCGTCGACACGGTCCAGTCCCACGGCGACTTGAACATCGTCGCGCCGCCTGCCCATGGCTCGGGTGAGGCGATCAGCGTGCTATACAGCGAGGGCAGGTCGCCGCCGGTCTGGCGGAAATCAACTGTCAGCCGCTCGACGAGCGCGGGGGGCGGTATGTCGCCGGTGAAATGGCGCGCCAGCTTGGTCGCGATATGCGTTGCGGTCGCCGGGTGGACCGCAAGGTCGCGGAGCACCGCCTCGCCTTGCCGTGCACCGGGCTGATCGTACCGCTTGCCGAGGATCGTCTGTGCGCCGGGTTCGTGGAGTTGGGCGATGAACACCGTGTCACCGGGCCGCGCGTTGGCGGGCATCAGGCGTTGCCCGGCGCCCTTGCCGAGCCCGGCGACGGTCAGCCCCGTCAGCGCCTTGGCGAAGGCGGTGACGTCGGCTTGCGTATAGCCGGTGCGGACACCCAGCGTGTGCAGCTCCAGTATTTCGCGCGCCAGATTTTCGTTGAGGCCGAGCTTCGCCTGCTTCCGGCGGCGCCGGACGCGCTGCGCGACGGGGCTGTCGGGTCCGAAGCTTAGCGCCTGGTCGAGATAGAGCAGCATTGCCGGGTGGCGCACCGCCGCGATCAGCAGGTCGGCGAATTTGCCCATGATATTCGGGCGGATCGCCTCGAACTCATAATTGCCGGCAAAGCCGATCATCGTGATCTTGTCGGCCGACACCGCGAAATGATTGGCCCAGAAATGTGTCAGCCGTTCGGGGAAGGGGGTCGGCGTCGCGACCGCATTCGCCAGCCGCGCGCCCGCGGCATCGACATAGTGCCGGCGGATCTCGGACCGCGACAGGCGACGGAGTTCGGGCTCCATGCCCTTTTCCTCCTCGCTTATCGGCATGTCGGCGGCCTCGCGCCGCATCGTCTGCCGATCCTCCCGATAGTCCAAATAGGCGGCGGCGATCGCCGCGCGGCCGGGGAGCGCCGCGATTGCGGCGGGAGCGGGGTCGAACGCGCCGAGCTGGCGCGTCAGCCAATCTTGCGGATCGCCGATCGCTGGATCATCCCAGCGGCGCCCGAGGCCGAAACGATTGGCGGCAAGATAGTGCGTCGACATGACATGCCTTTTCCGAACCGGAAACGCACGATGCCGGCCATTTGTCGCAAAGCTGTGCCAGCGTCAGAGCATCTTGTCGTAGAGCTGGTACACGCGGTTGCGCCGCGCGTTGATCGCGTCGGCCACCGCGACCATCCCCTGATTGTCGTCGAGAACCCAGCCGATATCTCCCTGGGTCGCGCCATAGTTGGCGACGCCGTCGCGGCGGATATATTCGATCATCATGAAGGCGAGCGTGCTCGCCATGCGGCTGTTCTGCAATTTCTTGACCACGCCCATCAGCGGCACGCGGAGCCGCTTGCTCCTGGGCTTCTGCAGCCACCAGAGCAGCTTTGCCCAGTTGAGGGGCAGCAGCGATCCGTCCATCTCGATCAGCAGCTCGTTGATGTCCGGCAGCACGATCATGAAGGCGACGGGCTCGCCGTCGACCTCGGCGACGCGGATCAGATCCTCGAAGACGATGTCCTTCAACTTCTTGCCGACATAGGCGATCTCGCTGTCGGTCAGCGGCACGAAACCCCAATTGTCCGACCAGGCATCGTTGAGGATGCCCATGATCAGCTTCGCCTCGGCGTCGAATTTCTTCTTGTCGACACGGCGGACGCGGATGCGCTCGTTCTTTTCGCCCGCGGCGACGATCCGGTTCACCAGCGGCGGGAAGCCGTCGACGATCTCGACGCCATAGTTGAAGAGCTGCTTGACCGGCCGGTATCCCTCGCCCTCGATCCAGCCCCGGTAGAGCGCGCTGTTGTGGCCGAGCATGATCGTCGGCGGGGTATCGAACCCCTCGATCAGCAGGCCGGGCTCGTCCCAGACCGAAATCGACAGCGGGCCCAGCGCGCGCGTCATGCCCTGGCCGCGCAGCCACTCCTCGGCCTTGGCGATCAGCGCGCGCGCCACCTCGGCGTCCTCGGCCTCGAGCAGGCCCCAGTTACCGGTGCCGGGTCCCATGCCCTGTTCGGCGGGCTGCGCGAGGGCGAGTTCGTCGATATGCGCCGAGATGCGCCCGACGGTGCGCTCGCCGCGCCGCGCGATGAAGAGCTGCGCCTTGCCGTGCTCGAACCACGGATTCTTGCCCGGCGTCAGCAGGCCGTAAACCTCGCCCTTCAGCGGCGGTACCCACGCCGGGTCGCCGCGATTGAGGCGATAGGCCAGCTCGACGAACTCGCGCCGGTCGGCTTTGGTCTTGACGGGGTGGAGGGTGAGGGGGCCTTCGTTGTGGGCGCTCATACTGGTTTCCTGGGGATGCGATCCTATATGCGTGGCGACGCATTAGGGCATTGCTGCGGCGCTGGCGACCCGCATTCGGCCATTTTGCTGCCACGAAATCATGGTGAAGACGCGGACATGTTAGCAATGAACACCCTTGTCGACCGCCTGTCGAGCGAGCCGGCGGTCAAGACCCCCAAGTCGGCGATCCCCGACGATATGGCGATGATCCGCGCGGCGTCGGAGCTGACGCGCGACCTCGTCACCCCCAGCGCGCGCATTTACTGGACCGATTTCCTCGCCTCGACCATCGTCGGCTATGCCGGCGTCGTGGCCGCGATCCTCGCGCCCTCGACGGGCTGGCTGCTGGTTGCGAGCCTCGTCGCGGTGCTCGCCCTCTACCGCGCGGGCAGCTTCATCCATGAGCTGACGCATATCCGCAAGAATGCGCTGCCCGGCTTTCGCTTCGTCTGGAACCTGCTCGTCGGGGTGCCGCTGTTGATCCCGTCCTTCATGTACGAGGGCATCCACAGCCTGCACCACAACCGCACCAAATATGGCACGGTCGAGGATCCCGAATATCTGCCGCTCGCGCTGATGAAGCCGTGGACCGTGCCGCTGTTCGTCGTCGCGGCCGCCTTTGCGCCGCTGGCGCTGCTGTTCCGTTACGCGGTGCTGACCCCGCTGTCCTTCCTGATCCCGCCGCTGCGCAAGCCGGTGCGCGAGCGCTATTCGGGGATGATCATCAACCCGATGTTCCGCCGCAAATCGCCCGAGGGCGAGTTCCGCCGCCAATGGGCGTGGCAGGAGGGCGGCGCCTGGGCGTGGTCGACCCTGCTCGTCGCCGCCGGCGTGTTCGGCTGGGTGCCGCTCCGCGCACTCGTCATTTTCGGCGCGATCGCGGCCGCGACGCTGGTGCTCAACCAGATCCGGACGCTCGTTGCGCATCTCTGGGAAAATGACGGCGAGGAGCTGACCGTGACCGCGCAGTTCCTCGACAGCGTCAACGTCCCGCCGCCGGGGCTGCTGCCCGAGCTGTGGGCGCCGGTGGGCCTGCGCTATCACGCGCTGCACCACCTGCTGCCGGGCGTGCCCTATCACGCGTTGCCCGAGGCGCACCGCCGTCTGAAAGCGGCGCTGCCCGCGGATTCGCAATATCATGGCGCGAATTACCGCAGCCTGCCGAAGCTGGTGCTGAATCTGGTTGCGGGGTCGGCGCGGGGAGCCGCAGCCCGATAACCCTCCGGGCGCGGCGTCGGCTCTGAGCTGCCCATCTGCCGTCCCTTCCTCGTCGTTCCGGGTTGGGGCTCCGGCCCGGGACAATTCCAAAGTTCAGGAAAGTTCAGCCCTTTGCGCGCCCCGGGCGGCGCTTCGCGGCGGGCTGCACCCGTTGTGTCGTGGTCACACGCGCAAGCCAGGCAGCGACCGCTCTTGTCCGCCAGAGGAAAGCTGGCACAGCGGGATAATGTAGGAAAGGGCTATTTGAGGGCGGTGTCGGTTTTGGGGTAGGGAGCGGACGCCCCGAGTCCGTCATGCTGGCTGCGGCGATGGCCTCGCTGTTTCAGCATCCATGGCCGGGCCTTGCATCTGACGCAGCGCCGAAGGAAACGGCGGACCATGGATCCTGAAACAAGTTCAGGATGACGATGCTGGAAATGTCGT
>NZ_JAFMTR010000027.1 GCF_018682675.1 Sphingopyxis soli
GGAGGTGGCAGCGCGAAGCGCTGACGGAGGGGCAAATGGCGCGACGTCGCGGCCCCTCCACCATCCGCTTCGCGGACGGTCCCCCTCCCCGTCGCTGCGCGACAGGGAGGATTCATGATCTATCCCACCCGCCGCGCCATCTATCTGCTGCTGCTCGGCGCCCCGCTGGCGCTGGCGCTCGGGCTCGTGCGGCCCGAACTGTGGGTGATCGCGCCCGCGTGGATCGGCCTCCTTCTCTTCGGCCTGCTCGTCGACGCGATGCTCGGCGCGAACCCGCGCCGCCTTGCCCTCGACGCCACCATGCCGCACCAGGTCGGCGTCGGCGACCCGTTCGACCTGCGCCTCGTCGCGAAGGGGCCCACCGTCCCGCGCCGCGCCGAGATCGCGCTCGCGCTCGACGAGCGGCTCGCCCCCGGCGGGCGTCTTGCGGGCGAGATGCGCCGCGCGAGCGATGCCGAGGCGCTCGTCCGCACGCTGCCGCTCGTGGCGTCGCGGCGCGGACGGGCGCTTGTCGAGGCATTGTGGGTCCGCTGGGCGGGGCCGCTCGGGCTCGTCTGGAAACAGCGCCGCTTCGCGCTCGATCGGGCGATCTCGGTCGTTCCCAGCCTGCGATCGGTCACCGAGGAAGGCAGCCGCCTGTTCCAGCGCAACAGCTGGTTCGGCCTCCGCCAGCAGCAGCTCCGCGGCGAAGGCACCGAATATGAAGCGCTCGCCGAATATCAGCCCGGCATGGACCGCCGCGCGATCGACTGGAACGCCTCGGCGCGCCACATCAAGCTGCTCGCCAAGGAATATCGGGTCGAGCGCGACAACCGCGTCGTCCTTGCGATCGATGCCGGACGCACGATGGCCGAGCCCGTGGGCGGGATGCCACGCGTCGACCGCGCCGTCTCGGCGGCGCTGCTGCTCGCCTATGCGGGGCTCAAGCTCGGGGACCGCATCAGCTTCTTCTCCTTCGCCGCCAAGCCGCAGGCGCTGACCCCGGCCTATATGCACATCCAGGATTTCCCGGCGCTCCAGCGCGCCGCGAGCCTCATCGACTATGCGCCGGTCGAGAGCAATTTCACCCTTGCGCTGTCGACGCTGTCGGCCGGGCTCAACCGCCGCTCGCTGATCATCCTGTTCACCGAATTCACCGACGCGACGAGCGCCGACCTGATGATCCGCGCCGCCGGGCGGTTGGTCAGGAAACACCGGCTGCTGTTCGTCGTGATCCGCGACGACGAGCTCGAGGAGGTCGAGCGCGGCCGCCCCGAAAGTGCATCGGACGTCACCCGCGCCAATGTCGCCGCGGCGATGCTTCGCGACCGCCAGCTCGTCATCGCGCGGCTCCAGCGTCTCGGCGCCGACGTGATCGAGGTGCCATCGGACGCGATGGGGGCAGCGGTGGTCGAGGCCTATCTGGGTATCAAGCGAGGCGGCAGCCTGTGAGCGCACCCGAGCTTCCCTCTTTTTCGACCGGCCGCTTCCGCGCCGAGCGCGAAGCCGACTGGATCGCCTTCGACCTGCTGCTCACCAAGCTCGAAAAGCGCGGCGCGAAGGCGCTGACCAGCGACGAGCTGCTCCAGCTTCCGATCCTCTATCGCGCGACGCTGTCATCGCTCTCGATCGCGCGCGCGACGAGCCTCGACAAGGCGCTGCTCGACCATCTCGAGGCGCTGTCGATCCGCGGCTATTTCCTCGTCTACGGCGTCCGCGAAACGCGCTGGAGCCGTATCCGCCGCTTTGTCCTTTACGACTGGCCTGCCGCGGTGCGCGCGGTGTGGAAGGAAACGCTGATCATTTCGCTGGTGATCATCCTCGGCGCGCTGACCAGTTGGTCGCTCGTCGCGCACAATCCCGAATGGTATTATAATTTCGTCGACGAAAGCATGTCGGGCGGCCGCGACCCGCGCGCCACTGTCGAGTTCCTGCGATCGACGCTCGGCCACGGTAAGGACGGGGGCGGAGAGGAAAGCGGGCTCCACGTCTTCGCGACCTTCCTCTTCACCCATAACAGCCGCGTGTCGATCATGTCCTTCGCGCTCGGCTTCGCCTTCGGCGTGCCGACGATGATGCTCGAATATTATCAGGGCATCGGCCTCGGCGCGATGCTCGCGGTCTTTTCGTCGAAGGGGCTCGGGCTCGATTTCGGCGGCTGGCTGTTCATCCACGGCACGACCGAGCTTTTCGCCGCCGCGCTGTCGGGCGCGGCGGGGCTGCGCATCGGCGCCGCAGTCGTCTTTCCGGGTGCGCGGTCGCGGCTCGAAGCCGCCGCCGACGCCGGCAAGACCGCGGGCAAGGTGATGGTCGGGGTTATCCTGATGCTGCTCGTCGCAGGGCTGCTCGAGGGCTTCGGGCGCCAGCTGATCACCGACACCATGCTGCGCTATGGCATCGGGACGGTGATGCTGCTGTTCTGGCTCGGTTATTATTACATCCCGCGGCGCGGAGACGTCGCATGACCGCGGCGACCAACACGCGGATGCGCAACGCGAGCGCGAAGAAGGTCCGCGAATTCGTAACGCCCGAAGGCGTCGACCTGCAACTCAGGATCGCCAGTTCGGGCTTGCGGCTCGGCGCGCTGATCGTCGACCTGCTCGTCATCACGGTGACGCTCTTCGTGTTCAACCTGCTGGTGGACTGGATCAGCCACGCCACTCCGCGCGACATCGCCTTCATGATCTGGATGCTCGGCGCCTTCGTGCTGCGCACCTTCTGGTTCATCGGCTTCGAACTCGGGTCGCGCGCCGCGACGCCGGGCAAGCGGCTGATGGGCATCCGCGTCGTCGCGCGCAACGGCGGGCGGCTGACCGCCGACGCGGTGGTGGCGCGCAACCTGATCCGCGAGCTCGAGCTGTTCCTGCCGCTGATGATGCTTGGCGTCGGCGCGGCCGAGGATATGGTATCGGGCTGGACCGTCCTCGCCGGCGTGATCTGGTCGCTGACGCTCAGCCTGTTTCTGTTGTTCAATCGTGACAGGATGCGGATGGGCGACCTGATCGCGGGCACCTGGGTCGTGATGGCGCAGCGCGCGAAGCTCGACAGCGACATCGCGACCGCCGACGAGGCCGGGGCGATGCAGTTCAGCGACGCCGAGCTCTCGGTTTACGGCATCTTCGAACTGCAGGAGCTCGAACGCATCCTGCGCGGCCGCGACCCGCGCGCGATGCGCGAGGTCGCGGACACGATCCGCGCCAAGATCGGCCGGCCGGTCGCCGAAGAGGATGACGTGTTCCTGCTTTCCTACTACCGGCAACTCAAGGCCCGGCTCGAACGCGGGCTGCTGTTCGGCAAGAGACGAGAGGATAAATATGCCAGCGAATGAGGCTGTATCGGTCACCGAAGCGCTCCACCGGCGCCGCTCGGTGCGCGCCTTTTCGGACAAACCCGTCGATCCCGCGGTCCTCGAGGCGGTCTTTGCCGCGGCGCAGCGCGCGCCGTCGGGCGGCAACCTCCAGCCCTGGCAGGCGGTGGTGCTGACCGGCGCGCCCTGGCAGCGGGTGAAGGATGCGGTCGCGGCGCGGATCGCGCTGGGGCGCGAGGGCTACCAGCCCGAATATGACATCTATCCGAAAGGCCTGACCGATCCGTGGGAAAGCCGCCGCTTCGGCGTCGGCGAGGCGCTCTACGCCTCGCTCGGCATCCCGCGCGAGGACAAGAAGGGACGGCTCGCTCAATTCATGGACAATTACCGGGGTTTCGGCGCACCGGTGATGCTTTTCCTCCATTGCTCGCGCATCATGGGGCCGCCGCAATGGTCGGACATGGGGATGTGGCTGCAGTCGGTGATGCTGCTGCTCGTCGAACATGGCCTCGCCAGCTGCCCGCAGGAATGCTGGGCAATGTACGGGGTGACGATCCGCGAGACGCTGGACCTCGGCGAGGACCAGATATTGTTCACCGGCCTTGCGATCGGCCATGCCGACGAGGATGCGGCGGTGAACCAATGGCCCGTCCCGCGCGTCGGGCTGGATGAAGTGATCGATTGGCGAGGGTTTTGATAATGACGATCGGGCGGGCATGGACAGGCTTCGGCATCGCGGCGGCGACGCTGTTGGTCGCGGGCTGCGCCGCCGTGCCGAAGGCCGCGGCCCCGCCGCCCGCGCCGGCGCCGTCCCCTGCCCCGGCGCCCGCACCGCCGCCCGCTGCCGCAGAGTCATGGGAAGATCGCGCCCTCACCGCGGGCGCGTGGCGCTATGACGCGGGCAGCCGGACCGCGAGCTTCGTCCAGAGCGGCAACCCCGGCCCGCTGCTCTCGCTTGCCTGCAGCGGCGGCAGCATCCGCCTGACCTCGGGGCTCGACGGCGATGTTGCGCTGCGCACCAGCGCCGGAACCGACCAGATCCGCTTCGACGGCGGCAGCGCGAGCGTCCCGAGCCGCGACACCCGGCTCGACCGCATCGCCTTCAGCCGCGGCCGCTTCGCGCTCGAAGGGACAACCGGCGCGCTGACGCTCCCCGTCCAGTCCGAAATCGGCCGCGCGATCGAGGATTGCCGGGGGTAGAGGGCGGCGTCTGCCCTGGGGGTGGTATTCGTGACGGCTTCGTTCGCCATCGCGGCCCGGATTTTTCAAAGTTCAGGAAAGTTCAGCCCATTGCATGGTCCGTTGCGACCGGGCGGATTTCCGAACGCATCCCGCCCGCCGGGTTGCGGCCGACTTTATGCGTCAGATGAAGGCTGACACAGCCGGATATTGTAGGAAAGGCCTTTCTTTGCGTCGGTTTTCGGGTAGGAAGCGGTCGCCCCAAGCTCGTCATGCTGGCTGCGGCGATGGCCTCGCTGTTTCAGCATCCATGGCCGGGC
>NZ_JAFMTR010000028.1 GCF_018682675.1 Sphingopyxis soli
AGGCCCGGCCATGGATGCTGAAACAGCGAGGCCATCGCCGCAGCCAGCATGACGAGAATTGAATGACCCCTCCCCACCCCAAAGCAGACACCGCCTTCAAACAGGCCTTTCCTACATCATCCCGTTGTGCCAGCGTTAATCCGGCGCTTGATAAATGCGGTTGCCGTCCAGCTAGCGCCTGCGGACGGGGCAAGTCGTGCGAGAGGTGTCCGGCAATCCTCCCGGTCCAGAACGGGCGACGCATGAGGCTGAACTTTCCTGAACTTTGGCACCCGGGCCGCGATGATGAACGCCGGCATGACCGCTTTCCCACCCGAGGCCGCCCTCGAATCCGAGCACTTGCCCCTTTCGTCAAACCGGCATATATCCCCCGCCAATGTCCGGCCGCCCCGCGAGGGGCGGCCCTTATTGTTTCCGCTGGAGATTTCGCCATGGCCAATGCCAACGCTACCCCGCTGATGCCGCATGCGACCGCCGCCTGGCTGGTCGACAACACGGGGCTGACCTTTGCCCAGATCGCCGAATATTGCGGCATCCACATCCTCGAGGTGCAGGCGATCGCCGACGAGACCGCGGCGACCAAATATACCGGCCGCGACCCCGTCCGCGCGCACGAGCTGTCGATGGACGAGATCGAAAAGGGCCAGAAGGACCCGAACTACAAGCTCAAGATGAGCGTTCAGGCGCAGGATACGATCCGCCGCACCCGCGGCCCGCGCTACACGCCGGTCAGCAAGCGCCAGGACAAACCCGACGGCATTGCCTGGATCCTGAAGAACCACCCCGAGGTGTCGGACGGCGCGATCGGCAAGCTGATCGGCACCACGCGCAACACGATCGGCGCGATCCGCGACCGCAGCCACTGGAACAGCGCGAATATCGTGCCCAAGGATCCGGTGACGCTCGGTCTCTGTTCGCAGCGCGAGCTCGACGCGCTCGTCGCCAAGGCCGCGAAGAAGGCCGGCATCAAGGCGCCCGAGGACAGCCGCCTGGAGGGTGACCGCGAAGCGCTGCTCGAGGAGCTGCGCGCCGAACGCACCGCCGCCGCCGAAGCGCGCGCGGCCGAGGAAGCCGACGCCGACAGCGAAGCCTGACGGATGGCCGGGGGCGGCGACGAGGATCACATTCCGGCGGCCAGCGGCTCGCCGGACGCGTCGCTGACCCAGGACGACAGCTTCACCGCGACGAGCCACGCCGGGCTGACCTATCCGTGGGGCGAGGCCGCGCCGGCACCCGGCGAGACGATCCGCATCGCCGACGGCATCAGCTGGGCGCGCATCCCGATGCCGGGGTCGCTCGGCCATATCAACAGCTGGCTGCTCGACGATGCCGACAGCGAAGGCCGCGAAGGTGTCGCGGTCGTCGACACCGGCATCTGCCTGACCGCCTGTTCGGACGCGTGGAAGGCGCTCTATGCCGGGGCGCTCAAGGGCAAGCGGATCACACGGGTGTTCGGCACCCACCTGCATCCCGACCATATCGGGCTCGCGGGCTGGATCGCGAAGAAGCAGGGCGTCAAACTCTGGATGACGCGCGGCGAAATGCTGACCGCGCGCGCGATCGTCGCCGATTCGTCCGAAGTGGCGCCCGACGAGGTGCTCGCCCAGTCGCGCGCCGCCGGTTGGGACGAGGCCGCGATCGAGCAGCAGCGCGCCAGCGGCTGGAACATGTTCCAGCGGATGATCTTTGCGCTGCCGCGCAGCTATGTCCGTATCGCCGACGGCCAGCGACTCGCTTTCGGCAAGCATGTATGGCGCGTCGTCACCGGGTCGGGACACAGCCCCGAACATGCGTGCCTGTGGAACGAACGCGAGGGCGTGCTGGTTTCGGGTGACCAGGTGCTGCCGCGGATCAGCTCGAACGTGTCGGTCAATATCACCGAGCCCGACGCCGATCCGCTCGGCGAATGGCTGGCGTCGATCGACAAGCTGATCGCGACCGTGCCCGCCGACGTCGTCACCTGCCCCGCGCATGGCGAGCCATTCAAGGGGCTGCACGTCCGCCTGATGGCGCTCCGCGACGAGCATCGGATGCGGCTCTACAAGGTTGCCGAAGCCGTGGCGGAGACGCCGATGCGCGCGGTCGATACCTTTCCGCTGCTGTTCAACCGCCCGATCGCCGGGCACAACCAGAATCTCGCGACCGGCGAGGCGCTCGCGCACCTCAAGCGGCTGGAGATCGAAGGCCGCATCCGCAAGGAGGATCGCGGCGGGGTGTGGTGGTATCACGGGGTCGCGTGACTCCGTCGGCTGTGGGGTGGATTCCAGCCTTTCAAATCTCGTCATGCTGGCTGCGGCGATGGCCTCGCTGTTTCAGCATCCATGGACTGAGCGGTCGTCCGGCGCAGCGCCGAAGGAAACGGCGGTCCATGGACCCTGAAACAAGTTCAGGGTGACGATGAGAGATAGGTCCACAACCGGTCGAACCCGGTCATCACAGCCCGGTCCGCCAATGCCAGCTCTCGTCCGCCCCGGGTCATTCCTTCCGGGCGGAGTCAGCGTGGCCGGTGCATGATCCAGCTGAACGCCATCGCATTGAAGATGGTGTAGAGGCCATAGAGCAGGAGGCCGGTGAACCAGTTGTGCGACGCGATCGCCATCGCGCCGACGAGCAACAGGAATTCGAAGACATAGGTGATGTTCGGCCCGACCTTGTCGGCGAGCGGGCGGACCATCTGCTGGATCAGCGGGTCGTCGCTTTCCATGAAGGCGCGGTGCATCGCGAAATTGCCGATGCCGGCCCCGAAAATGGCGATGATGGCGATCCACATGGAAAGGGAGATGGGGCAGGCGGGGTGGAATTGCCAGTCTCTTTCGGGCTATAGGCGGGGCGGACGCCGCTTCATGGGGCTGCCCCGCGATCGAACGAACCCGAACCCCCGAAGAAGGAAGATTCGATGACCGCTCTCCTCCGCTTCGCGGCTCTCGGCCTGCCCGCGTTCGCCGTCCCGTCGGCGCACGCATCTTCCGATCCGGCGCAGCCCAACCCGGCGCTGGTCGATCCGGTGCTGGCCAATCCGGTCCCCGAGTCCATCGTCGTGCTGCCGCCCCCGCCTCTGTCCGAAGCCGTCCGCGCGATGATTAATGCCGCGATTGCGAACGGCGAGGACGCCGATGTCGAAACGGTGGTCAAGGTCGCGAAGCTGGCCAATCCCGATCATGTCGCGGAAATCGACGCGCTGCTCGCGCGCTATCGGAGCCAGCATCCGCCGGTCGCGCCGGCCGATCCCGTCGGCGACCTGCTCGCCGCTGCGATCGCGAGCGGCAAGGATGCCGATGTCGAGGCGGTCGGCGCGCTGGCAAAGACGACCAATCCCGATCTGGCGACAGAGATCGAGGCGCGGCTCGTCGCCTATCGCGCCGAACGGCAGCGACTGAAGGATGAGGCGGCTGCGGCGGCGCGCGAGAAGCTGGCGAGGGCCAAATTCTATGAGAATTGGAAGGGCGAGGGGCAGATCGGCGCGACGCTGAGCAGCGGCAACACCGATTCGACCGGGCTCAGCGCCGGGGTCGCGCTGGCGCGGCAGGGGATCGACTGGAATCACAAGGTCCGCGCGCAGGCCGATTATCAGCGCACCAACGGCCAGACCCCGGTCGAGCGTTTCGTCGTCGAGGTCGAACCGCAGTACAAGGTGAGCGAGCGTGCCTTCGCCTATGGCCTCGGCCGCTGGGAGCAGGACCGTATTCTCGGCTATGA
The DNA here is from genome assembly GCF_018682675.1 of Sphingopyxis soli. Lineage (GTDB taxonomy): Bacteria > Pseudomonadota > Alphaproteobacteria > Sphingomonadales > Sphingomonadaceae > Sphingopyxis > Sphingopyxis soli. The sequence goes on from NZ_JAFMTR010000028.1 coordinate 3,697, forward strand.
CACGCGCTGGAACCTGTCGGGCGGCGTCGGGTACAAGGTCGTCGATCGCGAGGGGCTGTCGCTGAGCCTGAAGGGCGGGCCCGCTTGGCGGCAGACCGATTTCACCAGCGGCCGCCACGACAGCGAGATCACCGGTCTCGCGGGACTGGACTTTGGCTGGCAATTGTCGCCGACCTTGCGGCTGACGCAGGTCGCCTCGACCATCGTCGGCGAAAGCAAGACCGCGACCAGTTCGCTGACCGCGCTCAATGCCAAGCTGACCGGCGCCCTGTCGGCGCGCCTCGCCTATTCGGCGGAGATCGATTCGAACCCGCCGCCCGGCGTCGAGACCGTCGACACGCTGACGCGGCTGACGCTGGTGTACGGATTCTAGCTGCCGTCGAACGCGTCGGCGCCGCCGATTTCCTCGCCATCGACGAGCAGGCCGACGCCGGGAACATGGTTGAATTCGATGCGGATGCCGTCGGGATCCTCGAACAGGACCGAATAATAGCCCGGCGCCCACGGCTCTTCCTGCGGGGCGTGGACGATATGCACGTCGCCACGGCTTGCCAGAAAGGCGTGGACCGCATCGACCGCCGCGCGGTCGCGCATCCGGAAGCAGGCGTGGTGCAGCCCCGGGGCGCCCTGGTCGAAGCGTTTGCCGGCGTTTTCGGGGCTGGGGGTACGGATGCCGATCGCGGTGCGGCCGCCGACGCCATAGAGCATATAGTCGCTGTCGAGCACGAGCTTGAGGCCCAGATAGCCGATCATGTCGCGCCAGAAGGCGGTCGAGCGCGCGAAGTCGCCCGCGGTCAGGATGACGTGCGCGACGCCGTTGAGCCCGCTCATTTGCCCCCTCCTATTTGATCGCCGCCAGCGTGTAGAGGAATTCGACGAAGCCCATCGTCGCGTCGACCATTCCGGCGACCTTCGGGTTGGTCGAATCGATCAGATAATATTCGTTCGGCGCGTGCGCGCCCGACCCGTGGCCGATGCCGAAATGCGCCGCGGGGATCGACACCGGCGGCGCGGTGAAGGTCGCGCCGGGCCAGCTGCCCGCGAGCCGCGCGTTGATGTTCGCCTTGACGCCGAGCGCCTTGTAGGTCGCAAGCTCGGTGCGGACGAGGCGGCTGTCCTCGGCGACCTCGGTCGGGTCGTAGCCGCCCGAGACGTTCATTTCGACATCGGCGAAGCCATGCTTGTCGAGATGCGCGCGCAGCTTCTTCTCGGCCTCGGCGCGCGTCTGGTTGGGGACAAGGCGAAGGTCGAGCTTGGCCACCGCCTTGCCGGGCAGGATCGTCTTGCCGCCGGGGCCGGTATAGCCCGCGACGAGTCCCTCGATATTGACCGTCGGTTCCTGCGCGAGGCGGATCAGCGCGTCGTCATATTTGAGGTTGTCGATCCAGACGTCGACGCCGAGCGCCGCCTTTTCGGCGGCTTCGTCGGCGCCCTTCGCGGCTTCGCGGATCAGCGCCTTTTCACGGTCGGTCAGCGGGCGGACATTCTCGAACCAGCCTTCGATCGCCGGCGTGTTGCCGTCGGGGGTGACGAGCGTCTGGAGCGCCTGCACCAGCCGCCAGGCGGGCGAGTCGATCATCGCCTTCAGGCTGGAGTGGACATCGCCCTTCGGCCCGCGGCCCCATTTCGCGCCGCTCGCGATCAGTTCGAGCTCGATGATCCCCTTCGATCCCAGATTGACATCGACCGCGCCGGTCTTATCCTGCGAGGCGAAGGGGATGAAAATGCCGTCGCATGACTTGAGCGCGGCGAGCACATTCGGCTTCGTCGCGACCTGACGGAAGTGCGGCGAGCCGATCTCTTCCTCGCCCTCGCAGACAAGGACGATGTTCACCGGCAGCTTCGCCTTGGCGGCGCGGATCGCGTGGAGCGCGGCGAGGAAGGTCGCCTCGGGACCCTTCTGGTTCACCGCGCCGCGGCCGACGATCGACAGGCCGAAGCCCGGCTTGTCGACCATCCTGCCTTCGAGCGGCGGCGACGACCATTCGGCCGGGTCGTACTGCTTGACGTCGTACATGAAATAGATGCCGAGGGTGCGTTTCGCGCCGACATCGATCGTCCCGAACACGCCGGGATGGCCGTCGGTCGGGACGATCTCGACATTGGTGAAGCCCGCGTCCCTGGCAAGCTCGGCCATATAGGCCGCGCCTTCGGGCATGTTGCGGTTCTCGGCGGCGATCGAGGGGAGGGCGATCCAGTCGCGCAGCCGCTTGAGCGAGGCGTCCTTGCCGGCCTCGGCCGCCTTGCGGATCGCGGCGCTCTGGCTGCTCGCGGCGAGGGCGGGCAGCGGGCTCATCGCCATCGCGCCGGCGCCGAGCATCGCGGCGCCGCGCAGCAGGCCGCGCCTCTCGACCATCGTCTGGAAGGCCTGTTCGTCGTCGCGCATCATGAACCCCTTTGCTGTGTTTTACGGTTTGACCCAATATCCCTGCATCAATTCGTGCGACCAGCCCGGCTGCCGCACATCCCCACGCGGAAGAAACTCCACCATCACCGGCTTGATGTCGAGCACCGGCGTGCCGTCGATCGCATCGAGCCCTTCGACCTCGACGCTTAGGCCATCGACCGCGACGATGCGGCAGGTGGTGAGGCCGATGCGGTTGGGGCGGTTCTTGCCGCGCTGCGCGAAGATGCCGACGAGCGGCCAGTCGGCGCGGTTGCGCGGATGGCGTGCACCAGTCTCGATCTTGTCGTCGGGCACCTTGTCGAAGAGGAAAATTACCTCGGCGTGGCTGAAGTCGGCAAGGCCGGCGAGCGCGTCGGGGGTGAACTGATCGGGGTCGAGAGCGATCGTCGCGCGGCTGGCACCCCAGTCGTCGTCGATCGCGTCGGCGCGGCCGCCGCGGACATGGCCGATGGGTGTGAGAGTGAAGCTCATCGTTGATCCCCTGCTGCGTTGACGCTGATGGCGCAGCGCGCCTAGCCTTGCAAGGAAGGAGAGGGGCCATGGACTTTCAGGGCAAGAGCGTCGTCATCACCGGCGGGGCGACGGGGATCGGTTTTGCGTTGGCGAAGCGGATCGGCGCGGCGGGTGCGCGGATCATCCTGTTCGAGCCGCGCGCGGACAGGCTGGGCGAGGCGGTGGATGCGCTGGGCGCGCTCGGGATCGAGGCGCTGTCCTTCGCGGGCGATGTTACCGACGCCGCCGCTGTCGAAGCGCTCGCCGATTTTGCCAGGGACGAGCATGGTCGCGCCGATGCGATCGTCGCCAACGCCGGGGTCGGCGGCGTCCGGACGGAAATCCTCGACGCCGACGATGCCGCGGCGCGCGCGCTGGTCGAGGTCAATTTCTGGGGCGTGTGGCATTGCGTCCGGACGTTCGGGCGACGTTTCCGCGACGACGGCCTGCCGTCGGCGATCTATGCGACGGCGTCGGAGAACGGGTTGTTCAACGCGGTGCGGACGAATGGCGGCATCTATGTCGCCAGCAAACATGCCGTCGTCGGACTGATGGACACGCTGCGTAACGAGGCGCCGGATAATATCGAGGTCGGCGTCATCATTCCCGGCTGGGTCAAGTCCGACATGACGCGCCATGCCGCGCCCGCGATGGACGCCGATGCCTTCGCCGACCGCATCGTGCCGCAGATGGAGGCGGGGCAATTCTATCTCGTCAGCCACCCCTATAACGTCGTGCGGATGGAGGAGCGCTGGGCCGAGGCCTATGCCGCCTTTGCCAAATATGCGCCGCGCGAGCCGGGCGACGATGCGATGGATGTCGCGCTGTTCGTCGAGCGGATGCGCAGCCAGCGTTAGGCGGTGGGCCGCGCGTCGAGTTCGCGGCTCAGGAAGCGCAGGATTTCGCGCCGGTCCTCGTCATCCTTTGCGCCGCCGGCGCGGAAGGCGAGGGCGCCGACGACCATCATGAACAGCGGAATGCCTGCAAAGATCACGCCGAACAGCAGCGCTTCGGGCACAAACCAGGCGACGGTGACCCCGACGATCACGAACAGCGACAGGAAACCGTGCCATACGAAGGGGAAGAGGCGGCCCGATCGCGTCAGGCCGAGCGTCCCGGTGATCCGCGTACCCTCGCCCTCAGGCTCCATCGCCGCTTCGAGCGTCGGCGCCATCGGATTCTGGACGTTGCGACGCGCATAGCGCAGCGTCATGTCATATTGGCTGCCGCTGCCATAGACGCGCGCCGTCGCGGTCGTCATCGGATCGTCCATGATCGCCTTGAGCTTGTGTGCGATCTCGTCGGGCGGGAGGGGCGAGTAGAGGTCGATGTCTTCGCTCTTCGCCATCGCCGCGCTCCCTCACGCCTTCTCGAGCAACCCCTCGTCCGCAATCCGCTGCTGCCACAGCTTCGGCGCGTTGACGTGGACGTTCTGGCCTTCGCTGTCGACCGCGACGGTGACCGGGAAGTCCTTGACCTCGAACTCGTAGATCGCCTCCATGCCGAGGTCGGCGAAGCCGACGACCTTGCTGCCCTTGATCGCGCGCGCGACGAGGTATGCTGCGCCGCCGACGGCCATCAGATAGGCGCTCTTGTGCCTGGCGATCGCCTGCGTCGCGGCGGGGCCGCGCTCGGCCTTGCCGACGCAGGCGAGCAGGCCCTGTTCCAGCATCATGTCCATGAACTTGTCCATACGCGTCGCGGTCGTCGGGCCGGCGGGGCCGACGATTTCCTCGCCGACCGGATCGACGGGGCCGACATAATAGATGACGCGGCCCTTGAACTCGACCGGGAGCTCCTCGCCCTTCGCCAGCATGTCGGCGATGCGCTTGTGCGCGGCGTCGCGGCCGGTGAGCATCTTGCCATTGAGCAAAAGCCGGTCGCCCTGCTTCCAGCTCGCGACGACTTCGGGGGTCAGGCTGTCGAGATCGACGCTGATCGCGGCCTTGTCGGGCGCCCAGTCGATCTCAGGATAATCGGCGAGCACCGGCGGTTCGAGGAAGGCGGGACCGCTGCCGTCGAGCGTCACATGCGCGTGGCGCGTTGCGGCGCAGTTGGGGATCATCGCGACGGGCTTCGATGCGGCGTGGGTCGGCCAGTCGGCGATCTTGACGTCGAGTACGGTCGCGAGGCCGCCGAGCCCCTGCGCGCCGATGCCGAGCGCATTGACCTTTTCATAAAGCTCGACACGCAGTTCCTCGGTCGGGTTGCTCGGCCCGCGCGCGAGCAGCTCGGTCATGTCGATCGGGTCCATCAGCGACTGCTTCGCCAGCAGCATCGCCTTTTCGGCAGTGCCGCCGATGCCGATGCCGAGCATGCCCGGCGGGCACCAGCCGGCGCCCATCTGCGGCACCATTTCGAGCACCCAGTCGACGATCGAATCCGACGGGTTCATCATCTTGAACTTCGACTTGTTCTCGCTGCCGCCGCCCTTCGCGGCGACGTCGATCACGACCTTGTTGCCGGGGACCATCTCGACGTTGAGCACCGACGGCGTGTTGTCCCTGGTGTTCACGCGGCTGAACGCGGGGTCGGCGAGGATCGAGGCGCGGAGCTTGTTGTCGGGGTGCAGATAGGCCTTGCGGACCCCCTCGTCGACCACCTGCTGCAGGCTGCGCGGGCTATCGAGACGGCAGTCCATACCCCATTTGATGAAGACGGTGACGATGCCGGTGTCCTGGCAGATCGGGCGATGCCCCTCGGCGCACATGCGGCTGTTCGAAAGGATCTGCGCCATCGCGTCCTTGGCGGCGGGCGACACCTCGCGCTCATAGGCCGCGGCGAGCGCGCGGATATAGTCCATCGGGTGGAAATAGCTGATATACTGGAGCGCGTCGGCGATCGTTTCGATCAGATCGTCCTCGCGGATGACGACGGTGTTCATGGGTGCAGCCCCCTCTTTTCCTGTGTCAGGATTCGCCGACTCCCTAGACCCGGCGGCGCGGGGTGGGAAGGGGCTTAGGTGCCGCGGCGGCCGAAGAGCTTGCGGGCCGGTGCGGCGTCGGGTTTGGCACGGCGCCGCGCGGGAGCCGGCATTTCGGGTTCCACAAGCGGGCGCTTGCGCACCGCCGCGCGCCAGCTTGCCATCATCGCAAGGCCGAGCAGCACGATCCAGCCGCCGCCGGTCGATGCGAGCAGGGTCCAGCCGTAGCGCGCGGGCACGGCGATCGCCATCAGCACGGGCACGCAGGCGACGATGACGAGCGTCCCGGCCAGCTCGTGCCAGCGGCCGATCCGCGCGATGCCGAGGCCGATCGCGACATTGGTGAGCGCCAGCAGCACGAATTTGGCGGTGACGGGATAGGGCAGGCTCGCCATCGCGGGCGAATAGTCGCCGACGGTGAAGGCGGCCTGGATATCGAACAGCAGCCAATTCTCCCATGCGTCGCAGAGCCCCGCGACGATCGGCAGCGCGGCCGCTGTCTTCAGCGCGCGAAGTCCCGACTCGTGCGAGAGCGCGACGAGCCCCGATGCGAGAAAACCCGCGTAGAGCAGCATGTAGAGATAATCCTGCTCGTTCCCCGTCCGCATCGCGGCGAGGCGGCCGACCTGCCGCGGGTCGCTGTCGGGGCCGAAGATGGCGATGAGGTCGGGCTGGCCGCCCGCGAATTCGAACGCGAGGACGGGCGCGCCATAGCCGGGCTCGACCGCATAACCGCTTGCCGGGAAGACCTGTGCGAGATGGAGGCCGAAGAGGAAGACGGCGATGCCGAGCAGCAGCGCCCCGTACCACCAGCGCGCCGCCGGCAGGTCGTCATTCAACCTATTGGCACTCGGCGCATTTGCCGCGCACCTCGATCACCGGGCGCTCGGCGGCGAACCCCGTCGCCTCGGCGGCGGCGCGGACGCCGTCGGAGAGCTTGTCGTTGTCGACATGCACCGCGGTGCCGCAGCTGTCGCAGATCAGGAAGATGCAGTCGTGCAGGCAGCCCGGATGGCTGTTCGCGACGAAGGCGTTGGCGCTTTCGACCCGGCGGACGAGGTTGTTCGCGACGAACAGGTCGAGGATGCGATAGACGCTGTTCGGCGCGACGCGCTTGCCGCGCCTTTGCGACACGATGTCGGCGATTTCATAGGCGCTCGCGGGCTTGCCGATTTCGGCGACGGCATCGAAAATCTGCGCGCGCATGTCGGTCCAGGCCTCGCCGCCCTTTTCGAGCGCATCCTGTGCCGCTCTGGCGAGCGAGGCGCCGGTCGCCTCGACGTGCGGATGTTCATGCTTGCCCATTGGCTCTTCCTTGCGCGGCCATCGTGCCGCTCTGCCCCCGTCCGAAGGCAATGTATGTCGTTTGGAGGTTCCCCGCAAGCTGCGGGGACTGCGTATCAGCGCGTTGCGCGCCTGTTAAGGTCGTGGCCGAGCGCAACGACTGCAACCCCGATCATCGTCGCCAGCACCTCGCTGCCGTCGTGCGGCCGCGACAGCGCGCCCGCCATCATGCCGAGCCCGAAACAGCCGACGCCGAACGGCATCATATAGCCGTGGCTGAGCACGCCCGAGACGAGGGTGATCAGCGCGAAGCCGATCGCAATGACCAGACCGATCTCGTGGAACAGGTGATTGTCGAGAAACACCCCGCCGACCGATGCGATCGAGGCAAAAAAGATCGTCGTCGCGAGGCAGTGGACGAGGCACAGCCCCGACAGCCCCATCGCGAGCTGGTCGGCCGAAAGCGAGGTCAGCGGCCGCGAATCGCGCGCAGCCCGCACCAGCGCGCCGAAGCGCGGCCAGGCATGGCTATGATTGGCGACTTGGGTCACCCGATTCTCCGTTGGACCAACTGCGGGCATTGATATGGCATAACATGACCAAGGTTACAATATCTCATTGCGTGCTTTTCGCATGGCCATGCTGCTTTCCCGGCCGCCGCTTCCGATGGGCAGCGATGCGATGCGCTTTTCTGGCTATCGCGGTCCCGACGCCAGGCAAAAAATATATGGCGGAGCTGCGCCATGCTATGCAATTAATATCGCTTGGCAATCTGTCCGGGGAGAGTGTTGTGCCCATCAAATGTCCGATTGCATCGGCCGGTCTGTTCTTGCTGGTGACGGCAGCGACTGCTTCGCCAGCCCTTGCCGCGCAAGGCTTGCCGATAGCGCAGGGTCTTTATGCCGATGATTATGAGGGATGCGCAAAGGCGAGCAGCGTCTTTTTCTATGACGGGGTAAATTTCGGCCGGGTGAACCAAGGCGGACCCGGTTACGCTGCAAATGCGCAAGTGAACGCGATTCAGCGCGTGGGACCACCTCCGGCCGGTCGCGAGTATGCGGAAACAAGCCGCCACTATCGGGGCTTTACGCTGGCCTGGACCGCCGAGGATAGCGGCCCGTATGGAAGCCTTGCCGTCAGGGCAGGGGCACCGGGGAAAATGACCCTGCGCGACGTAAGTTTCCGAAATGTAGGCGGCGGAGTCGATGTGAGCGATACGTCCCATTCGAAATGCGAGTTCGGCCAGTTGCCGAAACCGATGCAGGCAGCGATCCGGTCGGTAAGACCGCAACTTGCGGGCGGTGCTGCGCCTGCCACGGTGGTCGCATCGGCTATGCCCGCGCCGATACCCCCCTTCAACATCCGGCCGGGCCATTATGTCCCCGTCGCTGCGGCTTGCGGGTCGAAAATGGAACTGATCTTCTATTTCGACGGCAAACGGACGGGCTGGATCGACGCCCAGCCCTTCAATCCCAATCGCATGAACCCGATTGCGAGCGTCAAACGGCGCGGTGCCGGGTGGGTCGTCGATGCCGCGACGGGCGAGACGCTGCGGGTGCTCGGCGCCGATCGGATCGCGGTCGGCGATCCCGAATTCGGCGAAGAGGCGATGCGTTGGTGCGCGGCGGGTGAGGTGAGGGCGACGGCGCGGGCGCGCTGATGCGGCGGATGGTGGGCGCGATCAGACCCCCTCCTCAGCCCGCAGCGCCTTCCTGTCGAGCTTGCCGATCATCGTCTTGGGCAGGCTGTCGCGCACCTCGACCGCCGTCACCCGTTCATGCTTGCCGAGTTGGGGATTGAGCCAGGCGGCAAGCGCTTCGCCCGAAACCTCGAAACCTTCCTCCAGCGTCACGAACGCTTTGGGCGCCTCGCCGCGATAGGCGTCGGGCACGCCGAGCACGATCGCTTCCTTGACCGCTGGATGCTCGTGGAGATGCGCCTCGATCACGCTCGGATAGACCTTGAACCCGCCGACCGCGATCATGTCCTTCAGCCGGTCGACGATGCGAATATAGCCGTCGGCATCGATTGTCGCGACGTCGCCGGTGCGCAACCAGCCGTCGGGGGTAAAGCTGTCCCCGTCGGCGTCGGGGCGATTCCAGTACCCCTGCATGATCTGCGGCCCCTTCACCGCGAGTTCGCCGGGCTCGCCCGCGGGCGCGTCCTTCGACGGGTCTTCCTTGTCGAGCAGGCGGATGTGCGTCGCGGGGATCGGCTGCCCGATCGTGCCGGGCTTGACCGGGCCGTCATAGGGGTTGGTCGCGACGACGCCCGAACTTTCGGTGAGGCCATAGCCCTCGACGAGCGAGGCGCCGGTCGCGGCGATGAATTTCTCGCGCAGCTCGGCGGGCATCGGCGCGCCGCCCGAAATGCAGACGCGCAAGCTGGAGAAGTCGGTGCCGGCGAGGTCGGGATGGTCGAGCAGCGCCTGGTACATGGTCGGCACGCCGGGCAGTGCGGTCGCTCTCGTCCGCGTGATTGTCTGCAACGCCGCCTTCGCGTCGAAGCGCGGCAGCATCGCGATCATCCCGCCGTTGAGGACGGTGCGGTTGAGCACGCAGGTGTTGGCGAAGACGTGGAAGAAGGGAAGAACGCCGAGAATGCGGTCGTCGGCGTCATGGTCGGGGTCGATGCCGTTCACCTGCCGCGCATTGGCGGTCAGATTCTGGTGGGTGAGTTTCGCGCCCTTCGGCGTGCCGGTGGTACCGCCGGTGTATTGGATGAGCGCGACGTCGCGTTCCGGATCGATTGCGACCGGATCGGGCTTGCCGTCATTGTCGGTGAGCGCCGAGAAGCGGATGACGCGCGGGTCGGCGGGCAGCGGCGCGACCTCCTTGCGCTTGAAGAGGCGATAGAGGACCGATTTTGCGTGCGGGAGCCCGCCGGCGATCGAGCCGACAACCAGCCGCTTGAGGCTCGATCCGTCGAGCACTTCGAGCGCGGTCGGCAGCAAGGCTGTGGCGCTGATCGTGAACAAGGTGTCGGTGCCCGAATCCTCGACCTGCGCCTCGAGTTCGTGCGGGGTGTAGAGCGGCGAGAAATTGACCACCGTCGCGCCCGCGGCAAGCGCGCCATAATAGGCGGCGACATAGTGCGGCACGTTGGGCAGGAACAGGCCGACGCGGCTGCCCTTGCCGATCCCGAGCGATTGCAGCCCGCGCGCGACCCGCGCGGCGCCGGTCGCGACCTCGGTGTACGAAAAATGCCGGCCCATGAAGTCGAGCATCGGCGCATCGCCCTTTGCCGCAACGCTGGCCGCGAGCATCGCGGGCAGCGAGAGCGGCTCGAACAACTGGTCCCACTTCGTCGGGTGGCGGTAATCGGTCGACCAGTCGTAGGGGGGCGTCATCGCGGAGGGAGACCCTTTCATCCGTGCTGTTTACATCACTCTAGGCAGGCTTCGCCGCGTCCGCAATCTTGCGGCGCGGGGCGGCGGCGGCTAGTCAGGAGACCGTCCGGTCTGACAGGGGTTCGTCCATGGTGTTGCAGCATATCGTGCGTTTCGGCGCGCCCATCGTCCTAATCGCCTGCATGGCTGCGCCGGCGGTCGCCAGGGACAAGGAAGCCCCGCCGCGCCCCGCCCAGATCAACGAACTTTATGCGTGCCGCGATATCGCCGACCCCGCCGCGCGCCTCGCCTGCTTCGACCGCGAGGTCGGCGAGCTGTCGGCGGCCGACCAGGCGCGCGAAATCACCTTTGCCGACAAGGAAACGGTCAAGAAGACGCGGCGCGGCCTGTTCGGCTTTACCTTGCCGAGCCTCGGCCTGTTCGGCGGCGACGACGACGAGGACAAGATCGAGCGGGTCGAAACGACCGTTGCGTCGGTCGCCGACGGCGCCGACGGCTATCGGATCGAAATGGCGGACGGATCGCTGTGGGTTCAGACCGACGGCAAGCGAATGCCGCTGCGCCCGCGCGTCGGGCAGAAGGTCGAGATCAAGTCGGGCACGCTCGGCACCTTTTTCCTCAGCCTCGAAGGGCGGCCGTCGGTCAAGGTGCGCCGCGAGCGATAAGCGCATCGTGGAGGTTTGCCGACGACGGCGATGATGCGACTGGCAACAGGTCCGGACGAACAGGCCTTCGTCCTGCTCGACGACGCGCGCGTGCATGGCGCCGCGCCCGCGCGCCTGTTCCGCGACCCGGCCCAGGTGCTGACGGCGGCGTCGGCGGACCAGATTCCGGCGCTGCTCGATCAGCTCGAGGCGGCGGGGCGCAGCGGGCTCCATGCCGCGGGCTATCTGGCCTATGAAGCGGGCAAGGGACTGGCGCCCGCATGGCGCGGCGCGGCGGGCGATCCCGGCGGCGACGCGCCGCTTGCATGGTTCGGGCTGTTCCGCAGCGTCGAGCGGATCGAAGCCGACGCCGTGCCGGCCCTCTTTCCCGATCCCGACGCCGCATGGGTCGGCCGGGTCGCGCCGCGTATCGCGCGCGCGGCCTATGAGGCGGCGGTGGCGCGCGTGCTCGATTATATCCGCGCGGGCGACATCTATCAGGCCAACCTCACCTTCCGCGCCGACGTGCCGGTGCTCGGCGATCCGCTCGCGGTTTATGCGCGGCTGCGCCGGACCGCGCGCGCCGGCTATGGCGGTTTCATCTGGACCGGCACGCAGGCGATCGCGTCGCACTCGCCCGAGCTTTTCTTCGCGCTGCGCGGGCGCGAGGTGATGGCGCGGCCGATGAAGGGCACCGCGACGCGGCTGGCCGATGGGGCGGCCGACGCGGCCGCGGCCCGCGGGCTGGCCGCCGATCCGAAGCAGCGCGCCGAAAATCTGATGATCGTCGACCTCATCCGCAACGACCTGTCGCGCGTCGCGGTGCCGGGGACGGTCGCGGTGCCCGACCTGTTCCGGGTGGAGAGCTTTCCGACGATCCACCAGCTCGTGTCGGACGTCACCGCCACCTTGCCCGAATGGGCGGGGGCGGTCGACGTCCTGCGCGCCGCCTTCCCCTGCGGATCGATCACCGGCGCGCCGAAGGTGCGCGCGATGGAAATCATCGACGACCTGGAGAGCGATGCGCGCGGCCTCTACACGGGCTCGATCGGCTTCATCGAAGCCGGCGGCGACGCGGCGTTCAACGTTGCGATCCGCACGCTGATCTTTCCGTCGCAGACCGGCTTGCGCGACGGCGCGGCTTGCGCCACGCTGGGCCTCGGTTCCGGGATCGTCGCCGATAGCCAGCCGGCGGAGGAATGGCGCGAATGTCTGGCCAAGGGGGAATTTGTGGGCGCAGCGGGGGAAAGCTTCGACCTTCTCGAGACGATGTTTTTCGACCCTGTCGAGGGCGTCCAGCGCCTCGAAGGGCATCTGGCCCGGATGAAGGCGAGCGCGGCGGCGTTCGGTTTCGCGTTCGACCGCCATGGTGCGCGCAACAGCCTGCAATCGGCGACCTTCCGCCTTCGCACCGCGGCGCGGGTGCGGATGCGGCTGTCGTCGTCGGGCGCACTGGCGATCGAAGTGTCGCCGCTGCCACGCCTTGCCGAACTGCCCGTGCCCGTCGCCGTGCGGCCTGCGCCGTTGGCCGCGGACGATTTCCGCCTGGCGCACAAGACCAGCCTGCGCGCGGCCTATGACGCGGCGCGGTTCGAGAGCGGCGCGGCCGAAGTCGTGTTCGTCGACGAACCGGGCTTCGTCACCGAGGGGAGCTGGAGCAATATCTTCGTCGAGCGCGAGGGGGTGCTGCTGACCCCGCCGCTGTCGCTCGGGCTGCTGCCCGGCGTGCTGCGCGCCGAACTGATCGAAAAGGGCCGCGCCGCCGAATCGCACCTGCGGCTCGCCGACCTTGCCGAGGGATTCTATGTCGGCAATTCGCTTCGCGGGCTGGTTCCGGCGCGGCTGGCCGAGCCTTCGTCCGCGTGACGTGCAGTGCATAGGTAAATTATACCGCTGCGCGCTTGCGAATATCGGCCGGAGGCTTTAGGCGCGGCCGCGCGCAATTTCCTGTCAATTCGCAATCGATCCGCGCAAGCCACGGAAAGCCTGACCCATGTCGCTGAAGCCGCATACGTCCGCCGCCCTCAACCGCATCCAGCCGTCGGCCACGCTCGCGATGACCGCGCGCGTCGCCAAGCTGAAGGCCGAAGGCATCGACGTGATCGGTCTGTCGGCGGGCGAGCCCGATTTCGACACGCCTGACTTCGTCAAGGAAGCGGCGATCGAGGCTATTCGCAATGGCCAGACCAAATATACGCTCGTCGACGGCACCGTCGCGCTCAAGGAAGCGATCCGCGGCAAGTTCCGCCGCGACAACGGCCTCGAATACGGCCTCGACCAGATCACGGTGAACGTCGGCGGCAAGCACACCTTGTTCAACGCGCTGGTTGCGACCGTCGACAAGGGCGACGAGGTGATCATCCCTGCGCCCTATTGGGTGAGCTACCCCGACATCGTCGCTTTTTGCGGCGGCAAGCCCGTCGTGATCGAGGCGTCGGCGGCGCAGAACTACAAGATCACGCCCGCGCAGCTCGACGCGGCGATCACCGAAAGGACGCGCTGGATCATCTTCAATTCGCCGTCGAACCCGTCGGGCGCGGCCTATTCTCCGCAAGAGCTCGACGCGATCGGCGAAGTGATCCGCCGCCATCCGCATGTGATGGTGATGACCGACGACATGTACGAGCACGTCTGGTACGCCGATTTCGCATTCTCGACGATCGCCCAGCGCTGCCCCGACCTCGTCGACCGCATCCTGACCGTCAACGGCTGTTCGAAGGCCTATGCGATGACCGGCTGGCGCATCGGCTATGCCGGCGGTCCCGCCTGGCTGATCAAGGCGATGGGCAAGCTGCAGTCGCAGTCGACCTCGAACCCCTGTTCGATCGCGCAGGCCGCCGCCGCCGCCGCGCTCGGCGGGCCGCAGCAGTTTCTCGACGATCGCAACGCCGCGTTCCGGAAGCGCCGCGACATGGTCGTCGCGATGCTCAACGACGCGCCGGGCCTGTCGTGCCCCGTCCCCGACGGCGCCTTCTACGTCTATCCCGACGCCAGCGGCTGCATGGGCAAGAAGACCCCCGACGGAAAGCTGATCGACACCGACGAGGCGCTGATCGACTATTTCCTCGATACGGCGCGCGTCGCGGCAGTGCATGGCGGCGCCTTCGGCCTGTCGCCGGCGTTCCGCGTTTCCTACGCGACATCGGAAGCGGTGCTCAAGGAAGCGTGCGTGCGCATCCAGCAGGCGTGCGCGGCGCTAAGCTGAACGCCGCGCGACCGGGTGGTTCACCTGATAGTAAGCCGTCGCCCGTAAGGGTGACGGCGATCACTGACGGATGGCAAGGGGCGCGCCATATCGTTCGGTGTAACCGGGGCTCCGGCTCCATCGTACATGACGATATGCAAAAAAGAGGCTCCCATGGTTTCCCTTCTCCGCTCCGACTGGTTTCCGACCATGCTCGCAGGTTTCGCGATCGGCGGGCTGATCGTGATGATCCAGCATCCGGCGTTCGCGATGGCGCTGTGACGCCGCGGGCGCGCCCGCTCGTCGCCCTGCTCGCCGCGGCCGTCCTGTCGCAATGCGCGCCCGCGCAGGCCGAAAGCGTCGTCAAGCTCCCCGCCGCTGCCGTCGATCCTGCGGTCAAGGCGAAGCGTGCGACCGCCGTTCTCGCGGGCGGCTGTTTCTGGGGCGTCGAGGGCGTCTTTTCGAATGTGAAGGGCGTGATCTCGGTCGAGTCGGGCTATCATGGCGGCAGCAGGGCGACCGCGAAATACGAGCTGACGCACGACGGCACCTCGGGCCATGCCGAGGCGGTGCGCATCGTCTATGATCCGACGCAGGTCAGCTATGGCACCCTGCTGCGCGTGCTGTTTTCGGTCGTTGCCGACCCGACGCTCAAGAACCGTCAGGGACCCGACTCGGGCACCCAATATCGCGCCGCGATCGTGCCGATGGATGCGACGCAGCGACAGGTGGCGACCGCTTATCTGGCGCAGATCGGCAAAGGGAAATATTTCGCGAAGCCGGTGATCGTGCCGATCGAAAGCTACAAGACCTTCTATCCGGCCGAAGCGAGTCACCAGAATTTCATGCGGCTGAACCCATCGAATCCCTATATCGTCCGCTGGGATGCGCCGAAGCTCGCGGCCTTGAAGCGCCTCTATCCCGACCTTGTACGCAAGGTTCCGGCGCCCTGACCGGCAGAGGTTCCCCCGCTCACCGTGCGTCGGGAATCATTCGTCGCAAATCGCTGGCCCCGGCCGCCCGCCTGCGGGACGAATAGGCCCGACCAAAGGGGTCGGGACGATGATGACGGCCGTAGCCGCGGGGTTTGAATGACGTTTCACTTTTCGGGCAGGCCGCTGCTCGGTTTGACGATTGGTGCCGCCTTGCTCGCAGGGTGCGTGAGCAGCGCCGCGATTGTGCCGCCGCCGCGTCAGGCGCAAGCGCCGCAAGGCTCGGGCGCGGTGACCGTGCCGATCGGGCAGCCGGTCCGCGATGCGGCTCCGCCGCGCGCTACGCTCGATCCCGGCTTCCGCCGTCCCGCACCCGGCCTTAACGACCGGATCTATGCGCTGTGGCGCGCCGATCCGGGCAAGGTCGGCATCGCGGTCCAGCGCATCGACGGCGAATGGGCGATCGCGCAGCGCGGCCCCGACCTGTTTCCCCAGCAGAGCGTGTCGAAGCTGTGGGTGGCGATGACAGTGCTCGATGCGGTCGACAACGGCCGGATGAGCCTCGACCAGCGCGTGCGGATCGGTCCCGAGGATCTGGTCGTCTTCCACCAGCCGCTCGCCGATCGCGTCCGCGCCGAGGGGAGCGTGACGATGAGCGTCCGCGACCTTATCGAGACCGCGATCACCCACAGCGACAATCTTGCGAACGACAGCCTGTTGCGCACCGTCGGCGGTCCCGAGGCGGTGCGCGCCTTCATTCGCAAAAAAGATCTGGGCTCGATCCGCTTCGGCCCCGGCGAACGGCTGCTGCAGGCCGGAACCGCGGGGCTGACCTGGCAGCAGAGCTATTCGATCGGGCGCAACTTCCAGGCCGCTCGCGCCGCGCTACCGCCCGCGACACGCCGCGCGGCGATGGACAATTATCTGGCAAACCCGGTCGATGGCGCCAGTCCCTCGGCGATCGCGAGCGGCCTGACGCGGCTGGCGCGCGGGGCATTGCTGTCGCCCGAATCGACCGACTATCTGCTCGGCGTGATGAGCCGGACGAAGAGCGGGCCGAAGCGCCTCAAGGCCGGGCTCCCGGCGGGCTGGCAGTTTCTGCACAAGACCGGGACGGGGCAGGATCTCAACGGCATGACCGCGGGCTATAACGACATCGGCATCGCCACCGCGCCCGACGGCACGCGCTATGCGATCGTCGTGATGATGGGCAGTACGACGTCGCCGATTCCCGCTCGTATGCAACTCATGCAGGCGGTATCGGGCGCGGTTGCCGAATTTCATGGAAGATAGACGATGCGCTTTGCCATTCTGCCGCTGATCGCCGCCGCGCTCATGCTCGCGGGCTGCGCCACGCCCGAGGCGCGGCTGCGCACCGGGCTAAACAATGCGGGGCTTTCCAAGGCGATGTCCGCGTGCATGGCCGAACGGATGGTCGACCGGCTGTCGCTCGTCCAGCTTCGCCGCCTGTCGGCGCTGGGCAGCCTGAAGGAGAAGCGGCTTGGCGATCTGTCGTTCGACCAGTTCCTGCACAAGGTCCGCGCGCTCAAGGACCCCGAGATATTGACCGTGACGACCAGTTCGGCGGCGCTTTGCGCGCTGCGTTAACGACTTAGCCCGCGCTTTCGGCAGTCCAAGTTTTTCTGGACGCGGCAGGGGTAGCCTTGCCGCGCAACTTGTGCTTATGCGGCGCCATTCTTCTCCCCTTCCAGAGTCGAAAGGCCCGGCAGACCTCATGAACATCCACGAATATCAGGCGAAAGAACTGCTCGCGAAATTTGGCGTCGCCATCCCCAAGGGCATCGCCGCGATGAGCGTCGAGGAAGCTGTCGCTGCGGCGAAGCAGCTGCCCGGGCCGCTTTATGTCGTGAAGTCGCAGATCCATGCGGGCGGCCGCGGCAAGGGCAAGTTCAAGGAACTCGGTCCCGACGCGAAGGGCGGCGTCCGGCTGGCCAAGACGCTCGAGGAAGTCGAAAGCCACGCCAAGGAAATGCTCGGCAACACGCTGGTGACGATCCAGACCGGCGAGCAAGGCAAGCAGGTCAACCGCCTCTACATCACCGACGGCGCCGACATCAAAAAGGAATATTATCTCGCGCTGCTCGTCGACCGCGCATCGAGCCGCATCGCGGTGGTCGCCTCGACCGAAGGCGGGATGGACATCGAAACCGTTGCGCACAACACGCCCGAGAAGATCCACACGATCACGATCGACCCCGCGACGGGGCTGATGCCGCACCACGGGCGCAGCGTCGCCGCCGCGCTCGAACTCGACGGCGATCTCGCCAAGCAGGCGGCGAAGGTCCTCGCCGGCCTCTACGACGCCTTCCTCGCGACCGATGCCGAGCAGATCGAGATCAACCCGCTCGCGGTCTGCGAAGGCGCGAACGGCGACGAACTGCTCGTCCTCGACGCGAAGCTCGGCTTCGACGGCAACGCAATGTTCCGCCATAAGGATATCGCCGAACTGCGCGACCTGACCGAAGAAGACCCGGCCGAGGTCGAGGCGTCGGAATATGACCTCGCCTACATCAAGCTCGACGGCAACATCGGCTGCATGGTCAACGGCGCCGGCCTCGCGATGGCGACGATGGACATCATCAAGCTCAATGGCGCCTTCCCGGCCAACTTCCTCGACGTCGGCGGCGGCGCCAGCAAGGAAAAGGTCACGGCGGCGTTCAAGATCATCCTGAAGGACCCGGCGGTCGAGGGCATCCTCGTCAATATCTTCGGCGGCATCATGAAGTGCGACATCATCGCCGAGGGCATCGTCGCCGCGGCGAAGGAAGTGAACCTGTCGGTTCCGCTCGTCGTCCGCCTCGAAGGCACGAACGTCCAGCAGGGCAAGGACATCCTCGCCAATTCGGGCCTGCCGATCGTCGCGGCCAACGATCTGGGCGACGCGGCAAAGAAAATCGTCGCCGAGGTCGCCAAGGCGGCGTGATAACAGATTAAACCCTCTCCCCTTGCGGGAGAGGGTTGCGGAGACTTGCGAGCTTGCTCGCTAGTCGAAGCTGGGTGAGGGGTAGGCGGGCCAACGGCTCGCGCGGAGATCCGCTCCGCCCACCCTCATCCAAGTCCGCCTAATCGCCTGTGGCGATCAGGCTCCCTATCCTTCTCCCCTCAAGGGAGAAGGTAACCGGGGACTGCTGGTTGACGTTTACGTAAACGCCAATTATGGCGCAGTGCACAATTTGCTGAGAGGAGCTTTGAGCCCATGAAAATCCTCGTCCCCGTGAAGCGGGTGCTCGATTACAACGTCAAGCCGCGGGTGAAAGCCGACGGCACCGGCGTTGACCTGGCCAATGTCAAAATGTCGATGAACCCGTTCGACGAAATCGGCGTCGAAGAGGCGATCCGCCTCAAGGAAAAGGGCGTCGCGACCGAGATCGTCGCGGTTTCCGTCGGCCCGGCGAAGGCGCAGGAAACGCTGCGCACCGCGCTCGCGATGGGTGCCGACCGCGCGATTCTGGTGCAGACCGACGACGAGGTCGAGCCGCTGGCGCTCGCGAAAATCTTCAAGGCGATTGCCGATGCCGAACAGCCGGGTCTCGTGATCCTTGGCAAGCAGGCGATCGACGGCGACAACAACCAGACCGGCCAGATGCTCGCCGCGCTGACCGGCTGGGCGCAGGGCACCTTCGCCAGCGCGGTGAACGTCGAGGGCGATCATGTCAGCGTGACGCGCGAAGTCGACGGCGGTCTCGAGACGGTGAAGCTGAAGCTTCCCGCGATCGTCACCACCGACCTGCGTCTGAACGAGCCGCGCTATGCGTCGCTGCCGAACATCATGAAGGCGAAGTCGAAGCCGCTCGATACCAAGACCCCCGCCGATTACGGCGTCGACACGGCGCCGCGCGTCAAGACGGTCAAGGTTTCGGAACCGCCTGTCCGCTCGGCCGGCGTCAAGGTCGCCGATGTCGATGAACTGGTTGCCAAGCTGAAGGCGATGGGAGTGCACGCATGAAAACGCTCGTTTGGGTCGAACATGACGGCAGCGCCGTCAAGGATGCCACGCTCGCCGCGGTGACCGCCGCGTCGAAGCTCGGCGAAGTCCACCTGCTCGTGGCGGGCGAAGGCGTGGGCGGTGTCGCCAGCGCCGCCGCGCAGATCGCGGGCGTCCAGAAGGTTCATGTCGCCGACAACGCCGCTTTCGGTCACAACCTGCCCGAAAATATCGCGCCGCTCGTCGCCGAACTGATGGCGAGCCACGACGCCTTCGTCGCGCCTGCGACGACGACCGGCAAGAATATCGCGCCGCGCGTCGCCGCGCTGCTCGACGTGATGCAGATCTCGGAAATCCTGTCGGTCGAGGGTCCGAAGACCTTCACCCGCCCGATCTACGCCGGCAACGCGATCGCGACCGTCGAAAGCTTGGACGCGAAGCTGGTTCTGACCGTCCGCGGCACCGCCTTCGAGAAGGCTGCTGCAACCGGTGGTTCGGGTACGGTCGAGGCCGTCTCGGCTGGTGGCGACGCCGGTATTTCGAGCTTCGTCGGCGCCGAGATCGCCAAGCAGGATCGTCCCGAGCTGACCTCGGCGAAGATCATCGTCTCGGGTGGCCGCGCGCTGGGGTCGAGCGAGAAATATCAGGAAGTCATCGTGCCGCTCGCCGACAAGCTCGGCGCCGCGCTCGGCGCGTCGCGCGCCGCCGTCGACGCGGGCTATGTCCCCAACGACTATCAGGTCGGCCAGACCGGCAAGATCGTCGCGCCGGAGGTCTATTTCGCGATCGGCATCTCGGGCGCGATCCAGCATCTCGCCGGCATGAAGGACTCGAAGACGATCGTCGCGATCAACAAGGATGAAGACGCCCCGATCTTCCAGGTCGCCGACCTCGGCCTCGTCGCCGATCTGTTCAGCGCGGTTCCCGAACTGACCGGCAAGATCTAGCCGTCCGCCCATATGGCCGGCAGCCATCCCGGAGTGCCCGGACTGGGCGATGCACCGTTCAACGCCGGTGGTCGCCGGTCCGCGCGCCCCGGAGCCGGGCGCGAGGTCGATGACGACGACAATGGCCTCGGCGACGACGAGGTCCACGGGCGCGCTCTCGTCCTCGCGAGCGTCGCGCGCGACGCGCGGCTCAACCAGAAATTCCTGCTGCTCATCACGTTGTCGGCCGCGATCGCAACGCTCGGCCTTCTGCAGAGCTCGACGGCGGTCGTCATCGGCGCGATGCTCGTATCGCCGCTGCTGGGTCCGATCATGGGTATCGGGTTTGGCCTTGCGACGCTCGAAAGCAACCTCATCAAGCGTTCGCTGGTGACGATGGCGGCGGGCATGGCGGTCGCCATCCTCGTCGCGATGGTGATTATCTGGCTGTCGCCGATCACCGACGTGACGACCGAACTCCGTGCCCGCACCCAGCCGACGCTGCTCGACCTTGGCGTCGCGGTCGTCGGCGGCATTGCCGGCGTCTATGCGATCATGCGCAAATTGTCGGGGGTGATGGTCGGCGTGGCGATCGCGACCGCGCTCGTGCCCCCGCTGTCGACCGTCGGCTTCGGGCTGGCGACCGGCCGCTTCGACTTTGCGCTGGGCGCGGCGCTGCTGTTCCTCACCAACACGCTTGCGATCGCCTTTGCCGCGACGATCGTGGCGCGAATCAACAAATTCGGACCATCGTTGACGCCGCAGCATACGGCGATGCAGGTCGTCGGCATCGTCACGACGCTCGGCATATTGTCGATCCCGCTGGCGCTGACGCTCAACAGTCTTGCGGGCGAGGTGCGCGCGCGATCGATCGTGCAAGCCGAACTCAGGTCGCTGCTCGACGAAAACGATCGCGTCGACAGCCTCAACGTCCGGATGGAGGGCGACGCGATTGCCATCGACGGCGTCGTGCTTGTCGATCGCTATGCCGCAAAGCTCGATACGCAACTCGCGGCGAAAGTTCACGGCGAACTCGATCGCAATGTGCGCGTCAGCATCGTCCAGCTGCGGCAGCAGACGAACGCCGCAGTGCAGGTCGAAGAGCAGCTCAATCGCCGCCTGGCGGCGCTCGAACGGCGCGAGGAGGACAGCCGCGCGATCCTCGCGGGATTGACGGTCGGCGAATTGCTGCCGCGCGAGCGGGTGCTGATCGACGCGCAGGCGCGCCGCGTGATCGTCCAGCGCGACCGCGAGGCCGAAGGCGAACAGGTTGCCGCGGCAATTGACCGGATCATGGCGTCGGTGCAGGCCGGTTATCCGCAATGGCTGATCCAGAGCGGCGATCTGACGGGGGCCAGGGTGCCCGCCACGGAACCAGCGACGGCAGAATAGCCTCCCCCGCAGACCTATTCGGGTTGACCCGTCGCATCCGATGCCATGTGATGGGCTCCGGTCCGCGGCGAACCGCGGCGATGGCGGAGGGACGATATGCGCGGCAAGCGACTGGCAATGGCGCTGGCGATGACGGTGGCGTGTGCGGCGTCGGCGGCGACTGCGCCGCCGCTGCAAGCGCGCTCGGCGTCGGCCGGGGTGCTGAAGATCGACAAGGCGCGGATCGACGCGGCGCTGAAACAGATGGTGGTGGACGGTCGCGCTGCGGGCACTTCGGCCCTTGTCTGGCAGGATGGCAAGGAGGTCTATTTCGGCAGCGCCGGCATGGCCGACCGCAAGGCCGGGCGGCCGATGCGCCGCGATACGATCGCGCAAATCTTCTCGATGACCAAGCCGGTGACCGGGGTCGCGCTGATGCAGCTCTGGGAACGGGGCAGGTTACGCCTCGACGACCCGCTGGCGAAATATTTCCCCGACTATGCGGCGATGCGTGTCTATGCGGGCCGCGATGCCGCGGGCCAGCCGATCTATGTCCCGGTCGAGCGTCCGGTGACGATCCGCGACGTCATGCGCCACACCGCGGGTTTTGCCTATGGTCCGGGGCCGACTCCGGCGCACGACGCCTATATCGCCGCCGACCCGCTCGCGCTGACGATCGGGCTTCCCGAGATGAACCGCCGCCTTGCCGGGGTGCCGTTGCTCTTCCAGCCGGGGAGCCAGTGGAGCTACAGCATCGGCGTCGATGTGCAGGCGGCGCTGGTCGAGAAATTGTCGGGCCAGCCCTTCGCCGATTATGTCCGCGAGCATATCTTCGAGCCGCTGAAGATGACCGACACCGCGTGGCGCCAGCCCGACGCGCGGCTACCGCGCTTCGCGGCGATGAACGTCAAGCAGGACGGCAAACTCGAACAGATGCCCGATGCGGAGGCGCGGACGCTCAATTTTCAGGACCACGCGCTGACGCCCGGTGGCTTCGGGCTCGCCTCGACGCTCGACGACTATCAGCGGTTCGCGCGGATGCTGCTGAACGAAGGCGAACTCGACGGCGCGCGCATCCTCAAGCCTGCGACGGTGAAGCTGATGGTGACCGACCAGCTCGACCCCGCGATCACCGAGCGGCTGTGGCTCCCCGAAAAGGGCGCGGTCGGCTTTGGTCTGGATTTCGCGGTGCGCAAGCGGCCGCCGCAGACACCCGCGGAAAATCGCGGCGCGGTCGGCGAGTATTTCTGGGACGGCGCCGCCTCGACCTTGTTCTGGGTCGATCCCGCGAACAAGCTGACCGCGGTCTTTTTCGTCCAGACGATGCCCTATGACGGCTCGCTCCACCGTGATTTCCGCGCCGCGGTCTATGGCGCGGATTACAAGGGGCGACCCGGCGACTAGAGTGTTTTCAAGTCAGGTGGAATCACCTGACGACTCGGAAAACACGGCAAAACAAGAA
>NZ_JAFMTR010000029.1 GCF_018682675.1 Sphingopyxis soli
CATGGATCCTGAAACAAGTTCAGGATGACGATGCTGGAAATGTCGTGCTTCGCTCGAAACCCGCCGTTCGCTCTAGCGCTCGCTGATGATCCGCCGCCGTTCGATCCAGCCTTCGGCGCAGGTCGAGCCCGCACGCGCCGGGCGGCTGCCGATGCCGCCGCAGCTGTGGCGGCGGTCGGCGAAGCGGACGAACACCCATACGCCCTTGGCCGCGCAGAGAAAAACCGGCTGGCCCGGCTTTACCCGCGCGGTGCGACGGGCGCCGGGCGACGGGGCGAGCGACACCCAGATTCGCGTTTCGCGCGGATTGCCAGCGATCCTGCCGAGCGTACACGCCGACGCGGGGGCGCCCTGCATCATCAGGGCGATCGCGGCGGTTGTGATGGTCAGCATGGAATCATTGTCCTTCGAAGGGGGAAGACGCCGCCGCTTGCCCGATCAACCTATCTCTTCGGTTAACGCCTTGACGATAGCCGCCACAGAGGTCGGCGCATAGGCGAAGCCCATGTGGCCGCAATCGACCTCGACCTGCCGGTCGCTTTCGTGCGGCGCCCCGCGCGCGCTGTTCACCGCGATCACGCCGTCGTGCCGCGACCAGAGCGCGAAGGTCGGCATCGACGGGCGCGGGGCGGGGTGGAAGTCGATCGGCGGATTGTCGACCGGGTGGCGCGCGACGAGATGGTACAGCCGCCAGGCGCGGTTGGCGCGCCGGCTGCCCGAAAAGGGCGAGCCGAGCGTCACGACGCGTGCGACCTTGTCCGGATGATGCTTGGCATATTCGCGCGCATAGATGCCGCCGAGGCTCCAGCCGACGAGCGCGGGGGCATAGCCGGTGCGGTCGATGATCCACTGCACGCGGGTGTCGATGCGCTCGATGATGTCGGGGGTCGCGCCGCGATTGAAGCCGAGACCCCAGGCGTAGCAGCGGAAGCCCGCGCGGCGGAGGTCGCCGCGCAGCGCCTTGGTGGCCCAGTCGCCCGAAAGGAAACCGGGCAGCACCATCACCGGCGGATGGTCGCTGTCGGGATTGGGTTCGGGCGGCATCGGACGAATGCGCCCGCCGATAGCGCGCAGCAGCGCCCCGACCTCGCGCCACAGCAGCGAAAGCGGCGGCGGCGCGTCGGGATCGGGAATGCGCGCGGGCCATTCGGCGCGCCGGGTGAGGAAGCCGCGGATCATCGTGGGCGCCTATAGCAGATTTTGCGGGCGTGCGAAGGCAGGCGCATGGCGGGGCTTGGGTCCCAACCCTAGCCCTTCGGAACCAGTCGCAGCAGCTTGCCGCCCTCGCCGTCGGTGAGCAGCCAGACCGATCCGTCGTCGCGCACCTCGACCTCGCGGATACGGGCGCCGAAGTCCCAGCGGTCCGATTTACGAAGCGTGTCGCCGTCGACCTGCATCCGGATCAGCCCCTGACCCGACAAGGCGCCCATCAGCAGGCTGTTCTTCCAGCCCGGGTAGAGATCGCCGCCGTACCAGACGAGCCCGGCGGGCGAGACCGAGGGGTTCCACCATAGTTTCGGCGCGGCGAACTCGGGCCGCGCCGGGTGGTCCGGAATGTCGCGTCCGTCATAATGGTCGCCGTTCGAGACGATCGGATAGCCGTAATTCGCCTTCGCGTCGACCAGATTGACCTCGTCGCCGCCCTTCGGACCCATTTCCTGCTGCCAGAGCCTGCCGGAGCCGTCGAAGGCGAGGCCCAGGATGTTGCGGTGGCCGAGCGACCAGATTTGCGCGGCCACGCCGCCTTGCGCGGCAAAGGGATTGTCGGCTGGAACGCTGCCGTCGGGGTTCAGCCGGACGATCTTGCCGAGATTGGCCTTCATGTCCTGCGCGGGATCGAACTTCTGCCGCTCGCCCGAACCGATGAAGAGATATTGGCCGTCGGGCGAAAAGGCGAGGCGGTGCGAATAATGGCCGCGGCCGGTGACTTTGGGATCCTGTTTCCAGATGATCTGCAGTCCGTCGAGGCGCGGCGCGGCGCCCTGCACCAGTTTCGCGCGACCGACCACCGCGCCGGCGGTGCCGCCGTCGCCCGGCTCGGCCCAACTGAGATAGATCGTGCTGCTGGTCGCGAAGTCGGGCGCAAGGATCACGTCGCCGAGGCCGCCCTGTCCGCCATAGGCGACGGCGGGCACGCCCGCGACATCGAGCGTCGGTCCGTCCTCCTGCCAGAGTTTGAGCTTGCCCGACCGTTCGGTGATGAGCGCCTGACGGCCGCGCGGGAGGAAGGTCATCGCCCAGGGTTCGTTGAAGCGCGCGATCTCGCGCACCGCGAAGGGGGCGTCGGCGAGCGGGGTTGCGGGCTGCGCGCCCGACGCGTCGAGGCTGGCGCCGCCGGCGGGGGCGGCGTTGCTGGTCGTGCCCGCCGAACAGGCAGCGACGATCATCGCCGCAGAGAGGGCGGCGGCTGAGACTTTCTTCATGGATTTGCTCGCTTTGCTGGGGGGAGGCGGAACATCAACCTTGGCGCGCCCCGGCCGTGAAGTCGAGAGGGTTCAGCCGCCCGATGCCTCGCGGCGCGCGGTTATTTCCTCGACGCTGTCCATGATCGCGTCGATCGCCTCGCTTGCGGGCGGCGCGTCGGCGCGTTTCTGCGAGAATTGGCCGCTCGCCATGATCTCCTCAAGCGCCGACCGCGCGCGCGACACGCGGCTCTTCATCGTGCCGAGCGCGCAGTCGCAGATGCTCGCCGCCTCCTCATAGGACATGCCGCCGGCGCCCACGAGGATCAGCGCCTCGCGCTGGTCCTGCGGCAATTCCATCAGCGCGCGCTGCAGGTCGGTCATCTCGCCCGCGTCTTCCTGGCTGGCGGGGGTCGACAGCGTCCGCTCGACCGCGACTTCGTCATAGTCGCCGTGGAACTTGTTGCGGCGCATCTGCGACAGGAAGGTGTTGCGCAGGATAACGAAGGTCCACGCCTTGATCGAGGTGCCGCGCTCGAATCGGTCGCGCGACGCCCAGGCCTTGACCATGGTGTCCTGCGTGAGATCGTCCGCAAGGTCGGGGTTGCCCGACAGGCTGCGGCCATAGGCGCGCAAATGGGGAATGACGCCCGCGAGCAGCGCCTTGAACTCGCTGTCCGAAAGGGCGCTATTGTCCTGCGGCAGCGGCGCAGCGGTGGTTCGCGCCATTATTGTTCGGGGCTCTCGTGGTCGAGCTTGGCAAGCAGGTCGAGCATATCGGCGGGCAATTGTTCGGCGACGATATTGCCGTAGATCATGCGCAGCTTGGCGCTCACCGGCTCGGGCGACTGGCGGCCCGTCAGCGTACGGTGCCACTGATCGCTGCCGGTCCCGGGGAAGCTGCCGTTCGACCGGTGCGGTTCGTCCTGCCCGATGACAGGGCGGTCCTTTCCGTTGAACCTGTTGTTGCCGTGCGTAGCCATGCCGAAGCAACGAGGGAATGCCCCGCTGGTTCCCGCTTTGGTTGTTTTTTGCGACGAGCGCGTTGCCAAGAAGCAACACTGCCCTTATTCGGACGGGCGTGAGGGGTCACATCGTTCCCGGCCTGTGCCCGGGAAAAGGGAGCGTGACCACCTTGATTTCCGTGATTTACGTCAGCGTCGCCGATCCGTTGATCCGCGAAGAGGATATTGCCGCCATCCTGCTGAGCGCGCGGCGCAACAACAGGCGAGACGGACTCACCGGCGCGCTCATCTATAATGGCCACAATTTCATGCAGCTGCTCGAAGGTCCGGCGCGCGAGGTCGATGCGTGCCTTGATGCGATCCGGCGCGACGCGCGCCATAGCGGAATGGTCGAGGTGCGGCGCCGCGCGATCGACGTTCGCGAGTTCGCCGAATGGTCGATGCTCTATTGTCCGGGCTTCGAGGGACATGACGAGGATCTGGCCCGACTTGCCGCGAATCGCCGGCTCGACCCGCAGGACGAGCGGATGATGGCGAACTTTATTGCGCTGGGCCGCCGCCGCCCGACATCCTGACCGGCGGCGCTCTTGCATTGAAATTTCAAGGCGCTAAGCCTTGGGCAAGGTTCAGTCGAACCCGAGCATGTAAAAGGCCCTGTTATCAGCGACGTTACGCCTAGCCCCCTCGACGACGCCAGCTTCAAGCGGGAGCTGGCGGCGATGCTGCCGCATCTGCGCGCCTTCGGCCGCAGCCTGACGGGCAACGCCGACCTCGCCGACGATCTGGTGCAGGAGACGATGCTGAAGGCGTGGAAGGCCCGCGCGACCTACGTACCGGGGCCGTCGAGCATGAAGAGCTGGGCGTTCGTCATCCTGCGCAATTGCTTCCTGTCGCAGATGCGAAGGAAGAAATTCACCGCCGAATATGACGAACTCGCCGCCGAGCGGCTGCTCGTCGCGCCCGACGACCAGGATGACAGCCTGCACCTTGCCGACGTCCAGCGCGCGCTGATGATGCTGCCGGTCGACCAGCGCGAGGCGCTCATCCTGATCGGCGCGGGGCAGCTTTCCTATGAGGAAGGCGCGGAGATTTGCGGCTGTGCGGTGGGAACGATGAAGAGCCGCGTGTCGCGTGCGCGCACGGCGCTCCACGCGATCCTCGAGGGCGGCGACATGCCGCTGCGCAGCGACGATCCGCTGGCGCCGAGCCAGGCCTTTGCGTCCATCATGAGCGATATCGACCAGCTGACCGGCGGCGGGCCGTCGCCCGATTGAGCTGGTCCCGGCCGACGCCGGGAGACCGCGCTGCTTCGGGAAACTACGCCGCGAGCTGCGGGGTGAAGAGCAGGCTCTGGCTGATCGCCGCGCGCACGGTGTTCCGGCCGAAGGGCTTCGAAATCAAAAAGGTCGGCTCGACGCGGTGGCCGGTCAGCAGCTTTTCGGGAAAGGCGGTGATGAAGATCGCCGGCACCGGTGCGATCGCCAAAATATCCTGCACCGCATCGATCCCCGACGATCCGTCGGCGAGCTGGATGTCGGCGAGGACGAGCCCCGCGTCGCTGTTTTCGAACGCTGCGACCGCATCCTCGTGCGTCGTCGCGACACCCGCGACATCGTGGCCGAGGTCGCGGACGATCTGTTCGAGGTCCATCGCGATCAGCGGCTCGTCTTCGATGATCAGCACCGATGTGCGCGCCTCGCGGTCGACCTCGTCCACCGCCTCGGCGAGCAGCGTTTCGACCATCGCACTGTCGGCGCCGGTGATCGCCGCTGTTTCCTCGACCGAAAAGCCTTCGAGGGCGGTCAGCAGCAGCATCTGGCGGCTGAGCGGCGTGATACGCGCGAGGCGGCGGTTGGCGGCGCGAACGAGGGGGTTCTCGCCCTCGTCGCTGGCCTCGCCATCCTCGATGAAGGCGCTTTCCCAGATGCGGTGGAAATTGCGGTAGAGGTCGATGCGCGTGTCGCCCGAGACGCGGAACTCGTCGGGCGCGGCGACGATGACTTCGAGCGTCGTATGCACGAAATTGTCGCCATGCTGCTGGCTGCCCGTAAGCGCGCGCGCGTAGCGGCGCAGAAAGGGCAGGTGCCCGCGGATTTCGTCTCCCAGCGTCATGTCAATGCTCCCTCGTATCGCAACGAATACGCTTCGCTGCGCGGACGGGTTCCGCCGGTGGGATCCGAAAAGCGTCCCTTTTTGCTGCAACTTGTCGGTCGGGAATGCGTAGAGTCTGTCGGGCCGTGATGATATTTGCGTGTAAGCGACAGGAATTGCTCTACTTTCTTCGCGGTGCCGTGAGCACGCTTTTTGGGAACCCTTTTCTATGGCAGAGCGGCCTGGGGCCAATGTCGGTGCGATGGCTCCGCAAGCAACGGAGGGGCAGATCTTGGCGGACGGCGGCGAAGGCGACGCGGTGACGCGCGAGGCGTGGCGGCTCCAGACCCTTCGCGAATACCGACTGATGGATACCGCCCCGGAGGCGGCGTTCGACCGTGTGACGAAGCTCGTCGCGGACCTGTTCGATGCGCCGATCGCGCTTGTCACGCTGGTCGACGATTGCCGTCAGTGGTTCAAGTCCGCCCATGGGCTGACGATCAGCGAGACGCCGCGCGAGATCAGTTTCTGCCAATATGTGATCACCGACGACGCGCCGCTCGTTGTGACCGACACCGCGGCCGACCCGCGCTTTGTCGACAATCCGCTGGTGACCGGCGAGCCGTACATCCGCTTCTATGCCGGGGTGCCGCTGCGCGCGTACAACGGCATGGTGCTCGGAACGCTGTGCGTGATCGATCGCAAGATGCGGGGGACCTTTGACCGACGCGAGCTGGAGCGGCTTGAGGATTTCGCTGCGATCATCATGGCCGAGGCCGATCTGCGCCGTATCGTCGTCGAGCGCGACGACGCCCGCCGGACGCTGGAGCGCGCACTCGATTTTTCCGGCATCGCAAGCTGGCGATACGATGCGCGGATCGACGCGGTCACCTGGCGCGGGGCCGTCGCCGAACTCTGGGGCGCCGACTATGCCTCGGCCCTCACCAACCGGGAGGGCGTGTTCGCACGCATTCATCCGGAGGATCGCGCGCGCGTCGAGGTCGCGATCAACGAGGCGGTGGCGAGCGGCACGCCCTATGCGGTCGAGCATCGCATCGATCATCCCGAGCGCGGGGTCCGCTGGCTGGGAATCCGCGGCGACTGGGACGTGCGCGACGACGACGCTATCCTGACCGGCGTTTGCATCGATATCACCGAACAGAAGAGCCGGCAGGAAAATGCCACGCTGCTGATGCGCGAACTGCACCACCGGATGCGCAACCTGTTCGCGACGGTCGGCGCCATCATCTCGCTGACCCGCCACGCGGCGCGCGACGTCGACGATTATGTCGAGCGGATCAGCAGCCGGCTCGATGCGCTCAATCGCGCGCAGAATGTCTTGCTCGGCGCCAATTTCATGACCGGGTCGATGCACGCGCTGCTGCGCGAGGTCGAGGCAAGCTTTCCGCGCATCCGCTGGTCGGGCCCGGACCTTTTGCTGCCCGAAAATGCGCTCGTCGCGATGGCCCTGCTGTTCAACGAACTTGCGACCAATGCGGTGAAGCATGGTGCGCTGACCGGCGCGGACGGGCAGGTCGACGTCAACTGGTCGCAGGATCCCGAAGGCAGCGACCCGCGCCTGTTCCACCTGACCTGGGCCGAAAGCGGCGGCGCACTGACGGTCGCCGAGCCCGAACGGACCAGCTTCGGCACGTTGCTGATGGAGCGCAGCGTGAAGAATAATCTGGGCGGCACGATTGCGCGCGACTGGAAGCCTGACGGGCTGGTCGTCGACATCACCTTGCCCGCACGTTGGCGCGAGGCATAGGCGCAACCAGCGCGACCCGATCGATTTGTTCTTTCTATGTTCTCATGCTAGGCATGGGCCATGTCCGCGAAACCGATTCTCGAAAAGCTGGCGGTGCTGGCCGATGCGGCGAAATATGATGCGTCTTGCGCGTCGTCGGGGACGGTGCGGCGCGATTCGGTCGGCACGAAAGCGATCGGGTCGACCGAGGGCATGGGTATTTGCCACAGTTACGCCCCCGACGGGCGGTGCATTTCGCTGCTGAAAATCCTGCTTACGAACTTCTGCATTTACGACTGCCGTTTCTGCATCAACCGCGCCTCGAGCAATGTCGAGCGCGCACGCTTCAGCCCGGAGGAGGTCGTCCGGCTGACGCTCGATTTCTACAAGCGCAACTATATCGAAGGACTGTTCCTGTCGTCGGGGATCATCCGATCCGAAGATTATACGATGGAGCAACTCGTGGAAGTCGCGCGAATTTTGCGCGATGAGCATCGCTTCGGCGGCTACATCCATCTGAAGACGATCGCGGGCGCCGATCCCGGCCTGATCGCCATGGCGGGGCTCTATGCCGATCGCCTGTCGACCAATGTCGAACTCCCGACCGAGGAGGGGCTGTCGAGCTTCGCGCCCGAGAAAAAGCCCGAGACGATCCGCAAGACGATGGCGTCGGTGCGCGTCGGCGCGGATGCGGCGATCGAGGCGGCGAAGAACCGGCTGATCGGCAAGGCGAAGCCGCCGCGTTTCGCGCCCGCGGGGCAGTCGACGCAAATGATCGTCGGCGCCGACGCGGCGCGGGACGACGATATATTGAAGACCGCGACGAACCTCTATTCGGGCTACCGGCTCCGCCGCGTCTATTATTCGGCTTACAGTCCGATCCCCGATGCGAGCCAAGATCTGCCGCCCGTCCGGCCGCCGCTGATGCGCGAGCACCGGCTGTATCAGGCCGACTGGTTGCTGCGTTTCTACGGGTTCGAGCGTGCCGAGATCATGCAGGGCGCGCGCGGCGGGATGCTCGATCTCGCGATCGATCCCAAGCTGGCGTGGGCGCTCCAGCGGCGCGAGGCGTTTCCGGTCGATATCAACCGCGCGCCGCGCGAAGTGTTGCTGCGCGTGCCGGGGCTGGGGACGCGCGCCGTCGACCGCATCGTCGCGGCGCGGCGGCTGGGCAAGCTCAGGCTCGGCGACCTCGCGAAGCTGACCGCATCGGTGAAGAAGGTCCTGCCCTTCATCGTGACGCCCGACTGGCGGCCGGGCAAGCTCACCGACAGCGCCGACCTGCGCGCCCGCTTCGCGCCGCCCGCGGAGCAGCTGGCGCTCGCGCTTTGAGAGAGATTGTTTTGAACACGCCCGGCGATTTTGCCGAGTGGCGGAGCGCCGCAAGAAGCCTGCTCACGGGCGGCGTCGCACCCGAGGAGGTGAGCTGGCGCGGTAGCGCCGAAGGCGCATCCTTGTTCGGTGACACGGCGGTGGTAGCGCCAGCGGGCGCGGTGTCGCTGCCGCGCGAACTGCTCGAGGTCGCCGAGCGCGTCATCTGCCATCGCGACCCGGAAACGCCCGCGCGGCTTTATCGCATCATCTGGCGCGCGGCGCGAGACCGCCAGTTGCTCGCGCGAACGACCGATTCCGAAATCGACTGGCTGCGCAAAGCCGACAAGGCGATCCGCCGCGACGTTCACAAGATGCACGCATTTGTCCGTTTCCGCCGGCTCGGCGAGGAGGCGGGGCGCGAAAGTTTCGCGGCATGGTTCGAGCCGACGCATCGCGTCCTCCGGCTGACCGCGCCATTCTTTCGGCGGCGCTTTTACGGCATGGACTGGGCGATCGTCACCCCAGACGCGCGCGCGATCTGGCAGGATGAAACGCTGACTTACGGCCCCGGCGGGACGAAGGACGAGGTGCCGGGCAGCGACGTGGTCGAGGACCAGTGGCGCACCTATTATGGCGCGATCTTCAACCCCGCGCGGGTCAAGATCGACGCAATGCGCGCCGAAATGCCGAAGAAATATTGGAAGAACCTGTCCGAGGCGCAGGACATCGCGCCCTTGCTTGCGGGCGCCGAGGCACGGGTGGAACGCATGCGCGAAGCGGCCGTTTCCCTGGCGAACCCCTTGACCGACAAATGGCGGACGCGCGTGCCCGAAGACTTGCTCCTCGATGACGATGTGAAGACGCTGCTGGACGTCGCGCGCGCGGTCGATCGCTGCACGCGCTGCCCGCTCTCTTGCAACGCGACGCAAGGCGTGGCGGGCGAGGGGCCCGAGCGCGCACGGATCATGCTCGTCGGCGAGCAGCCGGGCGACCGGGAGGATTTGCAGGGGCGGCCGTTCGTCGGGCCGGCGGGGCAGGTGCTGAGCGAGGCGCTCGAAGAGGCGGGGCTCGACCGGACGCGGCTGTTCCTCACCAACGCGGTCAAGCATTTCAAGTTCGAGCCGCGCGGCAAAAGGCGGCTTCACCAGAATCCGACTGCGGCCGAGATCGACATCTGCCGCTGGTGGCTCGACAAGGAGCGCGCGCTGGTGCAGCCCGACCTGATCGTTACGCTGGGCGCGAGCGCGCTACGCGGGGTGACGGGCAAGAGCGCAAGCATCACGTCGATGCGCGGCGCGGTACACGAGCTGGAGGGGGGCACGAAATTGCTCGCGACGATCCATCCGTCCTTCCTGCTGCGCTTGCCTGACCGCGAGCGAGCCGCGAAAGAGCGCGCGCTGTTCGTCGCCGACCTTGCGCTCGCCCGGAAACTCGCCGCCTGATGGCGAAGGCCGGGACCTGGATCGAGCCGCACCCGCACGGCATCTATGTGAGGCCCGCGGACCTGTGGATCGACCCCTCGCGCCCCGTCCCGCGCGCCGCGGTGACGCACGGCCATGCCGACCATGCGCGCAGCGGGCATGGCGCGGTGTTTGCGACGCCCGAAACGCTCGCGATCATGGCGCTGCGTTACGGCGTCGATGCCGGGGCGAGCGATAACGCCGCCTTTGCCTATGGCGACGGGTTCGAGCGCGGCGGGGTGCGTTTCAGCGTCCACCCGGCGGGCCATGTGCTCGGGAGCGCGCAGATATTGATGGAATATCGGGGCGAGCGGATCGTCGTTACCGGCGACTACAAGCGCCGCGCCGACCCGACTTGCGCGCGGTTCGAGGTGGTGCCGTGCGACATCTTCGTCACCGAGGCGACCTTCGGCCTGCCGGTGTTCCGGCATCCGCCGACCAGCGACGAGATCGCCAAGCTGATCGGCGCGGTGCGCGCCGAGCCCGAGCGCTCGGTGCTCGTCGGCGCCTATGCGCTGGGCAAGGCGCAGCGGGTGATCGCCGAGCTGCGCGGCGCGGGCTGGGATGCGCCGATCTATATCCACGGCGCGCTTGAAAAGATGTGCCAGCTTTATGCCGTGCATGGCGTCGACCTGGGCGAGTTGCGGCTGGTGAGCGAGGCCGACAAGGCCGAGATGGCGGGGCAGATCGTGCTCGCACCGCCCTCGGCGCTCAACGACCGCTGGTCGCGGCGGCTACCCGACCCGGTCACGGCGATGGCGTCGGGCTGGATGCGCGTGCGTCAGCGCGCGCGACAGCGGATGATCGAACTGCCGCTGGTGATCTCGGACCATGCCGACTGGGACGAACTGACGACGACGATTTCCGAGGTGAACCCGAAGGAAAGCTGGATCACCCATGGCAGCGAGGACGGACTGCTGCGCTGGTGCGAGCTCACGCAGCGCAAGGCGCGCGCGCTGCACCTGGTCGGGCGCGATCTGGAGGAGGAGGCGTGAAGCGCTTCGCAGCCCTGATCGACCGGCTGATCTACACGCGCTCGCGCAATTCGAAGCTCGCGCTGATCGTCAATTATCTGCGGCATACGCCCGACCCCGATCGCGGCTGGGCGATCGCCGCGCTGACCGAAAGCCTCGACTTTCCGGCGGTGAAGGCGGGGACGGTGCGGACCCTGCTCGCGACGCGGGTAGATGAGGAATTGTTCCGCCTGTCGCGGCATTTCGTCGGCGATACGGCGGAGACGGCGGCGCTGCTGTGGCCGGAAAAGCCCCTCCCCTTCAGGGGAGGGGTTGGGGTGGGGCATGTCGAGGGCGCGCAACCGCAACAGGCCCCACCCCGACCCTCCCCTAAAGGGGAGGGAGAATTGACCGTCTCCGAAGCCGTCGACGCCCTCTCGTCCGCCACGCGCAGCGATGCGCCTGCGGTCGTCGCGTCGCTGCTCGACCGGCTCGACGCCGACGGGCGTTATGCGTTGCTCAAGCTCGCGCTCGGCGGGATGCGTGTCGGGGTGTCGGCGCGGCTTGCGAAACAGGCGTTCGCGCAGGCGTTCGACGTGCCGGTCGACGATGTCGAGGAGCTGTGGCACGCGATTCCGCCGCCCTATGCACCGCTCTTCGCGTGGGGCGAGGGGAGGGGGGAGCGACCCGACCTTGCCGACGTCGCTTTCTTCCGCCCCTTCATGCTCGCGCATCCGCTGGAGGAGGACAGCGTCGACCTCGCCGACTATGCCGCCGAGTGGAAGTGGGACGGCATCCGCGTCCAGATCGTGCGCGGGGGTAGCGAGACGCGCATCTACAGCCGCGGCGGCGAAGAGATCAGCGGGGCATTTCCCGAACTGGTCGCGGCCTTCGACCAGGAGGCGGTGATCGACGGCGAACTGCTCGTGCGCGGTGAGGTACAGGGCGGCGAGGCCGCCAGCTTCAACGCGCTCCAGCAGCGGCTGGGGCGCAAGACGGTATCGAAGAAAATGCTCGCCGACTATCCGGCGTTCGTGCGCGTCTATGACCTCCTCGCCGTGGATGGAAACGATCTTCGATCGCTGCCATGGACCGAGCGGCGGCGGCAATTGGAGGCTTTCGTGCCACGTCTCGCCGCCAGCCATTTCGACCTGTCGCAGGTCATCGACGCGAGCGATTTCGACGACCTCGCCGAACGCCGCGCCGGCGCGCGCGATGCGGCGATCGAGGGGGTGATGCTCAAGCGCCGCGATGCCCCTTATGTCGCCGGGCGCCGCGCGGGGCTCTGGTACAAATGGAAGCGCGACCCGCTGACCGCCGACTGCGTGATGATGTATGCGCAGCGCGGCAACGGCCGCCGCGCGAGCTTCTATTCGGACTATACCTTCGGATGCTGGTCCGACGCGGGAGAGTTGCTACCGGTTGGGAAGGCCTATTCGGGCTTCACCGACGAGGAATTGAAGTGGCTCGACAAGTTCGTGCGCGACAACACGCTCAATCGCTTCGGCCCCGTGCGCGAGGTCGAGAAATCGCTGGTGCTCGAAGTCGCGTTCGATTCGATCCACGCGTCGAAGCGCCACAAGTCGGGGCTCGCGATGCGCTTCCCGCGCATTTCGCGGATCC
Organism: Sphingopyxis soli; assembly: GCF_018682675.1. Classification (GTDB taxonomy): domain Bacteria; phylum Pseudomonadota; class Alphaproteobacteria; order Sphingomonadales; family Sphingomonadaceae; genus Sphingopyxis; species Sphingopyxis soli. The sequence continues at coordinate 12,556 of NZ_JAFMTR010000029.1, forward strand.
GCCGCGACAAGCCTGCGGAGGAGGCCGACCGGATCGCGAGCTTGCAGGCGATGGTGACCTGATTGCCCTTCGTCATTGCGAGAGGAGCGAAGCAATCTCCAGCCACCGGCGCGGCGCGGCGTCGATGGCTGGAGATTGCTTCGTCGCTTCGCTCCTCGCAATGACGGGCGTTGCGGAAAAATTCCCCGTCACAGGGTTGCAACTCGCGGGCTCGATACCGAGTTAGACCCCCGACACCAAAAAAGGAGACTGCCATGACCATCGCTTTCCCCCCGCTGCCCTACGCACAGGATGCGCTCGAGCCGCATATCTCGGCCGACACGCTCGCGACGCATCATGGCAAGCATCACAAGGCCTATGTCGACAAGGTCAATGCCGCGATCGAAGGCACCGAACTCGCCGGCAAGAGCCTTGAGGAAATTGTCCATCACGCAGAAGGATCGGGCAACAAGGGTCTGTTCAACAACAGCGCCCAGTCATGGAACCACGCTTTCTACTGGAACAGCCTGTCGCCGACCAGGACCGCACCCGCTGGCGATCTCGCCGCCGCGATCGATCGCGATTTCGGCTCGCTCGACGAGCTCAAGAAGAAGCTCAAGGACACCGCGGTTAACCATTTCGCCTCGGGCTGGGCCTGGCTGGTCGCCAAGGACGGCAAGCTGTCGGTCACCGACACCCACGATGCGGGCACCGAACTGACCGCGGGCATCAAGCCGCTGCTGGTGATCGACGTGTGGGAGCATGCCTATTACATCGACCGCAAGAATCTGCGCCCGGCCTATGTCGACGCGGTGGTCGACGACCTGCTGAACTGGGATTTCGCGGCGGAGAATTTCGCGCGCGAGGGCACCTGGACTTATCCGGCGTAATTTGCCCATGAAGAAGATCGTGTGTCCCCGCGAAGGGTGTTGGGAGTCACGTGACTCCCAACACGACCCATCTCCTGTGGGCTCCAAATAGCGCGGACCGATGATGGGCCCCTGCCTTCGCGGGGGAACACAGATTTTTGGCGGCAGCTTTGGCCGCTATCGTCACGCTGTCTCCTCGCCTATAGGCGCGCCATGACGATCAGCCTGTTCGAACTCTTCAAAATCGGTGTCGGTCCCTCCAGCTCGCATACGGTGGGGCCGATGGTCGCCGCGCGGCGCTTCACCGTGTGGCTCGACGAGCAGGCGCTGCTGACGCGGACCGTGCATGTCGAGGCCGACCTTTACGGATCGCTCGCGCTGACCGGCAAGGGCCACGCCGCCGACACCGCGATTGTCGCGGGCCTCGCCGGCGAAATCCCCGCGTCGACCAGCCTCGCCGCGATCAAGGCGCATTGGGACCGCGCCGAGAGCGAAGGCTTCCTCTATCTGCTAGGCCGCCAGCGGGTGCGCTTCCAGCCGGCGCGCGACCTGCATTTCCAGATGCGCCAGCGCCAGCCGTTCCACAGCAATGCGCTGAGCTTCACCGCGCGCGGCGGCGACGGCGAGATTTTGGCGAAGCGGATGTATTTCTCGATCGGCGGCGGCTTCGTCGTCGACGAGGACGAGGCGGGGCGCAACAGCCGCGGCGCGGAGGATGAGGTCGAATTGCCTTTCGCCTTCACCTCGGGCGCCGACCTGCTGAGCATGGGCGCGGCGTCGGGCAAGAGCTTTGCCGAAATGATGCTCGACAACGAACTCGTCCACCGCAGCCTTGACGAGGTGAACGCCGGGCTCGACGCGATCGCGGGCGCGATGGATGCGTCGATCGACGCGGGCTGCTGCAGCACCGGAATTTTGCCCGGCGGCCTCAAGGTCAAGCGCCGCGCGCCCCAGATCGCCGCCGACATCCGCGAACGGCACGAGGCGAATCTGTCCGATCCGATGGCGATGATGGACTGGATCAACCTGTGGGCGATGGCGGTGAACGAGGAAAATGCCGCGGGCGGCAAGGTCGTCACCGCACCGACCAACGGCGCGGCGGGGATAATCCCCGCGGTGATCCGCTATTATCGGCGCAGCTATCGCGGCGACGCGGCGGGGGTGCGGACCTTCCTGCTCGCCGCGGGCGCGGTCGGCGCGCTCTACAAGCGCAACGCCAGCATCTCGGGCGCCGAGGTCGGCTGCCAGGGCGAAGTCGGCGTGGCCTGTTCGATGGCGGCGGCAGGGCTGACCGCGGCGCTCGGCGGCACCAACGCGCAGGTCGAAAATGCCGCCGAGATCGGCATGGAGCATAATCTCGGCCTTACCTGCGATCCGATCGGCGGCCTCGTGCAGATCCCGTGCATCGAGCGCAACGCGATGGGCGCGATCAAGGCGATCGACGCGAGCCGCATCGCAATGATCGGCGACGGCACGCACGTCGTCAGCCTCGACACGGTGATCGCGACGATGCTGCAGACGGGCCGCGACATGCGCGACAAATATAAGGAAACGTCGAAGGGCGGGCTGGCGGTCAGTGTGGTGGAGTGTTGAGCTCCTCTTCATCGTCATCCCGGACCCTTCGACAGGATCAGGACAGGCTTGATCCGGTATCCACGGCGGCGCTGAAGTCATGGACCCCGGATCAGGTCCGGGGCGACGGTGGGCGCATGCAATTTTTTCCCTCGTCACCCAGAACTCGTTTCAGGGTCCATGGCATGACCTGTCCTTAGGCGCTGCATTCTTTTGTTTCGCGCAAAGGCGCAAAGACACAAAGAAGAAGACTTGGGCCGAGAGGCCCATTTCCCCATCAAAGGCGCGCCTGGACGCACGGTCGTAATGGAACGCCGCTTCGCGGCTGACGCGACATCTTCGTGCCTTTGTGTCTTTGTGTGAGAAAATAACTGGCGCCGCCTTGACCGGATCGCGCCGGGCCATGGATGCTGAAACGAGTTCAGCATGACGAAGGTTGGGAACGCGACCCTCGCATCTTGCATTGCCGCCGCATTTGCCCGATTGGAGCGCCCGAGAAGGAGACCCACCCATGAAGACCCGCGCCGCCGTTGCGTTCGAAGCGAAGAAGCCGCTCGAAATCGTCGAACTCGATCTGGAAGGCCCGAAGGCGGGCGAGGTGCTGGTCGAGATCATGGCGACGGGCATCTGTCATACCGACGCGTACACGCTCGACGGCTTCGACAGCGAAGGCATCTTCCCGAGCGTGCTGGGGCATGAGGGCGCAGGGATCGTGCGCGAGGTCGGTGCGGGCGTGACCAGCGTGAAGCCCGGCGACCATGTGATCCCGCTCTACACCCCCGAATGCCGCCAGTGCAAAAGCTGCCTGTCGGGCAAGACGAACCTCTGCACCGCGATCCGCGCCACCCAAGGAAAGGGGCTGATGCCCGACGGCACGACGCGGTTCAGCTACAAGGGTCAGCCGATCTTCCATTATATGGGCTGCTCGACCTTTTCGAACTTCACCGTGCTGCCCGAGATCGCGGTCGCGAAGATCCGCGAGGACGCGCCGTTCCAGTCGAGCTGCTACATCGGCTGCGGCGTCACCACCGGGGTCGGTGCCGTCATCAACACCGCGAAGGTGCAGGTCGGCGACAATGTCGTCGTCTTCGGACTCGGCGGCATCGGGCTCAACGTGATCCAGGGTGCGCGGCTTGCCGGTGCGAACCAGATTATCGGCGTCGACATCAATCCGGACCGCGAGGAATGGGGCCGCAAGTTCGGCATGACCGACTTCCTCAATTCGAAGGGTATGAGCCGCGAGGAGGTCGTCGCCGCGATCGTCGCGATGACCGACGGCGGCGCCGACTACACCTTCGACGCGACGGGCAATACCGAGGTGATGCGCATCGCACTCGAAGCCTGCCACCGCGGCTGGGGCACCTCGATCATCATCGGCGTCGCCGAGGCGGGCAAGGAAATCGCGACGCGGCCCTTTCAGCTCGTCACCGGGCGCAACTGGCGCGGCACCGCGTTCGGCGGCGCGAAGGGGCGTACCGATGTGCCGAAGATCGTCGACATGTACATGACCGGCAAGATCGAGATCGACCCGATGATCACCCATGTCATGGGCCTCGAAGACATCAACAAGGGGTTCGACCTGATGCACGCGGGTGAGAGCATCCGCAGCGTGGTGGTTTATTGAAGCGCGCCGGAGCGGCCATAAGCTGGTGTGTCCCCGCGAAGGCGGGGACCCATCTCCGAATGGTACCAAATGGCACGGGCGGATGATGGACCCCCGCCTTCGCGGGGGCACACGGCATTATTGAGCGAAGGGAGCGCATGTTTTGACCGGACCTTATGTCCTGACGTTCAGCTGTGTCGATGCGGTGGGCATCGTGGCCGCCGTGACGGGGCTGCTCGCGGAGCGCGACGGCTTCATCCTCGACAGCCAGCAATATGCCGATCTCGATTCGGGGCGCTTTTTCATGCGCGTCGAGTTTCGCGGCGCGGGGCCGCGCTTCCCCGAAGGCTTCGCGGGCGTGCAGGACGCCTTTGCGCCGATCGTCGAGCGCTTCGGCATGGACGCGCGGATCAGCGATGGCGCGGTCAAGCCGCGGTTCGTGATCGCGGTGTCGCAGGGCAGCCACTGCCTGAACGACCTGCTCCACCGCTGGTCGACCGGCAATCTCGCGATCGACATCGTCGGCGTGGTATCGAACCACGAACATCTGCGCCGCCTGTCCGAATGGCACGGCGTGCCTTTCCACTATTTCCCGGTTAGCGATGCGAACCGGGCGCAACAGGAAGCCGCGATCCTCGACGTCATGGCGCGCGGCGGCGCCGAATATCTGGTGCTCGCGCGCTATATGCAGGTGTTGTCGCAGGATCTGTCGATGAAACTTGCGGGACGCTGCATCAACATCCACCACAGCTTCCTGCCCGGTTTCAAGGGCGCGAAACCCTATCACCGCGCGCAGGAGCGCGGGGTCAAGCTGATCGGCGCGACCGCGCATTTCGTGACGAGCGATCTCGACGAAGGGCCGATCATCGAGCAGGCGGTCGAGCGCGTCGACCACCGCGACGGGGTCGACGAGCTGATCCGCATCGGCCGCGACGTCGAGGCGCAGGTGCTGGCGCGCGCGGTGCGCTGGGTCGCCGAGCAGCGTGTGCTGATCGACGGGCGCAAGACGGTGGTATTTCGATAGTTCGTCATTTTCGGTGAATGCAAGGCATCATCGTGGCTGGCCCTGACCCGCCGGGCGGGGTAGGTATCGAATCGCAACCAAAGTCAGGAGGAGCAAAGGCGTGTACAGTCACAATATGGTCGGTTCGAACGATATCGAGGCGTCGAAGAAATTCTATGACGCGACCTTTCAGGCGATCGGCGGCAAGCCGGGGATCGTCGATGACAAGGGCCGCCTGATCTATATGCACAACGGCGGCCTGTTCCTCGTCACCAAGCCGATTGACGGAGAACCGGCGACCGCCGGCAACGGCTGCACGATCGGCTTTGCCATGGATGGGCCCGAGCAGGCCAAGGCCTGGCACGACGCCGGCGTCGCCGCGGGCGGCACCTCGATCGAAGATCCGCCGGGCGTACGCGAAGGCGGTTTCGGCCAGCTCTACCTTGCTTATCTGCGCGATCCGTCGGGCAACAAGCTTTGCGCGCTGCACCGCGTCGTCTGAAGATTGGTGATGCGTGGCGAGGCGGGATTGCTGGACGATTTGAATGCGCTCGCAATCCCCTTCGCAGCCTATGAGCATGTCGCGGTGTTCACCGTCGCCGAGAGCGATGCGGTGAATGCCGCGATACCGGGCGCGCATACCAAGAACCTGTTTCTGAAGGATAATGGCGGCGCATTCTGGCTCGTCACCGTGCCGTCGGAAGCGCGCGTCGACCTCAAGGCCTTGCCCGCCGCGATCGGCAGCAAGCGCGTGAGCTTCGGCAAGGCCGAGGATATGGCGCGCTTGCTCGGCATCGCGCCGGGGTCGGTCACGCCGCTCGCCGCTATCAATGCCGAACCGGGCGCAATCGCGGTGGTCCTCGATGAAGGGCTGGCCGCGCGCGAAACCGTGAACGTCCACCCGCTGCGCAATACGGGCACGCTCGGGCTTTCGGGGAATGCGATCCTTAGGCTGCTGCGCCACTGGGGCCATGCCCCGCTCGTAACAGCGATCCCCGTTCAGGCCGCGTAGAGTGCGTTCGGTTTTGATTGAATCAAAACCGGCACTCCAGATTCTTGTTTTGCCGTGTTT
>NZ_JAFMTR010000030.1 GCF_018682675.1 Sphingopyxis soli
GGGTCGGCGAGGGGCGAGCGTGATACGTCCGGGGATGAAGACATGGCGGAGTCGACGACGGCGCCGCCCGTGCGGCGGCCCGCTGTTTCGGCAGGGACCATCGGTACTCTGGATAAAAGAGGAGAATTGTCATGACCCGCGTTTCGCTCGACGACGCCGACGTTCGGATCTTGGGGTTCCTTCAGGAGGATGCGACCCTGTCGGTCGCCGCCGTCGCCGCCAAGGCCAATATGTCGCAGAATGCGTGCTGGCGGCGGATCAAGCGGCTCGAAGAGAGCGGTGTGATCTCGCGGCGCGTCACGATCCTCGATGCCAGCGCGCTGGGGCTCGACCTCACCGTCTTCGTCAGCCTGCGGGCTTCCGAGCATAGCGAGGCGTGGCTCGAGATGCTCAACTCGGCGATCCGCGACATTCCGGAGGTTGTCGAATTCTACCGCATGACCGGAGACGTCGACTATCTGCTCAAGCTCAGGGTCGAGAATATGGCGGCCTATGACGCGGTCTATCGGCGTATCATCCGTTCGATCCGCCTGACTGATGTCAGCTCTGCCTTCTCGATGGAAGAAATCAAGTATACGACGGCGTTGCCGCTCACGGCGCGCCCGTCCTGATTGCAACGGGGACGAGCGCGGCGCGTCAGCGCATGTAGCGCTTGCCGAGTTCGGTCGCACGCGAGATCAGCGGCTGTTCCTGGCCCGCGATGAAGATGGCGGTCGGCTGGGTGAGCGGCTCGAGCGGATCGCCGTCCCAGATCACGATATCCGCGGCCTTGCCGGGCGCGATCGAGCCCATCTGGTCGGCGACGCCGAAGATGCGCGCCGGCGCGAGGGTCAGCGCCTCGATGCCCGCGGCATAGGGGAGGCCCCGCGAGACCGCGAGCCCGGCATTGTAGCGCATCTCGCGCACGCGGTGCCCGGCGTCATTGCCGCCGATCGCGATCTCGACCCCCGCGGCCTTCAGGATCGCTGCATTCTGCAGCGAAGCGCCGAGCATGTCGAAGCTTGAGGGTATATTCGAAGTCGGGTTGACGAGTACGGGGACTTTCGCCGCCGCAATCTCGTCCGCAACGCGCCAGGCCTCCTCGGCGCCGCTCAGGATGATCTTCAGCTTGTAGTCGCGGGCGAGCTTCAGCACCTGCCGGATATCGGCGGCGCGGTGAACGACGACGATCAGCGGCATGGTGCCGGCAAGCACCGGCTTGAGCGCGGCCACGTCGGCCTGCGAGAGCTCGAACGGATATTCTTCGCGCGGAGCCTGACGTGCAAGATCGAAGATCTGGCGCAGCTGCACGAACTCGGCGGCCCGCGAGCCGCCGACGCGCGCGGCGCCGTCCTCGCCGAGCTCGAGCATCATGCCGATGCCCGGACGATGGAGGATATTCCCGCCTTCGCCGAGCGAGATCATCGCCGCCTTGCCGGCAAAGGGCAGTTCGCGTTCCTGGTCGCTGTCGTCATAGTCGGGCATTACGACGGCATGGGTGATGCCGCCGAGGCGCGCGATGGGGATCAGTGTCGAGGCGGGGTTGAGACCGTACTGGACGTCGAACGAGGCGCTGATGCCCGAATTCTTGGTCTTGGTGTCGACCGAGCCGTCGACCGAATTGACCTCGACGAGCCCGAGCGCCGTGTTGACCGCGATGAGGCCCGGTGTGACGACCGCGCCCTTGGCGTCGATGGTGTGCAGCCCCGCGGGCACCGCGACGCCGTTCCCGGCGGCGACGATACGGCCGTCGCGGACGAGGATGGTGCCATTGTCCACTTCGCCGACCGGGCCGGGGGTGACGAGATGGGCGTTGGTGATCGCGAAGGACTGGGCGGCGGCGGGCGATGCGCCGACCGCCGCGGCGAGGATCAGGGCGAGCGCGGCGCTGGCCGGAAAGCGGTGCTTCATCTTATTCCTCCCCGACCGGCTGGCCAATCTCAAAGTCGCTCTTGTAGCGTGTGGCAGGATCGCTCGTGTCGAGGACGAGCGCGCCGTCGATAAACACTTTCTCGGCGATCGCGTACACGCTGAACGGGTTCTTGCTCCACAGCACGACGTCGGCCATCTTGCCGGGCTCAAGCGAGCCCGTCTTGTCGGCGATGCCCATGATCTTCGCGGGATTGATGGTGATCCATTTGATCGCCTCTTCCTGCGATATATCGATACCGGCGCGCCGCCCGGCGGCGATCGCGACCGCGCTCTCGACATTGAGACGCTGGACGAGACGTTGTTCGTCCGAATGGATCGCGACGCAGACACCGGCCTTGCTCAGGATCGCGGCATTCTCCTCGATCGCGTCATAGGCTTCCATCTTGAAGCCCCAGCGCGTCGCCCAGGTTGCCACGCAGACATCGTCAGCAACGAGAAGGTCGGCGATCTTGTAGGCCTCGACCGCATGGTGGAAGGCGCGCGTCTTGTAGCCGAACTCGTGGCCGACATCGAGCATCACCGCCATTTCGTCGGCGCGGTAGCAATGGTTCTGGACAAGAATGTCGCCCTTGAGGACGCCCGCGAGCGTCTCCAACCCGAGATCCCGCTTGGGCGCCTCGGCGGCTTCGCCGCGCGCGCGCTTCTTCTCATAGGCATCGACCTTGCGGCCATATTCGGCGGCGTCGATCCACGCGCGGCGGAAGCCGGCGACTTCGCCCATGCGCGTCGCCGGGGCGCGTCCGCGGCTACCGTAGCGGCCCTTCGGATTCTCGCCGCACGCCATCTTCAGCGTGTAGGGCGCGCCGGGGAATTTCATCTGCTGGACGGTCACCGCCGGGATGTTCTTCACGCTGACGCCGCGGCCGCCGAAGAGGTTGGCCGAGCCCGGGAGGATGAGCAGGCTCGTGACGCCGCCGGCGCGCGCCTTGGTGAAGACGGGGTCCTGCGGCCAGACCGAATGCTCGGCCCAGACATGGGCGGTGTAAGGATCGATATTCTCGTTACCGTCGGCATGACCCTGTACGCCGGGCGCGGCGAAGACGCCGAGATGCGAGTGTGCGTCGATGATGCCGGGCGTGACCCATTTGCCGCGCCCGTCGATGACGCGCGCGCCGGTCGGGACGGCGATGTCGGCGCCGACCGCGACGATCTTGCCCGCTGCCATCAGAACGGTCCCATTGTCGATCCGCGTTCCCGTGCCGGTGAGTATCGAAGCGCCGACGATCGCGGTGTCGGCGGCGGATCGAGGCTGATAGGTGCTCGCAAACGGCGCGGGGGCGGGCGCCGCGCTCGGCTGCGGTGCAGGCGGCGTATCGGCGGGGCGCGCCGAGGTCGCCGCGGCGGAGCAGCCTGCAAGGAATGCGAGCGCGCTGCAAAGGAGCGCGGATCGGGCGGCGCGTTGGCCGAGCGGGCGGGAGGGTTTTGCGGATAGTTGTTGTGACACGCCGGAATCACCTTGTGCGGGAGCGATGGGAAGGGCGGCAATCCGGCCGCCGCGCGGGGGTGCGCGGCGGCCGGGAAGGAATGCGGTCAGAAGGTCTTGCGGACGTTCACATACCAGTAGCGCGGGATCGGCGAATGGAGCGAGCCCATATAGCCGAAGCTGCTCGAGTCGAGCGGAGGCTGTGCGTTCGTGAGGTTGCGTACGCCAAGCCGCAGCTGGGTGTTGTCGGTGAAGCCCCCCTTGAAGTCATATTGCACGTAGAGATTGGCCGTCGTGTACGATTTGATCAGCAGGTTCTCGCCATTGACGGATATATCGTCGTCGATGACGCTGCCGGTGTAGGTGACAAACCCGCCCGCGGTAAATTGGCCGAGCTTCCAGGTGAGCGACGCCGAACCCCGCCACCGCGGAAAGCCGTCGTCGCGGATCAGGTTCGACGATTCGGGAATGACAGTATCGATATTGATCTGACCCGCTTCACGGGCATCGAGCAGCGTTTGAATATCGGGCGGTACGTCGCGGAAATATTTGAGCAGATAGGCAGCGTTCGCAGCGAAGGTGAAATCGCCGATGCCAGTATCGCGCAGCCCGATATTGAGGCCGAAGTCGATGCCGCGAACCGTTTGCGGCTCGAGATTCCGATATTGATCGTCGACATATTGCACGCGGCCGACCGGAGCGAGGCCCGTCCCGGCAAACAGGGCAATATCGTCGGCTGTCGGCGCAAGGCGGACGACGGTGGGATCGCTCGAACCCTGGACGCGCGCCAGATAGTCGCTGATCAGCGCGTTGCCCTCACCGAACACGCCGACGATGCCCTTTTGCTTTACCTGCCAGAAGTCCATGGTGAAGGTGGTTCGCAGCCGACCGCTGTTGAAGGCCGGGGGCTGGAGCACAGTCCCGATCGTCCATGTCGTGGAGGTTTCGGGTTTCAGGTCCGGATTGCCGGCGCGGCGGCCCGTCGTCACGAAGGATTGCGCGCAGGCGTCGAAGGTGGAAATGCGTCCGGCACGTAGGTCCGCCTCGCAGCGAACCCAGTCGGTGCGGGTGTTGCCGCGCGTGATGATCGTTGCGTTGGTCTGTTCGAGATTGGGTGCACGGAAGCCTTGCGCCCAGGACCCGCGAATGCGCCAGCCGTCGAACAGGTCCCAGGCGGCTGCGATCTTCGGTTTGGCGATGCTGCCGAAGTCCGAATAATGTTCGTAACGCCCGGCCAGCTGCAGCTCGAAGCTGCGGATCAGCGGGACATTCATTTCGGGCGAGATGAGTGGAACGGCGAATTCGGTATAGGCGGCGAAGACAGTGCGTGACCCCTTGGTATCGGGCGTCGGGCTGACGCCGAACAGGTCGCTCGGCTGTTCGATGCCGGTCACGCTGTCGGTCCAGGTGAGCGTGCCATCAACGCGCTCGTCGCGGTCGTCGAGGTAGGAATCCCTGCGAAGTTCGGCGCCGAGCGCCATCCCGACGTCGCCGGCGGGGAGGGCGAAGAGATCGGCTTTCGACGCGCGGAAATCCCACTGCGCGAGCTTCGATTTGCCGCGCCGGACCGATTTGATGAGGAAGTCCTCGCCCGCAGCCACATTGCCGGCGTTGATCGGCGGCCCCATCGGGTCCGCGGGATTGCCGCCCGCGAACGGGTTATAGGCATCGGGCGTCGATAGCGCGAGATTCTGCTGGAGCAGGGTCGCGCTGATGCCGTCCTGAACGTCGCGGACCGTCGCCTGCGAATAGAGCAGCGCGCTTTCCCAGTCGAAACCGAGCGCTTCGCCGCGCAGGCCGGCGAGAAGGCGGAACTGCCGGTTCGTGACGTCGACCACCGTCGGGCCAAAGTCGGTGAAGCGGTAGCTGGTGATCGTGACCGGCAGGCCCGCCGCTGGCGCGTCGATCCCGGCAAGCCGGTTCGGATTTGCCGAACCATTCGCAAAGGTCAGGGGACCGAAGGGGTTCCAGTAGTTTGACGCCGGGACCGTCATCTGGATCGAGCCGATCGAAAAGACGCTGTCCTGGATGCTGCGCGTCTTGGCGTAATAATAACCGGCCTCGCCGAAGACGGTCAGATTGTCGGTCAGGTCATAATGCCCATTCGCATAGACGTTGATGCGGTCGAGCCTGGGCATGATGGAAAGCGGATAATTTGCCTGCGCGTCCCACCGTGTGTTGCGATCAGCGCCGGTCGTCGCGCGGGTTGCGTCGTCGATACAGATCCCGCTGCCAAGGTCGGCCGAGCAGCCGCCGTTCGCCGTGGGCTGAATGGAGAAGACGCCGCCGGCGGTGGTGATGTTGGTCGTGCCGCGGCGAACGCGAACACCGGTGGTGAAATTGCCCCAATGCGAAAGCGTGCTCGTGTCGTCGAGGCTGTTCGAGCCTTCGAAGGGTGTGCCGATGAAGTCGTCGAAGAAGCGGTGATCGGATGTGGAAGTATAGTCCTGATCCTGCGACGAAAGCGCCGTGCGATTGGTGTAATTGAACAGGAGCGAGATGTTGCCGCGATTTTCCGCAAAGTCGGTTCCGAGATAGCCCGATCCCGAAAATTCGCGCAGGCCGGTGCCTTCGGCGCCGCCATATTGGAGCGTCAGCCCGCCGCCATTGATATTGTCGCGCAGGATCGTGTTGACGACGCCGGCAACCGCGTCGGTGCCGTAAAGCGCCGCCGCCCCGTCACGCAGAACCTCGAGCCGCTGAACGCCAAAGACGGGGATCGAATTGGTGTTATAGGTGATGACCGGGGCAAGCGAGGTGCTTGCCTGGCTGCTCGGATGCTGGACGAGGCGGCGGCCGTTGAGCAGAACGAGCGTATTGCCCACGCCCAGCCCGCGCAAATCGATCGAGCCGACGTCGCCGCGCGCGAAATTGCTGCTCGTCTGGCCATTGCTGCTGTTGAACGACTGGTCGCTCATCTGGGGAATGGAACGGATCAGGTCGTCGCCCGACACAGCGGCCGTCGCCGCTATTTCGTCCTCGCCCACGACGGTCACCGGTAGGGCTTCGGTGATCTTGGTGCCCGCAATGCGGCTGCCCGTCACGACGATTTCTTCGCCGCGCGGTGCTGATTGCGGTTCGGTGGCGGCTTCGGTTTGCCCGGCCTGCTCTTGCGCGGCCGCGCTTTGCGCAGCGATCATCCCGACCAGCGATACTGCGCTCAAAATCTGTTTGCGGTAGCTCGAATGGATGTTCTTCATCATGCCATGTCCCCTTTTTGTCGACCCGATCGTCGCGTCGTCCTCCGTGCGGCGGATGGATTATCGGCCCATCTCGTCTCGCTGTGACGCAACGCATGGCCGATGCCCCATCGATTTTTGGGTAGAAAATTTCAACCCCTTGTCGAATTGTGGAATTTTCATTGAACTTCGCGCGCTGCCTAATCCACGATCTCGATGACGGCATCGGCCTCGACCGCGAAATTGAACGGCAAACGGTAGACGCCGATCGCCGAGCGGGCGTGCTTGCCCGCGTCGCCGAACACATCGACGATGAGATCCGAACAGCCGTTCATCACAGTGGGAATCTCGGAGAATTGCGGACCGGCCTGGACATAGCCGCCGAGCTTGAGGACGCGGACGCGGTCGAGGTCGCCATCCGCCGCCGCCTTGAACTGCGCGACGAGGTTGATCGCGCACAGCCGCGCGGCAATGATCGCGTCAGCGAGGCTGCAATCGACGCCGACGGTGCCTTTGATGCCGCCGTTCGCATGAGTGGAGAGCTGCCCCGACACCTGGATAAGATTGCCCGAGCGCGTTGCCGAGACATAATTGGCCACCGGCGGGCAGACTTCGGGCAGCTCGATTCCGAGGCTGGCGAGGCGACTTTCGATCCGGGACATGTTCACTCCTTGGTTGCAAGAGACGGCAGTTGTTCGGTGGGTGACGGCGCGCCGGCAGCCGTTTCGCGCGCCATGCGGCGGCCTTCCCAGCGGTCGATGATCGCGGCGGCGACCGAATTGCCGACGACGTTGGTGGCCGACCGTCCCATGTCGAGCAGATGGTCGACCGCGAGGATCAGCAGCAGTCCGGCCTCGGGAAGCTTGAAATAGGCGAGCGTCGCCGAGATCACGACGAGCGAGGCGCGGGGCACGCCGGCCATGCCTTTCGACGTCACCATCAGCAGGAGCAGCATCGTGATCTGCTGGCCGATCGTCATGTCGATGCCATAAGCCTGCGCGATGAAGAGCACGGCGAAGGTGCAATACATCATCGAGCCATCGAGGTTGAAGCTGTAGCCGAGCGGCAGGACGAAGGAGACGATGCGGCGGTTGACGCCCTGCTTCTCGAGCTCCTCCATCGTTCTAGGATAGGCCGCTTCCGAGCTCGCGGTCGAAAAGGCGAGGAGGACCGGCGTGCGAATCCCGCGAAAGAGACCGAAGGCGCGCGCGCCGATGATCGCGAGCGCGGCGAGGAACAGCACGAGCCAGAGCACGCCGAGCGAAAGATAGAAGCCCGATACGAAGCCCGCATAGGTCACGAGCACTCCCGGCCCCTGGGTCGCGACGGTCGAGGCGAGCGCGGCGAAGATCGCGACCGGCGCGGTCTTCATCACAAAGCCGGTGACCTTGAGCATGATCGCCGCGACCTGCTCGACCAGTGCCAGCACCGCTGGGGCCTTGTCGTCGATTGCGGCTACCGCGGAGCCGACGAGGACCGAGAAGACGACGATCTGCAAAATCTCGTTCTCGGCCATCGCCTGCACGATCGATTGCGGAATGAGGTGGGTGACGAACTGCTTGAGCGAGAAGTCACCCGTCGCGACGACGCCTTCGGCGCCGGTGGTCGGCAGCTCGAGCGCGAGGCTCGCGCCGGGCTGGAGCAGGTGCACCATGACGAGACCGATCGAGAGCGACACGATCGAGGCCCCGATAAACCAGCCCATCGTCTTGGCGCCGACGCGCCCGATCGCGGCGGCGTCTTCCATATGGGCGATCCCCGCGACGAGCGTCGCGAAGACGAGCGGAGCGATGATCATCTTGATGAGCCGCAGGAAGAGGTCGGTGAGGATCGAGAGATTATCGGCAATTTCGGCCGCCTTGGCCGCGGGGTAATGCGAATTGACGAACCATCCCGCAGCGACGCCGGCGATCATGGCGAAGATGAGGATGAAGGCGAAAGCTCTGTTCATGACTGTCCCGTTCCGGCTTCGCCCCGTCCGGGGCGTACAGGAGGCAGAGACGCAGACGCGGCGAGGTTCCGCAGCAGCAATGCGGTCGACAAGCGCATTTTGTTCGGACATTGCGGGCTCGGACCGAACAGGCCGGTGGGGTAATCCGCTGCCGCTGCGTCAAAGCAGGGCAGGGTACAATCGGACAATCGAGGAGAAGCGCGTGGCCAGTTTTCGGAAGATGCTCGTAGCGGGAACGGCGATTACCGCCGGCCTGGGCTGGGCGAGCCAGTCGGTGCTTGCCGAACCGGGCGGCGAGGTGATGGCGATCACCGGCGCGACGATCTTCGATGCGACCGGCAGGGATCCCTATCGCGGCACCGTCGTGGTGCGCGGCGGCCGCATCGAGGCGGTCGGCGCCGACGTCAAGGTGCCGAAGGGAGCGAAGGTCGTCCGCGCCGACGGCAAGGCTCTTCTGCCGGGCTTCATCGACGTCCACACGCACTGGTCGCCGTCGGGTTCTCCCGGCACGCTCCCGCAGATCGCCAACGCTTATCTCGCGAGCGGCGTCACGACGGTGAACGATTTTCATCAACAACCCGAGGCGTTCGCGCCGCGCCGCGCCTGGCTCGCCGACATATTTTCCCCGCACGTCAATTTCGTCGCGCGGATGAGCACGCCCGGCGGCCACGGGGCGGATTGGGGCGACACCAATACGACCAAATGGGTCGCAACCGCCGAAAGCGCCCGACGCGAAGTGCAGGCGCTGCAGCCGTACAAGCCCGACTATATCAAGGCTTTTGCAGATGGCTGGCGTTACGGACAATTGCCCGAGGAATCCTCGATGAATGTCGAGACGCTCGCGGCGCTCGCCGACGAGGCGCACAAGCATGGCCAGCGCGTGCTGACCCACACGGTGACCGTCGAGCGCGGCAAGCTCGCGGCCGACGCCGGGATCGACGTGATCGCGCACAGTATACAGGACGGGGTGCTCGACGCCGAAGCGATCGCCCGGATCAAGAAGGCGGGAACTTTCTATGCGCCGACCCTCGCCATCTACCAGCTCAAGCCCGACGAGATGGGGCCGGGGCGCAAGGACGATGCCGCGACGCGCCTCAGGATCCGCAAATATGGCTTCGCCGAGGAAAATGTCCGTAATCTTCACGCAGCGGGGGTGACGATCGCGGTCGGCACCGACGCGGGTATCGGCGGCGCGAAGCATGGCATCTCGACGCTCCAGGAAATGGAACTGCTCGTCGCGGCGGGCCTGACGCCGAAGGCGGCGCTGCTGGCGGGAACGTCGAACAGCGCGTTGGCCCTCGGCCTCGCGGGCGATCGCGGCACGATCGAAAAGGGCAAGCGTGCGGATATCATTCTCGTCGACGGCAAGCCGTGGGAGACGATCGGCGACGTCGAGAAGATCGACCGAGTCTATGTCGACGGCAAGCTCGTCCATGGCGGCGGCGTCAAGCCGCCGGCGGGCAATCTCGCCACGACGCTGCCCGCATTGCCCGCGGCCGCGCTGATCGACGACTTCGAACGCGCCGACGGGCGCAGCTCGCTCGATACCTTGCGTCTGACCGACATGGATGGCGGCGTCGAGCGCTCCTCCGTGGTCTCGAACCGCGTCACGCATCCCGGCGGCAATGGCTCGGCGCTCGCCTTCGCGGTGCAGATGTCTCTCAAGGACAAGCCCGAGGGCGGCGTTCTCGTGCCTCTCAGCCGCGGTTCGGTACGCCCCGTCGATGCGCGCAAGTTTGCGGGCGTCCGGCTCGAGATGCGCGGCGCGGGCAGCTATCTTCTCGTCGTCAATACGCTCGCCGGCGAGTTCACCGCGCCGGTCGAGGCGAAAGAAGTCTGGTCCGAACTGCGCGTGCCCTTCACCGCGCTCGTCGCAACGCGCCCCGGCCGCGGCGAGGCGCCGTCCTGGCGCGGCGACGATCTCGTCCAGGTGGGCATCGTCGTGCAGCGCGAAGCGGGCGCGAGTGCCTGGGGCGAAATCGACAACCTCGGCTTCTACTGACGCGGCGCGTGCCGCTTCGGTCGCGACCAGCTCTCCCGAACGCGGCGCAGGCCTCCCGAGGCGTGCGCCGCGGTGCCCCCGCACCGGTTTCGCGGTCCGCCGCGGCGCCGGTGCGGGCCTTTTCGGTCAGAGCGTGCGCAGCAGCTGTTCGACGAGGCGGCGCCGGGGTTCGATCGACGAGATCAGGCAATATTCGTCGAGCGTATGCGCACCGTCGCCATCCACGCCGAGACCGTCGAGCGTCGGGATGCCGAGTGCGGCGGTGAAATTGCCGTCGGAGCCGCCCCCGACCATCGGCACTTCCGCGAGCTCGAAGCCGAGCGCCGCGGCCTCGGTTCGCGCCGTCTCGAACAGCTTCGCCACACCCTCGCTGCGTTCATAGGCGGGCCGATTGATCCCGCCGCCCACCTTGAGCACGACGTCGGGTCCGATCGCCTCCAAGCCGAGAATCTCGCGCTCCATTCGCTCGCCCTCGGCGGCGTTGGTAATGCGAACGTCGACGGCGAAGCGGCACTGGTGCGGGACGACATTGATCGCGGTGCCCCCGCCCACCTTGCTCACCGTGGCTGTCGTGCCGCGGTCATAGTCGGTCATGTCCTCGACCTTCAGAATCTGCCTTGCGGCCTCGCGGATCGCGCTGCGTCCGTCCTGGTGGCGGGATCCGGCGTGCGCGGGTCGGCCCTCGACCTCGACATCGAACCAGCCGACGCCCTTGCGCGCGGTGACCGCGGCTCCGCCCGGCCGCGCGGGCTCCATCACGAGCACATGGCTCGACCGGCGTCCGAGGTCCTCGACAAGCGCGCGGGTCGTGGGACTGCCGATCTCCTCGTCGGGCGAGAGGAGAAAGCGGATCGGTCGCCCGATCGCTGCGCCGAGGCGCGCCGCATTGCGAAACGCGACCAGCGCGAGGTAGATGCCGCCCTTCATATCATAGGCGCCCGGACCGTAGAGACGATCGCCGTCGCGACGCACCGGCAGCGCTCCGGCAAGCGTGCCGACCGGATGCACCGTATCGACATGGGTGACGACGAGTATCCCGGGCCGGTCATTTTCGGCTCCGGCTTGCAGGACCGCGCAGTCGCCGAGGCCGTCGCGGCCGGGGATGCGCTCGATCCTCACCGGCTCGTCCGCGATTTCCGACAGGATCATGTCCTGCATCGCGTTGATCGCGGCGGCGTCGTGCGTGGGGCTTTCGAGCGCGAGCCACCGGCTGAGGGTGGCGATTGCCTGTTCGTCTGATGTCATGATGGGCCTTCTTCTTGCTGAGTCGACGCCCGGCCGAAGGGCTTGACGACTCATAGGCGTTGCTGTCATCTCGTTCAACATGACAAATCACGTTCACATATATGAACGATAGCGTCCGCTCCGCGTCGCGCGTGCTCGACCTTCTCGAATTGCTCGCGGGGGCGGGAGACGGCCTGTCGCTTGCCGAGGCGTGCGAGCGGCTCGGCGCGCCCAAGAGCAGCACCTTGATGCTCCTTCGCACGCTCGCCGGACGCGGCTATGCGGTGCGCGGCGAAGGCGATCGCTACCGGCTCAACGAGACTTTCCGCAGCGGCGGGTTCGGCTGGGGTGGACAGGCCGCGCGGCTCGTCGCGGTCGCCGAACCCGTGCTGCGCGACCTCGCCGATACGATCGGTGAGACCGCGATCCTCGGGGCGCTTACCGAGAAGGGCATGGTCCGCCTGCTCGCCAAGGCGGTCACCCACGAAAATATCCGCTACGACATCGACCTCGGCCAGGAACTGCCCGCCTATTGCACCGCGATCGGCCGCATTCTGCTCGCGCAGATGCCGCCCGAGGCGCGGGCGCCTATCCTCGACCGCGTCGAGCCGGTTCGGGTCACGCCGCACAGCCTGACCGACCGGTCGGCGATCGAGGCGCGCATCGAGGAAGCCGCGCGCAGCGGCATCTCGGTGGTCGCCGAGGAATATGCCCTTGGCGGCACCGGCGCCGCGGTACCGATCCGGCTTGCCGATGGCCGCGTCGTCGGCGCGGTCAACGCCGGCTGCATCTCGCCGCGCTTCGTGGGCAAGGAGGACGAGATCGCCCGCGCGCTGCGCGCCGCCGCCACCGCCATTGCGGCGCGCCTCGACAATCGCGGCGCTGCATGAGCGGACGCATCCTCATTTGCGGTGCGGGAGCCGTGGGGGGCGCGGTCGGTGCCGCGCTTGTCGATGCGGGACATAGCGTCGATTTCGTCGACATGGACGCCGAGCATGTCGCGGCTCTCCGTGATCCCGGACGCGGCCTCGTCGTCGAGGGTCCGGTTCGTTCGCGCAACGGTCCGGTTCGCGCCTGGACTGCGGACGAGCTCGACGGGCAGTGGGACAAGGTCATGCTCTGCGTGAAGGCGCATCACACCGCCGCCGCCGCCGCGATGATCGCACCGCATCTCGCCGCGACCGGAAGCGTCCTCACCTTGCAGAACGGCCTTGCGGCGCGCATCGCCGCCGATGGGCTCGGGCGTGAGCGCGTCGTCGTCGGCTTCGTCAATTTCGGGGCCGACCGGATCGGCGACGGCAGGATCATGCTCGGCAATCGCGGCGCGGTCGCGCTCGGCGAATGGGACGGCAGGACCACCGCGCGGCTCGGCGAATATTTCCGGCTGCTCGGCGACTTCGAACCCGATGCGGTCGCGACGCCGGATATCTGGTCCTTCATCTGGGGCAAGCTCGCCTATGCCGCGCTACTCTTCGCCGAGGCGACCGCCAAGGCGGGTATCGCTGCGACGCTGGACCGCCCCGAATTGCTGCCGCTCTGGCGCGCGCTTGCCGGCGAGGCGATTCGAACCGCGCGCGCCGAGGGTGTCGTGTCCACCGGCTTCAACGGGTTCGACCCCGCAGCGTTCGGGCCGCGGTCGCGCGCCGCAGAGAGCGCCGCGAGTATTCGCGCCATCGCCGATTTCTATCGCGGCGGCGCCAAGCCGCACTCGGGCGTATGGCGCGATCTCGCGGTCCATCGCCGCAAGACCGAAGTCGATACGCAGCTTGGAATGGTCGTCGAAATTGCAGCCGCGCACGGCCTTGCCACACCCGCCCTGTCGGGGCTGATCGCGCTCATCCACCGGATCGAGAATGGCGCGGCGGTGCAGGACGACGCCCATCTCGCGGAACTGGCCCGTGCCATCGCTGCCTGACCTCGCGGGCCGCACCGTCGCCGTCAGCGGCGTCGGCTCGGCATTTGGCGTCGCGATTGCCGAAGCGTTTCGCGCGCAGGGAGCCAGTGTGTTCGGATGCGATCTCGATCCTGCGGCTTTCCCCGTCCTCCAAGCCGCCGGCATTGATTGCGCGGCGGTCGATCTGCGCTACCGCGCCGCCGCAGCGGACTGGATCGAGGCGGTCGTGCGCGCGGCGGGAGGCATCGAAATCCTTGTGAACAATGCTGGCGGCGTCGTCGGCCAACAGCACCAGCCCTTCGAGACGCTGACCGACGCCGACTGGGATATCGTCCTCGATATCAATCTCAACGCGGCGATGGTGCTGTCGCGCGCCGCGACCAGGCATATGGCGGCGGCGGGATCGGGCGCGATCGTCAATATCTGCTCGGGCGCGTCGTTGCGCGCCTCGCTCACCGGCATCCAGGCCTATTGCGCGGCGAAGCACGCACTTCTCGGACTGACGCGACAGCTTGCGCACGAGCTCGGACCGCAGGGCATCCGCGTCAATGCCATCGCGCCAGGGCTCGTGCTCACCGGCGAGGCGACGCGCCGCCAGTGGGACGCCTATGGTCCGGGCGGGCAAGCGGACATTCTCGCAGGCGTCGCAATGCGCCGGCTTGGCCGCGCGGAAGACATTGCACGGGCGGCGCTGTTCCTCGCCTCGGACTGGGCGGGTTTCGTCACCGGGCAGATATTGAGCGTCGACGGCGGTATCCGGTGAAGGAGCGATCGAGATGACGAGCGGGACGGCCGACGAACCCTGGCAATGGGAACAGGCCGAATGGCGCGGACGGGTGAACCGGGTGCGCGCAGGGCGCCGGCTCGCGCCGACCAGCTGGCCGGATGGCAAGAGGTTCGCGGTCGGCATCTCGTTCGACAGCGATCATGAGACCAACGAACTGCGCGACGGCGGCAATTCGATTTCCCGGCTGAGCTGGGGCGAATATGGCGCGCGCGTCGGCGTGCCCCGGATATTGGAGCTGCTCGCGCGCCGCGGCGTCCCCGCGAGCTTCTACGTGCCTGCGGTCGCCGCGCTGCTGCATCCCGAAGAGCAGCGCCGCGTCGTGGCCGAAGGACATGAAATTGGCCTCCACGGCTGGATCCACGAGCGCAACTCGGTACTTCCCGAGGCGGCCGAGCGCGACCTCATGATGCGTTCGGCCGACACGATCGAGGCTGTTTGTGGCGTCCGCGCGATCGGTATCCGCACCCCGTCATGGGACTTCGGGCCGGGCACGCTCCGCACGATCCGCGACATGGGCCTCGCTTATGACAGCTCGCTCATGGCCGACGAGGATTGTTACGAACTGCTTCTTGACGGCGAAGAATGCGGGGTCGCCGAGCTTCCGGTAGAATGGATCCGCGACGACGCGCCCTATTTCCTCATGGACCGGTTCGGATCGGCGCGGCCGCATCTCGCACCTGCCGATGTCTTCGACATCTTCCGCCGCGAACTCGACGCCGCGTGCGAGGCTGGCGGACTATTCCAGCTCACGCTGCATCCGCACATCATCGCCGCGCGGTCGCGCATCTGGATCCTCGACGAGCTTCTCGGCCACGCTGAAGAGCGCGGGGCCTGGTTTGCGACCCACCGCGACATCGTCGCCCACGCCCGTGCCGCCGGAGCGGATGCCGGCGCGAAAAGCGCATGAAGCTGAAAATGTCTGGTGGGGTGAACCCGCGAGGCTGCGTCATAACCAACGAGGGCGGGCCTTTCAGGCCGAATCAAGCGCCCGTCCTCACTTCAAAGGAGCCGCTGTCCGCCATGAAAGCGAAACTGTCCTTCCAGTCGTCCCTTGCGAGGACCTGTCTCGGGGCCACGGCCGCAGCGGCTCTTCTTGCCCTTTCGGCCGCCTCCGCGGCGCAGGCGCCTGCCGGCGAACCCATCCCCAAGCTCAACGACCGGCGCCCGTTCCTCGCGCCCGGCGCGCGGACGAGCGAAGACCCCGTCCGTATTCCGATGAGGCCCGTCGCCGAGACCGGTCCCGAGCTCGTCATCCGCGGCGGACGGCTGTTCGACGCGGTGAGCGGCGGCGTCCGTCCCGCGACCGTCGTCATCCAGGGCAATCGGATCAAGGCGGTGCTCCCGCCCGACGCGACCGGTTGGGGCGCCGACGCAAAGATCATCGATGCCGCTGGCAAGACCGTGATGCCCGGGCTCATCGACATGCACACCCATGTCACTTATCCTGATCGGGGGTCGCCATTCGACGAGCAAGGCAGCGAAGGCGCGGGGACGCTGCGCGGCCAGCGCAATCTTCGCTATTTCCTCGAATCCGGTTTCACTTCGGTGCGCGACCTCAACGGCGTCAGCAACGCGCCCTTCCTGCTCAGTCAGTGGAGCGCCGCCGGCATGATTCCCGCGCCGCGCGTCTTTGCTGCGGGGTGGATCATCACCGGCACCGGCGGCCACGCCACCGAGCGTCCCGTGATCCCCAGCCACGGTCCCGACTATGCCAAGGAAGTCGACGGCCCCGACGCCTGGCGCGGCATGGTGCGCAAGGCGTTCAAGGAAGGCGCGAGCGTCATCAAGATCGCGAGCCATTTCGCACCCGACGAGGTCCGCGCGGCAATCGAGGAAGCGCATCTGCTCGGCCTCAAGGTCACATGCGACTGCGAGACCATCTACACCGAGATGGCGGTCGATGCGGGCATCGACATGATCGAACATCCGCTGCCGCGCTCGGATGCGGCGATCGCGAAGATGGCGAAGAAGAAAATCGCCGCGGTGCCGACGCTGCAGGTTTACCAGAACCTGCTCGATCGCGCCGGCGGCTTTTACGGTTCGACGTCGCGTCGCTTCACGATGACGAGCCAGGGCAATTTCGACGAGTTCAAGAAGATGAAGGCCGCCGGCATCATCATGGGCGTGGGCACCGACACGATCGGCGACGCGAGCCTGATGGTTCCCAACAGCTATATCGCCGAGCTCAAATGGTTCGTGCGCGGCGGCTATTCGGTGACCGATGCGCTGAAAGCGGGAACTATCGTCAACGCGCGCCTTCTCGACATGGGCGACGAGCTCGGCACCATCGAGCCCGGCAAGCTGGCCGACATCATCATCGTGGGCGGGCGCCCCGACGAGAATCTCGACGATCTCGCGAAGGTCGAGCAGGTCATCAAGGATGGCCAGTGGCTGATCGTGAACGGTGAGCTCGCCACCCCGCGCCATGTCTCGACCCCGCTCGTTAAACCCTCGCCCCCGGCGGATGTGAAGTGATGCGCCTGTCGGGTCCGGAAGCGTAGGGGGAGGCCCGATATGGTGACCGAAGCCGCGGCCGGAAGCATCGAACCGACGCGCCGCGAAACCGCGCGCGCGCTCGGCTCGGCGATGATCGGCAACTGGTTCGAGCTCTTCGATTTCATCATCTACGGCTATTTCGCCGCCCAGATCGGACACGCGATGTTCCCCGAAGCCGACACGGTTACGATCATCCTGTCGAGTTTCGCGACCTACGGCGTCGGCTTTGTGATGCGGCCCGTCGGCGGGGTGGTGCTCGGTCATTTCGGCGATCTCTACGGCCGCAAATCCGCCCTCGTCTTCACCATGTTGCTGATGGCCGGCGCCACCGGCGCCACCGGCCTCATTCCCTCCTATGCGACCATCGGGATCGCGGCGCCGATCCTCCTCGTCCTCTGCCGCCTGTTGCAGGGCTTTGCCGCCGGCGGCGAATGGGGCGGAGCGACGACATTCCTCGTCGAATATGCGCCGCCGCACCGTCGCGGTTTCTACGGCGCACTGCAGCAACTCAGCACCAGCGTCGCGATCCTCTCGGCGCTCGGCACGTCGCTCCTGCTCAACGCGCTCCTCACCGAACAGCAGATGATCGACTGGGGCTGGCGCATTCCGTTCCTGCTCGGTTTCCTCGTCGCCCCGGTCGGTTTCTATCTGCGCCGCAGCGTCCGCGAGACGCCGCGCTACCGCGCGGCGAGGGAGGACCGTTCGGCAAGCCCGATCCGCGAAGTGATCGCGCATCACCGCGGGGCGGTTGCCAATGTCTTCGGCGTGGCGATCATCTGGTGCGTCGCCGGTTACACCTTCGGCGCCTTTCTGATCAGCTATGCGACCGAGCTTCTCCACATCGAGCGCGGAACGGTCCTGCTGGCAATCACCGCCGGGACGCTCGTCAATCTCGCCGTGATCCCGCTTGCCGGACATCTCTCGGACCGCTTCGGTCGCAAGCCCTTTCTCGTCGCGAGCGCTGCCGGCTTCCTTCTCCTGGTCTTTCCCCTCTTCCACGCGATGGCGACCTTCCAGGCGTCCTGGACTATCTACGCGACTGCCATCACGGCGGGTGTATTGAGCGGTCTCTACAGCGGCTGCGCACCGACCTTCCTTTGCGAACTGCTGCCGACGCGTGTGCGATATTCGGCGCTTTCGGTCGGCTATAATGGCGCGGTGATGTTCTTCGGCGGCTTCGCGCCCTTCATCGCGACCTTGCTCATTCAGCAGACGGGCGCGCTCGCGGCGCCCGCCTTCTACGTCATGTCGGCCGCCGCGCTGACGCTCTTCTTCCTGCTTCGACTGAAGGCGCCCGATCAGGCCACCGCGCTCGATCGCTAGCCGCCAACAACCAACCAAGAGGGTCCCGACTTATGAAACGACTGGCTGCCACCGCCGCCTTCGCATGGCTGATGACGACGGGCGCCGCGATCGCCGGCCCCCCTGTCCCGACGCCGAAGGAGGTGCTTGGGCATGACATGGGTGAGGACCGCTATGTCGCGAGCTACAGCGAGACCACGATCTACTGGAAGCGGCTCGCCGAGGTCAGCGACCGCATCAAGCTCGTCGATATCGGTCCGACCGTCGAGAAGAGGCGCCAGCTCATGGCCATCGTCTCCTCGCCCGAAAATCTCGCGATGCTAGACAAGTACAAGGATATTTCGGAGCGGCTCGGCCGCGCCGAGGGGCTGACCGACGCGCAGGCGCGCGCGCTCGCGGCCGAGGGCAAGGCCGTGATCTGGGTCGACGGCGGCATCCATGCCAGCGAGACGCTGACCCATTCGGCGATCATCCAGCAGGTTTACGACCTCGTGAACAGCGACGACGCCGAGGCGAAGCGCATCCGCGACAATGTCATCATGCTGTTCGCCGCGAACAACCCCGACGGGCAGGAGCTTGTCGCCAACTGGTATATGCGGATCAAGGATCCGGCGAAGCGCGAGGCAGGCTTCGAAAGCCTGCCCAAGCTTTATCACGCCTATGTCGGCCACGATAATAATCGCGACTTCTATATGGCAGAGATGCCCGAGACGCAGAATATCAGCCGCGTGCTGTTCCGCGACTGGCGTCCGCAAATCGTGCTCAACCAGCATCAGACCGGCCCTGCCGGGACCGTCGTGTTCATTCCGCCGTTCCGCGACCCGTTCAATTTCAACTTCGATCCGCTGGTGATGACCAGCCTCGAAGAGGTCGGCGCGGCGATGCAGTCGCGCCTGCTCGCCGACGGCAAGCGCGGCGGCACCTCGCGCGATGGCGCGCATTACGACACCTGGTACAACGGCAATCTGCGCTCGATCTCCTATTTCCACAACGCGATCGGTATCCTGACCGAGACGATCGGGAAGCCGGTCCCAATCGACATCGAGCTCGTCCCCGAACGCCAGCTTCCCGGCAACAACCAGCCGGCGCCGATCGCTCCGCAGAAATGGCACATCGGCCAGTCGCTCGAATACAGCATGACGATCAACCGCGCGGTGCTGAGCTATGCCGCCTCGAACCGCGAAAAGCTGCTGTTCAACATCTACCGCATGGGAGCGAACAGCATAGCGCGCGGCAGCACCGACAACTGGACGATGACCCCGACCCGGATCGCCGAGATGCACGCCGCCTCGGCGGCGACCGGCGCGAAGCCCGTTGCGACGCGTACCCGCGGCAGCAGCTCGATCGACCCGCGCTTCTATGATGCGGTGATGAAGAACCCCGCAAACCGCGATGCGCGCGCCTATGTCATCGACCCCGGCCAGCGCGACTATCCGACCGCGATCCGCTTCCTCAACGCGCTGATCAAGCTCGGTGTCGATGTCGACCGCGCCAGTGCGCCCTTCACCGCCAACGGAAAGTCCTGGCCCGCCGGGACCTATTTCGTCCGCACCGCGCAGGCCTATCGCCCGCACATCCTCGATATGTTCGAGCCGCAGGACTATCCCGAGAATTTCGAATATCCGGGCGGCCCGCCGATCCCGCCCGCCGATGCGACGGGCTACACCCCGGCGTTCCAGATGGGCGTCGGCTTCGAGCGCGTGCTCGACCCGCTCGAGGTTCCGTCCGAGCGCATTTCGACCCTGCTGTCGCCTACCCCCGGACGGATCGTCGGCGACGGCAAGGCGGGGTATCTCGTCGGACATGGCGCGAACAACAGCTTCATCCTCTCGAACCGCCTGCTGAAGGCCGGGCAGTCCGTCTCCTGGCTGTCGCAGCCGGTGGCCGTTGCAGGCGCTGCCGCCGAACCCGGCGCGCTCTGGATCCCCGCGAGCCCGGTCGCGACGCGTATCGTCGAGGCTGCCGCGACCGAACTCGGGCTGAATGTCGAACGCGCGGCAGCGGCGCCGATCGGCGAGCGCGATGCGATGAAACGGCCGCGGATCGCGCTCGTCGATCTCTACGGCGGGCTGATGCCGACGGGGTGGATGCGCTGGATCTTCGACCAGCATGAATTTCCCTTCACGATCGTCTATCCGCAACAACTCGATGCCGGAAAGCTGCGCCGGGATTTCGACGTCGTGATCCTGCCCCATGCTGCCTTCCAGCCGCAGAGTGCCCGCGCGAGTGGCGACGGCATGTTCCGCGGCCGCGGCGACGACAAGCAGCCTAAGCCCGAGGAAATCCCCGCGGAATATCGCGCCTGGCTCGGCTCGGTGACCCCCGAGAAGACCGTTCCTGCGCTAAAGGCCTTCGTCGAGGACGGGGGCTCGCTGATCGCGATGGGCGGGTCGGCGCAGGCGCTGGCGCTGGCGATGGACCTGCCGGTCGAGGATGCCGTCGCCGAAACGGTGGACGGTAAGACCGCGCGCCCGCCGCGCAGCAAATTCTATGTGCCGGGGGCGCTGGTCGAAGCTTCCGTCGACCGCAATTCGCCCTTCGCTTATGGGATGCCCGAAAAGGTCGATCTCTTCTTCGACGACAGCCCGGTGTGGAAGCTCAAGCCGGGCGCGACGGGCGTCGAGGTTCCCGT
This sequence comes from Sphingopyxis soli, assembly GCF_018682675.1. Taxonomy (GTDB): domain Bacteria; phylum Pseudomonadota; class Alphaproteobacteria; order Sphingomonadales; family Sphingomonadaceae; genus Sphingopyxis; species Sphingopyxis soli. The sequence continues at coordinate 20,802 of NZ_JAFMTR010000030.1, forward strand.
GCGCTTCGCCGGGGTGCCGAAGCTCAAGAGCGGCTGGGCCCATGGTCTCGAGCGGATGGGCGGCGCGGCCGCCATCGTCGAGGTCGATCGCGGCAAGGGGCGGATCGTCCTGATCGGACCCGAGGTCGCGCTGCGCGCGCAAACCCATGGCGCGTTCAAGCTCCTGTTCAATGCCATCTATCTGGGCGCGGGTCATGGTCGGCGTTGAGGCGAAGACGAAAGCCCGGGCGGGCGGCGGGGGCACCAAGGCCGCCGCTGCGTCCGTGCGGGGGGAAGGCGCGCCGTCCAAGCGCGACCATGCGCTCCAGGACCTGAGCTGGCCCGAATTTCGCGCAAGGCTCGCCGACAACCCGCCGATCCTGCTTCCGCTGGGAAGCCAGGAACAGCAGGGTCCGCACGCGCCGATGGGCGACTATGTGCTGGCCGAGCGCCTTGCGCTCGCGGCGGCCGAGCGTGCGGGCGCGATCTGTGCGCCGGTGCTGCCCTTCGGCCATGCCGATTTCTTCCGCGGTGCGGCGGGAGGGGTCCAGCTTCGCGCGGCGACCTTCAACATGCTGCTCGAGGACATGGTTACCGCTTTCCTCGATCATGGCCTCAGCCATATCGTTGTCTGCAACGGGCATTCGACCAATGCGCCGCTGATTGCGCAGGTCGCGCATAAGATCCGGCGCGAGCGGGGAATCATGATCGCCTCGCTCAACCTGTGGCGGATGATACCCGACAGCCTCTGGGAAGAGGTCCATGGCGCAGGCAGCGCGCGGGCCCGCGGACATGGCGCCGATCCGGTGACCTCGGTCGGCCTGCATCTCACCCCCGAGCTCATGCGGATGGGCGCTGCGCGCCCGTCGATGCGCGCAAACGCCCTTGGTCTCCCGTCGACCAGCCAGTTCGCGGGCGTGACGTTCGGAGGGTTCGAGGTGGCGCTGCCGCTCGACGTCACCGAAGTCGCGTCGAACGGGGTCGGCGCCGGCGATCCGACGCTCGCTTCGGCCGAGGCGGGCGCGCGCTTCTCGGACTTCATCGTCGAAGCGGTCGCCGATTTCACCGCCCATTTCCGGCGCTGCGATCCGGCCCGTCCGCACCTCGGGCCGCAGCCGTCATGATCGACCCGACGACCGACGCGGCGCTGGCGACGGCTCGCGCGCAGCTTGCGGACGCCGCGAAGGGCGCCGCGGCCGTGCGCGCCTTTTTCGATCCGGCGACCTCGACCATCTCCTACGTCGTCCACGACCCGGTGACGATGCGCGGCGCGGTGATCGACAGCGTCCTCGACTATGATGCGGCCGCGGGACGGACTTCGACCGCCTCGGCCGAAGCAATCGTCGCCTATGTGCGCGAGGCGGGCATCGCGATCGACTGGCTTCTCGAGACCCATGCGCATGCGGACCATCTTTCGGCGGCGGCTTGGCTTGCGAAGATCGTCGGCGGCACGATCGCGATCGGCGAGCATATCCGCGACGTGCAGGCGGTATTCGGCGACATTTTCAACGCCGGACCCGAGTTCCGCCGCGACGGTTCGGACTTCGGCAGGCTCTGGGCCGATGGCGAGCGCTTCGTGATCGGGAGTCTCCCGGTCACCGTCCTGCATGTCCCGGGCCACACACCGGCGTGCGTGGCCTATGTCGTGGGGGACGTCGTCTTCGTCGGCGATACGATGTTCATGCCCGACTACGGGTCGGCGCGCGCCGATTTCCCGGGAGGCGATGCCGCCGAGCTCTTCCGGTCGCTGCGCCGCATCCTCGAGCTGCCCGGCGAAACGCCGCTGTTTCTCTGCCACGATTATCTGACCGGCGATCGGCTGGTGCATGTCTGGGAAACCACCGTCGCCGAGCAGCGCGCCGCGAATGTCCACGCCCGCGACGGCATTACCGAGGCCGAGTTCGTCGCGCGTCGGCGCGCGCGCGATGCCGGGCTGTCGATGCCGGCGCTGCTGTTGCCCGCCGTACAGGTCAACATGCGCGCCGGACGTCTGCCGCCCGCCGAGAGCAACGGAGTCGCCTACCTCAAGATACCGGTCGACCGGCTGTAATCGCCGACGCCCCGACCAAGGGAGAGCTTATGACCATCAGGACACTGACCCCGACGCTTCGCGTCTCGCCGCAGATCGACCCCTCCGATATCGCAGCGCTTGCCGCGTCGGGCTTCCGCTCGATCGTCTGCAACCGGCCCGACGGCGAGGAGGCGGGCCAGCCCGCTGCCGCCGCCGTCGCAGCCGCGGCCGAGGCGAAAGGACTGCGCTTCGTCCATATCCCCGTCGTGTCGGGAAAGATCGACGAGAGCGATGCAGCGGCGATGGCGCGAGCGCTCGCGGAGCTCCCGGCGCCCGTGCTTGCCTATTGCCGGTCGGGTGCCCGGTCCGAGCAACTTGCGGCCATGGCCGCGGCGCGCGGCGCCGATGGCGGTGTCGCGCGGTTCGACGTCGTCGTGATCGGTGGCGGCAGCGCGGGGCTGGCGACCGCCGCGAGCATCCTGCGCCGCCGCAAGGGTGTGACGGTTGCGATCGTCGAACCAAGCGAGGACCATTATTACCAGCCCGGCTTCACGATGGTGGGAGGCGGCATTTTTACCGCCGAGGCAACGAGGCGCGGTGAGGCTGGACTGATCCCCGAGGGCGCCGAGTGGATCCGCGGGGCTGCGGCTTCTTTCGACCCGGCCGGCGACCGGGTGACGCTCGAGGACGGACGGGTCATCGGCTACCGCGCGCTGGTCGTGTGCCCCGGCTTGAAGCTCGACTGGGACGCGATCCCGGGACTGGCAGAGGCCCTCGGTTCGGACGGCGTGACATCCAACTATCGCTACGATCTCGCTCCCTATACCGATCGGCTGGTGCGCCGGATGCGGGGAGGGCGGGCGCTCTTCACCCAGCCGCCGATGCCGATCAAATGCGCCGGCGCTCCGCAAAAAGCGATGTATCTCTCCTGTCATCGCTGGGAGCGCGCCGGGCTGCTCGGGCAAATGGACGTGCAATTTCATACCGCAACGCCGTCGCTATTCGGCGTTGCCGCCTATATCCCCGCGCTCGAGGCCTATATCGCGCGCTATGGCATCGACATGCAGCTGGAATCGCGGCTGGTGTCGATCGACGGCGCGGCGAAGATTGCGATCTTCGAGCAGCGCCGCGGCGACGATGTGCGCCGTGTCGAGGAACGCTTCGACATGATCCATGTCGTTCCGCCGCAGGTGGCGCCCGGCTTCATCGCATCGAGTCCGCTCGCGGCGCCTTCGGGCTTTGTCGCGGTCGACGAGGCGACTCTGCGGCACCCTTCCCATGCCAATATCTTCGCGCTCGGCGACGTCGCGGCGACCACCAATGCCAAGACGGCGGCGGCCGCGCGCAAGCAGGCGCCCGTCGCGGCGCTCAATGTGCTCGCCGCGCTCGACGGCGCGGAGCCGGTCGCGGCCTATGACGGCTACGGCAGTTGCCCGCTGACCGTCGAGGCGGGACGCATCGTGCTGGCCGAGTTCGGCTATGGCGGCAAACTGCTGCCGACTTTCCCCAAATGGCTGATCGAGGGCACGCGTCCCTCGCGTCTCTCGTGGCTGCTCAAGGAAAAGATCCTGCCTCCTGTCTATTGGCACGGCATGCTTCGGGGCCGCGAATGGCTTGCGGCGCCGTCGCCGATCGGCTCGCGCGGGTGACGCTCGATACGCTCCAATATCTGCTTGGCGGCCTGTCGGGCGGGATCGTTGGCTTCACGCTCGGCCTCGTCGGCGGCGGCGGGTCGATCCTTGCGGTGCCGCTCATGGTCTATCTCGTCGGCGTCCCAAGCCCGCATGTCGCGATCGGGACGAGTGCACTCGCGGTGGCCGCCAACGCCGCTTCGGGTCTCGCCCAGCATGCGCGTGCCGGAACGGTCAAATGGCGCTGCGGCTTTCTTTATGCGGGGAGCGGCATAGTGGGCGCGCTCGCCGGATCGACCGTCGGCAAGGCGATCGACGGACAGAAGCTGCTCTTCCTGTTCGCGCTATTGATGCTCGGCGTCGGCATGCTCATGCTGAAGGGGCGGCATAATCCCGGCGTCGAGGGCGCGGCGTGCAATCGCCACAACGCGCCCAAGGTGCTCGGATACGGTCTCGGGACCGGTGGCTTCTCGGGCTTCTTCGGCATCGGCGGCGGGTTCCTGATCGTGCCCGGGCTCATCGCGTCGACAAAGATGCCGATCTTGAATGCGGTCGGCACCAGTCTCGTCGCCGTGACTGCCTTCGGTCTGACGACCGCGCTCAGCTACGCCGCGTCGGGACTGGTCGACTGGACACTCGCCGGAGTGTTCATCGCCGGCGGCCTCGTCGGGGGCGTCGCAGGCGCGCGAGCCGCGCGCGCGTTATCTGGCCGCGGTGCGCTCACTCTGGTCTTCGCCGGCCTGATCTTCGCGGTTGCGGCCTATATGCTGTTCCGCAGCGCGAGCGCGCTTATGGTCGGGACCGGTGGTTGATGTCCGCACCGTTCGCCCCCAAACTCGCGCTTCGCCCTCGTGCCGACCGGCGCGGCCCCGTGGTCCCGATGACGGAGACGCGCTGATATGATCGCGACGCCGGCGGATTCCGAAGGCCCCGAAGCAGCCCGTGGTCAGGATGCGTCGCCAAGCGGCTTCATGCGCTGGAAGCTTGTCGGACCCGGCATCGTCGTGGCGGCGACAGGTGTCGGCGCTGGCGATCTTGTCGCGACGCTCGTTGCCGGCGCCCGCTTCGGCTATGCGCTGCTCTGGGCCGCAGTGATCGGCAGCATCGTCAAGATTGCGCTTGCCGAGGCGACGGGCCGCTATCATCTCGCCACCGGATCGACAATTCTCGAAGGCTGGCGCTCGCTCGGCCGGTGGACGAGCTGGTATTTCGGCACCTACATCATCCTTTGGGGTTTCGTATATGGCGGAACGGCGATGAGCGCGACTGCGCTTCCGCTCTCGGCCCTGTTCCCGGGCTTCTTGCCTTTCTGGGCCTGGGGTGGGCTGTCGGGGTTGCTCGGGGCGGCGTTCGTGCTGCTCAATCGCTACGCAATTTTCGAGGCGGTCATGAAGCTGTTCATCGGCATCATGTTCGTCGTCGTCGTCGGTCTCGCAATCCTCGTCGCGCCCGATTTCGGCGAGGCGCTGAGAGGCCTCGTGCCGCGGCTCCCCGACGGATCGGTGATCTATACCCTGGGGCTGATTGGCGGCGTCGGCGGCACGATTACGCTCGCGGCCTATGGCTATTGGGTGAACGCCAAGGGCTGGACCGGCCCGCGCTGGATGGGGATGATGCGCTTCGATAACCGCGTCGCCTATATCGTCACCGGCATTTTCGTCGTCGCCATGCTCATTGTTGGCGCCGAACTGCTGCACGCTGCGCAGATCAGCCTGTCGGGCGGCGACCGCGGCTTGCTCGACCTCGAGGCGGTCCTGGCCGAACGATTTGGTTCAAAAGTTGCGACGATATTCCTTATTGGCTTCGTCGCCACGACCTTTTCGTCGATCCTCGGCGTGTGGCAGGGGGTGTCGCTGCTATTCGCCGATTTCGTCCGGAACCTGCGGGGGATCCATGCCGCGGGGGACAGAACTGACCTTGAAACTAGCTCGGCCTTTCGATTTTACGTCCTTTGGCTGACCTTTCCGCCGATGATCCTGCTCACGCTGGGCCAACCTTTCGCGCTCATCATTGCCTATGGCGCCTTCGGTGCTTTCTTCATGCCCTTTCTGGCGCTGACGCTCATGTGGCTCCTCAACGGTCGTGCGATGCCGCGTGAATGGCGATCGGGCTGGCTCTCGAATCTGCTGTTGGCGCTTTCCTCGATCCTGTTTGCAGTTCTTTGTGTAAATCAGATCTGGTCGATGTTGTAGCACTCGGTGGATGGCTGCTTTGGCGCCCCTGGCGTTCGGGGCAGACCTTGCCATAGGCGGGCCGCGCGTTGCCGAATGAATTCCCAAAAAATGTCATTTGGGCAGCTTTTTTCTTTTCATTCTGATCGAACCCAAGTTCGATAAATCACTCTACGCCTCGAAAAGTGCGGGGGGGGGGGGGATGTGGGGGTAGAATCTCGGGTACGTGATCTAGAGCGTCGAGTATGAAATCTGAATCATAGAGGGATTCCCATTGGGTCAGATTTGTGATT
>NZ_JAFMTR010000005.1 GCF_018682675.1 Sphingopyxis soli
GCCGTTGCCGCCGGTCTTGAGCAAAGCCTCGCTGGCCTTTTCGGCATCGTCGAGCGAGCCGCCAGCGGTGCCGCCATCTTTCGACGCGTTGCAGGAAGCCAGAGTCAGCGCCGCACAACCCAGCAGCGCCATCGAACCGAATCGCACGCTCATTCTCTTCTCCCATCTGATCGCGCCGCCGCTCCGTTTTCGGCAGCCAGCCTCTCCGCAATGTCATTTTGACAGATAAAAATCTGCTTATTTCAAAACCTGAAATGTGGGAAATCGCTAGCGGGCGAAGGCTTCCTGCCGCTCACAATCCCCAAAAATCCTCCTTAATATACAGATTCGCGTCACCCGATGCGTCGACTGACCACGAAGCAATATTTCGCTAGGCAGGCAAGAAAAAACTGATAATAATCGGGAATAAATTCGACGGGAGGACAGTTATGGATCTGCGGGACATCCTGATCGCCAGCGGCATGCTGGCGCTGGTCGTGACAGGCCTTGGACTCGGTTACCGATTTTGGCGCCAGGGCAATATCTTGCTCGGCGCCGAATGGGCGATTCTCGGCTTCTCGGCGTTCAATTTCGCGCTTTGGGTCACGTTCGGCTTCCAGCTTTCCTTCGAAATTTCGATGGTATGCGACGCCTTTTCGCGCAGTATCGGCATTCCCGTCGTCGCAACGCTGGGCCTTGCCAAGCTGACGCACGGTCTCGACGTGTCGAAGACGACCAAATGGCTGCTGCTCGTCGGCGGTTTCCCGCTGGCCTATGCCCTCCTCGCCTATCCGCTAATTCAGCCGGTTCTGCCTTACGCATTCTTCGCCTGCGGCATTGTCGCGAATATTTTCCTCGTCTATTTCGCGGTCCGCCTGGCGCGCGTGGGAGAGCAGGCTCACGCCTTCGGCATCATGCTCGTGAACGTCAGCTTTGTGATCATGGCGCTGCTTGAGGGTATCATCGCCATCCCGGGCGATGAAACCAACCTGATCCTGAATTTCTTCTTTCTCGCCGGTTGGGTCTGGGCGCTCGGCTTCGCCGAGATATATTTCGCCTATCAGGCGCTGGCGCGTCATCTGGCGCGCCCCGTTTCCCCTCCACCCCCTCCAGTGGCTGCCTCGAGCCAATGAGTCGTCGGGGACGTTGATCGACACCGGCTACGGAGCGAGCCGTAAAGACCGCGACCGGCGAACGCGAAGCGAGCCGGCGACAAGAAACGCGAGGAGCGCCGCCGCCAACAGCGCAATGCCCGAAGCGAGCGTCATCGCCGACAGACCGGCGACGGCAATGATCGGTCCGGCGGCCATCCCCGCAGCGACGCCGCCGACCCCGGCGGCGGCGGGACCGGCCACAAAGAGACGGTTTGTCGCATCGACCTCGCGAAGCAGGCCCCAATAGGCCGACTGGGCGAAACCCCAGCCGAATGCGAAGAGGAAATTGGACAGGGCGAAGGCGAGGAAGCCGGGCACGCCGAGCGCGATGAAGGCACCGATCACGATCGTCGTTCCGATAGCAATCATCGGCACGAGGCGGACGCGCCCCGCGAGCCATCCGACAATCCCCGCGCTCGCCGCGCTCGCAACCGCGCAAAGGCTGATCGTGAGACCGATGCGCTCTCCCGGGATACCGTGGGCGACACCGATCCGCTCGACGAAAATCCAATAGCCGAGAATCCCCGCAACGAAGACTCCCTTGGCGAAGAGCATGGCATAGGCGGGGATGGCGGCGCGCGACAGCAGCGGCGCCCCGTCGACAGTCGCCGACAGCTCCCGGCTCGACCCGGCACGCCGCGGCAGCGATCGGCAAAGAGGCAGCGCGGCGGCGACTGCAATAGCGACCGAAACAAAAGCGCCCGGCGCTCCGAACCTTGGGATGATGGCGAAAGACAGGGCCAGTGTGCTTGCCGCCGCCAGCGAGCTCTGCGCCACGACCGAGATCGCGAACGCGCGCGGGGGATTTTCGGCTTCGCCGAGGCAGCCGAAGGCGGGAGGCGAAAGAAGGCCGAGAAACAATCCGGCGGCGCCGAATATGAGAAGCGCGGCATCGAGCGTCGTTACCGCAGCCCCGAGGGCGAAGGCGGCAGCCGCGCCGACGAGAGCCAGGGCGCAGGTGAACCGCCAATTGGCACGGCGGACCCAGAAGGGACCGGAGATGGAGCCGAGCGTCAGGGCTGCGATCACGACCGCGCCGAGATACCCGAGTTCCGCGTCGTCGAGCCCGAGCCGGACAGCGAGCACTCCGAAGAGCAGCGGCTGCACGTTGACGAGCAGCTGGTTGACGGCGGTCAGGAGCGACGCTGCGACGACGGCCGCTCCGGAAGAGGCGTCGGTCTGTATTTGGTTCAACGATGCCTCCAGTAGTTAGTTTCAGACCAGCCATTCCAGTCCGTTCGCCGGCTCGGCACGCGCCGCGCGGCAAGCTGGCGAACTGCAAAAAGGCGGCTAGAAGGAGATTGCCGCCGCTTCCTCGACGGTCAGAACGGCGTCGCGCATAGCCAGATATTCGGGCAGATAGGTGCGCATGTGACCCAGGCGTGCGCGGCGGGCGAAAACCTCCTCATTGTCGGGCAAATGCCCGAACCGGTGGTCATAGAGCGCCCAGATGGCGTCGTTCATGATGATCGTTTCGGTGACGCGATCGACCAGCTCCGGCACCTTCGGCAGGATGAAAAAGCGGTTGAGCTCGACGATGGCGCCGCGCGCCAAAAGGCGGTTGGTGTCGATGTCGCGCGTGCGGATCGCCCAGGTCGCGGCGGCGCCGAGAAGGATTTTTCGGGCCGCGACATTGTCGTTGAAGAAGCGGCGCGAAAGAGCGTAGCGAAATTCCACCAGCGACTGCCAGTCGTCGAACCGCTTCCCCTCGATGCTCTCGAGCCCCCCCAGGAACATCTCGAAGTAGCGCTCCGCGAGCGCCATGAACACATGATTGCCGTCGGGAAAGAAGTGATAGATCGACGGCGGCGGCATATCCGCCTCCTCGGCGATCGTGTAGATGCTCACCTCGTGCGGGTCGCGCGCCTGCAGAATTCGTTCCGCGGCATCGAGAATGGCTTCGAACCGCTCGCGGCTGCGCTGCTGTCGCGGACGGCGGATGGTTGCCTCGCGCGGTTCGCCGAGTTCGCCGGTCGTCGATCGACCCTGTTCGCGCAGCGCGGGCCCGACTGCTGACGGGACATGGCGCAGCGGTTCCGACCGTTCCCGCGCATCCGAGCGCCCCCGATCCGCCATCACGGCTCACCGAGGAATTTGGCTCGCACCGCGGCGGGGATTTCCTGCGACTTCTCGGTTGCAAGATCGACATGCACATAGGCAAGCGTGACCGAGGCGGATGCTTCCCCCGCCCTCTTGATGCGAAACTCGATTTCGAAAATGACGCTCGACCGGCCGACTCGCTCGACGCGCAGCCAGCCTTCAACCTCGTCGTCGAAGCGGAGCGCGCGCTTGTACTTTACCGTGGCCTCCACAACCTGCATCTCGAACGACTGCGGACCGGACACGGGAACATCGACCGCGCGCATGAATTCGGTCAGAACATTGTCGGCATATTCGAGGTATCGCGAATTGAAGACCACCATCTGGCCGTCGATTTCGGCGAACCTTACCCGAAAGCTGGTATAGTGGCGAAATTCCGTCGTCATGCGCAATCCTCCTCATCGCTCGGAGTCGCGGCGAACCGAACGACCGCCTTCAGCATAATATGAATATTTATCGACAATCAAGCGATTGGCGATCGAGGCGGCATCGGCACTGGCACGGGGCAGTTCCCTTCCGAAGAAACCGTGAAGTTTGGATAATTCACTCGCAATCGAGATGGCATCGCGCCGCATGGCCAAGAGCGCATCGCGAAACATCGCGTCATTTCACGATTATTATCTGGCTATTCCATGTAGATGCGCCAATGTAGATGCGCCAATGCTCCTTTCCGCTTGATCGCAAACTGGCTTTTCTCGCCGAACGTCTCCGGCATCGGGCGAAGAACTCTGGCAGACGACAAGCGAGCCTTGCGACCGGGAGGGAGAAACGGCTCCGAGGTTGCCCCGTTTTTGAGACTCATCTAGACCCGACAGCGGGTTGGCAGAACAGGGATTTTGGGATGGCGAGTATCAAGGCGACCGAAAAGCCGGCAGCGGCCCGCAAACGCGGCGCGAGCCCGCGCGCGCCCTCGCGCGGGCGCGGCGTCCGCCGCTATGCAGCATTGCTCGATGCGACCGCCGAACTTCTCCGCGAAGAGGCACCCGACGCGATCGGCCTCTATCAGATTGCCGAGCGGGCCGACGTGCCGCCGGCCTCGGTCTATCATTTCTTCCCGACTAAGGAGGCGGCCTATGTCGCACTCGCGTCGCGTTGCAGTGAAGAATTGCTGAATGTGCATCGGACTCCGATCGAAGCCCGGCTGATCGAAACCTGGCAGGATCTCTACCGCATCGACGCGCGCCGCGCGATGGAGTTCTACAACAGCAATCCGCCCTATCTGAAAATCATCTACGGCGGCTACGGGGGCGTTGACGCCCATAATGTGGACAAGGTTCTCGCCCTCTCCTTCTCGACGTCGAGCTACAACCGGCTCAATCGTATCTTCCACATGCCGGTCATTCGCGAACCCGAAAAGAAGTTCGAAATACGCCTCGGGATTCTCGACAGCGTCTGGCAAATCTCGGTCCGCCGTCACGGCTATATCACCGAGGAATATTTCGAGGAGTCGACGAAGGCTGCGATCGCCTATGCCCGTCTCTATATTCCCGATCATCTCGAACCGCGGGAGTTTCTTCTCGATGCCGCCCGGAAAGGCGGCACGATTGAACTACCCTATGACGGCGGCGACGAAAACGCTTCCCCGGATGACGCGAGCGATTGATCGCCTGCGGCTCCAGCCAGCGACATGACCTTCGGCGTTCGCTGACCCGCCGCGACATCCGTCTACCCGCACACCGACGACGGGCATGATCGCTTATCGGCAAAAAAAAGGCCGGGACGACGTCCCGGCCTTTTGCTGCCTACCGCTTCTACCATTTATATCCGAGTTCGATGCCGATGGTGCGCGGCCGCCCGACCGATTCATAGAGGTCGATCGGCGCATAAGGGGTGATGCGGGTATTGACCGCGAACACCGTGCGCTTGTCGAACAGATTGCGCGCAAAGAGCGATGCGCTGACCGGACCATGGCTCCATCCGACATAGGCGTTGAAGAGCCAGTAGGACGGAATCATCGGATAGCGCGCCCCGAGCGTGGGCAAATTCATGCGCGACTTGCCCTTGTAGTTGCCGTTGAACGACGCCGTAATTGTGTCCTCGTCGTTGAGGTCGTGCTCGTAGTTGAGCGAGAAGGTCCCGCTATGACGCGGCGCCGAGGGCAGCGACGTGCCTTTGGTCCCGACGATCGCGCACGGGATATCGCCGCCCGGAACGCCGCTGCCGTCGCCTGACTCGACGCAGAAATCTTCGGTCAGCGTGGCCTTGGTGTAGGCATAGCCGCCCTGGAAACTCAGCGTATCGGTGATGTTGCCTGACAGTTCCAGTTCGAAGCCCTTGCTTTCGGCTTCCTTGCCGTTGAACACCGCCGGCCAGAAATTGACGGCAGTGAATCCGCCGATCTGCGGATCCTTCCATTTGGCGAGGAAGACGTCGGCTGTGTAACGCCATCCGTTGGCGAAACGCCCCTTCACCCCGACCTCGAAATTGTCGACCGAGTCCGGTTCATAGTTGAGCAGCGACGCCGGTTCGCGAATGAAACCGGTCAGCGCGAAGGCGTTCGCCCCGCCACGCCGGAAACCTTGCGAGAAGGTCGCATAGACCCGGTGCCCGGGCGTATATTCATAGGTCGCATTGAGGCGGAACTTGGCGTCCGAGAATTTCGCCGAATTGACGCTGCTCTCCGAGATTCCGAACGCGGGCAAAATATTGTCGACCGAGCGCCGCAGCTTCTGCTCGAACACACGGACGCCGGCAGTGAGGTCGAGCCCCTCGATCGCGTGCCAGGTGATTTCGCCGAAGGCAGCCTTTTCGGTGAAGCGATTGGTGCCCGACACCGCGAAGATGAACTCTTCCGGACCCAGCGGTCCAAACCCGGGGGTCGTCACGCCCGGCAACTGGTTATACGCCTGCTGGCCGGGCGCATGGCCGTTCCACGCGGTCCGGGCCTTCTCCCTCTGATAATAGAGGCCCACGGTATAATCGATCGGACCATCGCCATTCGAAACGAGGCGCAGTTCCTGCGTCTTCGAGGTCGTGCGGTCGGCATATTGATAGATGGCATTGTAGCGCGGGTTGATCGGCGTGCCCGTGTAATAGGGAAGATAGGCGGGTGGCAGGCCGAGATTGCCCCAGGTGCCGTCGACCCAGACCTCGCCGTCGGTCTTGAAGTAGCTCGATGTCGACGAAAGGGTGGCGAAGCCGAGATCATAGCTCATGTCGAGCGTCGTCATGTTCGAGGTGCGCTCGAACGGCTGGCGGCTGCGCGCCACTACCTCATATTCGCCCGTATCGGGATAGCTGATCGACGGCGCCAGCGGATCGGGACCGCCCTGATAGGCCGGCGTGTCGTTCGACGGACCGAACCCCTTCAGGCGCGACAGATTGTGCGCAAGCGTGATGTCGATTTCCGCCACCGGCTGCCAGCGAATGGCGCCGCGGATGTTGGTCACGCGCGACGTGTTCGCGTCCTTCTTGTTGTAGACCGAGGGAGCGCTGGTCTGCGGCTGGCTGGGATCCGCCAGGATCGGCTTGCCGATCGGATCGTCGCTGCCGCGCGCAAATATGCCATAGGTGTCGATAAAGCCGCCCTCATAATCATGGCTGGCCGACAGGCGCACCGCCAGCGTTTCACCGACCGGAATGTTGACGAGGCCGCCGAAGCCATAATCATAGTCGGCCGAATGCGCGATATCGGCGCCGCTTGCCTTGAGCCGGCCTTCGAAACGGCCGAGCGCGGGCTGGTTGGGGATCAGGCGAATAGCGCCGCCGAGCGCGCCCGACCCGTAGAGCGTCCCCTGCGGCCCACGCAGCACTTCGACGCGCTCGATATCCTCGACCTGGAAATAGCTCGCATAGGGCGCATTGCCCAGATAGGTGCCGACCGGGTTCTGCTCGAGCGCCACGCCGTTGCGGTTGTTGGCCGACGCATTCAGCCCGCGCATGATCTGGCGCTGCGCACCGAGGAACTGGTTGCCGCTCGACGTCACCACCAGGTTGGGAACCTGACGCGACAGATCCTCGAGGGTCGCGACGCCCGAGCGCTCAAGCGACTCTGCCGTTACCGCCGTGATGTTGTAGGGAATCTGCGTGACATCCTGCTGACGGCGATTGGCCGTCACCACGATATCGTTGCCGGAGCTCGCCTCTTCCGCCGCCGCGGTGTCGGTCGGCGCATCCTGCGCCAGCGCGGGCTGCGTCGCCAGTGAAGCCAGCACACCGCTCAGCGCCGTAACACCCAGAAGCCGGACCGCATGAATGTCCCTCGACCGCATATCTATTCCTCCCATGTCGAGACAGACAGCACCGCCTAGCCGATGCCGCCGCTCCTCCGCCGGGCCTGCAAACTTCAGCCGCATTCACCCGTTGACGCCATTATTAATCGATATTTGTCGACCTTGCAAGACTCATGATTGGACGTCGTCTTTTGACATGACGGCAAGGTACAAGCTCGGGCACCCCCAAATTTCTGCCATATGCATCTGTTATAAATCATCTTTTGACCTGATCCAAGGCAACGCCCCATAGGGCACCAACTGAACCGGCGGACGAATTTATATCGATACCGATCGAATCATATCGGCTTCGCGATCCATGCTGGCGCGCGCGACTCGCAACCAGCGCCGCCAACAACCGCTCCGCACGGCGCGTTGAACCCAAACGCGGGAAAGCGCTCGGCCCGTTCCCCGACATGACAACAGCGGCCGAGGCGCGACCGGCGACGGACGGGAACAGCGCGAATGGGCGACATGATACCCGATTTTAATTGAATTATTTGCAGGCCTCGATAGGCAAGGCGACCAGCATCTGCCATCGACACGATCCGGATCGGGATCCAAGTCCGGCAATCCGGGAACTCTGAAGCATGGCGCCTTCGAAACAGGAACTGGATGAAGCCGCCCGTCTCGTCAGGAGCGGCCGGGCGGCTGTCGCCCTGCCCCATCTCCGGTCATGGACGAGCGGTGCGACGCCCTTCGGAGCGGCGCACGCCCTCTATCTCGAGGCGCTGATCGCGCTCGGTCGGCGCAAGGACGCCATAGAGGTGCTCGAGGCCGCGATCGCGACCGGCCCCGAGGCGGCCGACGCGCATGACGCGCTCGCATTCTTCGCGTTGCAACTCGACCGTCATGCGCTTTCCAACCAGCTGTATCGGCGCGCGACGGAGTTGCAGCCGGACGACGCCCAGCTCTTGTATAATTACGCCACGAGCGAGCGCAGCCTTGGCCGCTTGTCGCACGCACTCGAAATGTGCGAGCGCGCGATCGCAATCGATCCGCGGATGCGGCCCGCGATCCTGCTGCGATCCGAACTCGCGCGCGCCACTCCCGAGCAAAACAATGTCGAGGACTTGCGGGCGCGCATCGCGCGCGATCCCCACGCTTCCGATACGATGTTCCTTTCCTACGCCCTTGGGAAGGAGTTGCACGAGCTTGGCCGGTTCGATGAGGCCTTCGCGGCTTTCGCGCGCGGCGCCGCTGCCCGAAGGCACAGTCTCCGCTATGATGTTGCCATGGACGAGGACAAAATGCGGCGCATCGCCGCGGCGTTCGGGTCCGCTCCGACGCCTCCTCCGCAGAAGGCGACGGACCGGCATATCTTCATCATCGGCTTGCCGCGTTCGGGAACGACCCTCACCGAACGCATCTTGGGCGGACTGCCGGGCGTTCGTTCGAACAATGAAACGAATAACTTCTCGTCGGCCTTGCTCCGCCACGCGCCCATGACGGGAGGCGACGTGTTCGCGCGTGCGGCCAACGCAGACTTCGCTGCGGTCGCCAGCGAATATGACTATCTGGCCGGCGGAGACGAGCATCCGGGCCCGATCATCGAAAAGCTCCCATTCAACTATCTATATGTCGGCGCCATCCTTCGCGCCTTTCCGCGCACCCCGATCGTGTGGGTCCGGCGCGATCCGGTCGACTCCTGCTTCGCCATGTTCCGCACGCTGTTCGGTGCCGCCTATCCCTTCAGCTATGACTTCGACGAACTCGCCCGATATTATGCCGCCTATGATCGGCTGATGCGCCACTGGACGGCGCTTTTCGGCGAGCGCCTCATCCGCGTCGATTACGAACGGCTGGTGGCGGACCCTGACACAGTCGCCCCGTGGCTCGCGGAGCGATGCGGCCTTCCCTGGCAAGATAGTGCGCTCGATATTGCGCAGAACAGCACGGCCTCGCTCACCGCCAGCGCGGCGCAGGTGCGCGGGGGGATTTACACCAGCTCGTCGGGGATCTGGCGGAACTACGGGACGCATCTCGCCCCGCTCCGGGAAAAGCTGATCGCGAACGGGATCGCGCTCGCGTGAAAGCCAGGCTCGCGCTCAGCTCTCCTTTCCGGGTTGGATGCGCGCGCCGCGCAGCGTCAGGCTGAACAAGGCGGCGGGAAGATACATGATAGCGACGAGGCCGATGAACCCCATCGCGCCGAAGCGCTCATATCCCCATCCCGCGACGCCGCCGCCGGCGGCATAGCCGATCTGGAGCGCGAAATACCATCCGCCATAGGTCATCGCGAACGCCGCTGTTCCGAACTGTCGTTTCGTCAAGGTAATCCAGAGCACCTCGCCTGCCCCGAATGCGTAGCCGCAGCTTATCGCCGCAATGAGGGCAAGACCGGCGCTGCCATTCGTCTGAATACCGGCGAAGGCCAAAAGGCCCACGAAGATCGCCGAGGCGATCAGCAGTCCGCTCCAGCGCGCGGGCGCCCGGTCGAGCAGCAGGCCGATCGACGCCGAGCCGGTGAGGCTGCCCACCGCGGTCAACCCAAGAAAGGTCGCGGCGAGCGACGAGGCAATGCCCGCACTTTCAAGGACCAGCTGCTCCTGGGTCAGGACCGCAATCGACGCCATGCCGATACCCATGACCGAGAGCAGCATCGGTATGGCGACCCAGAGCCGAACATGTCCGAGCGCCGCACGCCAATCGAGCGCCGCCGCATCTTCAGGCACCGAACCGCGCGGCGCCCCGTCGCCCGCGGACGGAGGGACGCCATCGGGGGCCAGCCCCAGCGCCGCCGGCGAAGAGGGCCCGCGCGCGAGCAACGCGATCAGGATCACGACGGCAACCATGGCCGCCGCGATGACAGCCGCCGCCGTGCGCCATCCAAATGCCTGTAAAAGGGCATCGGTTGCGGGCGCCATGATAAAGCCACCCGCAGAGCCACCTGCCCAGATGATTGCCATGGCTGTCGCGAAGCGGCGCGAAAACCATCGCGTCACGATGATCGGAACCGCGATGACCAGCGTCACCTTGCCAATGCCCATCATCAGGCGAAGCAGATAGAGCGACTCGATGCTGGATATCAGCGGAAGCATCGCAAAACCTGCCGCCTGCATGAGCAGGCCGGCGAATATGATGTGCCACGGATTGAAACGCCTGATCAGCGGTCCCGACAAAAGCGCCATCGGCGCCGCGAACCACATTGCAGACACCGCCGCGCCGGTCTGCGTCGCCGACCAGCCATATTCGGCGCCGAGCGGATGGGCGAGGACGATGAAGGAATAGATACTCACCCCGAACAGCGCGAGCGTGCAAAGGAAGAGCGCCAGAACGATGCGCCACCCGAAATATGGGCGCGCGCGTGGCGCTGTCCCCAGAAGCTCGACTTCGTTCATTGCAGTTCCCATACGATCTTTGCCTCCGCCAGCGCCACCCAGCGCGAACTCGTGCCCCTGAAACACGACAGCCCTGCCCCGGTCCGACCGGAGCAGGGCTGCTGTCTAGCCGAACGCGTTTCGCGTCCCGGCCTCAGGGATAGTCGATCGCGAAGCTGTATTTGGGGTCATAATGCGCTTCCCAATAGCCTTCCCAGATCTGGCGGGTGATCGGGCCGACCTGACCGCCGCCGACTTTCTGACCATCGAGCTCGGTGATCGGCATCACGCCGCCAGCGGTCGTGCAGATGAAAATCTCGTCGGCGTGGTAGAGAGCGTCGACGGGGACAAAATCGACGACGGTCTTATACCCCTTCGCCGCGGCGACCTCGAGCACGGTCTTGCGTGTCACACCTTCGAGGACGCCGCGCGAGGGCGTCGAGAGGACGCCGTCCTTGATCACGCAGACGTTATAGCCGCCCCCTTCGGTGATATTGCCGTCGCCGTCGGGGAGCAGCGAATAGACCGCGCCGCGATCCATCGCCTCGAGCCACCCGCGAACGAAATCGCCCCACTGCAGATTCTTGATCGTCGGATCCATCGCGCCGGGCGGCGTACGCCGCACCGTGCGCGTCACAACCGCCGGACCACCGGTCATCTGCATCTCGGGCCGCATCGCCCAGACATAGGGCATGACCATCAGATAGAGATTATTCTCGTACGACTGATATTCGCGGATGAATTTGAGACCGCGCGTCACGATCAGTTCGACATAGGCATCGCGAATGCCGCTCTTCGCGACCATCTCGACGAGCTTTGCGCGGACCGATGCGCGATCCAGCGGCATTTTGAGGCGCATCTTCTCGCAGCTCGCCTCGAGCCGGTCGAGATGGTCGTCGAGCCGGAAGAAGCGCCCGTCCCAGACGGCGGGAACGTCATAGGTCAGATCGGACCGGAGAAAACCCTGATCGAGGATCGGGATGCGCGCCTCGGCAAGCGGATAGAGCTCGCCCTCGATCCAGGCGACCCCGCCCGCGAGCGGGTTCGAACTCGCCGTCAATAGCTCGTTGCGCTTCTGGTGAGCGCCCAACACCGCTTCCATCGAATACATGTCCTGCTCCCATCCCTGAACTGCGCCAAGGCGCATCGAATTTCGCGGCCGCCAAGCGACCTGCGCCTGAGGTGAAAGCTCCGCCATCTCCGACCCGATGTCAAGAGATAATCAATAAACATCGATTAAATACCCCCTTCCCGCTGGATATCTCTTGCCTCTATCTGCGCCCAAAGCACGGCAAACCGGCACCCTTCGCCCCGACGACGTCCTGCATCCGCAACGGCGCTCGCGCCCGAAAACCTGTCTTTCAGGATGATCTATGCGAGATATCCAAGATCAAGCCGGTTGATCTGCCATGATTGGCCAGTCCAGCCACCTTGTGTCCCACGACCGCGGGTTCGGTAGCGGGCATGCCCTACCGCTGCAGACAGCGCCGCCGTGAATGGAGGCTACATAATATATATCGATATACGGCGGGCCAAAGCCGCGACTTCGCGGGTCTCAATTCGCCGGCGCGAAGGTGACAACGAGAACATCGCGATGCCCCACGGAAACGTCCGCGGCCGCCCTTAAGGGTGTGACCTCGTGAAGGAGCCTGCCGTCGTCGAAGAACAGCGCCTCGCCCGGCTCGGTCATCGTGAAGCTCGCCAAATGGCCGCCCTCGGGCGCCCATAGGCGCGTATCGCCCCCCTCGACACCATCGCGCGCGACCAGCATCACAAAACCGGCGGTGACTCCATCGCGATGGCGCCCCTCGGGCGTGGGATGACCGGCGTCGCGCCCCGCCGCCTCGATCCGGAACTGGTGCACTTCGGCGCGCCAGCTTTCGACGGCCGGTGCCAAGCGAGCAAATATCTCGCGACAGCGTTCGAAAATTCGTGCGAGTATGACACTGTCGGCCACATCATCCGACAAAGGTGCAAACCATCGATCGATACCGCCGTTGAGCCTGTTGTGGCCGAGGCTCTGGTAATGCGGCTGCGCGGGAAGAAGCGTGATCCGGCGCGAACCGACATGGAAGACGCCATATCGCCGCCGCCGGTAGTTGCCGCCGTCGGCCATATAGGCATCTAAAGGCATCGCATCCCAGCCGCCGGCAAAACGCCGCCAATCGCCCTGGTCGGCGCCGAGCACAGCCTTCACCTCCGCCGCTGCCTGGCGCGCCCATCCGCACCTCGACAGCCGACCCGAAATATCCGCCCGCGAGTCCCGCCCGGCCTCGCGCTCAGGCACGGGATCGGGCCTTCCGAGTGTCAGCGAAAGGCGGTCATAGTGCCGCAATGGCGATGATCTCGACCTTGTAGCCCGGCGCGGCGAGCCGGGACTCGCCGGTTGCGCGGACCGGAGCCTGTCCCTTGGGCACCCAGGCGTCCCACACCCTGTTCATCTCGGAAAAGTCGGCGATATCCGCAAGCCAGATGGTTGCGCTCAGAAGGCGTGTCTTGTCGGTTCCCGCAGCCGCCAACAGACTGTCGATCGCGCGCAGGACCTCGCGGGTCTGGTCGCCGACGCTCTCGCCGGGCGTGCCCACCTGCCCCGACAGATACACCGTGCCATTGTGGACAACCGCCCCGCTCATTCGCGGCCCCGTGTCGATCCGCTTGATTGTCATCGCCATCTTCCTTTCATTGATCGTGACCGCACATCTTGATCAGGCGCTATAGCGCGCGATGCCGAGATCGCGCGTCTCGATTTGCGGCGGCCTGCCGCTGATCATGTCGCTGATCACGCGCGCCGAACCACATGCCATCGTCCACCCGAGCGTTCCATGGCCGGTGTTGAGGAAGAGGTTGGGAATAGGCGTCGGGCCGACCACGGGCGTGCTATCGGGCGTCATCGGCCTGAGACCCGACCAGAAGGTCGCACGTTCGAGGTTTCCGGCTGCGGGGAAAAGGCCCGAAAGCGAGTGTTCGAGCGTGCGGCGGCGACGATCGGGAAGCTCGGCATTGAACCCCGAAACTTCGGCCATGCCGCCAACCCGGATACGGTCCCCTAAACGCGTGATCGCGATCTTGTAGCTTTCGTCGAGCAGCGTCGACACCGGCGCGCGAGCCTCCTCGACGATCGGAACGGTGATCGAATAGCCTTTGACAGGATAGACCGGCAACCGCAGCCCGAGACTACGCACCAGTCCGGGTGAGTAGCTGCCCAGGGCGACGACGAAGGCGTCTGCCTCGACGATCCCCTGATCGGTTACGGCGGCTTCGATGCCGCCCGCGCCCCTCAACAGCCGCTCGACCCTTTCCCCGAAGCGGAAGGTCGCCCCTTGCGATCGCGCGACGTCGGCCAGCGCAGTGGTGAATTTGAAACAATCGCCGGTTTCATCGGCGGGCAAGCGCAGGCCGCCGGCGATATCGGCGGCTGAATGCGCCAGCCCCGGCTCGGCCGCCACGCAACCCCGCCGGTCGAGCACCTCGAACGGAACGCCGTCGCGGGCAAGGACGCCGACATCCTTGGCGATACCGTCAAGCTGCGCCTCGGTGCGGAACAGTTGCAGCGTGCCCCGCATGCGCTCGTCATAGGCGATGCCCGTGGCCTCCCGGACTTCCCGGAGTTGATCGCGGCTATATTCCGCGAGCCGGACCATGCGAGCCTTGTTCTCGACGTAGCGCCGCGCGGTGCAATTGCCGAGGAGAGCGGCGAGCCAGGACAGCATCGCGCAGTCGAACCGCGGTTTGAGGATCAGCGGAGCATGCTCCATGAAGAGCCACTTGAGCGCCTTGCGGGGCACGTCGGGCGCCGCCCATGGCGAGGCATATCCCGGCGATATCTCGCCCGCGTTGGCGAAACTCGTTTCCAGACCCGGCCCCCGCTGGCGGTCGATCAGCGTGACCTCGTGACCGGCAAGCGAAAGATAATAGGCGCTCGTCACCCCGATGACGCCACCGCCCAATATCGCGACCTTCATCGCCGACACTCCTCTTGTCCTGCGTCCGGACCATCGGCGTGCGGTCGCGGACCGAAGCGTGACGCGCTTTCCCGCATACCTGCCCCTCTTACCGAATCGCCTTCAGGCATCTCCGATCGGGCATAGCCTTTTAATCGATTAATATCGATAATATTCGTCATCGTTCGGGGATTCGGAGATTCCCATCAAGACCGCGCCCTGGGCCACGTCGCGCAATTCGCGTCACCTATTGGGCAATACTTGCCATCACCGCCGCAAAATACCGCCAACGAGCCGGATCGTTGACCCGGGTCACCATAGCAGATATAAATCGATAATATGGACGATTATGCGCGGATCCTTTGCCGCGACCGACCGGGAGGCCTGTCAGTGATCGACGCGACGACGCGAAAACGCCTCGCCATGCTTCGCGCAGCCCGGCGATGACCGCGTTCGACTGGGAAGATGCGTTCTGCCTCGAGTCTCAGTTGGAGCCCGACGAGCGGATCGTTCGCGACGCAGCGCGCGCATTTGCGCAGGAACGCCTGCTTCCCTGCGTGAACGAGGACTTCGGCGACGATTATTCGGATCCGGCATTGTTCCGCGAAATGGGCGAACATGGGCTACTCGGGATCGTGATGCCCGAAGCCTTCGGATGCGCGGGGGCATCCTATGTCGCCTATGGCCTCGTTGCCCGCGAGATCGAGCGCATCGACACAGGCTATCGTTCCATGATGAACGTGCAGTCGAGCCTCGTCATGTACCCCATCCTTCGCTATGGCTCGCCCGAGCAGCGCAAGCGGTATCTGCCCGCGCTGGCCCGGGGCGAGCTCATCGGATGCTTCGGTCTTACCGAGCCAGGGTCGGGGTCGGATGCGGGCGCGATGGAGACGCGCGCGGTCAACATCGACGGCGGCTATCGGCTTGTCGGACAGAAGACCTGGATTTCGAACGCCCCGATCGCAGACCTGTTTCTCGTCTGGGCGCGAAGCGAAGCCCATGGCGGGGCCATACGCGGCTTCATCATCGAAAAGGGCGCCAGGGGTCTGTCGACGAAAAAGATACGCAACAAGCTCTCGATCCGGACATCGATCAACGGCGAGATTCACCTCGACGATGTTGTGGTCGGCCGCGACGCGATCTTGCCCACGGCACTCGGGCTTCGGGCTCCGCTCGACTGCGTCAATCGCGCCCGATACGAGATTTCCTGGGGCGTCATGGGCGCCGCCGAGAGCTGTTACGCGGCTGCACGCCAATTCGGCCTCGATCGCCGCCAGTTCGGGCGGCCGCTCGCCGCAACGCAGCTCTATCAGAAAAAGCTCGCCGATATGGCAACCGAGATCGGTCTCGGGCTTCAGGCGTCGCTCCGGGTGGGGCGCCTCATCGATGCGCATGAATATTCGCCGGAGATGATCTCGATCATCAAACGGAACAATGTCGGCAAGGCGCTCGTCATCGCGCGCAAGGCCCGGGACATGCTCGGAGGCAACGGAATTTCGGCGGGTTTTGACGTCATTCGCCACATGAACAACCTGGAGGCCGTGAGCACCTACGACGGAACCGACGACATCCACACGCTCATTCTGGGCCGCGCGATCACCGGCATATCGGCGTTTTAGCAACGCCTTGGGCGTCAGTGATCGCCATTTGCCGGTCGGAACGCCCGCGGCGATATTCGGCGCGTCGGCCACCGCCCCAAAAGCTGCATCGCTTGAGAAGGGAGGTCGCCGTCCGACGCCTGGAGTGTTTTCAAGTCAGGTGGAATCAGCTGACGACCCGGAAAACACGGCAAAACAAGAATCTGGAGTGCCGGTTTTGATTCAATCAATACCGAACGCACTCTAGGTCACATACCCATAAACAGGATTCCCAAGCGGCTTGAGTTCTGATTC
>NZ_JAFMTR010000031.1 GCF_018682675.1 Sphingopyxis soli
TGCGCCGGCGCGGGAGCCGCGGCGGCAGGCGCCGGAGCGGCCGCGGCCGCGCCGCCAGCCTCGACCGTCGCGATCACCGCGCCGACATTGACCGTGTCGCCGACGCCGGCGAGTTGCTGGCCCATCACGCCCGCAACAGGCGACGGCACCTCGACCGCGACCTTGTCGGTTTCGAGGCTGGCGATCGGCTCGTCGAGCGCAACCGCTTCGCCGGGCTTTTTCAGCCATTCGCCGATCGTCGCTTCGGTGACGCTTTCACCCAGGGTGGGGACTTTGACTTCGGTGCTCATCTTTTGCGTTCCTTAGGGCTTAAGCTCTGGCTCAGGCTTTGTTCTTGGCGCGGCGGATTTCGGCGCGAACCGAAAGGCCGAGCGCGTCGGCGACGAGCGCCGACTGTTCGGTCTGGTGACGGCTCATCAGGCCGGTCGCGGGCGATGCGGCGGCGGCACGGCCGGCGTAGCGCGGACGCATCCCCTTGAAACCGGCTTCCTTCAGCGCTTCCTCGATAAAGGGTTCGACGAAGAACCAGCTGCCATTGTTGCGCGGCTCTTCCTGCGCCCACACCACCTCTTCGAGCTTCGGCATCCGCTTCAGCCGGACGGCAAGCGGTTCGCCGGGGAAGGGATAGATCTGCTCGATGCGGATGACCGTCGTGTCGGTCAGGCCCGCCGCATCGCGCGCTTCCATCAGGTCGTAGCCGAGCTTGCCCGAACAGAGCACGACGCGCTTGATATCGGCGTCGGCGGGCGGGGTGCGGTCCGACATGATGCGGCGGAAATGCGCGTCGCCGATGAAGTCGGAGCGCTGCGACACCGCCAGCTTGTGGCGGAGAAGCGACTTCGGCGTCATGATGATCAAGGGCTTCCTGAACGGGCGCAGCATCTGGCGGCGCAGGACGTGGAAATAGTTCGACGGGGTCGAAATATTGCACACCTGGATATTGTCGCCCGCGCACAGCTGGAGGAAGCGTTCGAGACGCGCCGAGCTATGCTCGGGCCCCTGCCCTTCGTAGCCGTGCGGCAGCAGCATCACGAGGCCGTTGGCACGCAGCCACTTGGCCTCGCCCGCGGCGATGAACTGGTCGATCATGATCTGCGCGCCGTTGGCGAAGTCGCCGAACTGCGCTTCCCACAGGACGAGGCTCTTCGGATCGGCCATGGCATAGCCATATTCGAAACCGAGCACGCCATATTCGGAGAGCGGGCTGTCGAGCACCTCGAACCGGCCGTGGGGCACGGTGGTGAGCGGGATATATTTGTGCTCGTCCTTCTGGTCGACCCAGACGGCGTGGCGCTGGCTGAAGGTGCCGCGGCCCGAATCCTGGCCCGACAGGCGCACCTGATAGCCCTCGCTGAGCAGCGTGCCGAAGGCGAGCGCCTCGGACGTCGCCCAATCGAAGATTTCGGTATCGCTCTTGTCGGCAAACATCGCGGCGCGGCCGTCGATCACGCGGCGCAGCGTCTTGTGCACCTCGAGGTCGGCGGGGATCGTCGTCAGCGTGCGGCCGATCGCGTCGAACAATTTGTCCGAGACGCCCGTCGCAATGTTGCGGCGCGCACCTTCGGGATCGGTCGGGGCATAGAGACCCGACCAGCGGCCCGCGAACCAGTCCGCCTTGTTCGGCTTGTAGCTTTTGGCCGAGTCGAAATCGCTCTCGAGCTGCGCAACGAATTCGGCGCGGCGGGCGTCGGCCCAGCCGGCGTCGATCACGCCCTCGGCCTCCAGCTTCGCGGCGCAAAGCTGCGACACCGGCGGATGCTTGCGGATGCGTTCGTACATCAGCGGCTGCGTGAACGAAGGCTCGTCGCCCTCATTGTGGCCGAAGCGGCGATAGCACCACATGTCGATCACGACGTCGCGCTTGAAACGCTGACGGAAGTCGATCGCCAGCTTGCACGCAAAGGTCACCGCCTCGGGATCGTCGCCGTTGACGTGCAGGATCGGCGCCTGGACGCCCTTGGCGACGTCCGACGGATAGGGCGACGAGCGTGCGAACTGCGGGCTGGTCGTAAAACCGATCTGGTTGTTGACGATGAAGTGGATGCAGCCGCCGGTGTTGTAGCCGCGAATGCCCGAGAAGCCGAGGCATTCCCACACGATCCCCTGCCCCGCGAAGGCCGCGTCGCCGTGGATCAGCACCGGCAGCACCTGCTCGTGCTTGTCGAGGTCGTCGCGCACCACTTGCTGGGCGCGCACCTTGCCGAGCACGACCGGATCGACCGCCTCGAGGTGCGAGGGGTTGGGGACGAGCGACATATGCACCGAAATGCCGTCGAACTCGCGGTCGGTCGAGGTGCCGAGGTGATATTTGACGTCGCCCGAACCGCCGATGTCGTCGGGATTCGCCGAGCCGCCGGCAAATTCGTGGAAGATCACCTTGTACGGCTTGGCCATGACGTTCGCGAGCATGTTGAGGCGCCCGCGGTGCGCCATGCCATAGACGATTTCCTTCACGCCATATTGGCCGCCATATTTGATGATCGATTCCATCGCCGGAATCATCGATTCGCCGCCATCGAGCCCGAAGCGCTTCGTCCCGACATATTTGCGCGCGAGGAATTTCTCCCACTCCTCGGCCTGGATCACCTTGTTCAGGATCGCCTGCTTGCCGCGCTGGCTGAATTCGATGATCTTGTCGGCGCCCTCCATCCGTTCCTGCAGGAACTGGCGCTCCTCGATGTCGGCGATGTGCATATATTCAAGGCCGACATTGCCGCAGTAGTTCGCGCGCAGGATCGCCACGATCTCGCGAATCGTCGCCTTTTCGAGGCCGAGGGTGCCGCCGATCCAGATCGGCCGGTCCTGATCGGCGCCGACGAAGCCATGATATTCGGGCGTGAGATCGGCGGGCAATTCGCGCGTGCTGAGGCCCAGCGGGTCGAGGTTCGCCGCCAGATGGCCGCGGACGCGATAGGTGCGGATCAGCATCATCGCGCGGATCGAATCGTTCGCCGCACGCTCGACCTCGGCGTTCGACAAGGGCGCGCCGGCTTTTGCCGCCGCCGCCTTCACCGCAACCTGCATCTGCTGCGGATCGAGCGCGGCGGTCAGGTCGTCGCTGTCGATCGGCGGCCAGTTCTTCGGTGCCCAGCTGGGACCGGCCTGCGGTTCGTCGACGTCGAAGCTTTGTCGTTCGAGGTTCATAATCTTACACTCGCTGTGCCCCTGCGAAGGCAGGGATGATGTCCATACAATACTCAACGCTCGCGCTCCCCCGCGAAGGCGGGGGTCCAAGCAACCTCGCTATGGATCCCCGCCTTCGCGGGGAAACACGACTAAACCAATGTCTCAAACAAATCGGCCCACTCGGGATTCCGCTCTTCAATGCGCGCAATCTTCCACGCCCGGTTCCATTTCTTCATTCGCGCCTCAAACTGCCGGGCGTCATGGATGCTCTCGAATGCCTCGAACCAGACCAGCAGCTTGCAGCCATATTCCTTCGTAAATCCTTCGATCACGCCCTCACGGTGTTGCCACACCCGTTGCGGCAGATCGGTCGTCACACCGATATATATGGTCCCGTTTTTCCGGCTTGCCATGATGTAGACAAAGCCTGGCCGAACCATCTCACATCTCCCTTCCGTGCTCCCCCGCGAAGGCGGGGGTCCATGCAACCGCGCAATGGATCCCCGCCTTCGCGGGGAAACACGAATTGGGAGACGGCCTGAAAATCAGACGCGTTCCTTCAGCACTTCGGCGAGCGTCGTGCCGAGTTCCGACGGGCTCGCCGACACCTTGATGCCCGCCGCCTCCATCGCCGCGATCTTGCTCTCGGCGTCGCCCTTGCCGCCCGACACGATCGCGCCCGCGTGGCCCATGC
Source organism: Sphingopyxis soli (assembly GCF_018682675.1). Lineage (GTDB taxonomy): Bacteria > Pseudomonadota > Alphaproteobacteria > Sphingomonadales > Sphingomonadaceae > Sphingopyxis > Sphingopyxis soli. Next base: position 3,821 of record NZ_JAFMTR010000031.1, read on the forward strand.
GGCGGCCCGGAGGTGCGGTGCGGCCTGCAATGAAGCCGGCCATCGGCTTCTTGCGGCCGCGCTTGGCTTCGTCGATCAGGAACTGCGCCGCCTGTTCCTCGGCGTCGCCGCCGATTTCGCCGATCATGATGATGCTCTTCGTGGCGTCATCGGCGAGGAAGAGTTCGAGCACGTCGATGAAGTTGGTGCCGTTGACCGGGTCGCCGCCGATGCCGACCGCGGTGGTCTGGCCGAGCCCGACGTTCGAGGTCTGGAACACCGCTTCATAGGTCAGCGTGCCCGAGCGCGAGACGACGCCGACGCTGCCCTTCTTGAAGATGTTGCCGGGCATGATGCCGATCTTGCATTCTTCGGGGGTCAGCACGCCGGGGCAGTTCGGCCCGATCAGCCGCGACTTCGAGCCCGACAGAGCGCGCTTCACCTTGACCATGTCGAGCACCGGGATGCCTTCGGTGATCGCGACGATCAGCTCGATCTCGGCGTCGATCGCCTCGAGGATCGAATCGGCGGCGAACGGCGGCGGCACATAGATGACCGACGCGGTCGCGCCGGTCGCATGCTTCGCTTCCTCGACGGTGTTGAACATCGGCAGGCCGATGTGCGTCGTGCCGCCCTTGCCCGGCGTCACGCCGCCGACCATCTGCGTGCCGTAGGCGAGCGCCTGTTCGGTGTGGAAGGTGCCGGTGGCGCCGGTCATCCCTTGCGTGATGACCTTGGTATTCTTGTCGATGAGGATGCTCATACACTGACTTCCGTTTTCTGTGCGCCCCTCCAAAGGCAGGGACTCTCTCCAGACATTGGTCCACCGGCGATCCTATTTCGAGAGCGCCGGCGATGGGCCCCCGCCTTCGCGGGGGCACAGCAACTTATGCGAGGCTGGGATCCAGCGCCTTGCACGCGTCGAGCAGTTCCTTGACCGCGTCGACCGACACCTGCAGGCCGGCCTTGTCGGCATCGTCGAGTTCGATCTCGACGATCTTTTCGACGCCGCCCGCGCCGATCAGCACCGGCACCCCGACATAGAGGCCATCGACGCCATACTGGCCATCGACATAGGCCGCGCAAGGCAGGATGCGCTTCTGGTCAAAAAGATAGGCTTCGGCCATCGCGATGCCCGAGGCTGCGGGTGCATAGAAGGCCGAACCCGTCCCGAGCAGCGCGACGATTTCGCCGCCGCCGCCGCGGGTGCGCTTGACGATCGCGTCGATCTTGTCCTGCGACGACAGGCCCATCTTGACGAGGTCGGGGACGGGGATGCCGTTGACGGTCGAGTAGCGAACGACGGGGACCATCGTGTCGCCATGGCCGCCGAGGACGAAGGTGTTCACATCCTTGACCGACACGTCGAATTCATCGGCGATGAAGTGGCTGAAGCGCGCCGAATCGAGGACGCCGGCCATGCCGACGACCTTGTTGTGCGGGAGACCCGAGAATTCGCGCAGCGCCCACACCATCGCGTCGAGCGGATTGGTGATGCAGATGACGAAGGCGTCGGGGGCGTTCGCCTTGATGCCTTCGCCCACGGCCTTCATGACCTTGAGGTTGATGCCGAGCAGGTCGTCGCGGCTCATCCCCGGCTTGCGGGCGACACCGGCGGTGACGATGATGACGTCGGCGCCCGCAATGTCCTTATAGTCGTTCGTGCCGGTGATCCTGGCATCGAAGCCCGCGATCGGGCCGACCTGCGACAGGTCGAGCGCCTTGCCCTGCGGAACGCCTTCGACGACGTCGAACAGGACGACGTCGCCCAGTTCCTTCTGCGCGGCGAGCAGCGCCAGCGTTCCGCCGATATTCCCGGCTCCGATCAATGCGATCTTCTTGCGTCCCATGGCGCGCGGCACTCCCTTCTGTGGCAAGCCCGGCAATCAATATCGGACCGGCGCGGCCACGGGCTAAAGCCGCCATTCCGATCCCAAGACTCGGGCCGCCACTACGCCGATTCCCTTAACGAAACAACCGCGAAAAGGACCAAAATCAGGGTTTTTATGCAAATAGTTCGCAATATCATTTAAGCATATGGCCAGGCGCTCGTCGCGGCGGGCTCCTTCACGGCTTCCTTGCGCACGGGCGACGTCACGTCCGCGACCTCGCCGCGATGACGGTCACGTCATCCCGTCAGGGAAGGGCCGCCCGCGGCGTCATCCTGGCCATGGCCCAGCGCCAGATAGTCGTCCGACTGCATCTCCGACAAACGGCTCGCCGTGCGCTCGAACTCGAACGCGCCGTCGCCGGCGACATAGAGTTCGTCGGGCATCGCCGCCGCGCTGGCGAGCAGCTTGACCTTATATTCGTAGAGCGCGTCGACCAGGGTCACGAAGCGCGCTGCCTCGTTGCGGTTCTCGGGCCCCATCCGCGGGATACCGACGATGATGACCGCATGAAAATGGCGCGCCACCGCGAGATAGTCCGACGCCCCGCGTGCCTCGCCACAGAGGCGTTTGAACGAAAACACCGCGACGCCCTTCAGCGCCTTCGGCACGTGCAACGTCCGCCCGCCGCCGACATCGAGGTCGAGCGTCGGCACATTGGCGCGATCCTCGGGCGGATAGTCGGTGAGGCGAAAGAAGGCCGCCGAAAGTGCGGCGCTCGCCGCATCGTCGGCGGGCACGAACCATCGCGCGCCGTCGCCCAGCCGGTCGCGGCGATAGTCGGTCGGGCCGTTCAAACCCATCACGTCGAGCCTCGCCTCGATCAGCGCGATGAAGGGCAGGAAATGCTCGCGGTTGAGCCCGTCCTTGTAGAGATCCTTCGGCGGCCGGTTCGAGGTCGCGACGACCGTCACGCCCTTGTCGATCAGCGCGGTGAACAGGCGCGAGAGGATCATCGCGTCGGCGCTGTTGTTCACCACCATCTCGTCGAAGGCGAGGCAGCGGACATCCTGCGTCAGCGCCGCCGCGACCTGCGGGATCGGGTCGCCGCTCTCGGTCTTCCTGACCTCGCGCATCCGCGCATGAACGTCGAGCATGAAGGCGTGGAAATGTACGCGCCGCTTCCGCTGGATGTGGAGCTGGTCGTAGAACAGGTCCATCAGCATCGACTTGCCGCGCCCGACCGCGCCCCACAGATAGACGCCGCGCGGGCTGTCGGGCTTGCGGCCCGCGATCCGCCACAGCAGGCTGCCGCGCGGCGGCGCCGCCTCGAGCTCCTCCTGCAAGCGGTCGAGCCGCACCGCTGCGCCGCGCTGCTCGGGATCGGGCTTGAGTTCGCCCGACGCGACCAGCCGGTCATAAGCGGCGAGGACGCCGGTCACTTCCTGCTCGCCTTGCGGATCGTCCCGGCGAAAGTCAGGACGATATGGCTGTCGCCTTCGCCCTGCACGACGAGGCCGCGCAGGAAGATCAGCCGCCCGGTCTCGCGCACCAGCTCGACGATCGCGTCGAGCGGCTCGCCCACGCGCCCCGCGCCGACGAATTGCGTCGAGAGATCAAGCGTCACCGAATGGCCGGCGTCGAGCGAGCCGAACTGGTGCGACGCCGCGAACAGCCCGACATCGACCAGCGCCAGCGTCACCGCGCCGTGAACATTGTCGCCCAGATTGCTGTGCCGACGCTCGGGCAACATCCGCACCCGTGCGCGCGGACGGCCGTCCTCGGTCGGGCGTTCGGAGCGCACCGACAGCGGCTCGATGAAGCTGTTGAAACGGTCCTTGTCCTTGAGGTTCCAGCTGATCCAGCCACCGTCCAGCTCCTCGGCGCTGAAATTTTCGCGGCGCTTCGGCTCCTCGATCCCGTCATTCATGCCCTGCAATATCCGTCCAGTTTCCCCGAGCGTATCAGCTCGCCATAATAATCGGCCATCGCCCTGGCGCGCGGCGTGTCGTCCGCGATCCACTTCGCGGCGCCCGTCAGCCAGCCGGCCGAACAGCCCTCAAGCGCGCCCGTGCCGCGCGCGCAAGCGATAAAGTCGACGAAAGCGCGACGCCAGATGGCAAAATCGGCGATCGGCATGATCGGGCCATGCCCGGGCACGACCTGCTCGGCCCCCGAAGCCGCCACCTCGTCGAGCGCCTTCAGCCAACCCTCGGGGCAGGCGGTATCGAGAAACGGCACCGGCACGGTTACGAGATCGCCGACGATCGCGCGCCTCTCCGCCGCGTCGTAGATCCAGAGGTCGCGCTCCGTCACGGCGTTGCGTGCGACGCGCAGTGAGAGCGGCCGCCCGGCGATGGCCGTATCGCGCGATTCGTCGACAACGACATCGGGCCTGAGCTCGGCGCCCCGCGCGATCGTCGCGAGATCGCCCTCGACGGCGGGCACCGCGGCCGCAGGAATCGCGCCCTCGGCCAGCGCCTTGCGCGACGCTTCGGCGCTTTTCGCGAGGAAGCCGGTCAGCGCGCCGTCGATCGCCGAGGTGCCATAGACCTTGATATCGGGAAAGGCCGCCTTCAGCGCCGGATTGCCGCTGACATGGTCGAGATGCCAGTGCGTGTTGATGATCGCGACGGGCGTCATCCCGATCCCGCTGAACCCCTGACGGATCAGGGTGAGATGCTCGGCGTGGCGCCCGCTGTCGATCAGAAGGGCGCCCCCGGGCCCGTAGAGGATCAGGCTGTTGCCGTCGGGCAAGCGGCCGGGCGGAAACGTCCCGCCGATCAGGAAGGTCGCGCCGCCGATGCCGTGCGCATAGGCGCGCGGCGGCGGCACGGTTTCGACGGCGGATTTTGCAGCGCAGCCAGCCAGCCCCAGCGCGATCAGCGCTGGCAGCCAGCGGCGCATCAGACCTGCCGCTCGGCTTCCAGCTTCTTGATCTCGGCGATCGCGCGGGCGGGGCTCAGCCCCTTCGGGCAAGCGTTCGAGCAGTTCATGATCGTGTGGCAGCGATAGAGGCGGAAGGGGTCTTCCAGCTCGTCGAGCCGTTCGCCGGTATATTCGTCGCGGCTGTCGGCCAGCCAGCGATACGCCTGAAGCAGGATCGCCGGGCCGAGGAACTTGTCGCTGTTCCACCAATAGCTCGGGCAGCTCGTCGAGCAGCAGGCGCAGAGGATGCACTCATAGAGGCCATCGAGCTTCTCGCGCTCGGCGGGCGACTGGAGGCGCTCCTTGCCGCTCGGGGTCGTCGTCTTGGTCTTCAGCCAGGGCTCGATCGACGCATATTGTGCATAGAAATGGGTGAAGTCGGGAACGAGATCCTTGATGACTTCCATGTGCGGCAACGGGGTGATCTGGATGTCGCCCTTCAGATCCTCGATCGCGGTCGTACAGGCGAGGCCGTTCTTGCCGTTCATGTTCATCGAACAGCTGCCGCAGATGCCTTCGCGGCACGAGCGGCGGAAGGTCAGGGTCGAGTCCTGCTCGCTCTTCATCTTGATCAGCGCATCGAGCACCATCGGGCCGCATTTTTCGAGATCGATCTCGAACGTGTCGAAATGCGGGTTCTCGCGCTTGTCGGGATCGTAGCGATAGACCTTGAACTTCCGGACTTTGGTCGCGCCCTCGGCCTTGTGGACCGTCCCGCCCTTTTTCGGGCGGCTGTTCCTGGGCAGACGAAATTCGGCCATGTCTCTGGCTCCCTTGATGCAGTCGCGGTCGGACTAGACCCGAAAGACGGAGTCGACAAGGGGTTCATGTTCGCAAAGGCGAAAGCCGCTGGCACCCGTCCGCGCAAGCCGCTAGGGCCGCAGCCGATGAGCGAAGAGGCCGTTCAACCCGCCGTTACCAACCGCCACGTCGCGCGCGGGCTCGGCACGACCGTGCTGGCGCGGCTCGGCGCGGTGGTCGAGATCGTGACCCAGCCGCTCTATGTCCTGATGTTCGGCCTCGCGGGCTTCGGCCTCTACGCCGTGCTCTGGGCGACCATCAACCTCATCGAGAATATCTTCGATCTTGGCATGACGAGCGCGATGCAGCGCACCGTGCCGCAATCCGCCACCGATGCCGAGGCCGCGGCGGCGCTGCGCACCGCGTTGCTGTTCGGGGTCGGCCCCTGCCTGATCGTCGCGGCGCTGATCGCGATCTTTGCCGCCGACCTCGCGCCCTGGCTCAATGTCGCCGAAAAGGACCGCGCGCTCGTCACTCCTGCGATCCAGATTTTCGTCTGGGCGCTGCCGCTCTGGGCCTTTGTCGAAATCGCGACCTCGGCGCTGCGCGCGCGAATGGTGTTCGGCGCCGAAATCCGCCTGCGCATCGTCTGGGAACAGGTGATGCGCGTGGTGTTCGCGGTGCTGTTCTTTGCACTCGGCTTCGGGCTCGAGGGGCTGTTCATCGCCCACCTCTGTTCGCTCGCGGTCACCGCGATCCTCAGCGTGCGGCTGCTCCGCCGCCATTACAGCTTCGGCGACCTGCTCCGCGGCGGGCGCGGCAGCGAGGTCGAACGCAACACCTTCTGGGCCGGGCTGTCGATCCTGCCGTCGAACATCATCACGCGCCTGTTCGGCGACGCGCCCGCGCTGATCCTGAACCTGATGCTCCCCGGTGCGTCGGGCGCCGCCGCCGCGGGCCTGTTCACGATCGCGCGCAAGCTGTCGAGCGTCGTCCAGCTCGTCCGTATCGCCTTCGCCTATGTCATGGCGCCGCTGGCCGCGAGTGCCGAGCGCGGCGGGCGCGAACAGGTCGCCGATATCTATGCCTATGCGACGCGGCTGATTTCGGCAATCGCGCTGCCGATGGCGGCGGTGCTCGCGGCGGGCAGTTCGTCGCTGCTCAGCCTGTTCGGCGCGCAGGCGCATGTCGCGCAGGGCGCGGTGATCATCCTGCTCCTCGCGCGCGCCGCGGAGGCGGTACTGGGCATTTCGCTGCCGGTGCTGCAGGTCGTCGCGGCGTTCCGCCACCAACTCACCGCCAGCCTGTTCGGCGTGCTTGTCGCGGTCGGCGCGGGCTGGCTGCTCGTCGACCATGTCGACGCGCTGACCGGCGTTACGCTGGCCATGTCGGTCGGCCTTGTCGTAATGGCGGGCATTCCGATGCTGCAGCTCGCGATCGGCGAAGGGCTGCACCCCTTCGATCACCAATTCCCGATGGTGGCGCTGCGCGGCCTTGCGATCACGATCGTCGCGGGCGTGCTGGCCCTGCTCGTGAGCCGCCTTCCCGATGCGGTCGCGCTGCCGCTGATCATCGCCATCGCGGTCGGCGCGATCTGGCTGTCGGTGCGTTTCGGCCTGCCCTATGCCGACCGCGCCTCGCTCGGCAAGACGGGACGCCGGTTACGGTTGATCGGCCCCGATGCCCCGGTCGCGGAGCCGGGAGACGCCGCATGACGACGCCTGCCGACGCGCTCCGCATCGCGATCTACGACCTCGACCGCACGGTGCTGAGGACGCCGACCTTCACGCTGTTCCTGCTCTGGGCGGCATGGACGCGCGCACCCGCCCGCCTGCTCCTGCTGCCGCTCTATGCCGCGCTCGCTATCGGCTATGCGCTACGCCTTTATGGCCGCGACCGTTTCAAGCCCGCCGCCTTTCGCCTGTTTCTGGGGCCACACCTGCCCCCGGGCGAGGCGGACGGCCTTGCCGCGCGCTTCGCCGCATGGCGCGTCCCCGCCGACGTCCCGCCGGGGGCCAGCGCCGCCATCGCGCGCGACCGCGATCAGGGCTTTCGCCTGCTGATGGCGACCGCTGCACCCGAATTCTATGCCGGCGCGATCGCCGATGCGCTCGGCTTCGATGCGGTGCTGGCGACGCGCCACCGCCGTGACGCCAACGGCAACTGGCTTCCCGAAATCGATGGCCATAATTGCTATGGCGCCGAAAAGGCGCGCCGGATCGGCGAGTGGCTCGACGCGAACGCCCCGGACGGACCCAGCCACGTCCGCGCCTATTCGGACCATCTCAGCGATGCGCCGATGTTCGCGCTCGCGACCGAGGCCTGGTTGATCGGCCGCAAGGCGAAGCTGGCGGCCATCGCGGCCGAGCATGGCTGGCAGGCGCTCGATTTCGAAAAGACGCCCGGGGCAGGATCATGCGCATAATCTTCCCCTTCATCGGCGAGCCGCACCACATCTTCCACGCCCTGCCGATTGCGGCAGAGATGGCGGCGATGGGCGCCGACGTCGAGGTGGCGGTCGCCGGTCCCGATCATCTGCGCATCCTCAAGCAGATCGATCTCGTCTATCCGGGGTTCGACCCGCGCATCACCCTGCTCGGCCAGACCGGCCCGGCGCGCTGGCTGCGCGATGCGGGGATCATGCGCAACCCGCGGCTGCCGATCCTGTTGGGAGCCCTGCCGTTCCTCCGCGGCTTCGACGCGATCGTGGTGCCCGAACGGACGACAACCGCCATCCGCCATTTCCTGCCGCGCCGCACCCGCCTGGTTTTTACGCCGCATGGCGCGGGCGACCGCGCGATCATGCTCGACCCGCGCGACCGCCATTTCGACTTCGTGCTCGTCGCCGGCGAAAAGAGCGAGAAGCGTCTGCTCGATGCCGGAACCATCCGGCCGGGCCATTATGCGGTGAACGGCTATGTGAAGCTCGACCTGATGGCGCGGCTGCAAAAATCGCGCCCGCCGCTGTTCGACAATGGCCGGCCGACCGTGCTCTATGCCCCGCATTTCCAGCGTGCGCTGTCGTCGTGGGACAGGTTCGGGGCCGCGGTGATCGACTGGTTCGCGGGGCAGGATCGCTACAACCTGGTGGTCGCCCCGCACGTCCGCCTGTTCGCCGAGGCGAGCGACTCCGAGCGCGAGGCGGTGATGGAGTACGCGGTGCCGGGCAAGATTCTGATCGACCTCGGCTCCGATCGCCTGTTCGACATGAGCTATACCGGGGGCGCCGACATCTATCTTGGCGATGTCAGCAGCCAGGTTTACGAGTTTCTCGCGACGCCCCGGCCATGTCTGTTCCTGAACGCGCATGACGTCGACTGGCGCGGCGACCCCGACTATCTGTTCTGGACGCTCGGCGACGTCCTCGACGATCCCGCCGGGCTGGGCGCCGCGCTCGACGCGGCGCAGGCGCGCCACACGCTCTATGTCTCTGCGCAGCGCGAACGGCTGGCCGAATCGATCGGCGGCGATCCCGCCGGCGCGGCGCGGCGCGGCGCCGAGGCGATCCTGCGCTTTCTTGCAAAGGACGGCTGAGCCGGTAAGAGCGCAGGTGATGACCACTGCCTCCGCGCCGCCCGCCCTGATCGCTTTCGGCGACAATTCGACCCTGCTGTGGGGCATGACCAACGCCGAACGGCTGCGCCGCCTCGCGCGCGCCGAGGGTCTGCCCGAACGCACGGATGCAACGGGCGCGCATCTTTATGCCAACCTCGCCTATGTCTTCGACCCGCTGTGGCTGCGGCACCTCTTGACGCTGCCCGACACGATGGTGGTCGATGGCGGCGAACCCGTGCTCGCCTATCTGACCGGCGGCCGCACGCCCGAGGCGGCGGCGCAGGACAACCGTGTGCGGATCATCGAGTATCGCGACAATCCGCAAATCTACAACCGCCAGCTCCGCAAGCTCGACTGCCCGTTCATCCAGCGGCTGACCCCCGAAACGCGGCGCCAGATCGAACGGAAAAGCTATTTCGGCGCGTACAAGGGCGTCACCGACGCGCTGACCAAATATCTCTGGCCCGAACTCGCCCTCTGGCTCACCCGCATCGCGGCCAGCATCGGCATGACCCCGAACATGGTCACTGCGATCGGCGCGACGCTCTGCGTCTATGCGACCTATTTGTTCGCGGTGGGCGATTATTGGTGGGGGATGCTCGCGGGTTTCATCTTCATGGTGCTCGACACCGTCGACGGCAAGCTCGCACGCTGCACGATCACCTCGTCCAAATGGGGCAATGTCGCCGATCATGGCGTCGATCTGATCCACCCGCCCTTCTGGTGGTATTTCTGGGGGGTCGGCCTTGCGGGCTGGGGGCTGGCGCTGCCGACCGCGACCTTTGTCTGGATCATGGGCGCGGTGATCGCGGGCTATGTCCTCCAGCGCGTGATCGAGGGATTGTTCATCAAGGATTTCGGCATGGACATCCATGTCTGGCAGAAATTCGACAGCCAGTTCCGCCTGATCACCGCGCGGCGCAACCCGAATATGGTGATCCTGTTCGTCGCGACGCTCGCGGGACGTCCCGATCTCGGGCTGATCGCGCTTGCGTGGTGGACCGTCATCTCGCTGCTCGTCCACGCGGTGCGCCTGGTGCAGGCCTATGCGCAGCACCGCGCGGGCCGTCCGATCGTCAGCTGGATGGAGGAAGCGCAGCCATGAACGCGACGATCGAAAAATTCGGCTTCCCCGCCACGCTGGTTGCCGAGTTCGAGCATTGGGTCGTCCTGCTCCGCCCGGCGCAGCCGACGCTGGGCGCGCTGGTGCTCGCGGCGAAATCCGATGCGACGGCGTTCGGCGACCTGCCCGCCGACGCGCATGCCGAGCTAAAAACCGTGACCGCCGCAATCGAGGCGGCACTGACGCAGGCCGTCGGCTATGCGAAGATCAACTATCTGATGCTGATGATGGTCGACCCGCACGTCCACTTCCACGTCCTGCCGCGTTACGATGGCGAACGCAGCGGCGCGGGACTGACGGTCGCCGACGCAGGCTGGCCGGGCCAGCCCGACCTGGGACAGGCGGTGAAGCTGGCCGATGCACAGATCGCCGCGCTCACCGGCTGGCTCAAACCCTATTTTGCGTAGCGCCCCTCGGCCACCCACTTCGCGGTGAGCGCATCGGCAGCTTCGACGTCCTGCGGGAAATCGACCTCCTGCCACTCAAGCCCCTCGATCGACACGGTGCCGACGCGGTTGCCCTTCGCGATGATGTCGATCGCGCGCAGATACCAGCGCTCGACCCCGTCGGGGGTGCGCATCATCTGGTCGACCTGATTGCGGAAAATCGACGGACCGTCGCCGATAAAGGCAAGCATCCCGATCGACTCGGCATTGGTGTCAGGAGGCAGCAGCCGCTTGCCGATGTGGTGAAGCCGCCCCTCGGCGTCGCGGTTCACCTTCATGTCGTCGTCGTCATACGCGCCTTTGACATCGACGGTAACGGTAATCGGCTCGCTCGCGCCTCCGATCAGCTTCGCGACGATCTCGTCCGAGACGATGGTGTCGCCGTTGAGGATGATGAAATCGCGGTCCATCTCCTCGCGCGCGATCCAGCAGGTGCCGAGATTGTCGGCGACCTGGAAGAAGGGATTGAACAGCGTACGAATGCGCGCGCCGGTGTCGCGATAGAGCTGCAGCGCATGATCCTCGACCCGCTCGGTGCGAAAGCCGGTGACGACGACGATGTCCTTGATGCCATTGGCGACGAGCGCCGCGACCTGCCAGCTGATCAGGCTGCGGCCATTGAACTCGATCAGGCATTTGGGGATATCGCGGGTCAGCGGCAGCAGGCGCGAGCCCTGCCCCGCCGACAGGATGATGGCTTTGTCGATGCTCATAGGGGCGCCCCTATAGCGCCTTGGCGCCGCGCGGCAAATATCCGTTCTATGAGCTCGATGTCCGCGGGCTTGTCGGCGTCGATACACGCCTCGGGCTCCGACATTGCCACGACCTTCGCCTTGAGGCCGAAACGCAGCCCCGCGCGCGCGATACCCTGCCGGATCGTAAAGAGCCGCAAGAGCGTGCCGAGCAGCAGCCAGGGGCCGAACGCGGCGATAATCTTCAAGCCTTTCTTGCGGTCGCGCTCGATCCGCCCCCAGAAGTCGAGCAAGGGCAGCACGCGCCGTCCGCTGAGGCGGAACAGGTTCGCGCCCGACCACCAGCCGCCGCGGAACTTGAGCCAGGTGCGCCGCGATTCGGGATAGCGCGCGAGCAAAACAGCTTTCTCGACCATCGCCACCGCGACGTCGCTGTCCTCCGCGCCCGCCACGAACTCCGCGATCATCGATGGCGTCAGCAGCACATTGTCGGCGGTCGTTACCAGCATCGGCGCGTCGCTGTCGGGCAGCGCGGCGGCGAGCGAACTGCTGATCCCCTGCCCCGAATCCTCGAATTGCAGCCCGTCGATCCCCGCGAGCATCGGCTCGGCGGCGAGCTCGGCGCTGTTCTGAGCGAGGATTGTGATCCGCCCGACGTGCGGCGAGGCGCGCAGCGCGGTCACCACATGGGCGAGCATCGGCTTGCCCGCGACCGGGAGCAGCGCCTTGGTCGAAGCGCCGCTGCCGGTCAGCAGCGGGTCGGGGCCGGGGCGGCTGCCGGCGAGGACGATAGCCGGGATCGTCATTCGGCGGCGTCCGACGCGGGGACGATGCGGCGGCCGGTTACCCCGCGCAGGAAGTCGGTCGCGTCGTCGAGCACCGGCCCCCGCGACCGGAACGGCGCCGACAGCGCCATCACGATGCCGGTGTGCCCCATGCCGGGATAGATGCGCAGCGCCGCCGATCCGCCCGCCTTTTCAATCGCGGCGGCCAGATTCTGGCTGTTCCTCGGGCGCACCGTTTCATCCTCGTCGCCCGTCGCGAGCCACAACGGCGGCGCATCGCCGCGCGCATAGGCGATCGGCTGGGTCTTTTCCGGCGGGCGAACCTTGCCCATCGCCCTGTCGGCGCTCCCGCCCTTTTCCATCGGCAGAAAATCATAGGGGCCGGCAAGCCCGGCAACACCGCGGATGATCGACGGATCGCTCTTCGCGCCACGCAGCCATTGCGGGTCGAGCGCCAGCATCACGGCATTATAGGCGCCCGCCGAATGGCCCATCAGCGCGATCCGGTCGGGATCGCCCGCGAGGCCGCCGATGTGCCGATGCGTCCACGCCACCGCCCTGGCGCTGTCCTCCAGGAAATCGGGCCAATGCGCCTTGGGGGTGAGCCGGTAATCGGGGATGACGACGACGAAACCCTTCTGCGCCAGCGCGCGGCCCGCGAAGCCATAGCTTTCACGCGCGCCGCTGTCCCAGCCGCCGCCATAGAAAAAGACGATCACGGGCAGTTTGTCGCCCTGCTTCGCATTCTCCGGCACCCAAATGTCGAGCGACTGGCGCGGCCCGTTGCCGTAGGGCTGATCGCCGATCAGCAGCCGCGCGCCGCCATCCGGCCCGAGCAGCTTGTCGGCCAGGTTGAGCGACTTCGCGCCGCCCGCCACGACCATTTTCGCACCGCTGCCAAACAGCAGCAGCAGCAGCACCAGAACGATGATGAACTTGATCAAACGCCGTCCTTTGGCTGCGCGCGCGGTCATGGCTATCGCGCCCTACAGGGCGGCGCGGCGCCGAACAAGATGGCGCAGCGGGCGGGACGCATGACCTGCGGATCAAGTCCGGGCCGTCGGGGATGGGTGGAGGCGACCTTTTCCCCGCTCATGCGTAGGACAGGCCATGACCGGTCCCTTCACCCGCCCCGCCCTCGTCTGCAACATCCGGAGCGGCAGCCACGATCCCGCGATCCGCGCTGCGATCGAGGCGGCGTGCCGCGATGCGGGTACGCCGCTCGTCGCCACTTTCGAACTGCCCGATGGCGCGGTTCCCGACGCGACGACCCTTCGCGAGCGGGACATCGACCTGCTGCTGGTGTGGACCGGCGACGGGACGATCAACGCCGCGGCCCGATCGGCGGCCGGCTGGAATGGCGCGATCCTCCCGCTGCCCGGCGGCACGCTCAACCTCTTGTCCAAGGCGCTTCACGGCGACCGCCCGGCGCCCCGGATACTGACCGATGCGCTGATGGGCAAAGGACGCCGCCGGCCGGTCCCGACGATCCGCTCGGCAGGCGGCGAGGCGTTCATCACCATCGTCGCAGGACCGGCAACGCACTGGGCCGAGGTGCGCGAGACGATGCGCCAGGAGGGGCTGCTCGAAGCCGGGCGCGCGGCGCCCGACGCGCTCGAGGCGATGATGAACGCGCCCGGCGTGCGCGTAGCGGGGCACGGCAAGGCCTATCCGGCCGTCATCCTCACCCCGACCGGGGCCGGGGTGCGCGCCGACGGCATATTGACCGAAGGGACAATCGACGTGCTGCGCCACGGACTGGCCTGGCTGGGCGGCGATTTCCGCGACGGGCCAAGCGAGGAGATCGCGCAAGGCGAGACGATCGTGCTCGAAAGCGATGCGCCGATCAGTCTCGAATATGATGGCGAACTGACCGAGACCGGATCGCCCGCGCGCTTCGGGCTTGCCGCAAGCGCCGTCGATTTCGTCGCCACCCTATGAAGCGGCTGTTCCACATCAGCGATCTGCATTTCGGGCTTGAGGATCATAAGGCTCTCGACTGGTTCGCCCGGTGCGTGCGCGTCGAACGTCCGGCTGCGGTGCTGATCACCGGCGACCTGACGATGCGCGCGCGCAGCCGCGAATTCGCCGCGGCCTGCGATTGGATCGCGGCGCTCGACGTGCCGGTGACGGTCGAGGTCGGCAATCACGATCTGCCCTATTTCAACCCGTTCGCACGCTTCTTCCGCCCCTATGCGCGCATCCGCCGGATCGAGGGGTTGGTCGAACGCGAACTCGACCTCGATGGCGTCGCGGTCGTGCCGCTCAAGACCACGGCGCGCGCGCAGTGGCGGCTCGACTGGTCCAAGGGCCGGGTCACGCGGCGCGCGCTCGACCGGACGCTGGCGGCGATCGACGCGCTGCCCGCCGACACCGATGTGCTGGTGACAGCGCACCATCCGCTCGTCGAGGCGGGGACGAAGGGCCGCGCCCTCACGCGCGGCGGCGAGCGCGCGCTGACCGAACTCGCGGCACGCGGGGTCGCGGCGGTGCTCACCGGCCACGTCCATGACGCCTTCGACCTCTTGAAGGAAACCAGCGCCGGCCCGATCCGCATGATCGGCGCGGGGACGCTGTCGAAACGGCTGCGCTCGACCCCGCCGGGTTTCAACGAACTCGCCATCGCATGCGGCCGGATCGACGCCCGCGTCCGCAACCTCGAGCACGTCGCCACCCCCGACATGCAGATCGGCGCCGTCCCGCCCAACGCGCTGCCGCCGCGCACCCCCGGCGAGCCAGTCGCGCCCGTCGGCGCGGTGCCCCCGGTGGACCCGCCGGTTCGTTGAAGGGGAAGACGTCGAGTCGGGGAGCGGCCTTTCAGGTGTGATGAGGGCGGCAACAGCTTCGACCGGCAGGCGATCGCCGGCCGGACCTAACCCGGCCCGATCCGCCCACCCGCAATGCGAAAGCGCGTTACCGGCCCCGGCATGTCGGCGAACAGCGCCGCCTCGGTCCCGGTGAGCCAGGCTTGTCCGCCCTGCGCCGCCAGCCGGTCGTAAAGCGCGGCGCGGCGCAGCGGGTCGAGATGCGCCGCGACCTCGTCAAGCAGCAGCACCGGGCGCTGGCCGCGTCCACGCGCGACGCAATCGCTGTGCGCGAGAACGAGCGAGAGCAGCATCGCCTTCTGTTCGCCGGTCGAGCAGCGCGCCGCGGCGCGGCCGGTCGCGGCGTGGACCGCCAACAGGTCGTCGCGATGCGGCCCGGCGGTCGCGCGTCCGGCGGCGGCGTCGATACGGCGGCGCGACGCGAAGAGCGTCTTCAGCGCTTCGGCATCGTGGGGCGCCTGGCGCGGTACGCCGTCGGCGGCAACGAGCGTCAGCAGCGGGCGCGCAAAGGGCGCATCGGGCTGGCCGGCGAGCTCGGCCGACAGCGCCGCGAGCGTCCGCTGCCGCGCCGCGTCCATCGCCGCGCCATGCTCGGCAAGCTGCGCCTCGAGGCTGGCGAGCCATTGCTGGTCGGCGGTCGCCATATCGGCGAGCAGCTTGCCGCGCGCGCGCAGCGC
This sequence comes from Sphingopyxis soli, assembly GCF_018682675.1. Lineage (GTDB taxonomy): Bacteria > Pseudomonadota > Alphaproteobacteria > Sphingomonadales > Sphingomonadaceae > Sphingopyxis > Sphingopyxis soli. The sequence continues at coordinate 19,401 of NZ_JAFMTR010000031.1, forward strand.
CGCGTCATAGCGGTTGCTGTGCTGCGCATGGCGCGGGTCGAGCGCGAGGACGAGCCGGTCGAGGAAGCGGCGGCGGTTGCCCGCTGTCTCGACGAACAGCCGGTCCATCGCGGGGGTCAGCCACAGCACGGCGATCCATTCGCCGAGCGAGGCCGCCGCCGCCGATGCGCCGTTGATCCGCACGATCCGCCGCCCGGGATGCGCGGGCTCGATCCCCGTGCCCAGCGCGACCGGCGGCAGGTCGGCATCGGCCGCCGCAAGCAGCTCGGCAAAGATCGCGAAGCCGCCGGTCGCACCGTCGCGCACCATGTCGGACAGCGCGGCGCGGCGGAGCCCGCGGCCCGGCGCGAGCAGCGAGATCGCCTCCAATATATTGGTCTTGCCCGCGCCATTGTCGCCGTGCAATGCGACGAGTCCCGGTCCGGCCGCCATGTCCGCGCCGGCATGATTGCGAAAGTCGGTCAGCGAGAGGCGGACGAGCGTCATGGCGACGGCGCTACCGCACCATAAGGGGCGACGCCAGCCCACCGCACGCCTCTTCACCCGTCATCCCCGAGCACATCTCGAATAGCGATATAAAATTTTTCCCAAAATTGGGAATTTTCACCATAGAACCGCAAAACGCGCGCTGAAATATTCTATCTCCGGCTCAAAAACGGCGGTTAACCGGCGCTGAATGAAATTGGCACGGCTCCTGCATTACATCGGGCATCCACCGGATGGTCCGGGTGGAGGATGAAAAAGGATAGGTAAATGGCCCACTTCAATGTTGAATCGCTCAAGAGCTACGCGATCGCCGCGGTTGCTTCGGCTTATTGCTCTCTCATGTTCCTCGCCGCTGTCGGTCCGAACGCAGCGCACTTCGGCGGGCTGGTTGCTTAACCAGCCCCCGTACCCCGCGAACAACGCCGGTCCCGACGGGCCGGGATGGAAAGGAAAGAAATGAAACAGGGTTTTCGCAAGAATCGTCGCGATGGGGTGATCTTCGGTGTGTGCGCCGGGATCGCGGACCAGTTCGGCTTCGACGTCTTGTGGACGCGCGTCGCCTTTGTCGCCCTGACGCTGCTCGGCTTCGGCCTTCCGCTGCTGCTGTACCTGACCGTCGCGATCCTCGCGCCGTAACGCAGCCCGGGCCGGCCCGCCTTTCAGGCGCAGTCGCACCGGCCCGCAAATTTCCCAAAAACGAAGGGCTCACCGGCCTCGACCGGTGGGCCCTTTTCATTTGGGCCGCACCGTGAAGCGATAGGGGATATAGAGGAACACCTCGGTCGGGCTGGCCTGCGCCCAGATGAGCTGCTCATTGAGCCCCGCAACCTCGACGCCATAGTCGGGACCGAAGACACCCGCGGTCTTGAGCGCCTCGCCTGCGACCAGCTTGACGATCTCGGGCCGATACTGGTCGGGGTTGATGATCGTCAGCGTGATCTCGCCGTTCTTCTCCAGCAGCGCGCGCCCGTTGGGCGGCACCGCCTTGATGAAATTGTCGATCCGTCCCTGCGCGCTGCCGACCGATCCCGCGAGGCTAGCCTTCACATAGAGCTCGATCTCGCTGGTGTCGGGGCGCTGGCCGCGCCCGAAGACCAAATCCTTGAAGTTGGCGAGCGTCAGCTTGGTGAGTTCGAATTCGCCGGTGACGAGTTCGACCCCGGCACTATCGGCGCGACGGATCGCGGCTTCGAGCATCGCATGAATTTCGCGCTTTCGCATATCCTCATCGCGCGAGTCAGAGGTGAACTGGACCGGCTGGATCGCGCTATCGGCGGTCCGCCGCAGCCCGACCACGGTCTGCTCGTCCGAGAGATAGTCGGCCGACGCGCGCTGCGCCGTCACCACCACCTCGCCTTCGATATTGCTATTGTCCTGCGCCGCCGCCGGCGAGACCGCCAGCAACAGCCCGGCACCGATCAGATAAGCCCGCATCATCCCACTCCCTCCCGAACGAAGGCGCAGGCTATCAGTTTGGCGGCAAAGAAAAAGCCCCGCCGGATCGCTCCGGCGGGGCTTGTTTCTGTCAGGCTCCGAGGGGCTTATTCCCCGTCGCTCTGGATCAGATAATCGCCGGCATCGGCGTCGGTGCCGTGGGTTTCACCCTCGACCGCGCCGAGCGGATCGTCGCCGATCGCGGCTTCGGGGCCCTGCGCCAGTTCGGCGGCATGTTCCTCGGCCGCCGACTGCGGCGCGATGAGATGCGCTTCGGTGGCGTTGCGCATCGCGGCACGGAGCGCGGCGTCCTTCGACGATGCGGTGACGCGAACGCGGTTCATGGCAGCGCCGGTACCCGCCGGGATAAGGCGGCCGACGATGACATTTTCCTTGAGGCCCATCAGCGAATCGACCTTGCCCTGCACCGACGCTTCGGTGAGGACGCGGGTCGTTTCCTGGAAGGACGCGGCCGAAACGAAGCTGCGGGTCTGCAAGCTCGCCTTGGTGATCCCGAGCAGGACCGGACGGCCCTCCGCAGGCTTGCCGTTCTTCGGCAGCTTGGCGTTATACTCCATCATCTCCAGATAATCGAGCTGCTCGCCCGGCAACAGCGTGGTGTCGCCGCCGTTGGTGATCTCGACCTTTTGCAGCATCTGGCGAACGATCACCTCGATGTGCTTGTCGTTGATCTTCACGCCCTGCAGTCGATAGACTTCCTGGATTTCCGCGACCAGATACTCGGCCAGCGCTTCCACGCCCATGACGTCGAGGATGTCGTGCGGGTTCGGCGAGCCCGAAATCAGCGCGTCGCCGCGCTTGACCTGGTCGCCTTCCTGCACTTCGAGAACCTTCGACTTCGGGATCAGATATTCGATCGGATCGCCCTCTTCCGGAACGATCGCGATCTTGCGCTTCGCCTTGTAATCCTTCACGAATTCGATGCGGCCGCTGATCTTGGCGATCACCGCATTGTCCTTCGGGACGCGCGCTTCGAACAGCTCGGCAACACGCGGCAGACCGCCGGTAATGTCGCGCGTCTTCGACGCTTCGCGGGTCACACGGGCCAGAACGTCGCCCGCCTGCACTTCCTGGCCGTCCTCGACCGACAGCATCGTGCCAACCGCGAGCAGGTAGCGCGCAGCTTCGCCCGAGGCGTCGTCGAGCAAGGTCAGGCGCGGCTGAAGGTCTTCCTTCTTGCCGCGGCCGGCGGCGCGATATTCGATCACGACGCGCTGGGCGATGCCGGTCGCTTCGTCGACCTGTTCGATCAGGGTCTTGGTATCGATCAGATCCTGATACTTCACGACGCCCGGCTTTTCGGTGATCAGCGGCATGGTGAACGGATCCCATTCGGCAATCCGGTCGCCCTTCTTCACCTTCTCGCCGTCCTTGTGCATGATCTGCGCACCATAGGGCAGCTTGTGCGTCGCCCGTTCGCGGCCTTCGCTGTCGATCACCGCGATCTCGCCCGAGCGCGACAGCGCCAGACGGCGGCCGCGCTGATCGACGATCGTCGCCATGTCGCGATATTCGATCGTGCCGTCCGAGATGGCTTCGAGGTTCGACTGCTCGTTGACCTGCGCCGCGCCACCGATGTGGAAGGTACGCATGGTGAGCTGCGTGCCGGGCTCACCGATCGACTGGGCGGCGATGACGCCGACCGCTTCGCCGATGTTCACCGGCGTGCCGCGCGCGAGGTCGCGGCCGTAGCATTTGGCGCAGACACCGAGGGTCGCTTCGCAAACCAGCGGCGAACGGATCTTGACCGCCTGCACTTCGGCGTCCTCGATCTTCGCGACCATCGCTTCGTCCAGCAGGGTGCCGACCGCCGCGATGATGTTGCCGTCCTTGTCGGTGACATCTTCGAGCGTCGTGCGGCCGAGAATGCGTTCGCCCAGCGAGGCGATCGTCGAACCGCCCTGGATGATCGCGCGCATTTCCATGCCGCGGGTCGTGCCGCAATCATCCTCGATCACGACGCAATCCTGCGACACGTCGACCAGGCGGCGGGTCAGGTACCCCGAGTTCGCCGTCTTGAGCGCCGTGTCCGCGAGGCCCTTGCGGGCGCCGTGGGTCGAGTTGAAATATTCAAGGACGGTCAGGCCTTCCTTGAAGTTCGAGATGATCGGCGTTTCGATGATCTCGCCCGACGGCTTCGCCATCAGGCCGCGCATGCCCGCGAGCTGCTTCATCTGCGCTTGGCTACCGCGGGCACCCGAATGCGCCATCATGTAGATGGAGTTGATCGGGGCCATACGGCCGTCGGGCAGCTTCGGCGTCGCGCGGATCTCGTCCATCATCGCGTTCGCGACCTTGTCGCCGCACTGCGACCAGGCGTCGATCGCCTTGTTGTACTTTTCCTGCTGCGTGATCAGGCCGTCCTGATACTGCTGCTCGAAATCCTTCACCAGCGCGCGCGTCTCGTCGACCATGCCTTCCTTCGACGCCGGGATAATCATGTCGTCCTTGCCGAACGAGATGCCCGCCTTGAAGGCGTTGCGGAAGCCAAGCGCCATGATGGCGTCGGCGAACAGCACGGTCTCTTTCTGGCCGGTGTGGCGATACACCTGGTCGATCACGTCGCCGATTTCCTTCTTGGTCAGAAGGCGGTTGACGACGTCGAAGGGCACGGTGTGCGACTTCGGCAGGCATTCGCCGATCAGCATGCGGCCGGGGGTGGTTTCGTAGCGCTTGAGGTAGGTGTTGCCGTCCTCGTCGGTCTGCGGAACGCGGCTGACGACCTTGGTGTGCAGCGTTACCGCGCCGGTGAACAGCGCCTGATGCACCTCGGCCATGTCGGCGAGCAGCATGCCCTCGCCCGGTTCGCCTTCGCGCTCCAGCGAGAGATAGTAGAGACCGAGGACCATGTCCTGCGACGGAACGATGATCGGCTTGCCGTTCGCGGGGCTGAGGATGTTGTTGGTCGACATCATCAGCACGCGCGCTTCCAGCTGGGCCTCGAGGCTCAGCGGGACGTGGACGGCCATCTGGTCACCGTCGAAGTCGGCGTTGAACGCGGCGCAGACCAGCGGGTGAAGCTGGATCGCCTTGCCTTCGATCAGCACGGGCTCGAACGCCTGGATGCCGAGGCGGTGAAGCGTCGGAGCGCGGTTCAGCAGGACCGGGTGCTCGCGAATGACTTCGTCGAGGATGTCCCAGACTTCCTTGCGTTCCTTTTCGACCCACTTCTTCGCCTGCTTCAGGGTCATCGACAGACCCTTGGCGTCGAGGCGCGCATAGATGAACGGCTTGAACAGTTCGAGCGCCATCTTCTTCGGCAGGCCGCACTGGTGCAGCTTGAGCTCGGGACCGGTCACGATGACCGAACGGCCCGAATAGTCGACGCGCTTGCCGAGCAGATTCTGGCGGAAGCGGCCCTGCTTGCCCTTCAGCATGTCCGACAGCGACTTCAGCGGACGCTTGTTGGCGCCCGTGATCGTGCGGCCGCGGCGACCGTTGTCGAACAGCGCATCGACGGCTTCCTGCAGCATGCGCTTTTCGTTGCGGACGATGATGTCCGGCGCGCGCAGCTCCATCAGCCGCTTCAGGCGGTTGTTGCGGTTGATCACGCGGCGATACAGATCGTTGAGATCCGACGTCGCGAAGCGGCCGCCGTCGAGCGGCACCAGCGGGCGCAGTTCGGGCGGGATGACCGGCACGACTTCGAGGATCATCCACTCGGGACGGTTGCCCGATTCGATGAAGCTCTCGACGACCTTCAGCCGCTTGATGATCTTCTTGGGCTTGAGCTCCGACTTGGTGGTCGCGAGCTCTTCCATCAGGTCGACGCGTTCCTGCTCCAGATCGAGATTCTCGAGGAGCACGCGGATCGCCTCGGCGCCGATGCCGGCCGAGAAGGCGTCCTCGCCATATTCGTCCTGCGCGTCGAGCAGCTCGTCTTCGGTCAGCAGCTGGAACTTCTCGAGCGGGGTCAGGCCGGGCTCAAGGACGATATAGGCCTCGAAGTACAGCACGCGCTCGAGCTGCTTGAGCTGCATGTCGAGCAGCAGGCCGATGCGCGACGGCAGCGACTTCAGGAACCAGATGTGCGCGACCGGCGCGGCGAGCTCGATATGGCCCATGCGCTCGCGGCGGACTTTGGTCACCGTGACTTCGACACCGCATTTTTCGCAGACGATGCCCTTGTATTTCATGCGCTTGTACTTGCCGCACAGGCACTCGTAATCCTTGATCGGACCGAAGATGCGCGCGCAGAACAGGCCGTCACGCTCGGGCTTGAACGTGCGGTAGTTGATCGTTTCGGGCTTCTTGATCTCGCCGAACGACCACGAACGGATGCGCTCCGGGCTCGCGATGCCGATCTTGATCATGTCGAAGGTTTCGGGCTTCGCGACCGGGTTCATGAAGTTGGTAAGCTGGTTCATTTGTCTGGTTCCTCGCTTAGCCCCTCCCATTCAGGGGAGGGGTTGGGGTGGAGGGCTGCGGCCTTGCTCTTGGCCGATAGCCCCCACCCCCGGCCCCTCCCCTGAAGGGGAGGGGTGGGATATTTATTCGGCGGCTTCGGGAAGAGCGTCCGGACCTTCGCCTTCGTCTTCGTCCGCATAGGACGAAAGCTCGACGTTGAGGCCCAGCGAGCGCATTTCCTTGACGAGCACGTTGAAGCTTTCGGGAATGCCGGCCTCGAAGGTGTCGTCACCCTTGACGATCGCTTCGTAAACCTTGGTGCGGCCGATCACGTCGTCGGACTTCACCGTCAGCATTTCCTGCAGCGTGTACGCCGCGCCATAGGCCTGGAGCGCCCAGACCTCCATTTCACCGAAGCGCTGGCCACCGAACTGCGCCTTGCCGCCCAGCGGCTGCTGGGTGACGAGGCTGTACGGCCCGATCGAACGCGCGTGGATCTTGTCGTCGACGAGATGGTGGAGCTTCAGCATATAGATGTAGCCCACGGTCACCTTGCGATCGAACTTGTCGCCGGTGCGCCCGTCATACAGGTCCGACTGACCCGATTCATGCAGGCCCGCGAGGGTCAGCATGTTGGTCACATCGGCTTCCTTCGCGCCGTCGAATACCGGCGTCGCGAACGGCACCCCGACCTTCAGATTCTCGGCGAGTTCGACGACGCTGTCGGCGTTGCGCGCCTTGATGTCGTCGACATATTCGGCGCCATAGACACGCTCCAGCGTGTCGCGCACCGCTTCGGGCATCTGGCCGCCGGTCGCGTCGGGATTGGCGTCGCGCCAATCCTCCAGCGCCTGCGTCACCTGCCGCCCGAGGCCGCGCGAAGCCCAGCCAAGGTGCGTTTCGAGGATCTGGCCGACGTTCATGCGCGACGGCACGCCCAGCGGGTTCAGCACGATGTCGACCGGCGTCCCGTCTTCGAGGAACGGCATGTCCTCGTTCGGCAGGATGCGGCTGATGACGCCCTTGTTGCCGTGACGGCCGGCCATCTTGTCGCCCGGCTGCAGCTTGCGCTTGATGGCGACGAAAACCTTGACCATCTTGAGCACGCCGGGGGCGAGCTCATCGCCGCGCTGCAGCTTTTCGACGCGGTCCTCATATTTCGCGTTGATGCGCTTGATCGCTTCGTCATACTGCGCCTTGATCGCTTCGAGGGCGGTCTGGGCGGTGTCGTCGACAACCGCCAGCTTCCACCAGTCGGCGCGGTCGAGGTCGACCAGCATGTCCTCGGTGATCACGTCGCCCTTCTTCAGGCCCTTCGGAACCGCGCTGGTGGTCTGGCCGACCAGCAGTTCCTTGAGGCTGGAGAAGGTCGCGCGGTTGAGGATTGCGCGCTCGTCGTCGGCGTCCTGCTTCAGGCGCTCGATTTCCTCGCGTTCGATCGCGATCGCGCGTTCGTCCTTGTCGATACCGTGGCGGTTGAAGACGCGGACTTCGACGACCGTACCCGACACGCCCGGCGGCAGGCGGAGCGAGGTGTCGCGCACGTCGCTGGCCTTTTCACCGAAGATGGCGCGCAGCAGCTTTTCTTCCGGCGTCATCGGCGATTCACCCTTGGGGGTAATCTTGCCGGCCAGAATGTCGCCCGGGCCGACCTCGGCACCAATATAGACGATGCCCGCTTCGTCGAGGTTGCGAAGCGCTTCCTCGCCGACGTTCGGGATGTCGCGGGTGATGTCCTCCGGCCCGAGGCGCGTGTCGCGGGCAGTGACTTCGAATTCCTCGATGTGGATCGAGGTGAAGACGTCGTCCTTCACGATGCGCTCGCTGATGAGGATCGAGTCCTCATAGTTGTAGCCGTTCCACGGCATGAACGCGACGAGCACATTCTTGCCGAGCGCCAGTTCGCCAAGCTCGGTCGAGGGACCGTCGGCGATGATGTCGCCCGAGCGGACGACATCGCCGACCTTCACCAGCGGACGCTGGTTGATGCAGGTCGACTGGTTCGAACGCTGGAACTTCTGGAGGCGATAGATGTCGACGCCCGACTTGCCGGGTTCGACCATGTCGGTCGCGCGGATGACGATACGCGTCGCGTCGACCTGGTCGATCACGCCGCCGCGGCGCGCCGCGATCGCCGCGCCCGAGTCGCGCGCCACGGTGCCTTCCATGCCGGTGCCGACGACCGGAGCCTCGGCGCGAAGCAGCGGAACGGCCTGACGCTGCATGTTCGAACCCATCAGCGCGCGGTTGGCGTCGTCGTTCTCGAGGAACGGGATCAGCGACGCCGCGACCGAAACGAGCTGCTTCGGCGACACGTCCATCAGGGTGATCTGGTCACGCGGCGCCATCAGGAATTCGCCCGCCTCGCGCGCCGAGATCAGCTCGTCGATGAAGCTGCCGTCGGGGTTGAGGTCGGCGTTCGCCTGCGCGACCGTGTGCTTCGATTCCTCCATCGCCGACAGATAGACGACCTCGTTGGTCACCTTGCCGTCGATGACCTTGCGGTACGGCGTCTCGATGAAACCATATTTGTTGACGCGCGCGAAGGTCGCGAGGCTGTTGATCAGGCCGATGTTCGGGCCTTCGGGCGTTTCGATCGGGCAGATGCGGCCATAGTGGGTCGGGTGAACGTCGCGAACCTCGAAGCCCGCGCGCTCGCGGGTCAGACCGCCCGGCCCGAGCGCCGAAACGCGGCGCTTGTGCGTCACTTCGGAGAGCGGGTTGGTCTGGTCCATGAACTGCGAGAGCTGCGACGAGCCGAAGAATTCGCGCACCGCGGCGACCGCGGGCTTCGCGTTGATCAGGTCGTTCGGCATCACCGTCGAAACGTCGACCGACGACATGCGCTCCTTCACCGCGCGCTCCATGCGGAGCAGGCCGACGCGATACTGGTTCTCGAGCAGCTCGCCGACCGAACGGACGCGGCGGTTGCCGAGATTGTCGATATCGTCGATCTCGCCCTTGCCGTCCTTCAGGTTCACCAGCTCCTTGACGACAGCGAGGATGTCCTCGCTGCGCAGCGTCGTGACCGTATCCTCGGCATCGAGGCCGAGGCGCATGTTGAGCTTGACGCGGCCGACGGCCGACAGGTCATAGCGCTCGGGGTCGAAGAACAGGCCGCCGAACAGCGCTTCCGCGGTTTCGCGCGTCGGCGGTTCGCCGGGGCGCATGACGCGGTAGATGTCCGAAAGCGCCTGGTCGCGGTCCTCGGCCTTGTCGGCCTTCAGCGTGTTGCGGATCCAGGGGCCGGTGTTGTTGTGGTCGATGTCGAGCAGGACGAGCTTGTCGATCCCGGCGGCGTCGAGCTTTTCGAGATTGTCGGCGGTCACTTCGTCGCCGGCTTCGATGTAGATCTCGCCGGTCGCCTCGTTGATCAGGTCATAAGCCGAATAGCGGCCGAAGATTTCCTCGGTCGGGATCAGCAGCGTGTCGAGACCGTCCTTCGCCGCCTTGTTGGCAAGGCGCGGGCTGATCTTGTGGCCGGCGGCGAAGACGACTTCGCCGGTCTTGGCGTCGACGACATCGAACGCGGGCTTCGAACCGCGCCAGTTTTCGACGACGAACGGCACCTTCCAGCCGTTCGAGGCGCGCTCGAACACCAGACGGTCGTAGAAATAGTTGAGGATTTCCTCGCCCGACATGCCCAGCGCATAGAGCAGGCTGGTGACCGGCAGCTTGCGCTTGCGGTCGATGCGGACGTTGACGATGTCCTTGGCGTCGAATTCGAAGTCGAGCCACGAACCGCGGTACGGAATGACGCGCGCTGCGAACAGATATTTGCCCGACGAGTGGGTCTTGCCGCGATCGTGGTCGAACAGCACACCCGGCGAACGGTGCATCTGCGAGACGATGACGCGCTCGGTGCCGTTGACGAAGAAGGTGCCGTTCTCGGTCATGAGCGGCATGTCGCCCATGTAAACGTCCTGCTCCTTGATATCGAGCACCGAACGGGTGTCGGTTTCGCTGTCGACTTCAAAGACGATCAGGCGCAGCGTGACCTTCATCGGCGCCGCATAGGTGATGCCGCGCTGACGGCATTCCTCGACGTCATATTTCGGCTCTTCGAGTTCGTAGTGGACGAAGTCGAGCTCGGCGGTGCCGGCGAAATCGCGGATCGGAAAAACGCTGCGCAGCGTCTTTTCGAGGCCCGAGACATAACCGATCGAGGGATCCGAGCGCAGGAACTGCTCATAGGATTCGCGCTGCACCTCGATGAGGTTGGGCATTTCCACCGCTTCGTGGATGTTGCCGAACAGCTTGCGGATTCGCTTGGTCGCGGTTGCTTCGAGGGCCTTGCCCACCGACTTCGCCTTGGTCGCCATAAGTGATTGTCTCGCCTTAAGAAAATAGCTCGCGAGCGCAGGAGAGACGCAAAAAAGCCGCAAGCAACCGTTGCCGGTTTACCGCAGCTTTCCAACGCATCTCGAAATCCCTACCGCCCTATTCTTGTGACCCGTTGCGCAAAGTCAGGCCGCTTCCCGGACGATCGGGTGTGGACGCGATATAGGATTTGGGCACGGCGCTGTCAACGGGAGCGGCGGCGCAAGACCGGAACGCATTGGCCCGCGCATGGCAAAAGGGGACGGCCTCCCCCCAGAGACCGCCCCCTCGAGCGCGTGGTCGCTGACCCGCTAGGCGATCAGAATGCGACGCCCAGCGTAAAGACCACGGTCGGATCGTAGAGCGTATCGACCGCCTTGATGCCCGACTTTTTGACGTCGGTGTCGATATACTGGACCGACAGCGTCGCCGGACCGGCGGCGAAGGACGCCCCCACCGACCAGTCGAGATAATTGCCGTCGGCCGCAACGAGGCCGAGCGAACCGTCGGTGTACCCGATACCGGCAGTCAAGGTGACCGGCGAATCGGGGATGGCATAGCCCAGCCCAAGATTCAGATAGATATTGTCATCGCTGCCCAGCGACTTCTGATCCCAGGCATAGGCGACGGTGCCGGTCGCCGAGACCGGGCCGATGTCCTGCGACAACTTGCCGATGACTTCGAAATAGTCGGTCGGCGCGCCGCCGTCGTCGCTGCCCGGATAGGTGTAATAGGTGAGGCCGATATCGACCGTGGTTCCCGGCGCAATTTCGGTGTTGTAGCCACCATAAAGGTCGAGCTCGAACTTGCCGTAAGCCGGGCTGTCGGGGAAGGTCGAACCCCATGCGCCGACATAGAAGCCGCTCTCATGGCTCAGCGTTATGGTCGGCTGCACAGCGACCTTTTCGTTCGACAACGAAATGCCACGGAAACGATAGTCGCTGGTGACGGCGATGCCACCCGAAACCGTGAACGGGCCGCTGGCTTCTTCTTCCTCGGCGAAAGCCGGCGTCGACAGGGCCGAGGCGGCGAGCAGCATGCCGAAGCACGCTTTGGTGACAAACTTCATGGGTTGATCCCCCTAAAAAACAAACCGGATCGTCCCAACCTGCCGTGCGCGCTCACGCCTCTGCACGGGCATGTAGCGACGAACGAGATGAAAATTGCCGATTTTGCTGCATTGCACAAACAAAAATTGCGCATCCCTGCGCATTAGCTGGCTAACTGTGTCTTTTCGGCAACATCGGAGCCGTCCGTGCTTGCGCTTTGCCAAGCGCGCGCGCGGCGGCTAAAGAGCGGCGCGTATCTCCCTTCTTTTCGGGCTATGTCATGAGCGATCACAATCCCGGCCTGCGCCCCTGGCGCGACATCGCACGACGGACGAGCCGCCAGATCATGGTCGGCAACGTCCCTGTCGGCGGCGGCGCGCCGATCACCGTGCAGACGATGACGAACACGCTGACCAGCGACGCGGTCGCGACGATCGACCAGATTCGCCGCTGCGAAGACGCCGGCGCCGATTTGATCCGCGTTTCGTGCCCCGACACCGATTCGACCGCCGCGCTTCCCAAGATCGTCCGCGCCGCGCGTATCCCGATCATCGCCGACATCCACTTCCACTACAAGCGCGCGCTCGAGGCTGCCGACGCAGGCGCCGCGTGCCTGCGCATCAATCCCGGCAATATCGGATCGTCCGAACGCGTCGGCGAAGTCGTCCGCGCCGCGAAGGCGAACGGCTGCGCGATCCGCATCGGCGTCAACGCCGGCAGTCTCGAAAAAGACCTGCTCGAAAAATATGGCGAACCCTGCCCCGAGGCGCTCGTCGAAAGCGCGCTCGACCATATCAAGCTGCTCCAGGATCACGACTTCCACGAGTATAAGGTCGCGGTGAAGGCGAGCGACGTCTTCCTTGCCGTTGCCGCCTATATGCAGCTCGCCGACGCGGTCGATTGCCCGCTGCACCTCGGCATCACCGAGGCGGGCGGCCTGATCGGCGGCACGGTGAAATCGGCGCTCGGCATCGGCAACCTCCTGTGGGCGGGCATCGGCGACACGATCCGCGTCAGCCTGTCGGCCGAACCCGAAGAGGAAGTGCGCGTCGGATATGAAATCCTGAAATCCCTGGGCCTGCGCACCCGCGGCGTCCGCGTCGTCTCCTGCCCCAGCTGCGCGCGGCAGGGCTTCGACGTCATCCGCACGGTCCAGGCGCTTGAGGATGCGCTCGGCCATATCAAGACCCCGATGTCGCTCTCGGTCCTCGGCTGCGTCGTCAACGGCCCCGGCGAGGCCCGCGAAACCGACATCGGCATCACCGGCGGCGGCAACGGCCGCCACATGGTCTATCTCTCGGGCGTCACCGACCACCATGTCGAGGACGCCGACATGATCGCGCACATCGTCAAGCTGGTCGAAGCGAAGGCGGCGGAGATCGACGCGGGCAGCGCGGTGAGCATGGACACGCTGCACGGCAAGGCTGCCTGACAGCAACGATCGGGCAGGAACCGGTCGGCCCCGGCGTTCGCCGGGGATCACGCCAGCAATGGCAGCGATCGCCCCTAACCCGACATCCCTTCCCTTCCGTCAAGTCCCGCGATACGTTGCAACAAAAAACGGGACGAGGACATATGCTGACCAAGGGCGACGACTTTCCGCTCCACCAGACCAGCGAACCGGTTGCGTTCGCGGGGACCGACCGCAACTTCTACGACCGCTATTTCTTCAACGGCTACAGCCCGGACGGATCGGTTTTCTTCGCCGCCGCGATGGGCTTCTATCCGCAGCTCGGCATCGTTGACGCGAGTTTCTGCGTCATCGTCGACGCGGTGCAGTATAATCTGCGCGCCAGCCGCCGTTCGGGCGGCGAACGGCTCGACCTGTCGGTCGGGCCGATCGCCATCGGCATCGACGCGCCGCTCGAAAGCCTGACCCTGCGCATCGCGGCGAACGACGGCCCGCTTGCCGCCGAACTGGTCTTTACCGGCCGCCATTTCCCGATCGAGGAACCGCGCTTCATCCGCCGCAACGGCACGCGGCTGTTCATGGACTATACGCGCATGACGCAGAACGGCCGCTGGTCGGGCTGGCTGTCGGTCGACGGGCAGCGCACCGCGGTCGGCGACGGCTGGAGCGGCACGCGCGACCGGAGCTGGGGCGTGCGTCCGGTCGGCGCGAGCGAGCCGCAGCCGCCGCCCGAGGGCAATTTCACCCAATTCTTCTGGCTGTGGACGCCGTGCAATTTTGCCGATCGCTCGCTCTTCTTCCACAGCAACGACGATGGCGAAGGCAAGCCGTGGAACCGCCGTGCGGTGATCGTCGCCGACGGCGGCGCCGAGCAGCATTTCGACGCCGCGACCTTTACCGTCGGGTGGCAGCCGGGCACGCGGCGGCTCGCCCGGATGACGGCGGACCTCGGCGGCGGCCGGTCGTTGATGCTGAGCCCCGACGGTGCCGTCTTCGCGATGAGCGGGCTCGGCTACACGCATCCGCTGTGGGGGCATGGCCTCGATCATGGCGCGGAGCCTGCCGTCGCCCACGACCGCCTGACCGAGGCCGAGCGCGGCTGGGGCAACCCGCTCGCAATGCATATCCAGGCGCTCGCGACCGCCGAACTGACCGACGGCGGCGGGACGCATCGCGGCGTCGGTGTGCTCGAACAATTGTTCGTCGGCCCGCACGCACCGAGCGGCCTTTCCGGCTTGCTGGACCCCGTCGCTTGAGCTTCCCGACCTCGCCCGAGGCGATGTCGCCCGCGTGGCTCGCCGGCAAACTCGGCCAGGAATCGACCGCGCTCCGTGGCTTTACCGTCGCCAAGGTTGGCACCGGGCAGATGTGCGACAGCTTTCGCCTGACGCTCGACTGGGCGGGCGGGGTCGACGCGCCCGCCTCGGTCATCGCCAAATGCCCAAGCCACGATGAAGCGAGCCGCCACATCGCCAGGCTCACCGGCACCTACGTCAAGGAAGTGAGCTGGTACCGCGAACTCGCGGCGGGCAGCGGGGTCGCAGCGCCGGTGTGCCATCATGCGGAGATTGCCGCCGACGATGTCGATTTCATCCTGATCCTTTCCGACCTCGCGCCGGCGCGGCAGGGCGACCAGCTCGCGGGTCTCGGGCTGGCGGGATTGGCGCCGTGCATAGAGGCAGCGGCGGGGCTGCACGCGCTGCTCTGGAACGATCCACGGCTCGATACCTTGCCCTGGCTCGCACGCGACAACGGCGATGTGATCCGCTCGCTTTTCCCGCAGCTCTATATGGGCTTTCGCGAACGCTATGCGACGCGGCTCGCGCCCGCGGTGCTCGACCTCGGCGCCGGGATCGTCGACCGGCTCGACGCCTATCTGTCGCGGCAGCCATCCGCGCGCACGATCGTTCACGGCGACCTGCGCATCGACAATATCCTCTTCGCGCCCGGCGGCGAGCGCTGCTGGCTCGTCGACTGGCAGACGCTGGGACGGGGCAGCGGCGCGACCGACCTCGCCTATCTGGTCGGCACCAGCATCGCCGATCCGTTCGAGCGGGCGGCCGCCGACCGCCCGGCCTTCGACCACTGGATCGCGGCACTCCGCACACGCGGGATCGCCCCCGACGCGGCCGCGCTCTGGACCGACTATCGCGTCGGCGCGCTCAGCGGCTATTTCATGGCGGTGTTCGCGTCGATGAATGTCGAGCGCACCGCGCGCGGCGACGAGATGTTCGCGGTCATGGCCGAACGCCCGGCGCGACAGGCGCTGGCGCTGGGAAGCCTGGAGCTGCTGTAGGGAAAATGGGGGGTTTCGACCGAAAGCTGACCTATCCTGCATCGCCTCTTTCATCGTCACCCTGAACTTGTTTCAGGGTCCATGGTCTGCCGTTTCCTTCGGCGCGGCGCCGGA
>NZ_JAFMTR010000032.1 GCF_018682675.1 Sphingopyxis soli
TCGCTTCCATCCAGCTCGCATCAATCAGGATTTGGTTGCGGCATAATGAGTCGGTGACCTAGGCCGAAACCTTCAAACGCCCAACTGCTCGAACACATGCTGGACGCCGGGCGCATCGGTGTCGGCACGCAGCGCCGCGATCGCCGCTCCGACATCGAGACAATATTCGGCTACCCCGGCGCTCTCGCCCTTCCACGTCCCGCCCAAGGCATGGACGAGGCGCACCGCGGCATGATTCTCGGACAAGGTGTGGACATCGAGCCCGGTCAGCCCCTCGGCATGGCAGTCGACGAGCAGCGCGGCGGTCATCATGCGTGCCAGTCCCTTGCCGTGAAATTGGTCGAGGACCGCGACCGAATATTCAGCCACGCGGCCATTGGGCTGGTTGCGCACCGCATGGACCGCGCCGATCGCGGGCCATCCGGGGCATTCGCTGCAGATCGCCCCCCAGGCGATATGATCATGCCCGTCGACGTCGGCGAGCCGGTGGACGACCTCGTCGGGCAAGGCCGGCGCGGGCGAGAAAAAGCGCAAATAGCGCGATTCGGCCGACAGCCTGGCGATCCCGTCGCGAATGCGCTCCTCGTCGTCGGGCTTGATCGTGCGCAGGCACACGCGCGTCCCGTCGCTCAGCGCGCTGTGGATGACGATGCCGTCGATCGGCCTTGCACGGGCTTCGGTCATAACGGACGCTCTTTACGGATGGGACGGAAGCGAAGCTAATCCGGGTGCGGTCCGCCCGCAATCCCGTTGCTGGGTCGCGATCCTCGCGCCCGAATATGGTCCAAGGTGGATTAAAAGGCCGGGATGCGCGTAGATGTCACATGACCATTCCGCCGCCTCGCATTGTCGAGTTGCTGCCCGCGCTGATGCGCTATGCGCGGCGGCTGGCGCGCGACCAAAGCGATGCCGAGGATCTCGTCCAGGAAACGCTCGCGTCGGCCTATGCCCATATTGGCCAATATCAGCCAGGACGGTCGCTGCGCGTCTGGCTGTTCACGATCCTTCACAACAGCTTCATCAGCCGCACCCGCCACGATGCGGTCCGCGAACGCCACCGGACCGGCACCGCTCCCGCCGCTGCCGAGGCATCGCCGCAGGAGCATTCTGTCCGCCTGCGCGAGATCGCGGAGGCTCTCGACCGCTTGTCCCCGGAGCAGCGGCAGGTGCTCCATCTCGTGGCGGTCGATGGCCTTTCCTACCAGGAGGCGGCGGACGCGATCGGCATCCCGATCGGCACGCTCATCTCGCGCCTCTCGCGCGCCCGCGCCCGCCTCCGCGCGATCGAAAGCGGCGAGGCCGGCGACAGCCGCCCCCCGGTCGCGCTGCGTATAGTGGAGAGCTGACATCATGAAACAGGCTGTCATCACTGAAACCGATCTGCAGGCCTATGTCGACGACCAGCTCGACGCGGCGGGTCGGCTCGAGGTAGCCGACTATCTCGTCCGCCATCCCGACGTCGCCGCGCGCATCGTCGCCGATCTTCGGCTGCGCGATGCGATGCGCGCGCTCGCCGAAACCGAAGACCGTCCCGTTCCGCCCCGGCTTGCTGACGAGGCGCGGCGACTCGACGCAGCGCTCGGGCGCAGGCGGATCGTCGCCGCGCTCGCCCGCGCGCTGCCCGTCGGCGCCGCGGTCGGCGTCGCGGTGTTCGCCGCCGCGACCTGGCAGGTTGCCAGCTTCGCTCCGCGCGCCAGAGCCGCGGTCCCCGCGCTCGTCGAAGAAGCCCTGATGTCGAAGCGGACGGCGCTGATGCGCGCGGATATGCCCTCGCAGCCCGAGGCTGCGCATTTCGATCGCCAGGCCGTCCATCGCGCGACGCGGATTGAAGTTCCCGCCTTGCCCTCGGACTGGCGCATCCTCGATGCGCAGGTCTTTCCGTCCGACTATGGTCCCAGCCTGCAGATGGTGATCGACACGGGCGCCGACGAGCCCGTGTCACTGTTCGCGGCGCGCACCTCGGCCGACATTCCCGAGACTCCCCAGACCGAGGTGGTCGACGGGCAGGCGGTCGGTTTCTGGTCGCACGACGGCACGGCCTATGCGCTGTCGGGCGACCAGCCCGCACGGCAAATTGCCGAACATGCCGAAGACCTTGCCAGCAGCCAGGACTTTTAGCATGATCGGCCGTTCGCGGCCCGTCGCCGCGCCGAGGTCGCGCAGAAATTCCATGGCTAAAAAAGAGTGCCGCGTCACCGCGTCGTGCAACGGCGTGCCGAAGCTATTGTTCGCGATTCGCGAGCTTGGCGGCGGCAACCTGCTGCTCGTCCTGCGCGGCAGCGAATATCCGATCGCGATCGGCGGCAAGATGCACCGCGCCGTCGAACAGCGCTATTCGCTCCACATCGACCCCGTGTCGGGTCGCGTCACGGTCAAGCATTCGCTCCGGCTTTCGGACCGGCGGATCGTCGCGCTTGCGGCCTTTGCGGGCGACAACGACGCCGTCCGCGCCTGACCGGTCTTCTCGCGCCTCGTCCCCGATCTTCGGGCGAATGCCTACGACCTCAAGGGCGCGCCGTCGGACCGCGACCTCGCCATCGCCGACTATGATCCGCGCGCCGCGAGCCTTGGCTATTCGGTCGTGGCGCATCGCGGACAGAAGCTCGCCGCATCGGGGGAGCTCGCCCCCGCCACCCTTGCGCGCCTCTCCTTCGGCGCCTTCGACATTTCGATCGTCGCGCGCACGCTCGACCGTCCCTCCGCCGGCGGCGCGCTGATGCACCACAGCGCCGGGGCGCCGATCGCCGGCGCCGGCGACGACACCATGGCCGAGCGGGATCTCGTCCACTTCATGGAAACGGCGCTCGGCCAGCTTCTCGCCGCCGACCGGCGACCGGCACAGCGCGGCCGACTCGCGGGCTGAGTCCCCCGCACCCGAATCCGCTTTCCTACAATGTTCCAATATGGTTCGTGATGGTCACATCACAAACCAAGGAGCATCGTCATGCGACAGGAAATTCTCCCGCCCCTCCCCGCCAACCCCGAAGCGATGGACGAAATCGCGGCCGACGAGCTCCCCGAAGAGCTTGCCTTCACCCCCGTCGAGCAACAGGCGAAGCGCTGGTCGGGCATCAACGCGCAGAAACAGCGCCTGTTCATCGCGCAGCTCGCGGCGACCGGCGCGGTCAGCATCGCGGCAAAGGCGATCGGCCACAGCACCTCCGCGCTCTACCAGCTCCGCAAGCGCGACGGCGCGGAAAGTTTCGCCGCGGCGTGGGACCGCGCGGTGGAGGCGGGCGCGCGCCGCGTCGCCGACCTGCTCATGGAATATGCCATCTATGGCGTGCCCGAGACGATCTCGAAGCGGGGTCGGGTGATCCTCGAGCGCCGCCGCCCGAACGTCCGCGCGATGCAGCATATCGCCGCCAGCCGCTTTCCCGCGAGTTTCGGCGGCATCGACCCCGCCGACGGCCGCCCCGCCACCGCGATCCCGCACGCGGTCCGCCGCCTGCGCGAGACATGGCGCGCCGAGTGGGAGGCCGAGCGACAAGCCGCGCAGCAGGCTGAAATGCGCGACCATGCGGAGCGCGCGCGTCGGCAGGAAACCGAACTGGACGACCGCCTCCGCACCATCCGCACCGGGTATCAACGCGGGATTTCGCACGACCCGGTCAAGCGCGCCGCGTGGGACCTGCTCGCCGGCCCCGGCACCGACTGGGACGCGCTGCGCCGCGAGGATGCCTATATCAACCCGCAAAAGCATGAGTGGCACATATACCACCCCGACATGATCCTCCCCTTCGCCGCAGGCGCGGGGCATATCGACTGGCAGGCGCACGAGGGCGGCGACCTGTCGCACCCGAACCCGCCCCCCGCCGCCTGCGTCCCCGGGGCGGAGGGCGGCGAAGAGGACGAGTTCTGGTTCAAACGCTATGAGGATCATATCGTCGAGGGCGAGGCCCGCGACCCCGACCCCGCCGCCGCCCCCGCAACAGCCGCCGCCGGAGTCACCCGCGACGACCTCCGCCGGGCTGCCCGCACCTTGCGCGACCGCGCCGAAGCCTGGCAAGCCGCGCGTCGTCCGGTGTACCAGCACCCCCACGGCTTCCTCGCCGACACCAGCCAATGGGGCGGCGCCACGGGAATCGAACGCTACACCGCCCGCCGCCGCATCGAACGCACGATCGCCGAGCTCGAACGCGAATGGAATGCGGCGTACAGCGAGGAAAGCTGGGCGGCGTGGAAGGCGGGCGATGGCGCCGCCGCCAAGACCGACAGCGCGGGAGGCGAGCAATGAGCCTCGAACGCGCCCTCGACGAAAACCGCATCTGCGCCCGCTTCGGCCGCATCGTCCGGATCGACTGGATCCAGCCGCGCGAGCCCTATGGCGGCTGGACCGACGCCGCGCATCTCGAAGCCGAGCCGGTGCAAACCTGCACCTCGGTCGGCCGCCTCGTCCGCGACGACGACTGCGTGAAGATCCTCGCCGGATCGGCGATGATCATCGGCGACGAGGAACGCATCATGCTGAGCGGGATCATCGAAATCCCGGCGCGGTGCGTGGTGCGGATTGTGCGGTTGGAGGAGAGGAAGGAATGCGACCTTTGATTTTCCAAGCCCTCTTAAAGCAAGGGCCTGTTCAATTGCCGAACGCCTGCGCGTTCGGCCAATAAGGACGCTTTCATAGGCTCAGTAAGATAAACGCGGGACTTTAGCCCGCTGTCCGCGACGATTCCAATTCGATCTAGAACGGCATCAACAAAGCGCTTCTGCTCTTCATCCAGTAACGGTTTCTCCTGAAATAAACCAAGGCTCACCCATCGAATATGCAGTTTACCTTCCAAAGAAAAAGTCTGGATTTCATTGCCGAACGCCTTAAACCAGCGCGACCCAAGCTCGACGCAATATGGCCCATCCTTTTGCCGGATATAAACAAAATTTGAGAATCGCTTACCGAACTCTTTCAAAGAGTAAAAATCCAATAAATACATGGTCTTATGAAGTTTGAACAAGCTAAGACTCTCATATCTTTGGATTATATATCTAACGACCTCCCACGATGAAGAAGACGGCTTAGAAAAATCTCTATTTTTTTTCTCGGAATTGTCTGCCCTCCTCAATATCTCACCGACAAAATAATAGTCAGCGGTCTGAGCTGCAAAATTCCTATGAATCATTGCCCTAGCGCCGGGATGATACAGCGGCACGAGCGTTCTTCCTAGCCAGTCGTTTGCGGTTCTAACATTTTCAGAGAGAGTAAAGTTATGATCTTCAAGAAATTTAGTCGCACCTAGCGCAGAAGCACCTAAAGTTACGACGACCTTCGGTTGGACAGCGTCAATTTGAATCTTCAAATTTTTCGCGCAATTTTTTACGACTTTTCGAGAAGGAGGAGCATTATTTCCTTTGTCATCTCTAGGATTGCATAACACAGCATTGGTCACAAAGACCTCTCGTCGAGACAATCCCGCCAACTGTATCAGCTTTTCAAAATTATCGCCGGAAACGTCCCCGTGAAAGGGAATTGCCGTTCTATCAGCACCCAAACGGCCTGGAGCTTCACCGATGAACATTATCTTGGCGTCAGGCGACCCGTTGGCCCAAGATAAAACCCGCGTGCAACCCACCATTTCTGGGCATAAGGCGCATCCCTGCACGCGCTCAATTACATCCTCAAAATCCTGGCATGCCTTCGACGTCATTCGTAAATTGCCTCAGCCTTGTCTTACCATCGCAGAAAGGGTGTAGCGACACGACGCTCACACCCGAAAACGTCCGCTCAGTCCTGGTCGCGACGAATCGACCCAATCGGTCCAGCCCTATAAGATTTCCCAGCGCTTTATTGCCATAGTCATGCGCCCGATAGAGCGCTGCAACGGATAGTTGTCGATCGCCGTGAGCTCGAAATTGGACATACTGCAAGCATGGGCCGCCGCGCGTTCGGAACCCGTCGGTCGGAAGATCGATATGTACATAGCAGGCTGACTCAACATTGCGATTCCAAAGGCTCAGCTTATCCACAACTCCAAGAAGCTTGTTCGCCCTCAGTTCGTGACGAATCCCAGACGCATCTATCGAAGCTCCAGCCATCCGCTCGAAATACGTGTGAATCCAACCGCTGTATCTTGCACCTCTAGCGCGACCACGTCCGAACGTTCTGAGGCCAACCTCAATTGCCTGCTGGGTGGGTCGCGTTGACATAGAAACAACGCGTGGCAAGATCATATCTGAAACTGTTCCCGGCCGCTCCCAGCCGGATTGCTCTGCCAAGAGATTGAGATTTCGAAGAGACTGCGCCGTCGGATTCCACGCGACATCCGTAGAAACAATCATAACAAAGCTCGGCTCATTGGGTGAAGCTACATGGCGCGCCGCCTGAACCCACGCCCGCAAAAGCGAGGCGTCGTGAAACGCGACGGGCCTAGCTGTCATCACAGCACCTTTCGTGTCAAAGGGCGGCTAATTCGTTTCAATCTCAATTTTGGAAATCAAAAGCTTCCTCTGGTCGAGGTTCAACTCCACAGTCGCTGCTCGATGCTCTTTCAGGAATCTAAATGCTTCGTAGCCTTGCAAGATAGCCTCTTCCCACTGCCAATACGGGCACCTGCTTACCTCATAGCCTCTTGTTAAATCGGCTATCGATTTAAGCATATCGAAGCTAAGCTTTCCTCGATCGACATTCTCAAAAAGCTTCAATTGCTTTGCATGATTAAATACTAAAGTAGAAATACCTTCCTCAATCAATATAGCCCTAGCCCCATCTTCTGCTTCATCTAAACTAGGTCACATACCCATAAACAGGATTCCCAAGCGGCTTGAGTTCTGATTCAGTGTTTTCCGG
>NZ_JAFMTR010000033.1 GCF_018682675.1 Sphingopyxis soli
ACCCGGCGCGGGGCTTTCCTCATGCCTTGAGGGCTTGGCGTGGGCCTTTTCCTGCACCGGAACGCGCTTGCGGGCCTGCAGAGAGGAAGAAATCCGCTCAGCAAGCACCGAGTATCCGGCGGCGAACGGACCGCCTCAACCATCGACGGTTCCCCCAATTTTCACGCCACCTGCGTTCCGCTTCGCTCCACTCCGGCGACGAGAAAATCGGCTCCCCCGTCGCCCGCTTCGCGGCCGCTGCGCGGTGGTTGACCCCGCCCGCTCCCCGCCGGGCGATGGCTCATCTTTCGCTTGTATCAGGAGGATGAGATGTCGGTTGAACAACAGATCGAGGAGCTTCGCGCGGAGCTTTCATGGTGCGATGACGCGGGAGAACGGCGGCAGATCGAAGCCGAATTAAGGGCCGCTGAGAAGAGGCTGAAGCGGTGCAATCGGGCGCTGCGTCAGGCCGAACAGGCAGGCTGGCAATAAGGCGATGCGCTGTTGAAGGGGCAGGTTCGCGGGAGTGGTGCCGCATGGCGCCGCTCCCCTTTTTTGATCGGGAAGGCGGGAAGGCAAAGCGGGCGTCTGGGGCGGCAGGTGGCAGTCGGGCTCGATGGCAAGATAGAGGCAAAATCTCGCGATTTTGTAAGTGTTTGTCTGCACATCGTTTTTTGAAGGCTTTTGCGAGACTCGCCCTTTGAGTGCGAGACAGGGTTACCAGGAGTGGCGGTTTTCTGGGCTTTTCCGATCCCAATCGCGAGACTCCTTGCGCTCTGGCGAGGACGCGCCATTCTTATCGGCGGGGAGCGTCATTCCGGCATGGAAGGACGCCGCTATGCGCGATGATGAGTTCGAACCGCAGCTGGGCCGGATGCGCGGCCGGGGCAAGGAGCAGCGCTACCTGAGCCGCGTCGTGAAAGCGGCAAAGCGGGCCGGCATGAAAACGGGCAGGCGCGGCCGTTTCGACGGCAGCCGGATCGGGCGCGGCGCGAGTGTTGCGCGGGTGCTCAGATCGCGCGACCGATTGGGCGCGTTCCGGTCGCGCCGCGTGATCGTCAAGATACGGCCTGTCGGCCTTGGCGGGAAAGGCATGGGCGGTGCGAAGGCGCACCTTCGCTATATTCAGCGCGACGGCGTGACCCGTGAGGGCGAGGCTGGTGCGCTCTACTCGCCCGACAGCGACGTCGCCGATGGCAAGGCGTTCCTCGAACGGTGTGACGGCGACCGCCGCCAGTTCCGGTTCATCGTGTCGGCCGAGGACGCCGACCAGTATCCCGACTTGAAGCCGTTCGTGCGCCGGCTGATGACGCAGATGGAGCAGGATCTTGGGACAAAGCTCGATTGGGTGGCGGTCGACCATTTCAATACCGGCCATCCGCACACGCATATCGTGGTGCGCGGCGTAAACGATCGGGGTGAGAATCTGCTGATCGCGCGCGAGTATATCTCGCACGGGAGCCGGCAGCGGGCGATCGAGATCGTCAACCTCGACCTGGGGCCGCGCACCGACCTTGAAATCGAAGAGCGGCTTCGCAGCGATACGGGTGCCGAGCGGCTGACCGCGATCGACAGACGGCTGATCCGCGACATGGATACCGCGCGGCTGGTCAGCGCGAGCGATGGCGATCCCTTCCAGCAATCGCTTCGCGTCGGTCGCCTGCAGAAACTCGGGCGCATGGGACTCGCCTCGCATGTCGGCAACGGCACCTGGCGGCTTGAGCCCGACCTTGCGAACACACTGCGCCAGATCGGCGAGCGCGGCGACATCATCCGCACCATGCAGCGCGAGCTGACCGCGCGGAAGCTCGATCGTGCTGCGGTCGATCGCGTCATCTACGACCCGGTCGCGAAGGAGGCGACGCCGATCATCGGCCGCGTCGTGATGCGCGGGCTCGCCGACGAACATGAAGACCGTCATTATCTGCTGGTCGACGGCATCGACGGGCGCACCCATTATGCCGAGATCGGCAAGGGCGAGCTGGTCGACACGATCCCCGAAAATGCCATCGTCCGGATCGCGCCACGCGAGGGCGGCATTCGCGCCGTCGATCGGACGATCGACGAGATCGCGGCGGCGAACGGCGGGCGCTATTCGATCGACGCCCATCTGAAGCACGATCCGACCGCCAGCGAACGCTTCGCCGAAACGCATGTCCGGCGGCTTGAAGCGATGCGAAAAATCTCGGGCGTCGTCGAGCGCGAGCCCGACGGAAGCTGGATCATCGCGCCGGACCATCTCGCCAGGGTCGAGAGGTTCGAAGCCATGCAGTTCCGCGACCACCCCGTTGCCATTGAAACCCTGTCGGCGATCCCGCTCGACAAATTACCGGGAACCGATGCCGCGACCTGGCTCGATCGCGAGCTGGTCGCCGAAGCGCCGGTGCCAGTGCGCGATGCTGGGTTCGGGCACGAGGTTCGTTCAGCGCAGGCGATGCGACGGCAATGGCTGATCACCGAACAGCTTGCAGACGAACAGGATGGGCAGACGGTCTATCGGCGAGGGATGCTCGCCGCGCTCCAGCGGCGAGAATTGCTGCGTGTCGCCCGCCAGCTCTCCGACAAGTTAGGCGTTCCGTTCGCCGAGGCCAGAGAGGGGGAGGCTGTTCAAGGCAGGCTCGTGCGCGCAGTCGAGATGACGAGTGGTCGCCATGCGCTCATCGAACGGTCGCGCGATTTCACGCTGGTGCCGTGGCGCTCTGTTCTCGATCGCCATGTCGGTAAATCGGTCTCGGGCATCATGCGCGACGGCGGGATCAACTGGACACTCGGGCGGCAGCGCAGCGGGCCGAGCGTCTCCTGATCCGGAGGATTCGGGCTTTCTATTTTCATGAAATTATGTTTTCATGGATTCATGAAAAATATCGCAGCGCAAACCGATGTCGGCGACGAGCATCTTCAGGTGCAGATTCCTGCCGTTACGAAACGCGATCTCGGTCAACGGTCGCTCGATTCCCGCGAGCCGATCCGGATGATCGTACTGCGGGCACTTGAAGCCTATGGCGTGAGCGTCCCCGCAGACGCGATATCGGATCGCCGGAAGGGCAGGCGATGAGCGAGGATTTCGAAGCTCTCACTGTTGCGGATTATGCGAAGCAGGCCGCGCGGACTGATCAACGCAGCGGTGGCCGCGCACTGGGCTTCTCGATGCTTGGCCTTTTCGGCGAAGTCGGCAGCTTGCTCAGTGAGGCCAAGAAAAAGCAGCGCGACGATGCCTCCTACCTGGGTTACGCTCACGCCGTCGCGGAAGAGCTTGGTGACGTCCTTTGGTATCTGGCGGCGATCGCACGGCGCAGCCGCATGGCGCTCAGCGACATCGCTGCCGCCGCGGCGACAAACGGCGGACAATGGCAGACGGGCGGCAACGAAACGCTCAGTTTCCATGCGCTGCAGCCGCAGCACATTCCGCTTGCCAAGGCACCGATGCCGCAGTTCGAGCATAGCCTGCTCGCGCTGGCAGGCGACGTTGGGCTGCTCATCAACGATTTCCAGGCGGGCGGTCTTGCGAAGGACCGCGAAGCACTCGCGGGCCGGCTGGTCGCGGTCATGCGCCGGTTGATCCAGGCGGCAAACGAATCCGGTGTTACCATCGAGGCTGCCGCCGTGAAGAATCTTCACAAGATCTTCGATCGCTGGCCGCGCGAGCGCATCTATCCGGCGCCGACCGATGCGGCGCTCGACCCAGAAGAGCAATTGCCGCGGCGGATGGCGATCGACGTCTATGAACGCACCGTTCGCGGGCAGACATTCGTGTATCAACGCTCAAGCGGTGTGTATGTCGGCGACCGGCTCACCGACAACGCGCTCGAACCCGACGACTATCGTTTCCACGATGTCTTTCACTACGCTTATGTCGCGGTGCTTGGCTGGTCGCCAGTGCTGCGTGCGCTGCTCCGTCTCAAGCGCAAGAGCGATCCGAAACTCGACGACGCCGAAGACGGTGCTCGGGCGATTCTCATCGAAGAGGGCATAACTTCCTGGATTTTCGGACAAGCGCAGCAACTCCGGTACTTTGAAAACGTGAAGCGCGGTGGCCTTCCGCTGGACATGCTGAAGCATGTCCGCCAGTTCGTCGCCGGCTACGAATCAGAACGCTGTCCGCTGTGGCTTTGGGAGGAAGCGATCCTCCAGGGCTATACGGCTTTCCGCTTCCTTCAGGAGCATCGGCGCGGCCGCGTCCTGATCGACTTCGCCAATCGCCGCCTGCGTATCAAGGAATTGCCGTCATGACCCCGAAATCCTTTGTGTCCACCCTGGCGGCGACCGAACTTCCCTCAGTGTTCAATCCCTGGCGCGATCGCTGCACGGTCCATGACCGCAGCGACGCCGCCGCCCGGCGCCGCGACAATCTCGAAATGCTGCTCACCGCGGCGCTTGATCATCGCGTCGAAACGATCTGGATCGCGCGTGATCTCGGCTATCGCGGGGGGCGGCGTACGGGCGTACCGCTGACCGACGAAATTCACCTCGGACATGCCGGCACGCTGATGGGCGGCATCGCATTTGAACGTGCGACGCAGGGACCCGCCGTGGCGGAGCGCACCGCGGCGATCGTCTGGCGTGTGCTAGAGCGGATCGGTCAGCCTGTCATGCTCTGGAACGTTTTCCCGTTCCATCCCCATGAAGCGGATGATCCGATGTCGAACCGATGCCACACGCGAAGCGAGCGCGAGGCGACCTGGCCGATATTGCAAGCCCTCGTGTCAATGATCCGGCCCCGCCAGATCGTCGCGATCGGGCGCGACGCTCACCTGGCGCTGGACGGTCTCGACATTCCGACCACCGCGGTCCGCCATCCGAGCTACGGCGGGCAGCGCGAGTTCATCGAGGGCATGTTCAGCCTGTACGGTGTCGCGGATGACAACGATGAGCCGCTAGAACTGCCGTTGGGCGCGCCTCACGCCGCAGCACGGAGATGTGCGCTCGCCTGATCGCAGCGTTCAAAGAGTTGCTTAAGATCGCCGCGGTTCCAGTTGGCGGTGTCGACCGTGGCGTTGGTCGAGACGATCGTGAGCGGACCCAGCGCGACCCCGCCTTCCTTGGCGATGAATTCGAGCAGACGGCCGAGGCCGATCAGATTGCCGAGCAGTTTTTCGATATAGTAGTGATTGCGGTAGAGCGCGGTCATGCCGAGGCGACGATCGTCGCCCTTGCCGATCAGCTTGAGACTGGCAAAGCTCAGGCACTGACCGCCGTAGGGCGAGTCATTCACGTCGCGGGCGGGGTCGAAGATCAGCAGTTCGAATTTGTTGAGCGCTCGGACGTTCGGGTTGCGCAGGCGCTCGACGATGCCCCAGATTTGATTGATTGGCTGGCCGTCGGCGCGGGGCAATTCCATCATCCGTTCGAAATAATAGCCCGACCAAGCGCCCGACCTCCGGACCTTCGGCAGCACGTTGTCGCGAAACCGGTCGAAGAATTGCGGCGCGCCGTAGCGCCTGTACAGCGCTGCCGGAAAAATCGTGTTGGCGACCGTCTCGATGGGCTTCTTGCCATGGCCCGAAAGGAAGGCATCGACTTCCGCCACGACGGGATCGGCGAGTGTTGCGCGCGCAGTCGGCTCGGCCACGGAGATGACGACATTCTGCGCCTGGTGTCCGGTGGCGAGGTCGACGAGCCGGACCGCCTCGCGCCAGCCAGCAACGCAGTCAGGCTGCGGCGGTATGGGAAGATACATCGACTTCCTCCGTCAAATTTGCCGTGGCGAAAAGGCGCGGCGCTAGAAAGCGCTCAGTAAGCCAGGCGTGGCCTTCCAAGCCCCAACCTGGTCCCCAGCTGTTGCGGATGAGAATGGCCGGGGTGCCGTCCACGGTTCCATGCCCGACCGCGACGACCGCGTGCCGTTGCGCTGGCTCGGGGAGTTCGTCGTTCGCCGGATCGACGACGCCATCACCGCGCGGCTGGAAGAAAGACCGTGACAGCATCGTCAGCATGAGCACCGGCGTGTCACGATCCAGCGCGGCAAGGATGGATGACAGGTCGGTTCCATCCCTCTGTCCGTTGCGGCCATAGAGCGGGCCAACGGTCGCCGGCGGCGTCCACAGTCGATGATCGGCTGGAACCGCTGCCAGATACGGCCAGCCTTTCTCGTCGGGTTGGCCATCGAGCCGTAGCGCGTCCAGCATTGTGGATAGCAGTGCGCCGCTCGTCGGCGGTCTGCCCGCCCGTTTCTGCGCGGCATAAAAGGCGAATTCACACGACAGCGGTGCCCAGCCGTCGCGAAGCCCGGCGTGGGTGTCGCTCGCGGCGAATGCGAGGCATGTCGGCCGCGCGCCTTGATCGCGCGCAGGCCCGAACAGCGGCCGAAGGTCACGGACGATATCGATCATGGGGCGTCAGGCGGCCTCGAGCAGGTGCCGCCGTTCGGCGCGCGACAGGCCCGTCTGTTCCGGGCCGGTGAGGTCGAAATCGAGCGTCAGGCTGGTGAGGGCCGGCGCAGGCTGCCACGGCCGCCGCTCGTCGAGCGACATGCGGCCGCGCCGCGGCGCATCGGGCGCCGCGGTGACACGGCGGACAACGGGACCACCGATGCCATCGCCGTCGATTGCCTCACGCTCGTCTCGAACGACGGCGAAGCCGCTGGCGATCAGTTGGTCGAGATCCCAGAGATACCCACCGCCGCTATGTTCTTCGAGCTGCAGCACGAAAAGATCATTGCGACTGCCATCGATCCGCGAGCCGGCATCGCGCTCGGTCAGCAGCCAGACGTCGCCGCGATAGTTGTCGGGCCGATAGTCCTTGAGGAGATCGACCTTCAGGCTGCGCGGCTGCGTCCGGAGCAGGTCGGTCATCACCGATGGCGAAATCAGATTGTAGCGAACCAGGGTGCGGCACGTCGCCTCATAGCTGGCGCCGATCCGCAGCGAGAGCTGATAGACGACATTGGGGCGCCGGAAATGATCGATCTGCCATCCTTGTCGCGCGCTGTGCGCGAGCACCAGCCATTTCGGCATCATGAAGGCGATCGCAAAGGCGTCGGCTTCGGTTTCCTCGAAGTTGTTTCCCGGTTCGGGCGACATCGGCATCCGGCGCAGGATGCTCTCATCGTCGAGGCTCGGCTCGTGTCGCATCGAAAAATGCCCGAGTTCGTGCGCGGCCGTGAAGCGCTGGATGCTCATCGGTCGTTCCGTCGTGACGAGAACGCCAGGAGCAGGTGCGCTGAGATAGGCGCCGAGCAGGCCTTTCAGAGGACGAAGCAGCAAGGGTAGACCCACGGCATGGATCGCGCCGAAGACATCGACGCTGCCGCCTTGGGTCTCGATCAGTGCGCGCGTATCGAGTTCGCGATGCAGGCGGCCCGCTGCCATCGTACCAGCGCGAACCGCGCTCGCATAATCCGACGCCATCGATCAGCTCCGTTCGCCGCCAGACCGCGAGCGGAGATATTCGGCAAACCGGCTCAGCTCGGCCCGGTCCTCAGTCGACAAGGCCGCAACGCGTCGCGCCAGATGGGCGACATCGGCGGGAAGGCTCGCGGAGGCCTCGTCTTCGCCGGTAAAATAGGCCACCGACTGGCGGTAAAGACGGGCAAGCCGCGTCAGTTCGATCGCTTCAACGCGGCGCTGGCCATTCTCGATATCGGTAAGCGCGGTCCGGGGAATCTTGAGATAGGCAGCAACTTCTTCCTGCTTGAGGCCGAGATATTTCCGTGCTTCGCGCAGACGGTCGCCCAAGCGCCGCCGCTCCTGCTCGTCGCCTTCCTGGCGGAGTGCGAGATTGGTCATGGCTTCGACCCTTTCTTCTTAACCCAGACGCGTTCGATCTTAGGGAGGAGGTCGTCAATCGCCTTCTCGATCGAATTGTAGCCGCCGGTGCGGACGATGCTGTCGCGAAGCTCGATGTCGAGGACCTGCTCCACCGCGCAAAGCGTGTCGACCACGGACAAGGAGTCGAGTGGCACGGGCGCCTGGATGATCTTCGGGTTTTCCGGAGGCAGGGCAATTCCGCGCACCTGTGCCTCAGCCCTGGCCACTTGCAGCAGTTCGTCGACCAACGCCCTAATGGCGTCGGCTTTGGGAAACGCGGTTGCCGCGGGCTGCGGAGGAGCGATTGTCGCCATGCATGCCTCGCACGATTTCACTACATTAAATGCGATATAATGTCTGATAATCCGACACGCAAGCCCGAATTTGCAGCTCGGATTTTTGCAGGGTGTAGCGGGTCATCGGCGGTGCGGTGTGGTGGTCAGTGCCACCTCGAGGGACAACGACAGGGCAGAATCATCAACTCGGGTCATAGCTCGATCAAAAGAACAGAGCTGGAATATTGAGTCAGTCGCCGACGAGTGATCTCCTTCGGTCACCCACCAGCCCCCAGCGGCTCCGTTCATTTCGGGCGGCCCATAGCCGAGTCTTGAAGCCGCGCCCCGACCGCATCCGGCGGTATGGGCGGGAGCTTCAACGTGACCCCGACCAAATTGCTCATCGGCCAGATCCTTGTCGTGTTCGCAATCGTGATCGCGGGCCTCTGGGCGGCGACCCAATGGGCGGCGGCGATGCTCGCCTACCAGCCCGAACTTGGTCCGGCCTGGTTCATGGCTGGAAGCACGCCGGTCTATCGTCCCTGGGCGCTCTTCCCCTGGTGGTATCACTACGATGCCTATGCGCCGCATGTTTTCGACAAGGCCGGCGCGCTCGCCGGCGCGAGCGGTTTCATCGGCTGCGGCGCGGCGATCGCAGGCTCGCTCTGGCGCGCGCGGCAGTCGCGTCACGTCACCACCTATGGTTCGGCGCGCTGGGCCAGGCCGAACGAGATCGAGCGGGCCGGCCTTTACGGTGATGCCGGCGTATTCCTGGGCCGCTCGCGCGGCCGCTATCTCCGGCATGACGGCCCCGAACATATCATGGCGTTCGCGCCAACCCGTTCGGGCAAGGGCGTCGGGCTGGTCATACCGACACTGCTTGGCTGGACCGGCAGCGCCGTGGTTCACGACATCAAGGGCGAGAACTGGCAGCTCACCGCCGGCTGGCGCGCGCGCTTCTCCCACGTCCTGCTGTTCAATCCGACCGATCCCGCTTCCGCCAAATACAACCCGCTGCTGGAGGTCCGGCGCGGCGAGCATGAGGTCCGCGACGTCCAGAACATCGCCGACATCCTGGTCGATCCCGAAGGCGCGCTCGAACGGCGCAACCACTGGGAGAAAACCTCCCATTCGCTCCTGGTCGGCGCGATCCTCCACGTCCTTTATGCGGAGGAAGAAAAGACGCTCGCACGGGTAGCCACATTCCTGTCGGACCCGCAGCGGCCGTTCACCGCCACGCTCCGGCGGATGATGACCACCAATCACCTCGGCACGAAGGATGCGCCGCAGATCCATCCCGTCGTCGCCTCGGCGGCGCGCGAGGTGCTCAACAAGAGCGAGAACGAGCGCAGCGGCGTCCTCTCCACCGCAATGTCGTTTCTCGGGCTCTATCGCGACCCGACCGTCGCCGCGGTGACATCGCGCTGCGACTGGCGGATCGCCGATCTCGTCGAGGCCGGCCATCCGGTCTCGCTCTACCTTGTCATCCCGCCATCGGACATCAGCCGCACCAAGCCGCTGGTGCGGTTGGTGCTCAACCAGATCGGCCGCCGCCTCACCGAAAAGCTCGATGCCGATCCCGCCAGGGCGGGCAAGCACAAGCTCCTGATGATGCTCGACGAGTTCCCGGCATTGGGGCGGCTCGACTTCTTCGAGACCAGTCTTGCCTTTCTCGCGGGCTATGGAGTGCGCGCCTTCCTGATCGCGCAGTCCTTGAACCAGATCGAGAAGGCTTATGGCGAGCACAACTCGATCCTCGACAACTGCCATGTCCGCGTCGCGTTTGCGACCAACGACGAGCGCACGGCGCGGCGGATTTCGGACGCGCTCGGCATCGCCACCGAACAGCGCGCGATGCGCAACTATGCCGGCCACCGGCTCGCGCCCTGGCTGGCGCACGTCATGGTCAGCCGGCAGGAGACCGCCCGGCCACTCCTGACCACCGGCGAGGTGATGCAGCTCCCGCCCAAGGATGAGCTTGTCCTTGTCTCCGGCATGGCCCCGATCCGCGCGAGGAAGCTGCGCTATTACGAGGACCGCAATTTCCGCGAGCGGATCGCACCGCCGCCGCAGCCCGCGCCCGGAGACTATCCCGACCGGCCGCAGGCACGCCCCAACGACTGGAGCGGACTGGTCCGCGCGCCCGATACCCGGCTCGGCAAGCCCGATGACGATGCGAAGGCGGATGAGGACGGCGGCTTGCAACAGCAGCGCCACCCCGGCCTCGGCGAAGAACCCGCCAAAAAACCCGAGCCGCCAAAGCAGCTCGACCTGCTCGGCCTGGACAGCGACGACACCGACACGATCGCCGACAAGCACGCGATGGACCGCGCCGGCGCCACCGGCACGCTGATCCGCGCTCACGCGATCAATCAGGGTCGCAGCGCCGACATGCTGCCGGACTTCTGACAATGGCCGCGATCAAACCCAACCGCGTCCGCTACCAGCTCTTCCTGCCCGAAGATCTGAGCCACCGCTTCGAGGCGCTGGCGAGCCAGCCCGGCGCGTCCAAATCGGCGATCCTCACCGACGCGCTCACCGCCTGGCTCAACCGGCAGGCGGCGAGCGAGCTGGAGAACAAGTTCAGCCAGCGGCTCGATCGCATGTCGCTCGCGCTGGGGCGTGTCGAGCGTGACGGGCATGTGCTGCTCGAGAGCCTGGCGCTGTTCATCCGCTATGAACTGATGGTGCAGGCCCCTTTGGCCGAAGCCGACGAAGCGGCGCGTGCGATCGGCCGAGACCGCTTCGAGGCGTTCATTGCCCGCGTCGGCGAAGCGCTCGCCAGCGGCCAGCGCACGCTTGCTGCCTCCGCGAAAGACAATGGAGGTGGGCGATGAGCGACACGCTTTTCGGCTCCGATAATTCCGCAGGGCGTCGGCGCGCGATGCTGCGCACCGCGATGGGGCCGACCATCGCCGCAGCGCTGGCCGATCCGGTGGTCATCGAGATCATGGTGAACCCGGACGGCGTGTTGCGCCTTGATCGACTCGGCGAAGGCCGGATCGATACCGGCACCAAATATGAGCCCGCGCAGGTCGAGCGGATCATCCGCCTGGTTGCCAGCCACGCACGGACAGAGGTTCATGGCAATGCGCCGATCGTGTCAGCCGAGCTGCCACCGCACGGCGAAGGCGCGGGCGAGCGGTTCGAGGGTATCCTGCCGCCGGTCAGCCTCGCGCCGTGCTTCTCGATCCGCAAGCCCGCGGCGCGCATCTACACTTTGCTCGACTATGTGCGGGACGGCATCATGCCCGCCGACACGGCGCGACTGCTGTCGATGGCCGTGGTCGAGCGCAAGAACATCCTGGTCGCGGGTGGCACCAGTTCGGGCAAGACGACGCTTGCCAACGCGCTGCTCGCCGAGATGGCGCACCTCGACGAACGCGTCATCATCATTGAAGACACGCGTGAGTTGCAATGCGCCGCGCCCGACGTGGTGGGGCTGCGCACGCGTACGATTGGCACTGCCGGAGCCGGCGGCGTCACGATGGCTGATCTTGTCCGCTCGACATTGCGGCTCCGCCCCGATCGCATCGTCGTTGGCGAGGTGCGCGGGCGCGAAGCGCTCGACATGCTCAAAGCCTGGAACACCGGGCATCCGGGCGGCATCGCAACCGTCCACGCCAATTCGGCAGTGTCGGCGCTCTACCGGCTCGAGCAGCTCGTGCAGGAAAGCGTCGTCACCGTTCCGCGCCGGCTGATCGCCGACGCCATCGACATGATCGTGTTCATCGCCGGGCGCGGCCTCGCGCGCCGCGTCGACACGATCGCGCGCGTCGCCGGCCTCGATCCCGACGGCGGCTACGCCGTCCTCGACCTTACTCCCGACCACGCCCTCGAACCCCAAGGAGAATGACCATGCGCTTGTCCCGTATTCCTGCCCGTATTCCCGATCGTCGGAGCATCTTCCTCACCGGCGCCGCCATCGGCCTCGGGCTTGCGCTCGCCGCCACCGCGCAGGCCGCCGGCTCGGGCATGCCGTGGGAGGAACCGCTTCAGCAGGTCCTCGAATCGGTCCAGGGTCCTGTCGCCAAGATCGTCGCGGTGATCATCATCATCGTCACCGGTTTGACGCTCGCGTTCGGCGAGACGGCAGGCGGGTTCCGGCGCCTCATCCAGATCATCTTCGGCCTGTCGATCGCGTTTGCGGCGTCGAGCTTCTTCCTCAGCTTCTTCAGCTTCGGCGGCGGGGCGCTCATCTCGTGAACGCGCCAAATTCCTATGGCGCCAGCCATATCGAGGGGTTCGAGGCGCCGATGCACCGCGCGCTTGCCGAGCCGATCCTGCTTGGCGGGGCGCCGCGAGCGATCGCGATCGTCAATGGTACGATCGCGGCCGCGCTCGGACTCGGTCTCCAGCAGTGGATCGCCGGGCTGGCCATGTGGGCGTTCGGGCACACTCTCGCGGTGTTCGCCGCCAAGCGCGATCCCGACTTCGCCCCGGTCCTTGTCCGCCACCTTCGCCAGAAGGGGCATCTGTCATGCTGAATCTGCGCGAATACCGTCAGAAGGCCGACCGGCTCGCCGATCATCTTCCATGGGCGGCGCTTGTCGCGCCCGGCGTGGTGCTCAACAAGGACGGCAGCTTTTTGCGCGTCCTCAGGTTCCGCGGCCCCGATCTAGAATCCGCCACCGAAGCCGAGCTTGTCGCCGCCTGCGCGCGGGCGAACAATGTCCTGAAGCGCTTCGGCTCGGGCTGGGCACTCCATTTCGAGGCCGAGCGGCGCGAAGCGCTGGGTTATCCCGACAGCAGCTTTCCCGATGCGGCGTCGTGGCTGGTCGATGAGGAACGGCGCGCGGCGTTCGAAAGCGCGGGCGCGCATTTCGAGAGCCGCTATTATCTGACGCTCACCCTCCTGCCTCCGCCCGATCAGGCGGACACGGCGGGCCGAGCGCTGATCGAGCGCAGCGACGACGCGAAGGGCCGCGACTGGCGACAAGCGCTTGCCGGCTTCATCGCCGAGACGGATCGTGCGCTTGACCTGTTCAGAGGCTTCATGCCCGAGGTGCGCGCGCTCGGCGACAGCGAAATGCTGACCTTTCTCCACGGTGCGATCTCCGCGCGCCGCCATGTCGTCGCCGTGCCCGAAACGCCCATCTATCTGGACGGGCTGCTCGCCGACACGCCGCTGACCGGCGGGCTCGAACCGATGCTCGGCGACGAGCATCTGCGGACGCTCACCATCCTCGGATTTCCGAACGCGAGCCGTCCCGGCATCCTCGACGGACTCAACCATGAGGATTTTGGCTATCGCTGGGTGACGCGCTTCATTGCGCTCGACAAGACCGACGCAACCAAAGCGCTCACTCGCCTGCGGCGGCAGTGGTTCAACAAGCGCAAGTCGATCACCGCGCTGCTGCGCGAAGTCATCTACAACCAGCCGGTCCAGCTTCTCGACAGCGATGCCGACAACAAGGTGGTCGATGCCGACCTCGCCTTGCAGGCGCTCGGCGGCGATCATGTCGCGTTCGGCTATCTGACGACGACGATCACCGTTGCCGATATCGACCGCGCCCGCGTCGAGGAAAAGGTCCGCGCGGTCGAGCGCATCGTCAACGGGCTCGGCTTCACCTGCATCCGCGAGGGCATGAATGTGGTCGAGGCGTGGCTGTCGAGCCTGCCGGGCCATGTCTATGCGAACGTCCGGCAACCGATCGTCCACACCCTGAATCTCGCGCATCTCATGCCGCTGTCCTCGGTATGGGCAGGACCGGCGCGTAATCCGCACCTCGACGGTCCGCCGCTGCTTTATGCGGAAACCAGCGGCTCGACGCCGTTCCGTCTCAGCACGCATGTCGGCGACGTCGGTCATATGCTGATCGTCGGACCCACCGGGGCCGGAAAGTCGGTGCTGCTCGCAATGCTCGCGCTTCAGTTCCGGCGATATCCAGACTCCCAGGTCTATGTCTTCGACAAGGGATTTTCGGCGCGCGCGGCCGTGCTGGCGATGGGCGGCGCGCATCACGCGCTCGGGCTTGGCGGTGAGAGCGGTCATGCCGATGACGTGGGCGGGCGAACGATCGCCTTCCAGCCGCTGCGCCACATCGATCGCTCCAACGCACGCGCCTGGGCGACCGAATGGATCGGCGCGCTGCTCGCCCATGAGAAAGTACTGGTCACACCCGAGATCAAGGAGGCCGTCTGGTCGGCGCTCACCAATCTCGCGACCGCCCCGATCGAGGAACGCACGCTCACCGGCCTGTCGCTGCTGCTGCAATCGGCACCGCTGCGATCGGCGCTCGCGCCCTATACGCTCGAAGGATCGTTCGGCCGCCTGCTCGACGCCGCCGAAGACGATCTAGCGATCGCCGACGTGCAGTGCTTCGAGACTGAAGCGCTGATGGGGCAGGCGGGCGTCGTTGCGCCCGTGCTGACCTACCTGTTCCATCGTCTCGAGGAGCGCTTCACCGGGCGGCCGACGCTTCTCGTACTGGATGAAGCCTGGGTGTTCCTCGACCACCCGCTGTTCGCCGCGCGCATCCGTGAGTGGCTGAAGGTGCTGCGCAAGAAGAACGTCAGCGTCGTGTTCGCGACACAGAGCCTAGCCGATATCGCCGACAGCACGATCGCGCCGGCCATCATCGAAAGCTGTCCGCAGCGCATCTTGCTGCCCAATGATCGGGCGATCGAGCCGCAGGGCCAGACGGTCTACGTCCGCTTCGGTCTCAACGCGCGCCAGATCGAACTGGTCAGCCGCGCGACGCCCAAGCGGCAATATTATCTGCAATCAGCGCGCGGCAACCGGCTGTTCGAGCTTGGGCTAGGCCCGATCGCGCTGGCGTTGTGCGGCGCGTCCGATCCCGACAGCCAGAAGCGCATAGACGCGGTGCTGGCCGAAAAGGGCCAGGCCGACTTCGCCGCGACCTTTCTCTCCCAAGCCGGCCTCGATTGGGCGGCCGACCTGCTTGGGCGTCACCCTGCCGCCCGCCCCCCAGAAGACAAGGAGTAATTTCCCGTGCCCCGTATCCCTATCCGCAAATATGCGTGCCTCTCCGCTCTCGCGCTCGGCGCCGTCGGCTCGCTCGGTATCGGCATCGCGTTGACCTCGACGCCCGTCGCGGCCCAGCTCAGTGTGTTCGATCCATCGAACTATTCGCAAAACCTGCTCACCGCCGCGCGCACGCTTGCCCAGATCAACAACCAGATCCAGAGTCTCCAGAACGAAGCGCAGATGCTGATCAACCAGGGCAAGAACCTGTCCCGGATCGATTTCCCGCAACTTCAGGAGCTTCGCCAGCGCCTCCAGCAGATCGACCAGCTCATGGGCCAGGCGCAGGGCGTCGACTTCCGCATCGATCAGCTCGACGAGCGCTTCCGCCAGCTCTACCCGCAGGAGTTCGATCAGGTGTTCCGCCGCGATCAGCGTGTGGCTCGCGCACGCGATCAACTCGATACCGCGATGTCCGCGTTTCGCCAGACGATGGGGGTCCAGAACCGCATCGTCGACAACGTACGGAGCGACACGCAGGCGCTCGCCGACATCGTCGCGCGCAGCCAGGGCGCGGAAGGCTCGCTTCAGGCGCAGCAGGCCACGAACCAGCTTCTCGCGCTCACCGCCAAGCAGCAGCTCCAGCTTCAGCAAATGATGGCGGCGCAGTTCCGGGCGGAATCGGTCGAGCAGGCGCAGCGGGGCCAGATCGCGCGCGAGGCACGCGAGTCGACGCGCCGCTTCCTCGGCGACGGCAAGGCTTACACGCCACGCCAATGAGCTGAGGCAGGCGAGGACCGCGCCCCCAGCTCCCCCCGGGTCCGAACCTGTCTCGTCGCGGGGGCCGTAGGGCTTGCCCCTCTCATGGCCGCCGGTCCCCGCGACACCTTTCAACTTCAAGCAGGAACCCGCCCATATGGATGACCTGAATGTCATCGATCAGTTCATGGAGGCCTTCGCCTCCTACATCGACAGCGGGTTCGGCCTGTTGGGCGGTGACGTCGGTTTCCTGACCACGATCCTGATCGGCATCGACATCACGCTCGCCGGGCTGTTCTGGGCGCTCGGCGGCGAAGACGACGTCATCGCCAAGTTCCTCAAAAAGATCCTCTATGTCGGCGTCTTCGCCCTGATCCTCAACAGCTTCTCGACACTGTCCGATATCATCTTTCGCAGCTTCGCCGGCCTCGGCCTCACCGCAGGGGGCAGCGCGATTACGGCTGACGATTTATTGCGACCCGGCAAGCTGGCCGGGACCGGCTTCGAGGCAGCATGGCCGCTCCTCGAGCAGGCGAAGGAGTTGGTTGGCC
The DNA here is from genome assembly GCF_018682675.1 of Sphingopyxis soli. Lineage (GTDB taxonomy): Bacteria > Pseudomonadota > Alphaproteobacteria > Sphingomonadales > Sphingomonadaceae > Sphingopyxis > Sphingopyxis soli. The sequence goes on from NZ_JAFMTR010000033.1 coordinate 16,238, forward strand.
CGATCGCCTTCTTCGACAATTTCATCGAGATCGCCGTGCTGGTGATCGCCTGGGTCGTCGTCATCGCCGCCTTTTTCATCCTCGCGATCCAGCTTTTCATCACAATCCTCGAATTCAAGCTTACTTCGCTCGCCGGCTTCGTGCTCGTGCCCTTTGCGCTGTGGAACCGCACGTCGTTCCTCGCCGAACGGGTGCTCGGGAACGTCGTCAGTTCGGGCATCAAGGTCATGGTGCTCGCGGTCATCGTCGGCATCGGCTCTAACTATTTCGCCGACTTCACCAGTGCGATCACCGGCGACGAGGTGTCGATCGAACAGGCCGTGTCGCTGATGCTCGCGAGCCTCGCGATCTTTGGCCTCTCCATCTTCGGCCCGGGAATCGCATCCGGCCTCGTCGCCGGCGCGCCGCAGCTCGGCGCCGGATCGGTGATCGCCACTACCGTGCTTGCCGGCGGAGGTCTTGCGATGGCAGGCGCTGGCGCCGTCGGCGCGGCACGCGGTCTCGCGGGGGCCGGTCTCGGCGCGATCCGCGCCGGTACATCGATGGGGTCTGCCGCATCCACTGCCTACAAGCTCGGGCAGGAAACCTCGGGCTCGACCAGCGTCGGCGCGGGCCTCGGCGGCGTTGCGACCGCCATGCGCGGCGCGGCTGCCAACCGGATGAGCGGCGGTCTCGGCGTTAGCGCTGCCGCCGATCGTGGGCAGCGCGCCGCATGGGAAGCAGGAAGCACCCGTGCCGGCGGCGCCGCCCCCGCAGCCGCGCCGATAGGCGCAGCTGAAGGAACACCCGCCTGGGCGCAGAAGCTTCATGCCAGCCAGAATGCTCGCCACCGCCGCCAGATGGCGATCCACGCAATCCAGGGCGGCGACCGCGGCGGCGCTGGCGCCACTCCAGACATCAAGGAAAGGGACTGAGCGATGAAATTTCGACGCGCATTGCAGCGCTATGGGCGAACGCCCGAACCCGAGACACCCTACCAACGAGCGGGCCAGCTTTGGGATGAGCGTATCGGCTCGGCTCGCGCACAGGCGAAGAACTGGCGGCTGATGGCCTTCGGCGGCCTGTTCCTGACCACTGGTCTGTCGGGCGCGCTGGTCTGGCAATCGATGCAAAGCCGCGTCGTGCCCTATGTGGTCGAGGTCGATGCACTCGGGCAAGCACAGGCCGTCGCGCCTGCCGCCAAGGACTATCGGCCGACCGATCCGCAGATCGCATGGTTCCTCGGCCGGTTCATCACCGGCGTTCGAGCGCGCTCGCTCGATCCGGTATTGATGCGTGAAAACTGGCTATCAGCCTATGATTTCGCGACCGAACGTGCGTCACTGTTCCTCGGCGAATATGCCCGCACCTCCAATCCGTTCGCCGATGTCGGGCGCAAGACGGTTTCGGTGCAGGTGACGAGCGTCGTCCGCGCGTCGGATACGAGCTTCCAGGTCAAATGGACCGAGCAGCAATATGAGCGGGGAAGCCTCGCCAGCACGTCACGCTGGACGGCGATGCTCACGGTGAAGATCAAGCCGCCGCGCTTGGCCGATGTGCTCCGAAAAAACCCGCTCGGTCTCTATGTTGACGCGATCGACTGGAGCCGCGAACTGGAAACGCCTCAGGACCGGCCGCCTTCGCCGCAACCATCGGCCGTGCCCGATCCCGCACAATCACTCCCGGTCGCGCCGCCCACCGACATTCCGCTGGGCTCGCCGCTCGATCCGACCCTTGCTCAACCCGCAGCCGCACCATCCCCCGAAAGGACCGACCAATGATCCGTGCCCTCATCCTGGCGGCGAGCGCGATGGCGCTTGCCATGGGCGTCGCTGCGCAGAGCCGCGAACCCGCGTCACCCACCGCGCGCGTCACTGCCGCCAACCGGGCGGCACTGCGCGAGCCGTCGAGCGCGGGATATATATATGCCGTCCAGGTCTATCCCTGGGCGGAAGGCGTGCTCTACCGGCTCTATGCCGCGCCCGAGCGCATCACCGACATTGCCTTGCAGCCGGGCGAAACGATTGTGTCCGTCGCCGCCGGCGACACCGTGCGCTGGACTGTCGGCGATACCACCAGCGGCATCGGCGAAAGCAAGCGCGTGCACATCCTCGTCAAGCCGTTTTCGGCGGGCCTACGCACAAACCTTGTCATTGCTACCGATCGCCGGACCTACCATCTCCAGCTCGAAAGCACGCCCGCGACCGCGATGGCGGCGATCTCCTGGACCTATCCACATGACGAGCTGATCGCGCTCCGGCGTCAGCGCGATGCAGCCGTGGCGGCGACGCCGATCGCGTCGGGCCTCTCGGTCGAAAGCCTCAACTTCAACTATGCGATCTCGGGCGACAAGCCGGCCTGGCGGCCGCTGCGCGCGTTCGACGATGGGCGGCAGACCTACATCGAGTTCTCGCCTGCGATCGCCGTGGGTGAGGCGCCCCCGCTGTTCGTGATTGGCGAGGATGGCGAGGCCCAGCTCGTCAACTATCGCGTCGCCGGCCGCTATTATGTGGTCGACCGCCTGTTCGGTGTCGCCGAGCTGCGCCTTGGCGGCAAGAAACAGCAGATTGTCCGTATCACCGCCGCCCAGCCGAAGAGCCGGCAGCGCAAGGCCGGGAGGGGCGCGTGACCGATCCAACCGCTTCTTCCGCGCCGATCGCGGCGCCCAAAGCCGACCCCGAAACGCTCGTTCTGCGCGCGGCGCCGGGCCGCGTCACCCGTTTTCGCCGCGGTGCGATCGTCGCCATCGCTGCCGCCGGCTCGACCGCGATCATCGGCGTCGCCTGGCTGGCGCTCAAGCCCGCGACCCTGAGCCTGATCGCACGAAGCGATGAAAAGCTGGTTGGCGCGAAGGCGCCGCCTGATGCGCTCGCGGGCGCGCCGACGAGCTATGGCGACGTGCCGAAGCTCGGGCTACCGCTTCCCGGTGATCTCGGGCGGCCGATCCTCGAGCGCCAGCGGCAGCTTGGCGGGATGGTTCCCCCTGACCCCGCTGCCGATGCGGTGAGCCGGGCCGCGCAGGAAGCCGAAGCCGAGCGCCAGCGCATCGCCGCTGAGCAGAAGGCCGCACGCGAGTCTGGCGTCATGCTGCAATTGGCGGGCGGCGGTCGCGCCGCCGCCCCTGCACCGGTGACTACCGATGCAAGTGTTCCGCCAGCATCGGCCGAGACTGCCAAGCCGCTCCTCGACCCTGACCGAGATCCTAACGCCCAGGGGCGCAAGAACGAATTGGTCGGCCACGCCAATCGCGACGACGACATCAATCCGCACGCGCTGGCGCAGTCCGTATCGCCTTGGACCTTGCAGGCCGGCAGCATCATTGCCGCGAGCCTCATAACCGGGCTCAACTCGGATCTTCCCGGGCTCGTCACCGCGCAGATCACGGAGAACGTCTATGACAGTGTGACCGGGCGCGGTCTGCTCATTCCGCAAGGATCGCGGCTGATCGGCAGCTACGACAGCGTTGTAGCGTTTGGGCAGAGCCGTGCGCTGGTCGTCTGGCAGCGGATTATCCTGCCCGACGGCTCGTCGATTCGTATCGACAATGTGCCGGCGACCGATACGCAGGGCTATGCGGGTCTGTCCGACCGGATCGACCGGCATACTTGGCAACTTCTGAAGGGCGTCGCCCTGTCGACACTGCTGGGCGTCGGCACTGAATTGAGCTTCGGCAGCACCGAAAGCGACCTTGTCCGGGCGATCCGCGAGTCAGCGCAGCAGAGCGGCGCGCGCGCCGGCGATCAGCTCGTCACGCGCAATCTCAATATCCAGCCGACCTTGCGCGTGCGTCCCGGCTGGCCGCTACGGGTGGTCGTGCACAAAGACATCATATTGCCCGGACCCTGGGGAGGCCGTCATGGCTGATTTGAAGCTGCCAAGGCTGCCCGATCGGACGCCGGCTAAGATCACGATCAACGTCATGCCGGATCTCATCGAAGCGCTGAACGACTACGCCGAGGCCTATGAGGCGGCCTACGGCCGACGCGAGTCCGTACCGGACCTCATTCCATTCATGCTTAGCGGCTTCCTGGCGAGCGACCGCTCGTTCAGCCGGGCACGTAAGAAATAGTCCGATGTCGGCCCGGCAGCCTGCAACGAATGGCGACGACGCGCCCCCGATTGGGCCGATAAGCGTTCGCATTCCCGACGCAGTACGGATGACGGGGCTCAGCAAATCCAAGATCTACCAGCTCATCGCTTCCGGCGACATCGAGGCAGCCAAGGTCGGCCGTGCAACCGTGGTGTTTGTCGATAGTCTGCGGTCCTTTCTGCGATCACACTGTAAACAGCCGCGTTCTCGGGCGTAGCAGGGATCGCGCATGTCGGCCTGTCGATATTTCGGCACGGCCTGTCGCGAAGGGGTAAAATTGGGGGTGGATTGAGCGGAATTATCGGCACGACGATCAAGAACGTTGTTATAAATCAGTATCTTATGTTTTTCGTGTGAATCCCTCCTCCGCTACCAGTTTTCAAACACTTGGCGTATAGTTTGGTTCGCGGTCGGCTGCATTGCCGGTCGCCATTCGCGGCGGGGCTCGCGGATCGGCGATCATCCCGACTTTTGTGTCTGTATCCGCTTGCCACCGACGTCGGCGGCCGCGCGACCGTTTCGGTTCTATATCACGGAATTCCTGTAGAGCAGACCTGCATTGTGGCGCTGTTGATGGGATCGGTATCGGCGCTGATCGTCCCCGAACTCGCATTTGGGCAGGATGCGTCGGAATCGGATAGCGGCGGGCTGGATGAAATCGTCATCCTGGCGCCGCCGCATGTCCCGCACGCGCCGCAGCGCCCGGTCGCAGGCACCGTCGGGCTCGTCATCGAGCGCAAGCGGCCCGACGGCATGGCCGGCGCCTTCCAATGCTATTGCGACGATCGCGGTCGCATCGTCCACCCCGCCAAACATGGCGCGCGCCAAGGGCTGGCGGTGAGCGCGAACGCCATCACGGATTCGTCTCACTCGCCCCCCAGGCGCACGAAACGAATATTGCCGTCCTCGCGGTGCAGGAGGACGCCGCGGTCCGTTTTTTCGAGGCACGCACCCTCCATATCGACAACGCCGATATCGTTGGGGATCAGGGTGACGCGAAGCCTGCCGCCGTCGGCTTCGGTGAGGACGAAGCGCGGTGCGGTTATGCCATAAATCGGCTCGCTTATTTCGACCCAGCGCGGCGCGCGCTTGTCCTCCTCGGGCATCGTCCAGCCATAATATTGGGTATAGCCCTCTGCGGGATCGCCGCTGTCGAACCCGATGCGGAAATCGACTCCCGGAATGCCTTCGCCGTTCGGCCAGGTGACGAGCAGGGTGGGGATCGCGCCGTCGACCGCGATCGGCGCTCCCTTCTCGAAGGCCGGCGGAACCGGCTTGGGTTCGGTCGTCAGGCAGATGCGGTCGCCCCGCGCCTCCCAGCGTCCCTCGGCGCGTTCGTCCAGCGCGCCGACGGCGAGCGCATATTGGAACCGGCCGTCGCTCCGGATCAGCAGCCCGCCGCCGACGTCGGGGCCTTCGGCGATGCCATATTCGCCTACGAAGGCATTGTCCTGTGCGATTGCTGGCGCGGCGAGAAGGGCGATGGCGAGGAAAAACTGGCGCATGGAACGATACTGCGCATGTCGACGCCATCGCGCCAGCCCCTTTCCACGATGCGCCCCACCTGCTAGGCGCCCGCGCCATGTCCCAGAACAACTCGCGAAAGCATCCCGACCGCCGCACCTTCGCTATCATCTCGCACCCCGACGCGGGCAAGACGACGCTGACCGAGAAATTGCTCGTCGCGGGCGGCGCAATCCATATGGCGGGCGAGGTGAAGGCGCGCGGCCAGGCGCGGCGCGCGCGGTCCGACTGGATGAAAATCGAGCAGCAGCGCGGGATTTCCGTGACCTCGTCGGTGATGACCTTCGAGCACGCCGGGCTCGTCTTCAACCTGCTCGATACGCCGGGGCACGAGGATTTCAGTGAGGACACTTACCGCACGCTGACCGCGGTCGACAGCGCCGTGATGGTGATCGACGCCGCGAAGGGCATCGAGCCGCAGACGCTCAAGCTGTTCGAGGTGTGCCGCCTGCGTTCGGTCCCGATCATCACCTTCGTCAACAAGGTCGACCGCGAAGGCCTGCCGCCGTTCGAACTGCTCGACGAGGTCGCCGACCGGCTCGCGCTCGACGTCTGCCCGATGAACTGGCCCGCGGGCATGGGCGGGCAGTTCGAGGGAATCTACGACCTCGTCGATCCCGCGATCATGAAGCCGGGCGGCGACGCGTCGCGCATGTATGAAGGCGACCGCTTCAGCGTGTCGGGGCTGGACGATGCAGCGCTGGCCGCGCAGCTCAGCGCCGACGCGCTCGCGCACCTCAAGGAAGAAACCGAGCTGGCGTCGGCCTGCTACGCGCCCTTCGACGCCGCGGCGTACCGGGGCGGCGACCTGACCCCGGTCTATTTCGGGTCGGCGCTGAAGGAATTCGGCGTCGTCGACCTGCTGAACGCGCTCGCAAGCCACGCGCCGGGCCCCCAGCCGCAGCCCGCCGAGCCCGCGCCGGTCCAGCCCGACGACGAGGCCGTCACCGGCTTCGTCTTCAAGGTGCAGGCGAACATGAACCCCGCGCACCGCGACCGTATCGCCTTCATGCGCCTGTGCTCGGGCAAGTTCGAGCGCGGGATGCGGCTGATGCAGGGCGGGACGGGCAAGGCGATCGCGATCAGCCGCCCGATGCTGTTCCTTGCGCAGGACCGCGAAATGGCCGAGGAAGCCTATCCCGGCGACATCATCGGCATTCCGAACCACGGCACCTTGCGCGTCGGAGATACCTTGTCCGAACGCACCGACATCACGATCACGGGCCTGCCGAACTTCGCCCCCGAGATCCTGCGTCGGGTCGCGCTCGTCGATCCGACCAAGACCAAGCAGCTTCGCAAGGCGCTCGACGATATGGCCGAAGAGGGGATCATTCAGGTCTTCTATCCGGAGATCGGCTCGAACATGATCGTCGGCGTTGTCGGCCAGTTGCAGCTTGAGGTGCTGATCAGCCGGCTTGAGGCGGAGTATAAGGTCGAGGCGAAGCTCGAGGCATCGCCCTGGGACACGGCGCGCTGGATCGCGAGCGATGATCCGGCCGCGCTCAAGGCGTTCCAGGCCGATCACCGCGGCGCCAGCGCCGCCGACCGCGACGGCGCGCCGGTGTTTATGGCGAAGGATGCGTGGGAAGTCGGCTATGTGACCCAGCGCCACCCGGCGATCCGCTTCACCGCGACGAAAGAGCGCGTTTTCGCCGACGCGGGTTGATCGTGTCCGCCAAGTCCGGCACCATGACGTCCAGGCCGGTTATGGTGGGGGTATCGATGCGCGGATGGATTTTGACGCTGGCATTGGTCGCGGGCAGCGCGCCGGCGGCGGCACAGGGGATCAAGCTTCCGGTCGCGGCGGGGTTCTGGACCAACGACACCGAAAAATGTGGGACCGTGCATCACGGATACGTGTTCGACGGCAAACGCTGGGGCGCCCTCTATTATTACGGACCCAACGGCAGCATGGGGCCGGCCGCCGAACTCGAGCCGATCACGCAGACGCGGGTTGTGGCGGGCGGCTTCACCCAGATGCAGTTCGGCGGCTTTGACGGCGCGGGCTATTTCCGCATCAAACCGCTTGGCCCCGGCCGCGCGCTCTATCGCGTCGGGGCTCCGTTTCGGGACGAGATACAGGAATCGGACGAGACGCTGATCCGCTGCGATTTCAAGACGCTGTCGCCAAAGATGCAGGCGGCGATCCGGCGTCTTGCGCCCGCACTGGCGGCGAGCCCGGCGACGCGGCCATAAGCAACGCGGCGATCGACGCGGCGATCTGCTGGCCGGTGTCGAACTCGTAACAGGAAAAGACGGGGCTCGGATTGACCTCGAAGCAATAATAGCGCCCGTCGGGGGCGATCGCGGGGTCGCGGTCAGAGCAGGCTGAGCAGATCGGCGGTCGCGGCTTCGGCCGCTTCCTCATCCTCTTCGCCCTCGAACTTGCTCAGCGTGATGCCGAGCAGCCGGATGCCCTGCTCGGTGGGCAGCAGCGGGGCGAGGATCGCCTCGCCTGCGGCGAGCAGCGCCGCGCCGTCGACGATCGGCGCAGGAACGGTCCGTGCGCGCGTAATGGTCTGAAAGTCGGCGTAGCGCAGTTTCAGCGTCACGGTCCGTCCGCGCGCGCCTTTTTTTGCCGCGCGGTCCCAGACCACGGTGCAGACATGCGCCAGCGCCTCGCGGATCTCGGTGTCGGTTATCAGGTCGTTGAAGAAGGTGCGCTCACCGCCCAGAGATTTCAGCGGCCGGTTCGATTTCACCCGCCGATGATCGATCCCGCGCGCCAGATTGTGGAGCCATTCGGCGCTGTTGCCGAAATGGTCGGCCAGCCACCCCATATCCTTCGCGGCAAGATCGGCGCCGGAGAACACGCCGAGTCCTTCCATCTTCGCCGCGGTCACCGGGCCGATGCCGTGAAAGCGGCGTATCGACAGCGTCTGCACGAAGGCAGCGCCTTCGCCGGGGCGAATGACGGTCAGCCCGTCGGGCTTGTTCTGGTCCGATGCGAGTTTCGCGATGAACTTGTTGTACGAGACACCCGCCGAGGCGGTGAGTCCCGTCTGCTCGCGGATCCGGCGGCGGATCAGCTTTGCGGTCGCGGTTGCGCTGCCGAGTCCGGCCTTGTCGCGGCTGACGTCGAGATAGGCTTCGTCCAGCGACAACGGCTCGACCTCGTCGGCATAGTCGCGGAAGATCGCGCGAATTTGATGGGAGATGTCGCGATAAACCTCGAAGCGGGGGGGCACGAAGATGAGGTCGGGGCATTGGCGCTTCGCGGTGATGCTGGGCATCGCCGACCGCACCCCGAACTTGCGCGCTTCATAGCTGGCGGCGGCGACGACGCCGCGCCGCGACGAGCCGCCGACTGCGACGGGTTTGCCGCGGAGTGCCGGATCGTCGCGCTGTTCGACCGACGCGTAGAAGGCATCCATGTCGACATGGATGATCTTGCGAACGGGCGCGGCCGCATCGCCGTCGGGGGGCTGGTCTTCGCCGTCTTTCACGGCGCCAGCCTTAGCATGTTGCCGAAATGTTCTCAACGGCAAGCGCCCCTTGGCCGAGGCGATCGTGGGTAGCGGGGAGGGGGGTGGAGCGGGTAGCGGGAATCGAACCCGCCTAGCTAGCTTGGAAGGCTAGAGCATTACCACTATGCTATACCCGCGTTTCCAAGGCCGCGGCGATTGCCAGTTTGGCTCGCCGACGTCAAGCGCAACCCGTCGTCAAACGCCGGTCGCGCGGTCCATCGCCTCCATATGCGCCTCGGGCGGCTCGCACGGGGCGGGCGGATCGCCTTCGGCCGTCGTGAAGCGCGCGCCGCGTTCCAGCGTCTTGTGAACGGGGCAGCGTTCGGCGATCTCCATCATTCGGGTGCGCTGCTCGGCGTCGATCGCGCCTTCGATGGAGATGCGGACGTTGAAAAGGTCGGGCTGGGGATCGGCGAGCTCCTTCTGGTGGCCGACCGCGGTACGGATGCGCGCCACCGGCCATTTCTTGCCGTCGGCGTAGAGGCGCAGCGTCATCGTCGTGCAGGCGGCGAGCGCGGCGGAGAGGAGGTCGAAGGGGCTGGGGCCCGTGCCGCCGCCGCCGACGCTGACCGGCTCGTCGGCCAGGAACACATGGTCGCCCGTGCTGATCGCAACCTGGAACTTTCCGTCGCCCGTCTCTTCGGCTTCGGCATCGACCGGCGGCACGGGCGCTTCGGGCGGCGGGGTCAGATAGGGGCTCGCCCAAGCCGCGATCATCGAACCGACGCGCTGGACGTCCTGCGGGCGGCTGAGCAGATGGTCGGCGTCGTCGAGCGAGAAGAAGCTCTTGGGGTGGCGCGCCGCGACATAGATTTTGGTGGCATTCTCGATGCCGACCGTATCGTCGAGTGGAGCGTGCATCACGAGTAGCGGACGGCGAAGCGCCGCGATGCGCGCGCCCTGATCCTGCGAGCGCAAATCGTCGATCAGGCCGCGCCCGACGCGAAAGCGCCGCCCGGCGAGCAGGACGTCGGCGGCGCCCTCGGCATCGATCGTCGCGATCGCGGCGGGATCGAACTGATGGAGCGTATGGGCGACATCGAACGGCGCATTGATCGTCGCGACCGCGCGAATCGAGGGCAGGTCGACCGCCGCGGCAATGGCGGCCGCGCCGCCAAGGCTGTGGCCGATCAGCAGCGACGGTGCCTTGCCGTCGTCCGCGAGCGCCCGCGCGGCCGCCTGCAGATCGTGCACGTCGAATGAAAAGCGACTGTCGGCGAAATCGCCCTCGCTCTCGCCGAGACCGGCGAAGTCGAACCGCAGCACGCCGATGCCCTCGCGCGCGAGCAGGCGCGCGATCCGTACCGCTGCACGGTTATCCTTTCCGCAGGTGAAGCAATGCGCGAAAATCGCCCAGCCGCGCACACGCCCGCCGGGAAGCTCCATCCGCCCCGACAAAGTCTTGCCCGCCGAGCCAGGGAACCGAAACGGCTGGGTGACCATGCGCCTTCTCCTTCTTCGGTGACGTGCCCATGCTACGCGTGTCTCCGCGACGGGTCACGCGGAATGCGCCGACGCCGATCGGTCGACAGGAACTTTCGGCGCTGCCTCTCGTTCTAACAGCGCACACGAAATGCAGAAACAGGCGGCGCGACGATAGATCGCCCGGCTTGCGGAGGGCCGTTTTCCTGCCTCTCCGGAAGGTGGCGTTCCGCGCCCGCCGGATAGGAGATGTCTGATGTTCAAATGGGCTTTGATCTTTGCCGTGATCGCGTTGGTGGCGGCGCTGCTCGGTTTCGGCGGTGTCGCCGGGGCAGCCGCGGGCGTAGCAAAGATATTGTTCTTCGTCGGTTTGGCGCTCGTCGCGCTTTTCCTCATTCTCGGCGTGGTCGCTGGACGCAAGGTCGTTTGACGGCGACCGGTCGTTTCACAATCCTCCGTGATCGGGACAGGCGGCATTGGTGCCGGTCCCCGGACGGAATCGGCGAGCCCCGCCGCGTGAATGCGGCGGGGCTTACCTCTTTTGGGCATTTGTGCCCCCATTCCGCGCGATGGTAGGATGCCGCCTTCAAAACGGGTGGGGGCGGAGCGGTGCAGAAATCTTCCGTTGTGACCATGTCGATACCGAAGCCGGCGTTCGGCGTCCCGGCGCCCTGGTTCAAGGGCCAGGTTCTGGGCGGGAATCCCCGATACTCCTTCCATACGGTGGCGGGCCGCGTCGCGGTCCTCTTCTTCATGGGATCGGCGCGCGATGCGGCGGTCAAATCGGCGCTCGACGTGCTTCTTTCGTCGGACCGCTACGAGGATTCGCGCGTCTGCCTGTTTACCGTGACGCACGATCCCGACGATGTGTCCTCGGGCCGGATCGCTTCAGGGCAATATGGGGTGCGCCACTTCCTCGACTATGACCGCGCGATCGGCACCACCTACGGCGCGTGCCGCGAAGGATCGAATCGCTACGAAGCCTATATTGCCGTTCTCGACCGCCAGCTGCGGGTCGCGGGCCGCTATCCGCCGTCGCAGGCGACCGAAGCGCTGGCGCTCGCAGGACGTCTGATCGACGAGGACCGACCCGAAGACTGGGCGCCGGTACTCCGCATTCCGCGCGTCCTCGATCGTGCAACATGCCGGCATCTCATCGACCTCTACGAGGCCGATGGCGGCGCGGATTCGGGATTCATGCGCGAAGTCGACGGGAAAACGGTTTCGATCATCGACCATGGCCACAAACGGCGGTCCGACTATACTATCACCGATATGGATCTGCGCCGCTCGCTCGTCGGCCGGATCAACGACTGTGTGCGGCCGGCGATCAATCTGGCCTATAATTTCGATGCGACACGCATGGAGCGCTATATCGTCGCCTGCTACGACGCATCGGTTGGCGGACATTTCCGACCGCATCGCGACAATACCACAAAGGGCACCGCGCACCGGCGCTTTGCGGTGACCATCAACCTCAACGACGACTTCGACGGCGGCGAGCTGCGCTTTCCCGAATTCGGGTCGCGCACCTATCGCGCGCCGCCGGGCGGTGCGATCGTGTTCGGCTGCGGCTTGCTTCACGAAGCAACGCCGGTGACCCGCGGACGGCGGTATGCCTTTCTGCCGTTCCTGTACGATGATGCCGCGGCGGCGCAGCGAGAGGCGAACAACGTCTATCTGGGCGAGGGCGTCGGAGCCTATCGCGCGGGCTAGCCATGACCGGATCGATGCGACTTGCGCCCCGATGAACGCGGCGGCGTTTTTGCGACAGTTTGCGACAAATTTTCGCCCATCCGGCAATTGGCTGGGACAAATCGTAACTAGAACGTCCTTATCGGAACAGCGCTTGTTCCCGCATGAGGAGTTCGTGACGTGAAAAAGATTTCGCTTTTGACGCTCGGTGCCGCGTTGATCGCTGCACCCGTTTTCGCCGCCCCCGGTCCGGGGGCAAGGGGCGACGCGGACGCCAATGGCACGCTGACGCGCGCCGAGGCGCAGGCCCATGCCAACGAAATGTTCGCCCGTATGGACGCCAACAAGGACGGCAGGCTCGACGCGAGCGATCGCGCCGCCAAGCGGACCGAGATGCAGGCGAAGATGTTCGAGCGCCTCGACGCGAACAAGGATGGCAGCATCAGTAAGGCCGAATGGGACCAGCACAGCGCCGATCGGGCGGCGAAGCGTAGTGACCGAGGCGAGAAGCGCGCCGATGCCGGTGACGGCAAGCGCGGAATGCGTGGCCATCACGGCAAGCGCGGCGGCCACGGCATGATGATGGCGCGCGCCGACACCGACGGCGACAAGGCAGTCAGCCAGGCCGAGTTCCAGGCCGCGGCGCTCGCGCGCTTCGACGCGGCCGACGCGAACAAGGACGGTCAGGTGACGGCCGAGGAACGCGCCGCGCAGCGCGAGGCATGGAAGGCGAAGGCGGGCGAATGGCGCGCCAAGCGCGCGGCCGCGCCGGCCACTCCCGCCAGCGAATAAGCCTTTGGCGCGGGGCTGCTGGAAGAGGCGGGCCATCCCCTCCCGGCATTGCCTTTGCCAACGCCCCCTGCCAGCATCGCCCACCGGTCGCCTTCGGCCGGTGGGCGAACCACTGAATATCACGGACGCATGATGACCGACACGCCGCGCATATTGCTGATCGACGACGAGCCTTCGATCCGCGAGCCGCTCTCCGAATATCTGGAGGCACAGGGTTTTGCGGTGACTGATGCGGCGAACGCCTCTGAGGCGCGGTCGGTGCTGCGCGCGCAGACGGTCGACCTGGTCGTCAGCGATATCATGATGCCCGGCGAGGATGGCCTGTCGCTCACGCGCCACCTGCGCGAGACAAGCAGCATTCCCGTCATCCTGCTTACCGCGCGCGCGGAGGACACCGAGCGGATCATCGGGCTGGAGATCGGGGCTGACGACTATGTCGTCAAACCCTTTAATCCGCGCGAACTGGTCGCGCGCATCCGCACCGTGCTGCGCCGGACGCAGCAGAGTGGCCGCGCGCTCGATCCGGGCGGAACCTGCTACGCCTTCGGCGACTGGGTACTGCGCGAGGTGGAACGTGTGCTTGTGGATGGCGAGGGTAATGAGGTCGCGCTGTCGTCGGGCGAATATCATCTGCTTCACGCGCTGGTGCGCCACCCGCGGCAGGTGATGAGCCGCGACCGGCTGCTCGACCTGGTGCGCGGGCGCGAGGCCGATATCTTCGATCGCGCGATCGACAATCTCGTCAGCCGCCTGCGCAAGAAGATCGAAGACGACCCCGCGCATCCGCAAATCGTCAAGACCGTGTGGGGCGGGGGCTATACGCTCGCGTGCGAGGTCCGGCGCATGGGGCCGGCGACGTGAAACTTCGCCTTTGGCCCCGCAGCCTTGTCGGCCAGCTCGTCTTTGCGGTCGCGGTGATGCTGTTCCTCGCGCAGGCGATCAATTTCGTCCTCCTGTCGCGCGGGATCCGGCAACAGACGCTGGCGCACGGCGGCGGCATGGCTGTCGCGCGCGTCATCGACGCGATCGAGCGCGACCGGCGCGGCGAGTTCCGTGGACCGCCGCGCGACGAGATGGCGCGCGAGCGGGCGCAGAAGCTGCAGATTTCCGCAACGCCGCCATCGCTTCCCCCCGGCGCCGTGCACCTTCCGGAATTGTCCAGCTATATCGGCGGGCTGCTGAACGATACCAATGTCCACGCCGAGTCGATCGACGCCTGGGCCTTGCCGCCCCGGTCGAGGCAACGGCTGCAGCGCGCGGCTTTCCCCGACCGCGCGGTCGTCGTCGTCGCGAAGGTCGATGGGCGATATTTCGCGGTGCGCTCGCGTATCGCGGCGACGGGCAATCGGCTGTCGGGCTTCCTGATCTGGCAGACGCTTACCCTCTACCTCTTGCTGCTGATCCCGATCATGGTGATTGCCTGGCGCGCGGCGCGTCCGTTGCGCGACCTGACGCGGGCGGCAAGAGCCAATCCGGCATCGCGCGACGCGGTCCCGCTCGAGGAGGAGGGGCCGTCGGATGTGCGCGATCTGATCGCCGCCTTCAACGCCTTTCGGGCACGGATCGCGACGATGCTGTCGGACAAGGACCGGATGCTCGGCGCGGTCGGGCACGATCTGCGCACGCCGCTCGCGAGCCTGCGCGTTCGCGTCGAAGGCGTCGAGGACGACAAGCTGCGCGAAAAGATGATCGCGTCGATCGACGAGATGACCGCGATGCTGACCGACATATTGGCGCTCGCGCGGTCGGGCTCGGGGACCGAGGCGCAGGAGCGCGTTCCGATCCGGGAACTGATCGGCGAGCTGGCGGCCGATTATCAGGAGCGGGGCAAGGATGTGGCGGTGGGCGCTATCGCCGACGTCCATGCGCTGGTCCGCCCGATGCTGCTCAAGCGCGCGCTGCGCAATCTGGCCGATAATGCGCTTGCCTATGGCATGCGCGCGCGGCTGTCGGTGACCGCCGCAGCGGGCCGGATGCAGATCATCGTCTCGGACGACGGTCCGGGTCTGACGAAGGAACAGATCCGGGTGCTGGTCGAACCGTTTGCGCGCGGCGAGCAATCGCGCAACCGGGCGACCGGCGGCGCCGGGCTCGGCCTCTCGATCGCGCGCGAGATTGCCGAGGGCGAGGGCGGGGCGCTGACGCTGGCGAACCGTGCCGGCGGCGGGCTCGATGCCGTGATCGAGCTGCCGGTTCAGGCGTAGATCGCGATCGCCTGACTGCCGCTCAGCACCGGCTCGCCGGCGCGGTTCCACAGCATCATGTCCTGCACCGACACGCCGCCGCGCGCATAGCCGGTCTTGGCCGAAAGCAGCCACCAGCCGTCGTCGGTCGTCGGCGTTCCGCCGAGCATGTTCACCGTCCAGTTCATCGAGCTGATCGGGCCGAATTCGGTGAACAGCGCCATCGCAGCTGGCGGCAGGGCGTCGCCGAGCGCGAGTAACTGGACCGCCGGATGGCAGGCGGGCTGGTCGACGAAGCGCACCCAGGTGAGATATTCGCCGACGTCGCTTTTCCAGGCGAAGCGCGGACCGGTGGTCGGACGCATGTCGAAATGGCGCGTGAAGGACGGTCGGGCCTTATGCTCGGGCACCGGCTGAAGCGTCTCGGGATCGGGCGCTTCGGGCATCGTCAGGCGATTATGGTCGAGATGGCTCGCTCGCTCGCCCGAGAAGGCAAAGACGGCGGCGGTGCCGAAGCCCTGGTCGCTCGACACGCCGGCATCGATGAAGAGGCTCGACTTCGACTGGCGCAACACCCGGGTATTCACCGTGCAATCGCCGCCGACCGGGCCGACGAAGCTGATCTGCGCATAGCGCAGCGGCGCCTCGGTGGGATGGAGCGCCATCGCGCCGGCAAGCGCAACCGCCGAGCTGATCCCGCCATAGGCGGTGCGGCCCTGCATCCAGCCGTCGTCAATATGCCCGGTGGCGACATCGCCGTCGACGCGCAGCGTCGCGAGAAGCGCGTCGAGCGCGCTGGGGGAGGTTGCTTCAGTCATGCCTCATTCTTCTTGGTTGGTTCACCCCGAACCCGTTCGCCCTGAGCTTGTCGAAGGGCCGCTCTTGCTCCTGCGGGGAGAGAAGGACGGTGCTTCGACAAGCTCGGCTCGAACGGAAGAGGAGCTAGTCTTCGATCTGGAACGTCAGCCCCGCGTTCGCCGTAAGCCGCTCGATCAGCTTGTCGCCGAGCAGCGCCCCCGGCGTCCAGACGCCGCCTGCGCCCTTGTTTTCGAGCAGCGCCATCCCTGTCTCGGCGAGCATCTTCGACGTCGAGCCGTAGCCCGGATCGCGGTCGCCCTGCACACTGGTGCGAACCGTCGTGCCGTCGGGATATTCGCCGATGAACAGGACATCATAGAAGCCATTCTCGCGCTCCTCCTTGCTCGGGCCTTCGCCGGGCTTGATGCTCGGATCGAACGGGTTCGCCTTGGCCATCGCTTCCGCCATCGCTTTCCCGGCGTCGCCGATCGTCGTCATCACCATCTCGTCATAGACCAGATCCGCGCCCCACGGATGGCCGAGCAGGAAGTTGGTGCGGTGGACATTCTTGGTGTTGATCGGCGCCATCACGAAGGGCGCTGTCCAGGTGCCCGTCGCGCTGTCATATTCGGGAACGAGCCCGGTCGGCTGCGACGGTCCCTCGAAGCCCGGGGTCAGCGCGAAGGAGGATTTGAGCAGCAGCGCAAGCGATGGCCTTTTCGCGATGGCTTTCAGCGTCTCGGTCAGGCTCGCGATCGTGCCGCCCGAAGCGCCGCCGGCCATCTTGCGGACGCGGCCCTTGACGCGCGGCGCGGGCTTGCCGTGGCGTTTGACGGCCTCGGCCTGCAGGAAGGCGACGCCAAGGTCGAAGGGGATCGAGTCGAACCCGCACGAGAAGGTGATGCGCGCGCCCGACGCCCTGGCGGCGGCCTCATGCGTGTCGATCATCTCGCGCATCCAGCCGGGTTCGCCGCACAGATCGGCATAGGCGGTGCCGGCGCGGACGCAGGCGGCAACGAGTTCGCTGCCGTAAAGCTGGTAGGGGCCGACAGTGGTCAGGACGACCTTGGCGCTTTCCGCCATCTTGTCGAGGCTGGCGGGATCACTCGCGTCGGCGACGATCAGCGGCGTCTCCTCGTCGGCGCCGATCAGGTCGCGGACCTCGGCCAGCTTGGCAAGGCTGCGCCCCGCCATCGCCCATTTCGGCGCGTCCTTGTGACCCTTGTAGTGGTGCGCCAGATATTCGGCGACGAGGCGCCCGGTGAAACCGGTCGCGCCGTAAACGACGATGTCGAGATCGCGAGCCATGTCGGCAATCCTCCCTTTACGTAAACGTTAAGTGGAGGCTAGCGCAGGCATGAAGGGTTGCCAAGCATGAAGCGTCAACCCGGCGTGAGGGTGAGTCCGGCAACCTCGCAATCGCCGCAATCGACCGCGCGCAGGGTGACGGCGTTGGCGCCGGCGGGCAACGCGATGGCAGGCACGCGGAGTTCCTGCCAGCCGTCGCTTGTGGGCACCGCGACTTCGCTGTCACCCACCGCGATGCGCCCGCCCTTCTCCGATCGGGCTCGGATGGCGATGCTCCAGTTCCCCGCCCGTGCGGCGTCGAGCGTGTAGCGCATCCACTCGCCGGTGACGAAATCGCGCACATAGGGTGTGCCGTCCACCTCGCGGGCGATATCGACGCCGTCGTTGCGATAGGTCGCGCCGTTGTTCCAGAGGGTCCGCTCGCCACCGGTCGCGACATGGTAATTGGCGTCCGCCGTGTCGGAATAGGCGACCCCCGCCGTGCCGAGATCGTAATCGACCGCGCGAACCGTCAGCGGCGCGGCGTCAAGCCGGCGCACGGCGAACGGACGCGGCGCCGAATCGTGCGGCTGGCGCATCATCGCGTCGATCACGTCGGGCTTCGGAATGTTGCGGTCGAAGCGGCTGTTCTCGGCGAGCTGCATCATCGCGGCAAAGGCTTCGTCGGCGCCCGGCTTCGGCCCCTTGCCGGTCGCCCATGCGACGATCTTCGCCCAGCCCGGCCCCGGATCGATTTCGAGCGGCTGGTTGAAGCCGATCTTCTTGAGCGGCCAGAAGGCCCAGCCGATCCCGTCGCCCTCGACCAGCGCGATCGAATCGCGGAACCAGACGTTGCTGTTCTCGCCCGACTCGCCCAGCCAGACCGGGCGGTTATAACGGTCGCGCAATTCCTCGATCGCGCTGACGCTCGCGGGGTCGTTGCGGTTCCAGTATTTGTGGAAGCTGATCGCCAGATTCGCGTCCCAGGCGGGCGGCAGGCCTTTGTAATTATTGCCCCAGCAATTGCCCTCGATGATCACCATATGCTTGCTGTCGACCTCGCGGATCGCCTTGGTGATCCGCTGCTGAAGCTCCCAGACACCCTTGCTTGCCGTCTCGTCGCATCCATTGCCCTTGCCCGGCGTCGCGAAGCTCCAGTTGGGCTCGTTGATCATGTCATAGGCGCCGATCGACGGTTCGTCCTTGTAACGGGCGGCGAGCTTCTTCCACAGTGCGACGGTCTTGCGCTGGTTCTCCGCGCTCTCCCATAGCGAAGGCCTGGTCGGGTCGCGGTCCGAGATGGCGAGATCGTTGCCCTGGCCGCCGGGCGCGGCGTGAAGGTCGAGGATCAGGTAGATGCGGTGCTTCCTGCACCATTCGAGCAGCCGGTCGATGCGCTGAAAACCTTCCTCCAGCCATGTGTCCTGCCGCGGCTTCGGTTCCTTGTCGGCGGGCAGGGTGAGCTGGTCGAAATGGATCGGCAGGCGAACCGAATTGAAGCCCCATTTCGCCATCTGGTCGATGTCGGCTTCGGTCGTGTGATTGTCGAGCCAGGCGCGGTAGAATTCGGCGGTGCGCTTCTCGCCGACCAGCTCGACGAGCTTCGCGCGGATTCTATGTTGCTGCCCGATCTCGCCGAGCTGCAGCATATAGCCTTCCTGCAGCATCCAGCCGCCGAGACCCATGCCGCGGAGGATGACAGGTTGCCCGCTGTCATCGACGATCTTGGTCCCCTCGGCTCTCAGAAAGCCTTCGGCATGTGCGGTGGTGGAAGAAAACAGCGCTGCGAGCGCGAGCGCGACCGAACGGAATATCATGTCCTCGTCCCCATGTTTGCGGTTTTGAGAACGTTATCAATTTTGACAATAGGTGCAACCGATCTTCGTCATTGCGAGCGCAGCGAAGCAATCTCCACCCATCGGCCTCGCGCATGGTCGGTGGCCGGAGATTGCCGCGTCGCATTCGGCTCCTGGCAATGACGAAGCCCCTTACAGCTTGGGCAGCGTAACGCCCTTCTGCCCCATATATTTGCCCGCGCGGTCGGCATAGCTTGTCTCGCACGGCTCGTTGCCCTGCAGGAACAGGAACTGGCACGCGCCTTCGTTGGCGTAGATCTTGGCGGGCAGGGGGGTGGTGTTCGAAAACTCCAGCGTCACATGGCCTTCCCAGCCGGGCTCGAGCGGGGTGACGTTCACGATGATGCCGCAGCGGGCATAAGTCGACTTGCCGAGGCAGATGACGAGCACGTCGCGCGGGATGCGGAAATATTCGACCGTGCGGGCGAGCGCAAAGCTGTTCGGCGGAATGATGCAGACATCGGTTTCGCGATCGACGAAATTCTTGGGGTCGAACGCCTTCGGATCGACGATCGTGCTGTCGACATTGGTGAATATCTTGAACTCGGGCGCGACGCGGGCGTCATAGCCGTAGGAGGAGAGGCCGTAGCTGATGCACCCGTCGCGGCGCTGCGCCTCCACGAACGGCTCGATCATGCCCTGTGTCCGGGCGGCGTCGCGAATCCATTTGTCGGAAAGAATGCTCATGCCGCTGTCTTGTCGGGCAGTCGGGCTTCGCGCAAGCGGTCAGTCGGGGATCATCCCCAGATCCTTGGGTCCGAAGGCAACCGGAAGCAATTCGCTGAGCCTGTAACTCGTCACCGCCGAGCCATCTCCCGAGGCACAATGGACGAGGATATCGGTCTTCGACCGCTCGGCGGCTTCGTTCAGGATCTGGCGGCAGCGACCGCACGGGTTGATCGGGGCGCTACCGATCAGGTCGTCGCCGTCGGGGCGCCCGCCGACGATCGCGACCTCGGCGAGCTCGCCGATCCAGCCTTCGTTGGCGATCTTGGCGACCGCCGCCGTCTCGGCGCAAAGCGTCAGGCCATAGCTCGCATTTTCGACATTGGCGCCAGTGACGACGTCGCCGTTCCTGAGCAACAGCGCCGCGCCGACGTGAAAGCCCGAATAGGGCGCATAGGCGCGGCTCGCGGCGTCGCGCGCGGCGGCGATCAGGGCATCGCGGGTCTCGCTCATGGCGTCTCTCCTTCGGGGCGCAGGACGTTCCAGCCGACGGTGCCGTCGGCGCCGGTCAGGCGAATATAGTGGTTCGCCTGCCACATCGCCCAGGGGTGCGCGCCATAATCGGGTTCGAAGAAATCGCGGCGCAGCCATGTGGTGCGCGCGATGCCCTGCGTCACCCTGTAATCGCTTTCGAACGACGGGCCGGGCGCGATCAGGCTGCGCTTGCCGGTATGCGCTTCGATCTGGGCGAGGAAGGTCGCGAGTTCGGAAAGCAGCAGCGCGCGCGTCGGCCGGTCGGGGCAGCGGTCGTCATAGTCGAGCCACACGACCGCGGGCAGCGCATCCGCGCGCCGCGGAACATGGCGGATGAAGTTCGCGGCCTGATCGGTCGCAAGCTGGCAGAGGCTGTAGCGATGGATCGCGCCGGCCTGGATACCGACCTCGCGCGCGCCCGCCAGGTTGCGCGCGAACATCGGGTCGACCCCGCTCGCGCCATCGGTCGCGGCGACATAGGCGAAATCGGCGCCCGCGGCTTTGATCGATCCCCAGTGGACCTCGCCATTGTCGGCGCTGATCGTCACGCCCTGCAGCGGATAGAGATCGCGGTTTGGCGTCCAACGCGCCGCCCACCACAGCGCAAGGCCCGCCAGCAGCACGGCGAGCAGGATCAGTCCCGCGGTGCGGCGCAGGAAACGCGCGATCGCGCCGCGCCAGTCGCCGCCTGCCTTGACCGGTCGTTTCGCTGCGCGCGTCGCCATGCTCAGCCCTTGATGTGGAGCACGCAGATCAGCGTGAACAGCCGCCGCGCCGTGTCGAAATCGACCGCGATCTTGCCGTCGAGCCGGTCCATCAGCATCTCGGCCGCCTCGTTGTGGAGGGCGCGGCGCGCCATGTCGACGGTCTCGATCTGCTGCGCGGTCGCGGTCTTGATCGCCTGATAATAGGAGTCGCAGATCGCGAAATAATCGCGGATCGGACGGCGAAATCGGCCAAGGCCGAGGATGATGGCCTCCAGCGGCGAACCGTCCTCGCGGCTGATCTCGAAGATCAGCCGCCCTTCCTCGACCCGCAACATCAACCGGTAGGGGCCGGCATAGCCGTCGGGGTGGCCGCGCTGGGGCACGAACTTATTCTCTTCGAGCAGGTCGAAGATCGCAACGCGCCGCTCCTGCTCGACATCGGGATTGCGCCAGACGATAGACCCCTCGTCGAGGTCGATCGAGATGATACGCTGCTGCGAAGGGTCGGCGTCGGTCATGCTGCGAAGAGCTTCTACTTGGCCGGGCGCGAAGGGCAAGGGGGGCGACTTATTCACAGCAACCCACAACTATGTTAGGGAAGCGGGCATCGCTTGTTGCACCGCCAGAGGTGGCAACGCATGAAGGTCGCCATGCCCGAACTAGCCCTGATTCCCACCCCGGCGCCTTCCGGGGAAGAGCGCCAATTGCCCCGCAATATCGAGGCTGAAGCCGCCTTTCTCGGCGCGATCCTGATCGACAACCGAGTCGTCGAGGATCTGCCCGTGCAATTGCACGCCGCACATTTCTTCGAGCCGCTGCACGGACGCATTTTCGCGCAGACGATGGCGCTGATCGAGCGCAACAGCATCGCGACGCCGGTTACGCTGAAGCCGTTTTTCGAGAATGACGAGGCGATGAAGGCGGTCGGCGGGGTGGGCTATCTCGCACAGCTGACCGGCAGCGGCGCCGGCCTGATCGGCGCGCGCGACTTCGCGCGGCAGATTTTCGATCTCGCGCTGCTCCGCGAACTCGTCGGCGTCGGCCGCACGCTCGTCGACAACGCGCTCGACACGAGCGAGAGCGTCGATCCGCACGCGCAGATCGAGGAGGCCGAAACCGCTCTCTATCGCGTCGCGGGCGGCGAGGCCGAGATGGGATCGGTCAAGAGTTTCAGCACGGCGAGCCTCACCGCGCTGCAGGCGGCGGAACGTGCCCTCAATTCGGGCGGCCACCTGTCGGGGATCACCACCGGCATTGCCAGCATGAACGCCAAGATCGGCGGTATGCACAACTCGGACCTGATGATCCTCGCCGGGCGTCCGGGCATGGGCAAGACCTCGCTCGCAACCAACATCGCCTATAATGCTGCCGAGCGTTTCCGCCGCGACGAAGAGGACGGGATTCCGCCCGAGAAGAATATGGGCGCGAAAGTCGCCTTCTTCAGCCTCGAAATGTCGGCCGATCAGCTTGCGACGCGCGTCCTCGCCGAACAGTCGGGGGTGTCGGGCGAGGCGCTGCGTATGGGCAAGATCAGCAAGGAGCAGTTTCAACAGCTCAGCCGCGCCGCGCAGGCGCTCCAGACCCTGCCGCTGTTCATCGACGATACGCCGGGCCTGACGATCGCGAGCCTGCGCACCCGCGCGCGCCGCCTGCAGCGCCGCCACGGCATCGGCTTCATCATCGTCGACTATCTGCAGCTGCTCCAGGGGTCGTCGAAGAGCGGCGACAATCGCGTGCAGGAAATTTCGGAAATCTCACGCGGTCTGAAGACGTTGGCGAAGGAACTTAATGTCCCCGTGATGGCGCTGTCGCAGCTGAGCCGTCAGGTCGAAAGTCGCGAGGACAAGCGCCCGCAGCTCTCCGACCTTCGTGAATCGGGCTCGATCGAGCAGGACGCCGACATGGTCCTCTTCGTGTTCCGCGAGGACTATTATGTCGCGGCGCGCGAGCCCAAGCGCCCGGTCGAGGGCGACGATGTGAAGATCCACGCCGCGCACGAGGAATGGGCGGCCGAGATGGAACGCGTCTTTGGCCTCGCCGAGGTGATCGTCGCCAAATCGCGTCACGGTTCGACGGGCAAGATTCGGATGCACTTCGAGGCGAAGACGACCAAGTTCAGCGACCTGGCGGACGAGAGTCAGGCCTATGCGGATTATGAATAGCCCCATCGCCAACACGTCATCCCAGCGAAAGCTGGGATGACGGATTGTTTCTAAAACGCCGGATCGTTCGCGGGATCGTCGTCGATCGGGGTGACTGCGGTGTGGATACCGCATTCGGTCTTGTCCCAGCCGCGCCAGCGGCCCGAGCGCGGGTCTTCGCCCGGCTGGACCTTCGATGTGCACGGCGAGCAGCCGATCGACGGATAGCCTTCGGCCTCGAGCGGATGGCGCGGCAGGTCGTGCGCCTCGAAATAGGCGTCGAGGTCGTCGCGGCTCCAGTTGGCGAGCGGGTTGAACTTCAGCCGGCCGGTGTTGCCGTCGAGCTCGAAGCGCGGCAGGCCGGTGCGCGTCGAGGACTGGAAGCCCTTGCGGCCGGTGATCGAGGTGTCGAAGTCGGCGAGTGCCCTTTCGAGCGGCCTCACCTTGCGGATTTCGCAGCAGCCATCGGGGTCGTACGACCAGCGCAGCTCGGTCGCGTCCTTCTTCGCCAGCTCGTCGGCATCGGGCGTCAGGTTGACGATGTTGAGGCCCAGCTTCGTCGCCAGCTCGTCGCGATAGGCCAGCGTCTCGGGAAAATGCTTGCCGGTGTCGAGGAAGAGCACCGGCATGTCGGGCGCGACGCGGCTCACCAGATGCAGCAGCACCGCGCTTTCGGCGCCGAAGCTGGAGACGATCGCGGTTTCGCCGAGCAGCCCTGCGCCGATCACGCTCGCCACCACCTCGGCCGCGTCCTGGCCGCGGAAGAGGTTGTTGAGGCGAATGACGTCGGCCTGCGTAAAGCGCGGCGCAACGTCGATCCGGTCGCGGGTGCGGTCGGCGGCCTCGGGGGGAGAGACTTTCACGTCAGCCATGCCTCAATTTCCATATCGGCACCGCGCCGTCGGCGGCGCCCTGATAATGCGCGGGCCAGCGGGTCAGCGCCGCTTCGACATCGGCCGGATTGATCGGTTTTTCGGGCGCAAAGCTGTCGAAGCCGCAGCGCTTCATATAGGCGATCTGGTCGACGAGCACGTCGCCCTGCGCGCGCAGTTCGCCGGTGTAGCCCGCTTCGCGCAGGATGCGCGCCGACGAATAGCCGCGGCCGTCGCGGAATTTCGGAAAGGCGACCTCGATCAGCGCGAGCCGGTCGAGAAAGGGGATCAGCGCGCGCGCGTCCTCGTCGGGCTCGAGCCGCACCGCGGTGGCGTTCGACTGTTCGAGGAAGGCGTCGAGCGTGACGCAGGGCTCCTCGCCGCCCGTTTGCAGATGCTCAACCATAGATCGCCTCCTTGAAGGGAGCCATGCCGACGCGGCGGAAGGTGTCGACGAAGCGCTCGCCCTCGGACCGTTCTGCGAGATATCTGTCGGTCACGCGCTCGATCGCGTCGACGATGCCGTCCTCGTCGAAGCCGGGGCCGGTGATCGTGCCGAGCGACACATCCTCCGCCCCCGACCCGCCGAGCAAAAGCTGGTAATTCTCGGTGCCTTTGCGATCGACCCCCAGGATGCCGATGTGGCCGGCATGGTGGTGCCCGCAGGCGTTGATGCAGCCTGAAATCTTGAGTTTCAGCTCGCCAAGCTCCTTCTGGCGGCCAAGGTCCGAGAAGCGCGCCGCGATCTTCTGCGCGACCGGGATCGAGCGCGCATTGGCGAGGCTGCAATAATCGAGCCCGGGGCAGGCGATGATGTCGCTGATCAGGTCGAGGTTCGGCGTCGCGAGCCCCGCCGCGTCGAGCGCCTGCCAGATCGCGTAAAGGTCGGCCTTGCGGACGTGCGGCAGGACGATGTTCTGCGCATGGGTGACGCGGAGTTCGTCGTGGCTGTACCGCTCGGCAAGATCCGCCATCAGGTCGATCTGGGCCGAGCTGGCGTCACCGGGGATGCCGCCAATGGGCTTCAGGCTGATGTTGACGATCGCATGGCCGGGTACCTTGTGCGCGGCGACATTCTGATCGACCCAGACAGCGAAGTCGGGATCGCTGCGGTCGATCGCGTCGGGGGCCGAGGCGTCGAGCGCGGGCGGCGCGAATTGCTTCGCGATGCGGTCGAACTCGGCCTTCGGCGGGTCGATGCCCAGCGACTTCACATGCGCGAACTCTTCCTCGACCTGGCGGCGATATTCGTCGGCGCCAAGCTCGTGGATCAGGATCTTGATCCGCGCCTTGTAGATATTGTCGCGGCGGCCGTAGCGGTTGTACACGCGCAGGCACGCTTCGGCATAGCTCAGCATATCCTCGAGCGGCACGAAATCCTTGATCAGCGGTGCGATCATCGGGGTGCGGCCCATGCCGCCGCCAACGTAGAAAGCGGCGCCATGGACGCCGTCCTTCTCGACGATCTGGATGCCGATGTCGTGCAGGCGCATCGCCGCGCGATCCTCGTCGGCGGCGATTACGGCGATCTTGAACTTGCGCGGCAGATAGCTGAATTCGGGGTGGAAGCTCGACCATTGGCGCAGCAGTTCGGCCCAGGGGCGCGGATCGGTGATCTCGTCGGCGGCGGCGCCGGCCCATTGGTCCGAGCTGATGTTGCGGATGCAGTTGCCGCTCGTCTGGATCGCATGCATTTCGACCGACGCCAAGTCCTCGAGGATCGCGGGCGCATCCTCGAGTTTGATCCAGTTATACTGGATGTTCTGGCGCGTGGTGAAATGGCCGTAGTCGCGGTCATATTTGCGCGCGATATGCGCCAGCATCCGCATCTGGCGGCTGTCGAGCGTGCCATAGGGCACTGCGACGCGCAGCATATAGGCGTGGAGCTGGAGGTAGAGACCGTTCATCAGGCGCAGAGGTTTGAACTGGTCCTCGGTGATTTCGCCGGCGAGGCGGCGGCGCACCTGATCCGAAAATTCGGCAACGCGGGCGGCGACCATCGCATGGTCATATTCGTCATATTTATACATGTCAGATCACCCAGTCGCCGGCCGCGGGATCGGCGGGTTTCAACGTCAGGTCGGGGCGCACCGTCGGGCCAAGCGCGCGGATGCGGTCCTTGATATGCGCGGGGCGCGGGCCGTCGGGGGTCATTTCGCCGCTGATGATATAGGGCGCGTTGACGCGGCGCGCGGCTTCCTCGACCGCGAGGATCGCCTCGCCATGCTCGCCGACATCGACGGCATCCTCGATATGGATCGACCAGTCGCTTCCGGTCCACCAGGTGACAAATCCTGTTTTCAGGTCATTGCCCGTGAGCAATTTCATGTGAAATCCCCAATATTTTCCAGGTTTTTGGCGACGCCCGGCGCGCCGAGGCAATCGAGCGCGTCTGCGCGCGCCGCAACCCGGCCGACGATGATCAGCGCCGGACTGGCGACCCGTTCGCGCGCGACAAGGTCGCCGAGGTCGGTCAGCAACGTGCGAAGGACGCGCGCTTCGGCCGTGGTCCCGCGCTCGACCACCGCGACGGGCAGATCGGGCGAGACACCATCCGCGATCAGCTTGTCGGCGATCGCATTGGCGGTCGCGAGGCCCATGTAGATGACCAGCGTGCGGCCATGCCCCGCGAGCCCCGACCAGTCCTGATCGGTCAGATCCTTGCACTGGCCCGCGACGAAGCTGACCGCGCTCGCATCCTCGCGGTGGGTGAGGGGGAGTCCCGCCTGCGCGGCGCAGCCTGCTGCGGCGGTGATGCCGGGGACGACCTCGACCGCAACACCCGCGTCGCGCGCCGCGTCGAGTTCTTCGCCGCCGCGCCCGAAAATGAACGGATCGCCCCCCTTCAGGCGCACGACCTGCTTGCCCGCGAGCGTTTCACGCACGAGCAATTCGTTGATCAACTCCTGCTTCATCGTATGGCGGCTGCGCTGCTTGGCGACGCTGATCCGTTCGACGTGCGGCGGGATCAGCGCGAGTACGCCGTCGCCGACCAGCCCGTCGTGGACGACAAGGTCGGCGCTTGCCAGCAGCCGGGCGGCGCGCAAGGTCAGCAGGTCGGGATCGCCGGGACCGGCGCCGACGAGCCAGAGCTTGCCCGCAGAAGGGAGAGACTTTTCCATGGCATGATAGGTGGTCCAGCGTGCCGCGAATAGCAAAGCAGGCTTTATTGGCGCTGGTGAAGGTAAAATTGCGCCGTCATTCAACCGCGATCGTCGTCCCGGACTTGATCCCGGGTGCACGGCTTCACCGCTGGAATCGACGCCGGATCAATTCCGGCATGACGAAAATGGATCAGGAGTAGCTCTTGCGGATCAGCCCCGACCCTTCGGGATCGCGCAAACCCACACCGATCGACGCCCGCATTGTGTCGCTTTCGGCGCTGGCGACCGGATAGGCGCAATAGTCGGCGGCGTAGAAGGCGCTCGGGCGGTGGTTGCCCGACAGGCCGATGCCGCCGAAGGGCGCGGCCGACGAGGCACCATTGGTCGGGCGGTTCCAATTGATGACGCCGGCGCGCGCATTGGCCCAGAACTGGTCGTAGAGCTGGGGCGTGCCGCCGATCAGCGACGCCGACAGGCCGAAGCTGGTATTGTTTGCCTCGGCGATCGCGGCCTCGAAGCTCCCGACGCGGACCACTTGAAGCAGCGGGCCGAAATGCTCGACGTCGGGCCGTTCGGGCATCGCGGTCACATCGATGATCCCGGGGGTGAGGAAGGGGCGCCCCTCGACCGGACGCGCCATGTGACGGACCACCTGGCCGCCGTTCGACATCAGGATCAGGAAGCTTTCGGTGAGATGGTCGGCCGCCTCATTGTCGATCACCGGCCCCATATAGGGCGCTGGGTCGGCGTGCGGATGGTCGACGATCAGCCGGTTCGACAGCGTCTTGACCGCTTCGAGGAGCGGCTCTGCCATGCTTTCCTTGACGATCAGGCGGCGCGCGTTGCTGCAACGCTGCCCCGCGCTGAGGAAAGCCGATTGCACCACCAATATGGCGGCGGTCGCGATATCGGCGGTGTCCCACACCACGATCGGATTGTTGCCGCCCATTTCAAGCGCGAGTATCTTGCCCGGCTTGTCGGCGAACTGGCGGCTGAGCGCGACGCCGGTGCGCGCAGACCCCGTGAACAGCAGCCCGTCGAGCCCGTCGTGGCCCGCAAGCGCCTTGCCGGTATCGGGGCCGCCGATGACGAGGCGCAGCACCTCTTCGGGGACGCCCGCGCTGTGGAACAGCTCGACGAGTTTCGCGCCAACCGCGGGCGTCTTTTCGGAGGGCTTGAACAGCACCGAATTGCCCGCGAGCAGCGCGGGGACGATATGGCCGTTCGGCAGGTGCGCGGGGAAATTATAGGGGCCGAGGACGGCAAGCGCGCCGTGCGGCTTGTGACGCACCGCGTTGCGCAGCCCCATCGCTCCTTCGATGCGGCGGTTGGGCGTGCGTTCGGCATAGGCCTTGATCGAAATATCGACCTTGTTCGCGACCGATTCGACTTCTGTCCGCGCCTCCCACAGCGGCTTGCCGGTCTCGCGGGCGATCAGGTCGGCCAGAACTTCGCCCTCGGCCTTCACCCGGTCGGCAAAGCGGCGGAGCGCTTCGGAGCGGAACGTCACCGCCTTCGACGCCCATGCGGGCCAGGCGGCGCGCGCGATCGCGACTTCCCGGTCGACATCGCTCGCCGCCCCGCGCCACAGTTCGTTGCCGGTCGCGGGTTCGAAGGAAAGCAGCGTGTCGCTCATGGTCCCCCGCCTCTTATCGGTGAAAGCGGATGGCGGCAACCGGGCTCGCTGCGCCGATGCGACGGATGGCTTGCGCCGGGCGCGCTGGGCGGCGATAGACGCGCAAGGGGCGATGGTTGCGGCGACGAGAAGGGGACGCGCGATTTCGGCAAGGCAGGATATCATGCGCGACTGGGACGACCATTATTGGTGGTCGCACGACGGCGTCCGCCTGCACGCGCGCATCTATGCGGGGCCGAAGGGCAGCGAGGCCGCCCCGCCGATCCTCTGTATGCCGGGTCTCGCGCGCAACGCCCGCGATTTCGAGGCGCTCGCCCCGCACATGGCGGCAAAACGGCGGGTGATCGTCGCCGAATTCCGCGGTCGCGGCGAGAGCGCCTATGCCAAGGATCCGATGACCTACGTCCCGCTCACCTATGTGCAGGATGTGGTCGCGCTGCTCGACGAGCTGGCCATCGAGCGGTTCGCGACCGTCGGCACGTCGCTCGGCGGGCTCGTTTCGATGCTGCTGGCGGCGACCCAGCCGGGACGGATCGTCGGGGCGGTCCTCAACGACGTCGGGCCCGAGCTCGAGAAGGCGGGGCTCGACCGTATCCGCGACTATATCGGCGCCGGCGGCAGCCAGCCGACGTGGATCCACGCGGCGCGCGCCTATGGCGAGCTCAACGCCGCCATCTATCCCGCCTATGACATCCACGACTGGCTGCGCATCACCAAGCGCACCCACCGGCTGACGCAGGAGGGCCGGATCGTCACCGATTACGACAAACAGATCGCCGCGCCGCTGCGCGTACCGAACGGAGACGATGCCGGGGTCGACCTGTGGCCGGCCTATCAGGCGCTCGGCGACGTTCCGGTCCTGATCCTGCGCGGGGCGCTGTCGGACATCGTGTCGGCCGGAGCGGCCCGCAAGATGGCGGATGCCTTGGCCAAAGCGCGGCTTGTCGAGGTGCCGGACGTCGGCCACGCCCCGACGATGGACGAAGGCGAAGCGCGCGCCGCGATCGATATGTGGATGTCGGACCTGCCGGCCGCGTGACGGACACCCGCGCCCCCGTGCGGATACTGCACCTCCATTCCAGCTTTTCGCTGGGCGGGAAGGAGGCGCGCGCCGTCCGCCTGATGAACCTGATGGGGCGGCGTGCGCGTCATGTCGTCCTGTCCGCGATGCCCGACGCGCTGGACGCACGCGCAGCGATTGACCCCGGCATCGACGTGCGTTTTCCCGCCGATGCACCGCCGCTGCACGGCAAGCCCGGGCTGTCGCGCTATCGCGCACTTGCGCGCTACATGCGGCGCTTCGATCTGGTCCTCAGCTATAATTGGGGCGCGATGGACGGAGTGATGGCGCACCGGATATTTTCGCCCTTCCTGCACCTGCCGCCGATGATCCACCACGAGGACGGCTTCAACGAGGATGAGAGCCTCCGTCGCAACTGGAAGCGCAACTGGTTCCGCTATGCCGCGCTGCCGACGACCGAGGCGCTGGTTGTGCCGTCGATGCAGCTCGAACGGATCGCCGCCGACGAATGGCGCAAGCGCCGCCGTGTACTGCTCGTTCGCAACGGGATCGACGTTGCTGCCTACGCCCGCGGTCCCGACGTGCCGATCCCGGGGTTCGAGCGGCGGGAGGGCGACGTGGTGATCGGTACGGTCGCCGGGCTGCGCAAGGTCAAGGATCTGCCGCGGCTGGTCCGCGCCGTCGCCACGCTGCCAGCGAAAGTCCGGCTGGTGATCGTCGGCGAAGGGCCCGAACGTGCGGCGATCGCTGCCGAGGCGGCAGCAGCCGGTATCTCCGACCGGCTGGTCATGCCGGGTTTCATGGCCGAGCCGGCACGCTGGATCGGCCATTTCGATCTGCTCGCGCTGTCGTCGCAGAGCGAGCAGGCGCCGATCGCGGTGATCGAGGCGATGGCGGCGGGCCTTCCGGTTGTCAGCCCCGACGTGGGCGATGTCGCGGCCATGGTGTCGGGGCAGAATTTCCCCTTCGTCGCCGCCGACGAGGCCGCCTTCCGCAAGGCCTTGGCAACATTGGCCGAAGACGCGGTGCTCCGCGCGCGCATTGGCCATGCCAACCGCGATGTCGCGTCGGCTCGCTTCGACGAATCAATCATGGTCGCGGCCTATGAAAATCTCTATGGTCGCGCGCTCAAGGGGCGCAGCCTGTTCTCCGGGGAATAGCGGGCGCCCCCATTGACTTTCATGGCCGGCTTCCGCTTACGGAAGCGGTAAACGGGGGTTCCGGCGCGACGAAGGCCGGGCGGAGAGAAAGAGGTTTAGTGTGTTCAAAGGTTTGAAGCCCATCCTTTACGGCGGCCGTGAAGTATGGCCGCTCGTCGAGGGTGGCAAGGGCGTGTCGGCGACCAACCATATGTCGAGCGGCGCCTGGGCGGCCGCGGGCGGGATCGGTACCGTTTCGGCGGTCAATGCCGACAGCTATGACGCCGACGGCAATGTCATTCCGCAAATCTATCACGCTGCGACGCGCAAGGAGCGTCACCAGGAACTGATCCAATATGCGATCGACGGCGCGGTCGAACAGGTGCGGCGCGCCTATGATATCGCGAGCGGCAAGGGCGCGATCAACATCAACGTGCTCTGGGAAATGGGCGGTGCGCAGCAGGTGCTCGAAGGCGTGCTCGAAAGGACCAGGGGTCTCGTGACCGGCGTGACCTGCGGCGCGGGGATGCCGTACAAGCTCAGCGAGATCGCGGCGAAGCACAATGTGAATTACCTGCCGATCATCTCGTCCGCGCGCGCGTTTCGCGCGCTGTGGAAACGCGCCTATCACAAGGTCGCCGACCTGATGGCGGCCGTGGTGTACGAGGATCCGTGGCTTGCCGGCGGCCACAACGGCCTGTCGAATGCCGAGGATCCGCGCAAGCCCGAGGATCCCTATCCGCGGGTCAAGGCGCTACGCGACACGATGCGCGCCGAAGGGATTTCGGATGACGTACCGATCGTGATGGCCGGCGGCGTCTGGTATTTGCGCGACTGGGAGCATTGGATCGACAATCCCGAACTCGGCCAGATCGTCTTCCAGTACGGCACGCGCCCGCTGCTCACCGAGGAAAGCCCGATCCCGCAGGAGTGGAAGGACCGCCTGCGCACGCTCGACGAGGGCGACGTGCTGCTCCACCGCTTCTCGCCGACCGGTTTTTATTCGAGCGCGGTGCGCAATCCGTTTCTCCGCGACCTCGAAGCGCGCTCGGAACGCCAGATTCCCTATTCGAAACAGGAAGCGGGCGACCATGTGGTCCAGCTCGACGTCGGGGTGAAGGGCAAGAATTTCTGGGTCACCCCGCACGACCGCGACCGCGCGCGCGACTGGGTTGCAGAGGGCTATACCGAAGCGCTCAAGACCCCCGACAACACCGTTGTCTTCGTCACCGACACCGACAAGGGCGTGATCCGGAAGGACCAGGCCGACTGCATGGGTTGCCTTTCGCACTGCGGCTTTTCGGCGTGGAAGGACCATGACGATTATTCGACCGGCTACCTCGCCGATCCGCGCAGTTTCTGCATCCAGAAGACGCTGCAGGACATCGCGCATGGCGGCGACGTCGAACAGAATCTGATGTTCGCGGGCCACGCGGCGTTCAACTTCAAGACCGACCCCTTCTACTCGAACAATTTCACCCCGACGGTGAAGCAGCTGGTCGACCGGATTTTGACGGGGGATTGATCTCCCCCGTCATTGCGAGCGAAGCGAAGCAATCCAGAGCGGCCATGCGCGAACGTCATCCGGCGGTTTACATCATGGCAAACAAGCGCAACGGCACGCTGTATACCGGCGTCACGTCGCAATTGGTGCAGCGGGTATGGCAGCATCGCGAAGGTTCGGGTGGCTTTTCCGAACGCTACGACTGCAAGTTGCTCGTTTGGTTCGAAATGCACGCGACGATGGAAGCCGCCATCGCGCGCGAGAAGCAGATCAAGGCGGGTAGTCGAGCAAAGAAGCTTGTTCTGATCGAAGCCGAAAATCCGCTTTGGCAGGATTTGTGGTCTCAGATCATCGACGGCAGCGAGTGACGCTCTGGATTGCTTCGCTACGCTCGCAATGACGGCAAGTTGCAAAATTTCGTCATTGCGAGGAGCGTAGCGGCGAAGCAATCCAGAGCGGTCTTGCGCCGCCCCGCGAGGCTGGGCTCAGGCCCATCCCTCCAGCACCTGATCGGCCGGGCGGTGGCCGTCGCACCAGGCGCGGATGTTGGCGATGACCTTTTCGCCCGACGCTTCGCGGCCCTCGATCGTCGCGGAGCCGAGGTGCGGCAGCAGCACGACATTGTCGAGCGCCAGCAGTTCGGGATCGACCGCGGGCTCGTGCGTATAGACATCGAGCCCCGCGCCCGCGATGCGGCCGGTCTTCAGCGCTGCGATAAGCGCCTTTTCGTCGACGATTTCGCCGCGCGCGGTGTTGATCAGGTACGCGGTCGGCTTCATCGCGCCGATCCGCGCGGCATTCACCAGCTCGTGCGTTTCGGACGTATGCGGGCAATGGATCGTCACCACGTCGCTGATGCGCAGCAGCGTGTCGACACTGGCGTGATAGCTGGCGCCCAATTCCTCCTCGATCGCTTCGGGAAGGCGGCGGCGGTTGTGATAATGGATCGAGAGGCCAAAGGCGCGGGCGCGGCGCGCGACCGCCAAGCCGATGCGCCCCATGCCGATGATGCCGAGCAGCTTGCCGCCCACGCGGTGCCCCAGCATCGCGCTGGGCGCCCAGCCGGCCCATTTGCCCGACCGCATCAGTTTCTCGCCCTCGGCAAGGCGGCGGGGAACGCTGAGGATCAGCGCCATCGTCATGTCGGCCGTGTCCTCGGTGAACACGCCCGGCGTGTTCGAGACCATGATGCCCTTCGCGCGCGCGGCGGCGAGGTCGATATGGTCGACGCCGGCGCCGAAATTGGCGATCAGTTTCAGCCGCTCGCCGGCCGCGCCGATCACTTCGGCGTCGATCTCGTCGGTCACCGTCGGCACCAGCACGTCGCAGTCCGCGACCGCGGCTTTCAATTCGTCCTTGGTGAAGGCGTGATCGTGCGCCGAAAGCTGCGCGTCGAACAGTTCGGCCATGCGCGCCTCGACATGCGGCATCAGCTGGCGGGTGACGATGACGCGCGGGCGCTTCGGGCGGGATGAATCGGGCATGGCCGCGGATAGAGCCGCCGCGGCACGGGGGTCAAGAGGGACGGCACGAAAAGGCCGGGGATGAACGCATCCTTTTGCGCGGCGAGCGGTTGAAATGCCGGCACGAGTTTGACAAGGCAGGGACATGACCAGCCGCCAGATCCTGACCAGCCTGATGCTGCTTGCCGCCGTGGGGCCCGCCGCCGCGCAATCCGACGTCGAATTGCCCTATTGGGCGTCGATCAGCGTCGACGAAGCGCGAATGCGCAAGGGGCCGTCGCCCGACGTACCCGTGACGTGGGAATATCGCCGCAAGGATCTGCCGGTAAAGGTGATCGCGCGGCACGAGACCTGGCGCAAGATCGAGGATCCCGACGGCACACAGGGCTGGATGGCGGCGCGGCTGCTGAGCCGCACGCGCACCGCGATCGTCACCGGCGAGGTCCGTCCGATGCGCGACGAGCCCGATACGTCGGCCGCGGTCGCCTTTCGCGCGCAGCCGGGCGTCGTCGGCCGGATCACCGACTGCAAGAACGGTTGGTGCCTGTTCAACGTCGGTGGCCGCAAGGGCTGGATCCAGACCGACCATATCTGGGGCGACTGATCGCGCCCCTGCGGCAGACGTCGGGCGCGCCCGGTCATTTCTTCTTCGGGGTCACCGTCACGACCGTGCCGTCGTCGGCGGTGGCGGTGAAGCTGCCGTCGGCGGCGGGTTTCGACACCGCCCAGCACATGCCCGCCTCGTCACCCTCGGGATCGAAGCAATCCTTGCCGTCGTGGGTGGCGTAAAGCCCCTTCACCTGCTTGCCTTTCGCGTCGGTGTCGACATAGGTGCCGTCGGCGTTGATCGTTGTGGTGCCCATCGTGCCATCGGCCATCTTGACGTCGTAGGTGCCCGGCGCCGTTCCCGATTCGGCCGCCGGTGCCGGTGCCGCCTCGGCGACCGGTTCGGCCGGCGTTTCCTTTTTCTCTTCAGTCTTTTGCGAACAGGCGGCGAGCATCGACAGCGCCGCCAGCAGGACGATTTTCTTCATCGGACCTCTCCCCATCGAAGGTGGGGCGAAGCTACGCCGATCGGCGCGGCAAGCAAATGCGAAAAGGGCCGGACGATTTCCCGCCCGACCCATTCCGATCCGCCCTCGTTTAGCGCCAGCGGAACTCGTTGCGATAGACCTTGACCACCTTGCCGGTTCGCACGTTGACCAGCAGCAGATCGTCGTAGTGGCGGACATAGGTCAGGCCCGCGCCCGCCCGCGGCACGCCCCAACGGCTGTCCCATGCGGGGCGATAGGCCGGGGCGTAATAGGTGGGACGCAGCACCTGCCCGACGCGGAACGGCTGATAGCGGAACGGCGCCCGGTAATTCTGGTAGCGCGCGTCGCGGCGCCAGTCGCGCTTGTCCTCGCGATATTCCTTTTTCGCGTCGCGCAGGTCGCTGCGGGCGTCGCGCACGTCGTGGCGGTCGCCATAGCGCTTCGCGTGATTGAGGTCGCGCTGTTCCTTGCGGATGTCCTGACGGTCGCGACGGAGTTCGCTCGTCTGGGCCTGCGCCATCGCCGGAACCATCATCGCGGCGATCAGGCCGGCGGTGAGAATTTTGCTCTTCATTGTGCCATTCCTTTGCATCGTCAGGGGGAGGGGATCTGCCCGATGACAAGCATGGAATAGGCGCGCCGGTTTGAACCGAACCGGAATGCCGCGTTTATTTTCAGGTCATTAGTGTCGCAATTTGTCGCGCCCTAAACGACGAAATGGCGCCGTCTTGCGACGGCGCCCCGGAACTTTCGTCGAAAGCGGATCAGACCAGCTCGACCGCCACTGCCGTCGCTTCGCCGCCGCCGATGCAGAGGCTGGCGATGCCGCGCGTCTTGCCGTGGCGCTGGAGCGCGGCGATCAGCGTCGTGATGATGCGCGTCCCGCTGGCGCCGATCGGGTGGCCGAGCGCAGTCGCGCCGCCGTGGACGTTGATCTTCTCGTGCGGGATGCCGAGGTCGTGCATCGCGAACATCGCGACGCAGGCAAAGGCTTCGTTGACCTCGAACAGGTCGACGTCGCCGATCGACCAGCCGGCCTTGGCGAGCAGCTTGTTGATCGCGCCGACGGGGGCGACGGTGAAATCCTTGGGTTCCTGCGCGTGCGCGGCGTGCGCGACGAGGCGCGCGACCGGCTTCGCGCCCTTGGCGTTGGCGACCGACTGGCGCGTCAGCACCACCGCGGCGGCGCCGTCCGAGATCGAACTGCTGGTCGCGGCGGTGATCGTGCCGTCCTTCGCGAAGGCGGGCTTCAGCGTCGGGATCTTGTCGGGCATTGCCTTGCCCGGCGCTTCGTCGGTGTCGACGATCACGTCGCCCTTGCGACCCGCGATGGTCACCGGTGCGATTTCGGCGACGAAGGCGCCGTCGGCGATCGCGGCCTTGGCGCGGCTCAGCGATTCCAGCGTGTAATCGTCCTGCGCCTGACGGCTGAGTTGGTAGGCGTCGGCAGTATCCTGCGCGAAGGTGCCCATCGCGCGGCCGGCCTCATAGGCGTCTTCCAGCCCGTCGAGGAACATATGGTCATAGGCGGTGTCATGGCCGATGCGCGCGCCCGAGCGGTGCTTTTTCAGCAAATAGGGCGCGTTGGTCATCGATTCCATGCCGCCCGCGACGATCAGGTCGACGCTCCCCGCGGCGAGCGCTTCGGCGCCCATGATCACGGTCTGCATGCCCGAGCCGCAAACCTTGTTCACGGTCGTCGCCTGCACCGATTTGGGCAGGCCCGCCTTGATCGCGGCCTGCCGCGCCGGCGCCTGGCCGAGGCCCGCTGGAAGCACGCAGCCCATATAGATGCGCTCGACATCGTCACCCGCAACGCCCGCGCGCTCGACCGCCGCCTTGACCGCGGTTGCGCCGAGATCGGTTGCGCTCGCGTCCGAAAGCGCACCCTGCATGCCGCCCATCGGGGTGCGGGCATAGGAGAGAAAGACGACGGGATCGGTGGCGGTCATGACAAGAGACTCCGTAGGGGAAAGATACGTCGGCGGCGCGTTTAGCGCCTTTGCTGCGGCGATAAAAGGGGCGGGGGCGTTCCATTGCCGGTTTGCGTCCGGTCTGTCGGCCGTTAATTTCGCAAAATATTGTAATATCTATATTGTTTATGCGGCTTCCCAAGCGGTGGGAATGCGCCTGGCACGATTCCCCGGGCAACCGGGTCCGGGTCGTGCCATGGTCGAGTTTGCCCGGCGTCGGTTTGACTATTAGTTTGACGAGTTCCTGCCGGTTGGGCAGTGTCGCGTCCTAATAATATGTTTGCAAAGCATATGATGATCGCGCGGTTCGGGCCGCCGCCGTCGATCCTGACATGGTCGACGCGGTGGCCTTAATTTAGCCCAGGTGGAGCGAGTTTGGCATGTCCCATGAAGGTGCAGGCTTCGATGCAGAGGGTGCGGCTGCCGCGCCGCGGGTCATTGACCGGCGCACCATGGCCGTGGGGGGTGTTTTGGCCCTTGGCGCGGCATTATCGGCGATAATGAATCCCGTGCGCGGCCGCGCAATTTACTCGGAAGAAAAATTCAACGGCCTCATCCCTAGCCAGGTCGGGCCTTGGAAATCTCGCTTGAGTTCCGAATTGATTTTGCCTCCCGAAGATGAGTTGAGCAAGAAGCTATACGAGAATCTTCAAACCAGAATATATCAATATCCATCCGTTGATTATAGTATAATGTTTCTTGTCGCATATAGTAGCATTCAAAAGGGAGATATACAGGTACACCGGCCGGAGGTGTGTTATCCGGTATCCGGATATCCCATATTGAAAAATGAAATACGCGATCATCGGATCGGGAATGTGGATGTTCCGTGCCGATTTCTCGTGGCCGATCGCAAGCCTGAAAAGGAAATGATCCTATACTGGATGCGCGTGGGGAGCGAATTTCCGGTCAGGTGGATTGATCAACGGATCGATATGGCGATGGAAAGCTTGTCAGGAGAGCTTCCTGATGGGGTCCTGGTGCGGCTGTCTCTCATCCATCATGATGAAAATTTTGCCGAGAAGGCCTTGGTTGATTTTGCGAATATTATGAGTGCCCATATACCGAACGATCTACATAGAATTTTTTTCGGTAAGTAGTCTATAATTGAAAAATTCAATTGAGAGAGTTTTCTATGAAAATACTTTTGGTTTCTCCGAATGTTTCCAGGAAAATGGGCGGAGAAGCTATAAAGTCATGGAATATAATAAAGGAAATAAATAAGATTGGATTGGACTCCATTCAGCTCACCCATGCAAGGGTGAGGAAGGAATTGAGTGAAAGTGAATTTTCTGATCTGAAATTCTTCTATGTCGAAGATGATTTTATTCAGATAATATTGTTCAAGTTGCGTCTCAACTGGATTTTGGGGGCTTGGGGTTCGTGGCTGCTCCACAAGAAGGCGCAAGAACTGGCGAACAGCGAAGGATGTGATCTTGTCCATTTCACTTCGCCCATTTCGACGACTTTGCCCTATTTCGCGATGAATGGTCCGAAGGTTGTTATCGGGCCTTTGAACGGCAATATCCATTATCCTCCGGGCCTTGCCTTTCGCGAAGAATGGCACAGGCGGCTGGCTGGGCGGATATTACCGGTTTTTCAGCGCCTGGCCGGGATGGCATTCCAGGGCAAGAAGCGGGCGGCCGCCCTTCTCGTGGCGGGGGGCGGCAGGACGGTCGACGCCCTGAAACTCGGCGGCTGCCGCGAAGAACGGATGATCGAAACGCTCGATTCCGGTGTGAGCGAGGAATTTTCGTCGAGCCCGCGCTTGACCCATTCGGAAGCCAACAATGAATTCGTGTTTGTCGGAAGGCTTATCAGCTTAAAGGGGTGCGATCTCGCCATTCGTGCGGTCGCTCGGGCCCGGAATGCGGTGCTGCATGTTGTCGGAGACGGCGTGGAGCGCGATCGGCTGGAGCAGCTCGTGGCCGAACTGGGGATCAAGGATCGCGTGATTTTTCACGGATGGGTTCCGGCGGGCGCGCCGCTTTTGCAGGTCATGCGTCGCGGGCGCGCGTTCGTCCTGCCGTCGCTTTCCGAAGCAAACGGAATTGTTGTCCAGGAGGCTATGTCGATCGGTTTGCCCGTGATTGCGGTCAATTGGGGCGGACCCGCGCTGTTGATTGACGAAAACACGGGTGTGCTTGTCGACCCGGTTAGCGAGGAACACATCATATCGGGGGTTGCCGAGGCAATGGATCGATTGTCCTCATCGAGCAACCTGGCAGAGCGCCTTTCCCAAAATTGCTACGCGAAAGCGAAGGCCGAAGGATTTGATTGGAGCGATCTTCTGGGTCGCTGGACGGAAATATACAGGACGATACTGGCGGAAAATTCCGACGTTCGGTGAGATGCCGCGTCTTTAGTGCGGCCGCTCATGGGGGCGGATTGCGGCTTCCGTCGCCCGATTGATCGACGAAGCCATTGGTTGGTTTCAACTTGCAACCCGCTTCGCGACATGATCAAACAGCGCCCGCAAATCATAGGGGAGACGGGTCATGGCCACCGCGATCAAACAGGATATTGCCGGCGAAACGCAGCGTATGCACGAGGTGCTCGCGGCGCAGAAGGCGAGCTTTACGGCCGCCATGCCAGAAAGCCTTGCCGTACGGACTGACCGGCTCGACCGCGCGATTGCGATGCTGGTCGATCATGCCGAGGATTTCGCCAAGGCGGTGAGCGAGGATTTCGGCCATCGCAGCCGCGAGCAGACGCTGATGACCGACATCATGCCCTCGGTCAGCGCGCTCAAGCATGCGAAGAAGCATCTCGCTGCCTGGTCGAAGGGTGAGAAGCGCAAGCCGACTTTCCCGCTCGGCCTGCTCGGCGCGAAGGCCGAGGTGATTTATCAGCCGAAGGGCGTCGTCGGCGTCGTCGCGCCGTGGAACTTCCCGGTCGGCATGGTGTTCGTGCCGATGGCGGGCATCCTTGCCGCGGGCAACCGCGCGATGATCAAGCCGAGCGAGTTTACCGAGAATGTCTCAGGCCTGATGGCGCGGCTCGTCCCCGATTATTTCGACGAGAGCGAAATGGCGGTGTTCACCGGTGATGCCGAGGTCGGCATCGCTTTCTCGAAGCTCGCCTTCGACCATCTTATCTTCACCGGTGCGACGGGTGTCGGGCGGCACATCATGCGCGCCGCCGCCGACAATCTGGTGCCGGTGACGCTCGAACTCGGCGGCAAGTCGCCGACTTTCATCGGGCGCAGTGCCAACAAGGATCTCGTCGGCCAGCGCGTCGCGCTCGGCAAGATGATGAACGCGGGGCAGATCTGCCTCGCGCCTGACTATCTGCTCGTGCCTGAGGATCAGGAGGGCGAGGTGATCGACAGCGTCGTCAAGGGTGCGACCGCGCTCTATCCGACCCTGCTCGCGAACGACGATTATACCTCGGTGGTCAACGGGCGGAATTACGACCGCTTGCAGGGTTATCTCGCCGACGCGCGCGAGAAGGGTGCCGAGGTGATCGAGGTGAACCCTGCGAACGAAGATTTCGCGAGCGCCAACGGCCACAAGATGCCGCTCCACATCGTCCGGGGCGCGACCGATGAGATGAAGGTGATGCAGGAAGAAATCTTCGGCCCGATCCTGCCGGTCAGGACCTACAAGACGATCGACGACGCGATCGACTATGTCAACGAGCACGACCGTCCGCTCGGCCTCTATTATTTCGGGCAGGACAAGAGCGAGGAGGACCGCGTGCTGACGCGGACGATCTCGGGCGGGGTCACGGTCAACGACGTGCTGTTCCACAATGCGATGGAGGATCTGCCCTTCGGCGGGGTCGGGCCGTCGGGGATGGGCAATTACCACGGGGTCGACGGGTTCCGTACCTTCAGCCACACGCGCGCGGTCTATCGCCAGCCCAAGCTCGATGTCGCCGGGCTCGCGGGCTTCAAGCCGCCCTATGGCAAGGCGACCGCGAAGACGCTGGCGAAAGAACTCAAGAAATAGCTTGGCAAGCGGCGGCGCTTCGCCCTAGGGGAAGCGCCGCGCTTTCGGCATCATGCCGACGCTGTGCCCCTGTGGTGAAATTGGTAGACGCGCTCGACTCAAAATCGAGTTCCGCAAGGAGTGCTGGTTCGAGTCCGGCCAGGGGCACCATAACCGCCGCGCAAATCCTCCATTCGCCGTGCGACGAACCGCTCGTCCGGTCTGGCAAACGGTCGGGCTTATGAATCGGTCGCGCTGCCTCCTGTAACAATTGACGCCATGACGGCCAGCTAACATGCGTGAGCTTCGAGGCGGGGGCCTTGGGGCGGGTCGGCCCTTTCCGGGTGCTTTCCGTGCCCCAGCAACAAGGGTGTCGCCTCGCTTATGAATATGTTCCGGCGCTTCTCACCGGCCGCGCATGATATCGCCATCGACCTCGGGACCGTGAATACCGTCATCTACGCCCGCGACCGCGGGATCGTGCTCAACGAACCGTCGGTCATCGCGCTGGAAACGCGCGACGGCGTCCGCCGCGTCAAGGTTGTCGGTGACGAGGCCAAGCTGATGATGGGCAAGACGCCCGCCAATATCCAGGCGCTGCGTCCGTTGCGCGACGGCGTGATCGCCGACATCGACATCGCCGAGCAGATGCTCAAGCATTTCATCGAAAAGGCGGTCGGCGTCGCCGGGCCGCTCCGCTCGCGCAGCCACATCGTCGTCTGCGTGCCGTCGGCCTCGACCGCCGTCGAGCGCCGCGCCATCCGCGATGCCGCGACCAATGCCGGCGCGGCGAGCGTGCGGCTGATCGACGAACCGCTTGCCGCCGCGATCGGCGCCGGCTTGCCCGTCACCGAGCCGCGCGGGACAATGGTCGTCGATATCGGCGGCGGGACGACCGAGGTCGCGGTGCTGTCGCTGAGCGGGGTCGCCTATTGCAATTCGGTGCGCGTCGGCGGCGACAAGATGGACGACATGATCGCCTCCTACATCCGCCGCAAGCATAATATGATGATCGGCGAAATGACCGCCGAGCGCGTCAAGCTGCTGCTCGGTTGCGCGCTCCCGCCCGAGGGCGAGGGGATGGCGATGGCGGTCAAGGGTCGCGATCTGGTCAGCGGCCGTCCGTCCGAAATCACCGTGTCGGAGGCGGAAATCGCCGAAGCGCTCGCCGAGCCCGTCGGCCAGATCCTGATGGCGGTGATGGCGGCGCTCGAGGAGACCGCGCCCGAACTGTCGGCCGACATCATCGACGACGGGATCACGCTGACCGGCGGCGGCGCGCTGCTCGGCCGGATGGACCAGGCGATTGCGAAGCGGACGGGCCTGCCGGTGCGGGTCGCGTCCGACGCCCTGATCTGCGTCGCGATGGGGGCCGGGCAGGCCATGGAAGAAGCCGCCTTTCACGGCGCTCTGGCTGCCGCCTGACCCGCCGCGTCGAGGCGGGCCTCCACCCCGACCGTCATCTACCCATTTCTGCACTTAATGCCGCCGTTCTGGCGCCGTTAAATTTCGCAAATTGGGAATTTTATTCATATTCGGCAGGCAATGTGGCGGTGGATTCAGGTTAACTCATTGATGAACCGTTAACTGCGGGAAGCGGCGACGTTGAGTAACAAGAAGATTTTCGCTATGCATAGGGTGGCGTTATTCATGCGTACTGAAGTATAACGATGACCTATTCCCGCTCGCCCGGCGCTATTCCGAATGAGGATGGCATGAAGAAACCGATCGCTGCCAATACCGCGTCCCAGCCGGTCGCCGGAGCGGATGCCGATCGCCGCGGCGGCGATCGCTATCGCACCGTCTGGCGCATCGCAAAGGTGA
This sequence comes from Sphingopyxis soli, assembly GCF_018682675.1. Classification (GTDB taxonomy): domain Bacteria; phylum Pseudomonadota; class Alphaproteobacteria; order Sphingomonadales; family Sphingomonadaceae; genus Sphingopyxis; species Sphingopyxis soli. The sequence goes on from NZ_JAFMTR010000033.1 coordinate 58,881, forward strand.
CGCGCGACGGCGACGTCGGGTTGTGGCGCGTCCGCAACATGTCGGATCGCGGGATGATGCTTGCCGCCGACGTGCCGGTTGCGGTCGGCGAGAAGCTCGAAATCGCGCTGTCGGACGCCGTCGTCGTCCGCGGCAAGGTCGTGTGGGCGGAGGGCGGCCGTCTCGGCGTCGAATTCGACCGGGAAGTCGATGTCGCCGACGTGCTGAAGCAGCTCGCCGCCGAACAGCGCGCGAGCGGCTATCGCCAGCCGCGCCTGCCGGTGCACACGCAGGCAAAGGTCACGACCGAAGAGGGGACGAGCGACATCGAGCTCGTCGACCTGTCGCAGAGCGGCGCCGGCTTCGTCCACAACGGCGCGCTCGAGGTCGGCAAGGAAGTCGACCTGGTCCTCGCCAGCGGCATCCACCGCAAGGCGATCGTCCGCTGGGCGCGCGGGACGCGCGGCGGCTTGTGGCTGACGCAGCCGCTCGACCGCGCCGACCTTGAGAGCATCCGCCGCTTCCAGGGCTGAGCGCTATGCCGCGCCTTTGACGATCTTCGCCCAGGGATTGAGGTCGGGCTCGCCGATCTTGCTCAGCCGGTTGTGGTCGCGGTGCAGGAAAGGCTCGTCGCGGCCCTTCACCATCAGCATCGTGTCGGACACATAGCTCCACGATCCGTCGTCGTGAAAATCGACCGTCAGCTGGTAGCTGTCGGTGCGAAAGGCGAGGTCGAGGAAGGTGGTCGAGCAGATGCCATATTCGGTCTGGCCGCGCTCGGCCCTCAGCACCAGTTTCCGGTCGCCGGGCTTGGCGTGGCCCGCCGCGATCGCGATCTGGCCGCGCGGGATCGCCAGCGTCTGCAGGATCAGGCCGGTCGCGGCCTCATAGAGCCAATAGCCGACCTGATCGTGGAAGGTGATGTCCTCTTCGCGCGTGTTGATATGGACATGATAGCGCAGGCCATAGAAAAGCTGCGGACCGTTCGCCTGCGGGTCGATCGGCTGCATCTCGATCCGCTCGTAATATTTGCGCGTTTCGGGGCCGTCGGCCTTCGGGTTGACGTCGACGCCGCGCTGGCCCTCCCATATGCCGGCCAGCCGGCGCAGCGGGCCGAGATTGTTCAGCGTTTCGGGATCGACGTCCTCGGGCTCGGTGAAGATATCGTCGGGTATGTCCATGCTCGCCCCTCTCCAATCGGTCAGATGTCCTCGACCAGCCGTCCGTAAAGCTGCGGGCGGCGGTCGCGGAAGAAGCCCATGCCGGCGCGGTGCTTCGCGGCGCGGTCGAGGTCGATCGTTTCGACGAGCACGCCGGTTTCGCTTGCGCCGAACGCCTGCGCCAGGTCGCCCCATTCGTCGGTGATGAAACTGTGGCCATAGAAAGTCGCATCGCCCTCGGTCCCGATGCGATTGGCGGCGATCACCGGCATGCAGTTCGACACGCTGTGCCCCTGCATCGCGCGGCGCCACATGCGGCTGGTGTCGAGATCGGCGTCATAGGGCTCGGACCCGATCGCGGTCGGGTAGAAGAGCAGTTCGGCGCCCATCAGCGCCATTGCGCGCGCGCATTCGGGATACCATTGATCCCAGCACACGCCGACGCCGATCCGCGTCCCGAACAGGTCCCAGACCTTGAAGCCCGTATTGCCGGGGCGGAAATAATATTTCTCTTCATAGCCGGGGCCATCGGGAATGTGGCTCTTGCGATACGTCCCCATGATCGCTCCGTCGGGGCCGATCATCGCGAGCGTGTTGTAATAATGCGGCCCGTCCTTCTCGAAGAAGCTGGTCGGGATCGCGACCTTGAGCTTCGCCGCCAGCGCCTGCATCGCGACGACGCTCGGGTGCTCGGCGGTCGGGCGCGCATTCGCGAAGAGTTCTTCCTCTTCGACCTGGCAGAAATAGGGGCCTTCGAAGAGTTCGGGCGGCAGGATCACCTGCGCGCCTTTCACCGCCGCTTCCTCGACGAGCGCGGTGACGGCCTCGATATTGGGCTGAACGGGACCGGGCAAGGGAAGCTGCAGCGCGGCGACGGTGATGGTGCGGGTCATGGCTTTGTGGGCTCGGCTGGCTCGGACGGGGGAGGAAGCTTCCAACGGATCGACTGTTCAAACTGGAATGCCTTGGGTTTCCCCTTATCATCCAATGGCGGTTTAAAGCGTCCCTTTTCCATCATCAGTTTGCAAGCGGAGGCATCCAGTTCGGGATCGGCTGACTGCACGATCTCGCAAGATTTGGGAAGGCCGTCGGCCCCCACCTGCAATCGGACCCTTGTGACGCCTTCGACCTGTTCCTTTTGAGCGCCGCTTGGATAATCCCAGTTTGTCGTTTGCCCGTACACTGGCAACGCGATGACAAGGGCAAAAAAATGGGCTGGGACTGCAAACGATTTGTGTGACATTCTGCTCATGTTGGCACCTGCTGGCTCGAACAATGGAAGCTGCCGCCGCCGACGATGATCCCGCGCGCGGGCACGCCGACGGCGCGGCGATCGGGGAAGAGCGCGGCAAGCATGTCGACCGCGGCCTGATCGTTCGCCACGCCATAGGTCGGGACGACAACGACCGTATTGCCGATGTAGAAATTCATATAGCTCGCCGCCGCGATCTCGCCGTCGATTTCGACCCGGCCCGGCGAGGGCAGGTCGACGATCTCGATTCCGTCGAAGGCCGCGGTGCGCGCGCGGGCGTCGGCATAGATATGGGCGTTGGGGTCATCGTCGCCCGCCGCAACAGGCAGCGCGAGGCGACCTTCGCCGACGAAGCGCGCGAGATTGTCGACATGGCCGTCGGTGTGATCGCCGATCAGCCCGTTGCCGAGCCACAGCAGCCGGTCGATGCCGAGCGACTGGTGGAGGCGCACCGCGATATCCTCGCGCGTCAGCACCGGGTTGCGGTTGGCGTTGAGCAGGCATTCCTCGGTGGTGACGCAGAGGCCGCTGCCGTCGACGTCGATCGCGCCGCCTTCGAGCACCCAGTCCTGATCGTCCACGGGCAGGCCCGATCCGGCGGCGAGCGCCGCGCCCACTTCCTGATCGCCCGGCATGACGAATTTCTCGCCCCACCAGTTGAATTCGAAATTGCGCGCGCGCCGCGCCGCGCCCGTGCCGGCGACGATCGGCCCGGTATCGCGCAGCCAGATGTCGCCGAGCGGCTGGACGAGGATGCGGACGCCCGCGTCGACGAGCTTTGCGGCGACTTCCGCCTGTCGCTCGTCGTTGACGACCAGCCGCACCTCTTCGCCGCGGCCGCCGTCATGGACGGCGTTCGCGAAGGCGGCGATGTCGGCGCGGGCCGCGTCGATCGCGCCCGCCCATTCTTCATCGAGGTGCGGAAATCCGATCCACACCGCCTCGTGCGGCGCCCATTCTGCGGGCATCTTGAGCGTCATGGGCGCTTGTCCTTTATCTCGTCATTGCGAGGAGCGAAGCGACGCGGCAATCCAGAGCTGCCTATACCGCTCTGGATTGCTTCGCTTCGCTCGCAATGACGAAGCTCTACTTCGCAGGGCGCGACTTGTCGCGCGCGGCGCGGAACTCGTCGCCTTCGTTCCAGTTCGGCCACGCCGTCGTCGATGCGAGCATCCGGCCGGCGGCATAATAGAGCTTGAGGTCGGCGAGCATCCCGTCCCAATTCTTGATCGCCGCATATTCGTCGGCGGGTGCGTGATAGCGGTTCTTTTCATAATCTTCTGCCGCCTTCTTGCCGGCTTCCTTGCCGCCCGCGACCAGGTCTTCGCCCGCGCCGAAGTTGAAGAAGGGCACGCCCAGCTTCGCGAAGCTGAAGTGATCCGAACGGTAGTAGAAGCCCTTTTCGGGGGTCGGTTCGTCGACGATCGCGACGTTCGCAGCCTTGGCGACCTTTTCGAGATAGGCGTCGAGCTGCGACTTGCCGCGGCCGACGACGACGATGTCCTTCGCGGGGCCATTGGGATTGAGCGAGTCCATGTTCACCCCGCCGACGGTCTGGCCGAGCGGGAAGATCGGGTTCTCGGCATAATATTTGGAACCGAGCAGACCCGATTCCTCGGCGGTGACGGCCAGGAACACGATGCTGCGATCGGGCGCTCCGGCCTTCTTGTAAGCCTGCGCCAGCGTGACGAGACCCGCGATTCCGCTCGCATTGTCGACCGCGCCGTTGCAGATGCCGTCGCCGTTCACCGGCGTGCAGCGGCCGAGGTGATCCCAGTGGCCGGTGTAGAGCACATATTCGTCGGGCCGCTTGGCGCCCGGCAGCACGCCGATGACGTTATGCGACATCTTCCTGGCGATCGCGTTATCGAAGCCGAAGGTCGCCTTCACGCCGGTCAGCGCGACGGGCTTGAACCCCTTTTTCGCGGCGGCGGCGCGCAGCGCGTCGAAATCCTGCCCCGCGCTCGCGAACAGCTCCTTCGCCTTGCCGAGCTGGATCCAGCCGTTCGCGGCGGTTTCCTTGGCGCCGCCGTCCTTGCTTTCGGCCAGATAATTGGCGCCGGTGTTGCTGCTTTCGACGACGTTCCAGCCATAGGCGGCGGGTTCGGTGTCGTGGACGATCAGCGCGGCGGCGGCGCCCTGACGCGCCGCTTCCTCATATTTATAGGTCCAGCGGCCGTAATAGGTCATCGCCCGGCCGTTGAATTCGCCCTTGGCTTCCTTCGTCTGCCAGTCGGGGTCGTTGACGAGGATGATGACGGTCTTGCCCTTGACGTCGAGCCCGGCATAGTCGTTCCAGCCCTTTTCGGGCGCGTTGATGCCATAGCCGACGAAGACGACGTCGCTGTCCTTGATCTCGGTCTTCGGCTGCACGCGGTAGCTGAAGGCGACATAGTCCTTCGCATATTGCAACGTGACCGGCGCCTTGCCGCCGGAGAAGGTCAGCGGGGTCGCGTTTTTCGTCGTGATCTCGACCAGCGGGACATCCTGCGTCCACTTGCCGTTGTTGCCGGGCTTCAGTCCCGCCGCCTCATATTGCTTGATCAGATAGGCGATCGTCTTTTCCTCGCCCACCGTGCCGGGCGCGCGGCCCTCATAGGCGTCGGAAGACAATTCCCTGGTGACGTCCTGAAGCGTCTGCAGCGACAGGTCGGGGAACTGGACGTCGGGCAGGGCGACGGCGGTGGCCGCCTTGTCGGCGCCGCCGCATGCGGCGACGGTCAGGAGGACCGCGAAAGCCGCGGTGGTTCGGGGGAAACGAAGCATGGAATTCCTCGGGGTTTCGTTTGCGGGCGACCGGGCTTGTGCCAGTCGTCGCGTACCGATGCAAGGCGGAGCGGCAGGGGACGATGCCGCCGATAAGGTTCCAAAGAGACTTGATAATTTCGGTGCGGGTGGCAGTCCTTCGGCACAAGATTCTAACGGGGGACTATATCTTGGTTTCGCATAAATTTTTCGCTCGGGGCCTGTCGGTACTGGCCCTGCAGGCCTCGCTTGTCGCTGTTCCCGCCGCGCAGGCGCAGGACAACGACCTTGCGGCGCGGTTCGGCGCGCTGGAATCGATCCTCGACGTCAGCCTCTCGCCCGATGGCCAGCACCTTGCCTTCATCGGGCAGGGGACGAAGCAGAAGCGCCAGCTCTTCATCGTCGACACGACCGAAGGGGCGCAGCCGCGCCTGATCCTGTCGAGCGACGGCGGCGCGGCGGGCAGCCTCAGCTGGTGCGGTTGGGTCACCAACGCACGGCTCGCCTGCCAGACCTTTGCGCGCGACAATATCGCCGGCGACGTGCTCGCGGCGACGAACATCATCGCAGTCGACGCTGCCGGCGGCAACCTGCGGGTGCTCAGCAATCGCCGTAGCGCCCGCTCGCTCTATGCCGATTTTCGCGGTGGCAGCGTGATCGACTGGTCGTCGACCGACAATGGCTCGCTGTTGATGACCCGCAGCTATGTGCCCGAGGTCAGCACGGGCACGCATCTTGCCAAGAAGGCGGAAGGTCTGGGCGTCGACCGCGTCGATTCGGTGGACGGCACAGCGCGCCGGGTCGAAGCGGCGAACCGCGATGCGATCCACTATCTCTCCGACGGGCACGGCAATGTCCGCATCATGGCGACGCAGGGCTTCACCAGCAGCGTCGGGCAGTTCGATCCGGTGATCCGCTATTCCTTCCGTCCGAAAGATGGCGGCAGCTGGCAATATCTGTCGCAACGCGACATCGTGACCGACGAAGGCTTCCTGCCGGCCGCGGTCGATGCCGCGACGAACCGCGTCTATGGGTTCCAGAAGATCGACGGCCGCCAGGCGGTGGTCGCGATGGCGCTCGATGGCAGCGGGACGACGACGACCATCTACAAACATCCCGAGGTCGACGTCGACGATATCGTCCGCGTCGGGCGCAACGGCCGGATCGTCGGCGTGTCCTATGCCACCGACCAGCGCACGGCCGTCATGACCGACCCCGCGATCGCCAAGATGACGAACGCGCTGTCGCGGGCGCTGGGCGGCAAGCCGGTGGTGATCGTCGACGCATCGGCCGACGAGAGCCGCTATATCGTCCGCGCCGAATCCGACACCGATCCCGGCGCTTATTATCTTTACGTTCCCGCGGCGAAGGAACTGCGGCCGCTGCTGCTGTCGCGCGAACAGCTGGCGACCGTGAAACTGTCGCCGGTGAAGGCGATCACCTATCCCGCGGGCGACGGCACGATGGTGCCCGGCTATCTGACGCTGCCGCCGGGGCGCACCGATGCGAAGGGGCTGCCCGCGATCGTGATGCCGCACGGCGGGCCGTCGGCGCGCGACGAATGGGGGTTCGACTGGCTCGCGCAATATTTCGCGCAAAGCGGCTATGCCGTGCTCCAGCCCAATTATCGCGGCTCGTCGGGCTATGGCGACCAATGGTATCAGAACAACGGCTTCCAGTCGTGGCGCATCGCAGTGGGCGACGTGACCGACGCCGGCCGCTGGCTGGTCAGGGAAGGCGCCGATCCCGCGAAGCTGTCGATCGTCGGCTGGTCCTATGGCGGCTATGCCGCGCTGCAATCGGGGGTGCTTGCGCCCGACCTGTTCAAGTCGATCGTCGCGATCGCCCCCGTCACCGATCTGGCGCAGCTGAAGGATGAAGCGATGCGCGACGGCTCTGCCCGGATCGAGGGGAAATTCATCGGCACCGGGCCGCATGTCCGCGAGGGTTCGCCGGCGCAGAATGTCGCCGCGATCAGGGCGCCGGTGCTGATGTTCCACGGCACGCTCGACCAGAATGTCGCGATCGCGCAATCGCGCACGATGAAGCGCGCGCTCGAAGGCGCGGGCAAACGCGTCGAACTTGTCGAATATCCCGACCTTGCCCACTCGCTCGAGGCGTCGGAGGCGCGCACCGACATGCTGCGGAAGATCGCGGCCTTCCTGCCGCATTGAGGAAGGCCGGTTAAACGAAAAGGGGCGGCCCGTTTCCGGACCGCCCCCTTGAATTCGATATCGAACCCGATCAGCGCGAATAGAATTCGACGACGAGGTTCGGTTCCATCTTCACCGGATAGGGCACTTCGTCGAGCGTGGGCACGCGGACGAAGGTCGCCTTGGTGCCGTCGAGCGCCAGATATTCGGGCAGGTCGCGCTCGGGCAGGCTTTGCGCTTCGGCGACCAGCGCCATTTCCTGCGCCTTCTTGCCGAGGGTGACTTCGTCGCCCGGCTTCACGAGGCGGCTTGCGATGTTGCACTTCACGCCGTTCACATAGACGTGGCCGTGGCTGACGAGCTGGCGGGCCGAGAAGATCGTCGGCGCGAACTTGGAACGATAGACGACCGCGTCCAGGCGGCGTTCGAGTAGGCCGATCAGGTTCTGGCCGGTATCGCCCTTCATGCGCGACGCCTCGAAATAATTCTTCTTGAACTGCTTCTCGGTGATGTCGCCGTAATAGCCCTTCAGCTTCTGCTTCGCGCGGAGCTGGATGCCGAAGTCCGACATCTTGCCCTTGCGGCGCTGACCGTGCTGGCCGGGGCCATATTCGCGGCGGTTGACCGGGCTCTTCGGGCGACCCCAGATGTTTTCGCCCATCCGGCGGTCGAGTTTATATTTGGCGCTCTGGCGCTTCGACATATGTCGTCTCCAATTTGCTGTGTGCCGAAGGATTTCGGCGGTTTCCCGGATCGCACCACATGGAAGGCTCCATATGCGACCACCGCTTCACCGGGGTGCGGGGTCAATTTGCGAAGGCGCGCCGTTAGACGGTGGGGAGGGAGGAGTCAAGTCCGCGTCCCATGCTGGACGGCGCGGAAAAAGCCGCTAAAGGCAGCGCGCATGACCGTCATCAAACTACCCGACGATTGCGAAACGATGATCGAGGTGCGCGCCGGGGTCGACCAGATCGACCGCGAGCTCGTCGCGCTGCTGGCGCGCCGGTTCGGCTATATGGATGCCGCGGCCCGGATCAAGACCGACCGGAATTCCGTGCGCGACGAAGCCCGCAAGGCCGAGGTTCTCGACAATGTCGCGCGCGCAGCCGAGGCCGCGGGGCTGGAGCCCGCGCGGCTGCGCGCCGTCTGGAACGAACTGGTCGAACAGTCGATCGCCTATGAAGCGATCAGGTGGGACGCCCTTCGCGGCTGACGCCGGAAAGGCTCAATTCCCTGCTGCGCCGTGGGTCAGGCGCGCATCGCTGCCGACGTTGGTCTGCTGCTCGCTTTCCCACTCTTCCTGCGTCTTGCAGGTCTGGCGCTTCATGCGCGAGCCGGTGTTGGTGTGGCTCTGGCAGATCTTCTTGGGCTTCTTGGCCTTGACGGTGGTCGTTGCCGGATCGGCAGGGGTGGCGGCTTCGGGGGCGGCCGCGGACAGCATCAGCGAAAGAACGAGAGAGAGCATCATAATCTCCGAATGAGGATGCGCTCCGTTATCGCGGCCGCGGCGTCCTGCCAAGTATCGTAATGATGCCGTGCATCATCCTGATATCATTATACGACCAGCCGGTCTTGGTGAGCGCGGTCCGCAAGGTGCGCAGCGTCGCTTCGGTGCGGTCGGCGGGAAAGAAATAGCCCGCGGCGTCGAGGTCGCGGATGAAATGCTGGATCAGCTGCTCCATCTCGCCATGCTCGGCGGGCGGGTCGAGCGGCACTTCGGGCGGACTCGCCAGCGCGATGCCCTTCGACCATTCATAGGCGAGCAGGATCACTGCCTGCGCGAGGTTCAGCGAGCCGAATTCGGGGTTGATCGGCACCGTCACGATGGTGTGGGCGAGCGCGACGTCGTCGGTTTCCAGCCCCGATCGTTCGGGGCCGAAGACATAGGCCGACCGGCCCGCCGTCGCATGGACCTGCTTCGCCGCCTCCTCGGGCGTGAGGACGGGCTTGCTCACGCCGCGCTTGCGGACGGTGGTCGCATAGATGGTCGTGCAATCGGCCACTGCGTCCGCCAGCGTGTCGAAGACCTCGGCCCTTGCCAGCACGATGTCGGCGCCGGACGCTGCCGGCCCCGCATCGGGGTTCGGCCAGCCATCGCGCGGCGCGACGAGACGCAGCTCGGTCAGCCCGAAATTGAGCATCGCGCGCGCCGCCTTGCCGATATTTTCGCCAAGCTGCGGCCGTACCAGAACGATGACGGGGGGCGGGGCGGCCGCGCTCATTTGCCGGGCCGTGCCGCCTCGGTGATCGAAGAGGCGAATTCCTCGAAATCCCTGGCTTCGGTGAAATCGCGATAGACGCTGGCGAAGCGGATATAGGCGACATTGTCGAAGCCCTTGAGCGCTTCCATCACCATCGCGCCGATCTGCGCCGCCTGCACCTCATTCTCGCCCGAGGTTTCGAGCTGGCGCTGGATCCCCGAGACGAGCCTTTCGATGCGCGCGCCGTCGATCGGGCGCTTGCGGCACGCGATCTGGACGCTGCGCATTAGTTTCTCGCGGTCGAAGGGCTCGCGGCCGCCGCCCGCCTTCAGCACCGCGACCTCGCGGAGCTGGATGCGCTCGAAGGTCGTGAAGCGCGCGCCGCAATCCTCGCACTGGCGGCGGCGACGGATCGCCGCACCGTCCTCGGTCGGACGGCTGTCCTTCACCTGGCTGTCTTCATGTCCGCAATAGGGGCAGCGCATGGATCAGCGACGCACCCGCATGAGCAGCGCGATCGCCGCGCCGATGAACAGACCGACGGGCCAGCTGATCGCGTCGAGCACCAGTCCGAGCGCAGCCCCGATCGCACCGCCGATCAGCACCGGCCGCGTCGACGGGTGCGCCATCCCCTGCTTGCCCATCGCCTTGACCTCTTCGATCGTCAGCTCGACCAGCGTCGGTTCCTCGGGGTGCTGCCGCGCCATCGCCTTATCCCTGATAGATGGGGAAGCGTTCGCAAAGCGCGCGGACGCGACCGCGAACGTCGGCCTCGACATCGGCGTCGCCATGCTCGCCCTTGTCGCGCAGCGCTTCCAGCACGTCGGCGACCATGTCGCCGATTTCCTCGAACTCGGCGATGCCGAAACCGCGCGTCGTGCCCGCGGGCGATCCGACGCGGATGCCGCTGGTCTTGACCGGCGGCAGCGGGTCGAAGGGAACGCCATTCTTGTTGCAGGTGATTGCGCTGCGTTCGAGCGCCTCGTCGGCGTCGCGGCCCGTGACGCCCAGCGGACGCAGGTCGATCAGCGCGAGGTGCGTGTCGGTGCCGCCCGCGACAACGTCGGCGCCGCGCGCCTTCAACCGGTTCGCGAGTGCCTGCGCATTGGCGATGGTTGCCTTCGCATAATCCTTGAACTCGGGGCGCAGCGCTTCGCCGAACGCCACCGCCTTGGCGGCGATGACATGGACCAGGGGCCCGCCCTGCAGGCCCGGGAAGACCGCCGAATTGATGCGCTTGGCGATCGCTTCGTCATTGGTCAGGATCATGCCGCCGCGCGGGCCGCGCAGCGTCTTGTGCGTCGTCGTGGTGACGACATGCGCGTGCGGCAGCGGCGAGGGGTGTGCGCCGCCGGCGACGAGGCCCGCGAAATGCGCCATGTCGACCATCAGCAGCGCGCCGACATCGTCGGCGATGGCGCGGAAGCGCGCGAAATCGAGTGTGCGCGGATAGGCCGAACCGCCCGCGATGATCAGCGAGGGGCGATGTTCCTTCGCCAGCGCCTCGACCTGGTCGAAATCGACGAGATGATCGTCGGCGCGGACGCCATATTGCACCGCGTTGAACCATTTGCCCGACATGGCGGGCGGCGCGCCGTGGGTCAGGTGGCCGCCGGCGTCGAGGCTCATGCCGAGGATCGTCGCGCCGGGCTTGGTCAGCGCAAGCATCACCGCGCCGTTCGCCTGCGCGCCCGAATGCGGCTGGACGTTGGCGAAATTGCAGTCGAACAGCGTCTTCGCGCGGTCGATCGCCAGTGTCTCGACCTCGTCCGACGGGGCGCAGCCCTGATAATAGCGCTTGCCCGGATAGCCCTCGGCATATTTGTTGGTGAAGACGCTGCCCTGCGCCTCCAGCACCGCTTTCGAGACGATGTTTTCGCTGGCGATCAGCTCGATCTGATACTGCTCGCGCTCGAGCTCGTGCTTGATCGCGGCGGCGACCGCCGGGTCGGTCGCGCCGACCCCATCGGTGAAATAGCCGGCCGACTTGATGGGCTTGGCGAGCGTTTCGGTGGTCATCGGCTGGTCTCCAGGATGGGCGGGTGGGAAAGCTTGTCGACGCGGCGTGCGTGGCGGTCGCCCGCGAAGTCGGTGGTCAGGAAGGCGGCGATGCACGCCTTCGCCATGTCGATGCCGGTCAGCCGCGCGCCGAGTGCGATGACATTGGCGTCGTTATGCTCGCGCGCCAGTTTGGCCGACAGCGGTTCGGATACGAGCGCACAGCGGCACGCCGGGTTGCGATTGACCGAGATCGAGATGCCGATCCCCGAACCGCAAAGGGCGACGCCCTTGTCGGCGCTGCCGCTCGCGACGGCCGCTGCGAGGCGATAGCCATAATCGGGGTAGTCGACGCTGTCGGGGCCGTTGGTGCCGAGGTCGGCGACCTCGTGCCCCTCGCCGCGCAGCCAGTCGGCGAGCACGGCCTTCAGCTCGTAGGCGGCGTGGTCAGAGGCTATCGCGATGCGCATGGCGCGGCTCCCGCTGGAGAAAGGGAATCGATGACGCGCCTTTAGGCGAAGCGCGGCCGATTGGCCATAAGCGAGGTGGCAAATTTGTGACGCCGGCGATATGGGCGCGCCATGTCCGACACGATCCTGTCCGTGCTGATGCTGACCGGCGTCATTTTGACCGGCGGCGCCGTCTATGTCTTCCGCAAGGGCGACCGGCGCCGCGCGCTGCTGATGCTCGTCGCCGCGTTGGTGATGTTCGCCAATGTCGCGATCTGGCTGGTGCCCACGAAATAGCGCATCGTCATTGCGAGCGAAGCGAAGCAATCTCCAGCTAACGATCGTCAATACCGATCGCTGGAGATTGCCGCGTCGCCTTCGGCTCCTCGCAATGACGAAGATGGCTGGATCAGCAGGTCAACGGATCGGCGAATCGGGGGCGAGCCGCATGTCCAGATAGTTGTCGAGCGACTTCATCAGCTGGTCGAGCTCATGCTCGAAGAAGTGGTTGGCGCGCGGGATTTCGTCGTGGTGGATCGTGATGCCCTTTTGGGTGCGCAGCTTGTCGACCAGCTTCTGGATCGCGGCCGGGGGCACGATCTCGTCCTGCCCGCCCGCGACGATGATGCCCGACGAGGGGCAGGGCGCAAGGAAACTGAAATCATACATGTTCGCCGGCGGCGCGACCGACAGGAAGCCGCGGATTTCGGGGCGGCGCATCAACAGCTGCATCCCGATCCACGCGCCGAAGCTGAAGCCCGCGACCCACGTCGTCTGCGCCTCGGGATGGATCGACTGCACCCAGTCGAGCGCCGAGGCGGCGTCACTGAGTTCGCCGATGCCGTTGTCGAACGTGCCCTGGCTGCGCCCGACGCCGCGGAAGTTGAAGCGCAGCACCGCAAATCCGCGCGCGACGAAGCTCTTGTACATCGCCTGCGTGATGCGGTCGTTCATCGTGCCGCCGCCCTGCGGGTGCGGGTGCAGGATGAGCGCGACCGGCGCGCGCGGGCGCGGCGGCGGCGAGAATCGGCCTTCGATGCGGCCCTCGGGGCCGGGAAAAATCACGTCGGGCATGGGCGCACCTCTTGTCTTTTTGAGCTCAAGGCCGAATCGCCGGCTGGCGGGGTGGCGGAGCGAAGGTGGCGCCTATATAGAAATCGGGTAGCAAGTTGCAACTTTTGCGAATCGCTCGCAATAAGGCGTTCAGCCCGGTTCGTCATCCCGGACTCGATCCGGGATCCACTATTCCGGCGCCGCTAGAAGGGATCCCGGATCAAGCCTGTCCTGAGCCTGTCGAAGGGTCCGGGATGACGACGATCCAGAGCATCGCTCGACACCAAAGAGATTAATGGGCAAATGCCACCGATGATTTACCTCGACTATCAGGCCACGACGCCGCTCGCCCCCGAGGCGCGCGAGGCGATGCTGCGCTGGCTGGAAGGAGCCGGCGAAGGAGACGGCTTCGCCAACCCGTCGAGCACGCACAAGGCCGGCCGCGCTGCCGCGGCCGCGGTCGAAGTGGCGCGCGACCAGGTCGCGGCGCTGCTGCCGAGGGGCGGGCGCGTGTTCTTCACCTCGGGCGCGACCGAGGCGCTCAACTGGGCGCTGTTCAGCGGCGCGAAGGCGAAGCCGGGCGGCGTCGCGGGACTGAGCATCGAACATGCCGCCTCGCTGCAATGCCTCGAACGGCTGAATGCCACGATTTTGCCGGTCGATGGCGAAGGGGTCGCCGTCGCGCCCGATGATGTCCTGATTCCCGAAAACGGCATCGTCGCCACGATGCTGGTCAACAACGAGGTCGGGACGATCCAGCCGGTCGCCGCCTTCGCCGCCGCCGCCCATGCAAAGAACAGCCTGCTGCTCTGCGACGCCGTGCAGGGTTATGGGCGCGTCGCGATTCCGGGCGAGGCCGACCTGATCGCGATCTCGGCGCACAAGATTCACGGGCCGAAGGGCATCGGTGCGCTGTGGGTGCGCGACGGAATCGACCTCGAGCCGCTGATGTTCGGCGGCGCGCAGGAACAGGGGATGCGGTCGGGCACCGTCTCGCCCGCGCTGTGCGCCGGTTTCGGCGCCGCGGCGGCGCTGGCGGCGGAGCGGTTCGAACAGGATGCCGCGCATGTCGAGCGCCTGTGGTCGGTCGCGCGCGACATGCTGCCCGAATGGACGCTCAACGGCGCCGAAAGCCCGCGCTATCACGGCAATCTCAACGTCCGCCGCGACGGCGTGAACGGCCTTCGTCTGATGTCCGACGCCCGCAATGTCGCTTTCTCGCTTGGCAGCGCGTGCGGCAGCGGGTCGGGCAAGGTCAGCCATGTGCTGCGCGCGATGGGGGTCGGCGAAGCCGACGCGCGCGCGTCGATCCGCCTCGGCTGGGGGCGCTACACGACCGAAGAGGCGTTGCGCGAGGGGCTGAACGCCATCAAGGATGCGGCGCGGCTGCAGGGAGTGAATTGAGTGCGCGTCACCTTCATCCACGCCGACGGCAAGGGCCGCACCGAGGCCGAGGCCGAGCCGGGTTCCATTCTGCTCGATGTCGCGCAGGCGCATCTGATGCCGCTCGAAGGGACGTGCGAGGGGCAGATGGCGTGCTCGACCTGCCACGTCATCGTCGACAGGCAGGACTTCGACCGCCTCCCCGAAGCCAGCGAGATGGAGGAGGATATGCTCGACCTTGCCGCCGGGGTGCGCCGCACCAGCCGCCTGTCGTGCCAGATCGTGCTGACCGAGGAGCTGGACGGGCTGACCGTCCATATTCCCGCTGAAAGCCGCAATATGCAGCGATCGCGGTAACAGGTTGCGACCGGTTGTTGCCCCAAAGCGGACAAAAGGACCAACCTTGCATTTCTCCGCGTCCGCCGCCATATGCGCCGCGGGAGTCGGGCGGACGCAGTCTTCGCCAACCCGGTCAGGTCCGGAAGGAAGCAGCCGCAACGAATTCGCTGCGGGTCGTTCCGGCTCCCACCCTCGGACATTTTTAACCTCGTCACCCTGAACCTGTTTCAGGGGTCATGGCCCCTTGCTCTCGTTCGACGCTGCGTCCGCGGGCAACGGCGCGCCATGGATGCCGAAACAAGTCCAGCATGACGAGGGGCGGGAGGCACGGTCCGCATTCCCCTTCGACAAGCGTGCCGCCGCCCCTTAAGACGGGGCTATGGACGATTCCGCCGACGACGAACCGACGATGCCGGGCATGGATTTGCCGGAGACGCCCGCGCCCGCGGCATCGAGCGGCCCATACCGCGTCCTCGCCCGCAAATATCGCCCGCAAACCTTCGCCGAACTGATCGGGCAGGATGCGATGGTCAAGACGCTGGGCAACGCGATTGCCCGCGACCGGCTGGCGCATGCCTTTCTGATGACCGGGGTGCGCGGGGTCGGCAAGACCTCGACCGCGCGCCTCATCGCCAAGGCCTTGAACTGCATCGGCCCCGACGGGCAGGGCGGGCCGACGATCGATCCGTGCGGTGTCTGCGAACCATGCCGCGCGATCACCGAGGGGCGTCATATCGACGTGATCGAGATGGACGCCGCGTCGAACACCGGGGTCGACGACGTCCGCGAGATCATCGAGGCGGTGCGCTATGCCGCGGTGTCGGCGCGCTACAAGATCTACATCATCGACGAAGTGCATATGTTGTCGCGTAACGCCTTCAATGCGCTCCTCAAAACGCTCGAAGAGCCGCCGCCGCACGTCAAGTTCCTGTTCGCGACGACCGAAGTGAACAAGGTGCCGGTGACGGTGCTCTCGCGCTGCCAGCGCTTCGACCTGCGCCGTATCACCCCCGACATGCTGTTCGCGCATTTCAGCGCGATCCTGCAGAAGGAAGGCGTCGAGGCCGAAGCGCCGGCGATCTGGCTGATCGCCAATGCCGCCGAAGGGTCGGTGCGCGACGGCCTGTCGATCCTCGACCAGGCGATCGCCCACGCCGATCTCGATGGAGGCGGCAGGATCGGCGCCGATCAGGTGCGGACGATGCTCGGCCTCTCCGATCGCACCGCGATCGCGCAATTGATGGCGGCGATCCTCGAGGGCGACAGCGGCGGCGCGATCGACCTTGCCCGCGCCCAATATGCGCTGGGGATCGAGCCCGTCGCGATGGTGCGCGGGCTGATGGACCTGACGCACGCGGTGACGCTCGCCAAAGTGTCGCGCCACGACGATCCCGCGCTCGCCGCGAGCGACCGCGAACGCATCGGCGACTGGGCGAAAAAGCTGGGTTTCGCGCCGCTCAACCGCCTCTGGCAGCTGTTGCTCAAGGGGCATGACGAGGTGCTGCGCGCGACCAACCCGCTCGAACATCTCGAAATGCTGCTGCTGCGCGTCATCTACGCCGCCTCGCTTCCCGATCCGGGCGAGCTTGCGAAGCTGCTCGAATCGGGCGGCGTGCCGGCGATGCCGCTCGGTGCGCCGCCCGCACCGACCGGGCGCGAGAGCGCGGCTGCGGCCGGACCGGTGCCGGAAAGCGCCGAAACTCCCGCCTCGGCGCTCACCATCGCGCAAATCCACCAGCTGCTGGAAAGCACCGGTCATCATCAGCTTGCGCGCCAGGTTTATGACGATCTCAAACTTGTCGAGCTCGAACCCGGCCTGCTCGTCTATGCCCCCGTTCCGGCGCTCGACGGCGATTTCGCGCGCCGGCTGGGCGAGGCGCTGCTTGCCCAGACCGGCAGCCGCTGGCAGGTCCGGTCGGGCGAGGGCGAGGGGCGCCCGAGCCTCGGCCAGATGCGCGCCGCGAAACTGGCCGACAATGAGTCCCGTATTCGCGAACTGCCGGTCGTGAAGGCCGCGCTCGCGGCTTTCCCCGACGCAAGGCTTGTCGAAGACGACGCCAACCATCAAAGGCTGAACCCATGAAATCGATCGAAGAAATGATGAAGGCGGCACAGGAAGCCGCCGCCACCGTACAGGCGCAGATGCGGGAGGCGCAAGCGAAGCTCGACACCGTCGAGGTCGAAGGCGTGTCGGGCGGCGGGCTCGTCAGGATTCGTGCCAGCGCCAAGGGCCGGATCAAGGCGATCCATATCGACGACAGCCTGATCGTCCCATCCGACAAGCAGATGCTCGAGGATTTGCTCGCCGCTGCGTTCAACGATGCGCGCGAAAAGGCCGATGCGGCGAGCAACGAGGAAATGGGCAAGATGACGAGCGGCCTGCCGCTGCCGCCGGGGTTCAAGCTGCCTTTCTGACGGTCTTGTCCCCCGCTTCCGCTGCCCGTTCAGGCCTGCGTCATTGAATGCGCGGCAAGTTACGCCATATTAGCGATGAACCGCCTATAAGAAGGACGGCGCGCCGGGTCGCGGCGCGCGTCCAGGAGCCCCGATGACGCAATCCTATCCCCTGTTGCCGCTGCGCGATATCGTCGTATTCCCGCACATGATCGTTCCCTTGTTCGTGGGCCGCGACCGCTCGGTCGCCGCGCTCGAAACCGCTATGGAAAGCGACAAGGAAATCTTCCTCGTCGCCCAGCTCGATCCCGGCGAGGACGACCCGCAGCGCGACGACCTCTATGACACCGGCGTGATCGCCACCGTTCTGCAGTTGCTCAAGCTTCCCGACGGCACCGTCCGCGTGCTCGTCGAGGGCAAGGAGCGCGCCAGGCTCGTCAGCCTCGAGGACGAAGGCAAGGCCGTGCTCGCGAGCGTGAAGCCGATCGCCGACACCATCGACGACAGCGTCGACACCGCCGCGTTGATGCGTTCGGTCGTCGACCAGTTCGAAAGCTACGCCAAGCTCAACAAGAAGATGCCGGCCGAAACCGCGGTGCAACTCTCGCAGATCGACGACGCCTCGCGCCTCGCCGACTCGGTTGCGGGCAACCTCAACATCAAGGTCTCCGACAAGCAGGCGCTGCTCGTCGAGGACGCGCCCGCGAAGCGGCTCGAGATGGTGTTCGCCTTTATGGAAGGCGAACTCGGCGTGCTGCAGGTCGAGAAGAAGATCCGCGGCCGCGTGAAGCGCCAGATGGAGAAGAGCCAGCGCGAATATTACCTCAACGAACAGTTGAAGGCGATCCAGCGCGAGCTCGGCAACGACAATGGCGAGGGCGGCGACGACCTCGCCGAACTGCAGCTCAAGATCGACAGCCTCAAAATGTCGAAGGAAGCCAAGGCCAAGGCGAATGCCGAGCTCAAGAAGCTGCGCGCGATGGCCCCGATGTCGGCCGAGGCGACCGTGGTGCGCAACTATCTCGACACGCTGATCGGCCTGCCGTGGGGCAAGAAGTCGAAGCTCAAGAAGGACATCGCAAAGGCGCAGGACGTCCTCGACGCCGACCATTTCGCGCTCGAGAAGGTCAAGGACCGGATCGTCGAATATCTGGCGGTGCAGGCGCGCACCAACAAGCTGAAGGGGCCGATCCTCTGCCTCGTCGGCCCTCCGGGCGTCGGCAAGACCTCGCTCGGCCGTTCGATCGCCAAGGCGACCGGCCGTGAATTCGTCCGCCAGTCGCTCGGCGGCGTGCGCGACGAGGCCGAAATCCGCGGCCACCGCCGCACCTACATCGGATCGCTGCCGGGCAAGATCGTGACGAACCTCAAGAAGGCCGGCACGATGAACCCGCTGTTCCTGCTCGACGAGATCGACAAGCTCGGCCAGGATTTCCGCGGCGATCCGGCGTCGGCGCTGCTCGAAGTGCTCGACCCCGAACAGAATGCGAAGTTCCAGGACCATTATCTGGAGGTCGATGTCGACCTGTCGGACGTCATGTTCGTGACGACCGCCAACTCGCTGAACCTGCCGCAGCCGCTGCTCGACCGCATGGAGATCATCCGGCTCGAGGGCTATACCGAGGACGAGAAGGTCGAGATCGCCAAGCGTCACCTGATCGCGAAGCAGATCGAGGCGCACGGCCTGAAGGCCGGCGAGTTCGAGCTGACCGAAGAAGGCTTGCGCGACCTCATCCGCTATTACACGCGCGAGGCCGGCGTCCGCACGCTCGAGCGCGAGATCGCGCGTCTGGCGCGCAAGGCGCTGCGCAAGATCCTGGAGGGCAAGGCGGAAAGCGTCGTCGTCACCCCCGACAATCTTGCCGAATTCGCCGGTGTGCGGAAATTCCGCCACGGCGTTTCGGACCGCGAGGATCAGGTCGGCGCGGTCACCGGGCTCGCCTGGACCGAGGTCGGCGGCGAACTGCTGACGATCGAGGCGGTCACCGCGTCGGGCAAGGGCCAGGTGCGGACCACCGGCAAGCTCGGCGAAGTGATGACCGAATCGGTGCAGGCGGCGCTGTCGTTCGTGAAGGCGCGCGCCCCGGCCTATGGCATCAAGCCCAGCCTGTTCGCGCGCAAGGACATCCATATCCACCTTCCCGAAGGCGCGGTGCCGAAGGATGGTCCGTCGGCCGGCGTCGGCATGGTCACGGCGATGGTCTCGACCCTCACCGGCATCGCGGTTCGCAAGGATGTCGCGATGACCGGCGAGGTCACGCTGCGTGGCCGTGTGCTCGCGATCGGCGGGCTCAAGGAAAAGCTGCTCGCGGCGCTGCGCGGCGGGATCACCACCGTTCTCATTCCCGAGGAGAATGAAAAGGATCTGGTCGAGATTCCGGCGAACATCACGTCGTCGCTGAAGATCATTCCGGTCAGCCATGTCGACCAGGTGCTCGCCGAGGCGCTGGTGGCGCCGGTCGAACCGATCGAGTGGACCGAGGCCGACGAACTCGCCGCATCGCCGCCGATTTCGCCCGGCAGCGACCCCGAATCCGCGATTCGGCACTGACCCCGAAGGGCCGGTTCGCGCAACCGGCCCTTTTTGGACCCAAATTCGTCGCATAATCGGCTTTTTGGGGCGTTTTTCGCCGTTTTTTGCTTTGACAAGGCGGGGGGAAACATCGTTAGTGGCGCGCCATGGCTTCGGGCCATGAATCGATTATCCAACCATAATGCAGGGGTTCCTTAGGCATGAACAAACAAGACCTGATCGCCGCCGTCGCTGACTCGAGCGGCCTGACCAAGGGCGACGCGAGCAAGGCGGTCGAAGCCGTGTTCGATTCGATCACCGGCGCGCTGAAGAAGGGCGGCGAAGTTCGTCTCGTCGGCTTCGGCACGTTCGCGGTCAGCAAGCGCAAGGCCTCGACCGGTCGCAACCCGCGCACCGGCGAAACGATGACCATCGCGGCGTCGAACCAGCCGAAGTTCAAGGCCGGCAAGGCCCTCAAGGACGCCGTCAACTAAGTTGGCTGGACCCTTTTGGTGAAAACATCTCGGGCCGTGGCGCAAGCTGCGGCCCGATTTGCATCGACGGATGAATTTTCGGCAAATGGACATTGCATTACCGGCGCGAGCGGCTATGGCCGTCCGGCTTTCGGACGCGCCGGTCGATCGGCCGGCCTCGGAATGGGCGCGTAGCTCAGCGGTAGAGCACACCCTTCACACGGGTGGGGTCACAGGTTCAATCCCTGTCGCGCCCACCATTCCCCGAAGCGCTTCGCTGCGCGGCGGCAAAGGCCGAATATCGCCTGTCGACCCCATTCATCGCCTATTCAATGCGTTCGCACTAGGACCATGGGCATGTTCCGTATTTTGACCATAACCCTTGCATCCGCCTCGCTGCTTGCCGCGGGCACGCCCGCGTTCGCCCGCGGCGACCGTGACCAGGACAATCTGCGCGAAGCCGCGGCGCAGGGGCAGGTGATTCCGCTCAACCGGCTGATCGCCGACGTCAAATCGCGCCCGCCCTACAGCGGCATGACCTATCTCGGCGGGCCGCAGTTCGATGCCGACCGGATGCTCTATGCGTTGAAATTCATGGACGGCGCGCAGGTCGTTGTCGTCTATGTCGATGCGCGGACCGGTCGGATCGTCGGACGCAAACCCTGACATTTTTCGAGCGCAACGACATTTTGCGATGATCGTTGGGACTTGGTACAGAGTTGCACCATCGCGGCGCGGGACGCACCGGCCGCGCAAAGGAAAGGCGCCTGAATGCGGATTTTGATTGTCGAGGACGAACCCACGCTGGGTCCGCAGCTCAAGGCGACGCTCGAAGGCGCCGGCTATGCCGTCGACCTCGCCACCGACGGCGAGGACGGCCATTTCCTGGGCTCGACCGAAAATTACGACGCCGCGATCCTCGACCTCGGACTGCCCGAAATCGACGGGCTGACGGTGCTCGACCGCTGGCGGAAGGAAAAGCGCAACTTCCCGGTGCTGGTTCTGACCGCGCGCGACAGCTGGTCGGACAAGGTTGCGGGGCTCGACGCGGGCGCCGACGATTATCTCGCCAAGCCCTTCCAGACCGAGGAATTGATCGCCCGCCTGCGCGCGCTCATCCGCCGCGCCGCGGGGAATGCGTCGAGCGAGCTGATCGCGGGCAACGTCCGCCTCGACACGCGTTCGGGCCGCGTGACGCTCGACGGCGCGCCGGTGAAACTCACCGCGCAGGAATATAAGCTCCTGTCCTACCTGCTCCATCACAAGGGTAAGGTCGTGTCGCGCACCGAGCTGATCGAGCATATCTACGATCAGGATTTCGACCGCGATTCGAACACGATCGAGGTGTTCGTGACGCGCATCCGCAAAAAGCTCGGGGCCGACATCATCACCACCATCCGCGGTCTCGGCTACCAGCTCGACGATCCGCAGTAAGGCATGGCGGAGGCCGATGCCGCCCCTGCGATAGCGACCGAAGCCGCAAAGCCCGCCGCGTTGACGCGCCGTATCACCGGCTCGCTCGCGCGGCGCATGATCGCGATCGCGACGATCTGGATTTCGGTGCTGCTGATCGGCGGCGGCTTCGCGCTCGATCGCGTGCTGACCGGCGCGATCACGCGCAACTTCGATGCCAGCCTCGAATATGTGCTGATCGCGATGATCCGCTCGTCGGAGATCGGGCCCGATGGCGAGGTGCGGCTGATCGAACCGCTCGGCGACCAGCGCTTCCTCGAACCCTATAGCGGCCTCTACTGGCAGATCAGCGGCGGCGGGCAGGAACCCTATCGGTCGCGCTCGCTGTGGGAACGCACGCTAACGCCGCCGCACGCGCATATCGACAACGCGCTTCACACCTACAACAGCAACCAGTTTCCCGACGAACAGCTTCGCGTCCTCGAACGCAACGTCATCCTGCCGGGCAGCAAGGTGAGCTGGCGGTTCCAGATCGCCCAGTCGCGCGACGCGCTCGACCTGCAGATCCGCGCGGTGCGCGCGACGCTGATCCCCAGCCTCGGTCTGCTCGGGCTCGGGCTGATCGTGCTTGCGGCGCTCCAAACCTTCTACGGCTTGCTGCCGCTGCGCCAGATCCGCCGCGCGATCGCCGCGATGCGCGGCGGCGAGAACCGCCGGATCGTCGCGCCGCTCCCGCTCGAGGTGCAGCCGATGGTCGACGAATTGAACGCGCTGCTTGCGCACAACGAGAAGCAGGCGGAGGAGGCGCGGCTCCACGCGGGCAATCTGGCGCACGCGCTCAAGACGCCGCTGACCGTGCTCGTCAACAGCGCGACCGGGTCGGACAGCGAGCTTGCGCAAACGGTGCGGCGCGAGGCGGCGACGATGCAGCGGCAGGTCGACCATCATCTTGCCCGCGCGCGCGCCGTCGGGCGCCGCGGCGCCGCGCAGGCGCGCGCGAATGTGCGCGACAGCGTCGAAAGCGTCTCGCGTGCGGTCGGCCTGCTTTACCCCAATGTCCGGCTCGATGCCGAGGGCGACAAGACGCTGGTCGTGCGCGTCGAACGGCAGGATCTCGACGAGCTGATCGGCAATCTGCTGGAAAATGCCGCGAAATATGGCGGCGGCAGCGTGTTCGTCACCATCCAGCGCGCCGGGGCCATGGCCGAAATCCTCGTCGAGGACGATGGGCCGGGTATCTCGCCCGCCGATCGCCAGCGCGTCATCGACCGCGGCGTCCGGCTCGACAGCGGCAAGCCGGGAACAGGGCTGGGGCTCGCCATCGTCCGCGACGTCGCGGAAATATACGGCGGCAGCATCGCGCTCGAAGAGAGCGAGGATCTGGGCGGACTGCTGGTGCGGCTGAGATTGCCGGCTGGTTAGGCTGCTCAGCGGTGGGGAGCCAGGGTTGAAGACGTCCGCTCACTCCCCTCCCGCTTGCGGGAGGGGAGAAGACCGTCCGCTTCCGGTCGCCAGCGGTCACCTAACCGCTAAGTCGAACACACCAGCAGCCCGCGCTGCACCGCGGGTCGTGCCAGGCCGCGCTCCAGCCACGCCTGCACATGCCCGAACCGCTCGAAGCCGACGATCTCGGCGGCGTCATAGAAACCGATCAAATTGCGCACCCAGCCGAGCAGCGCGATGTCGGCGATGCTGTAATCGTCGTCCATGATCCACGTGCGCCCGTCGAGCCGCCCGTCGAGAACGCCCAGCAGGCGGGCGGATTCGGCCGCGTAGCGGTCGCGCGGACGCTTGTCCTCATAGCCGCGCCCGGCGAATTTGTGGAAGAAGCCGAGCTGGCCGAACATCGGTCCCGCGCCGCCCATCTGCCACATCAGCCACTGGATCGCCTCATAGCGCCGACCCGGATCGGCGGGCAGGAAGCGGCCGGTCTTGTCGGCGAGATAGAGGAGGATCGCCCCCGATTCGAACAGCGCCAGCGGCGTCCCGCCCGGCCCGTCGGGGTCGTAGATCGCCGGAATCTTGCCGTTCGGATTGAGCGCGAGGAACGCCGGGTCGTGGCTTTCGTTCGCCATGATGTCGATGCGGTGCGCTTCATAGGGCAGGCCGCATTCCTCGAGCATGATGCTGACCTTCACCCCGTTCGGCGTCGGCGCCCCGAACAGTTGCAAGCGGTCGGGATGCTCGGCGGGCCATCTGGCGAAAATCGGATGCGTCACGCCTCGGTCTCCCGCTTCGCCTGCTGATGGTGGCGGATCACTTCGTCGATGATGAAGCGCAGGAATTTCTCGGTGAAATCGGGGTCGAGGTCGGCGTCGCGCGCCAGCTCGCGCAGCCGGCCGATCTGGCGCTCCTCGCGGCCCGGATCGGCGGGGGGCAGGCCCTCGCGCGCCTTCAGCTCGCCGACCGCCTTCGTCACCTTGAACCGCTCGGCGAGCATATAGACGAGCGCCGCATCGATATTGTCGATGCTCTGGCGGTAACGGCTGAGTTGGTCCATGCGCGGCTCCTTTGGTGTCCCGAACGCTTGGCACCGCGCGGGCCTGCAAGGCAAGCCGAAAGTCGTTGCAAATTTATGCCCCTCCGGCCAAGGCGGCGCTTGTCATGACTGCGGAAATCCACCTCCTCCACGGCGACCGGCCGCCCTCGCTCGACCCGATGATGGCGCTCGTCGCCGCCGATATGAACGAGGTGAATTCGGTCATTCTCGACCGGATGCAGTCCGAAGTGCCGCTGATCCCCGAGCTGGCGGGGCATCTGATCGCGGGCGGCGGCAAGCGGATGCGCCCGATGTTGACGCTCGCGTGCGGCAAGCTGCTCGACTATCCGGGGCGCCGCCATTGCAAGCTCGCCGCCGCGGTCGAATTCATCCACACCGCGACCTTGCTCCACGACGATGTCGTCGACAAATCGGACCTGCGTCGCGGCCGCAAGACCGCGAACACCATCTGGGGCAACAGCGCCTCGGTGCTGGTCGGCGACTTCCTGTTCAGCCGCGCGTTCGAGGTGATGGTCGAGGACGGGTCGCTGAAGGTGCTGAAGATCCTCAGCCGCGCCTCGGCGGTGATCGCGGAGGGCGAAGTCAACCAGCTCTCGGCGCAGCGCCGGATCGAGACGAGCGAAGACCAGTATCTCGCGATCATCAACGCCAAGACCGCCGAACTGTTCGCCGCCGCGTGCAAGATCGCGGCGGTCGTCGCCGAACGCGACGACGCGACCGAAGCGGCGCTCGACACCTATGGCCGCAATCTCGGCATCGCGTTCCAGCTCGTCGACGATGCGATCGACTATGTCTCCGACGCGGAGACGATGGGGAAGGGCGTCGGCGACGATTTCCGCGACGGCAAGGTCACCTTGCCGGTCATCCTCGCCTATGCGCGCGGCAGCGCCGAGGAACGCGAATTCTGGAAGCAGGCGATCGTCGGACACAAGACGTCGGACGAGGATCTCGCCTACGCCAAGTCGCTGCTGCTGAAGCATGACACGATCGCCGACACGCTCGCGCGCGCGCGCCACTATGGTCAGCGCGCGGTCGACGCGATCGGCGGCTTCCGCGCGAGCCAGGCGAAATCGGCGCTGACCGAAGCGGTCGCCTTCGCGGTCGCGCGCGCTTATTAGTGGCTTTTGACCACCATCCTTTCTTGGTGTTGCCCCGCGAAGGCGGGGGGCCATCTCCGGTCGGCGCCAGATAGCACCGGCAGATGATGGATCCCCGCCTTCGCTGGGAAACACGATCTTTTTAGGCCAGGTATGAAATATGCCGACGATGGGTCCAGCCGCCGAAACGCCCGATGCCTATATCGCCGCCCTCTCGGGCTGGCAGCTCGAACGATGCGCCATGATGCGCGCCGCGATCATGGGCGCCGCCCCGTTCGAAGAGACAATCAAATGGACCAACCTTGTCTTCATGGCGAACGGTCCGTGCATCCTGATCCGCGCCGAACAGCATCGCGTGCTGCTCGGCTTCTGGCGCGGCAAAAGGCTGCGCGAGGTCGATCCGCGGATCAAGGCGAGCGGCAAATATGAACTCGGCAACCTGGTGATGACCGAGGCGACCGAGGTGACGGCCGAACAGGTCGCGGCGCTCGCGGCCGAAGCGTTCCGACTCAACGCCGAACTGGGCAATCCCGCAGCCCGCACATGACGCAGCCGCTGCCGATCGATGCCGTGCTGCCCGACATCATGGCGGCGCTGGTGCTGAAACCCAATGTCGTGGTCGTGGCGCCGCCGGGGGCGGGCAAGACGACTCGCGTCGCCCCCGCGATCCTCGACCAGCCGTGGTGCAAGGGCGCGGTGTGGCTGCTCTCGCCCCGCCGTCTCGCCGCGCGCGCTGCCGCCGAACGGATCGCCGAAGAGATGGGGGAGGCGGTCGGCGGCAGGGTCGGCTATGCGACTCGCCTCGACAGCAAACAGTCGGCGGCGACGCGGCTGCTGGTGATGACGCCGGGCCTTTTCCGCAACCGTATCCTCGCCGATCCAGAGCTTCAGGGGGTGTCGGCGGTGCTCTTCGACGAGGTGCATGAACGCAGCCTCGACGGCGATTTCGCGCTCGCGCTCGCGATCGACGCGCAACAGGGGCTGCGCGACGACCTGCGCCTCGTCGCGATGTCGGCGACGCTCGACGGCGCGCGCTTTGGTGCACTGCTTGGCGATGCGCGGGTGGTGAAGAGCGAAGGCAAGAGCTGGCCGCTCGAGTTGCGCCATATCGGCCGCCGCGCCGAGGATCGGCTCGAGGCCTCGGTGTTGGCGGCGGTGCGACAGGCGATGGCCGACGAGGCGGACGGCGACATGCTCGTATTCCTGCCCGGCGCGGCCGACATCGAGCGCGCCGCGGCGGCGGTCGAGGCGGCGGGGCTGCCGCTCGTCGTCCATCGCCTGCACGGCCAGATCGACCCGGCGCAGCAGCGGAAAGCGCTCGTCCGCGACCCCGACGGCGGCCGCAAGCTCATCCTCGCGACGAGCATCGCCGAAACCAGCCTGACGATCGAGGGCGTGCGCATCGTGATCGACGCCGGCCTGTCGCGGCGCCCGCGCTTCGACAAGGCGGCGGGGATCGCCAGGCTCGTCACCGAACGCGCCAGCCAGGCATCGGCGACCCAGCGCGCGGGACGCGCGGCGCGGCAGGGGCCGGGGGTCGCCTATCGCCTGTGGGAAGCCGCGGCGACCGCGGGTATGCCGCCGTTCGACCCGCCCGAAATCCACGAGAATGACCTGATGCCCGTGGTGCTCGACTGCGCGAGCTGGGGCATTGTCGATCCGCGGCAATTGGGCTGGCTCGATCCGCCGTCGCCCGCCGCGATCGCCGAGGCGAAAGCGCGTTTGCGGGCGATCGGCGCGCTCGGCGACGACGGGCGCATCACAGCGCACGGCAAGGCGCTTGCTTCGATCCCGCTGCCGGTGCCGCTCGCGCACATGCTGCTCGACGCGGCGCGTGCGGGGGAGGCCGATCTTGCGGCAAAGCTGGCGGTTCTGCTCACCGAGCCGGGCCTGGGCGGGCGCGGCGTCGATGTCGAGGCGCGGCTGCAACGCTGGAAGGCGATGCGCGGCGACCGTTCCGAAGGCGCGTGGCGGCTGGCACGACGCCTTGCCGAGCTTGGCGAGAAACGCGCATCGGGCGAGAGCAAACCCGGCGGACGGTCGGTGGGCGGCTGGATCGCGACCGCCTGGCCCGACCGGGTCGCGCGCCGGCGCGCGGGGCAGCGCGGCGACTATCTGAGCGCGGGCGGCCGCGCCTACAAGCTCGACCCGCTCGATCCGCTGGCGAACAGCGAATGGCTCGCCATCGCCGACGCGCAGGGCCATGCCGCCGGGGTGCGCATTCTGGGCGCGGCGCCGATCGGCTTGGCCGAGGTCGAAACGATCTTCGCCGACCGGATCGAAAGCCGCTCGGCGAGCCGCTACGATGCCGAGACCGACCGCGTCGACCATCGCCGCGAACGCCGCCTCGGCGCGATTGCGCTGTCGAGCGGGCAGGCGGCGCGAAGCGAGGGCGCCGAAGACGATGTCGCGGTGCGCCTCGCCGCGGTGCGCGAAAAGGGCCTCGGCCTGATCGGTTGGGGGCCGGTGTCGCAGGCATTGCGTCAGCGCGCGTCCTTCGCGGGGCTCGATGCGCTGTCGGCGCCCGCGCTTGCCGACAGCCTCGATATCTGGCTCGCGCCGCTGCTCGAAAAATCGCGCGGCTTGCGCGACATCGGCGACCAGCGCCTGGCCGATGCGCTCGCGGCCCTGCTCGACTGGCCCGCTCGGCAGTCGCTCGAAAAGCTCGCCCCCGCCGATTTCATCACGCCCGCGGGCAGCCGCCATGCGATCGATTATGGCGCCGACGGCGGCCCGACGGTCAGCGTGCGCGTGCAGGAGATGTTCGGCCTCGCGCGGCACCCGGTGATCGGCGAACCGCCGGTTCCGCTCGTTCTCGCGCTGACCTCGCCCGCGCACCGGCCGATCCAGACCAGCCGCGACATCGCAAGTTTCTGGCGCGGCAGCTGGTCGGAGGTCGCGAAGGAGATGCGCGGCCGCTATCCCAAGCATAGCTGGCCCGACGATCCGGCGAACGCGCGGGCGACCTTGCTCACCAAGGCGGCGCAGGCGCGGCGTGATACGCAATAGGCCTCTCCATCATTCGCCACCCCGGACTTGATCCCGGGTCCACCGACGCGATGTTGGATAGATGGATCCCGGATCAAGTCCGGGATGACGAAGAGGGAGCGCACGGCTTTCCCTCTTTTCGTCTGAAATGCTTGACGCTAAGGCGACGACAGAAGCATCCCAGTCAGGACGACCACCCATGAAAGCGCGTATCTTCCAGAAGCCCAAGAATGCGATGCAGTCGGGCCGTGCGGGCACGCAGCGCTGGTTTCTCGAATTTGCGCCCGCCGAGGCGCGCAAGGCCGATCCGCTGATGGGTTGGGCAGGCAGCGGCGACACGCAGCGCCAGCTTCGTCTCGGCTTCGCGACGCGCGAAGAGGCGGTCGCCTATGCCGAAAAGAACGGTATCGAGGCGGAGGTTATGCCGACGCCCGTCCGCACGCTGAAGATCCAAGCCTACGCCGACAATTTCCGTTGATCAAATAAGCGTCGCCCCGCGACGGCGGGGGCGACCGATCATTCCGCCTCGGGCTGCAGCAATTTGTGCAGGTGGACGACGACATATTTCATCTCGGCGTCGTCGACGGTGCGCTGCGCGGCGCTGCGCCAGGCCTTTTCGGCCGATTTATAATCGGGGAACAGGCCCACGACATCAAGGTTGTTCAGGTCGACGAAGTCGAGGCCCTGCGGATCGCTGACGCGTCCGCCGAACACGAGGTGCAATTTGCTCATGGCTAGCTTTCCTTGCGGGTTAGCGCGGGGAGGGGGAGATGGCGGCCCCCTATCAGCGCTTCGCCCTTACGGCAAGTCCGCCTCAATCCTCGTCCTTGCGCCCTTTCGGCAGCAGCGAGCCGAGCAACGCCCCGATCGCGACCGCGCCCGCGACGAGCGCGAGCGGCTGCTTTTCGGCGACGTCCTTCAGTTTGCTGTTCGCGCGCCTCGCCTGTGCCTTGCCCTTTTCATAGGCTTCGCTGGCAACCTCGCGCGCCGCTTCGGCCTGCTCGCGGCCTTTCGCGGCGAGTTCGCCGGTCGCGGTGCGCGTGCGGTCGGCAAGCTCGCTCGTCGCGGCGCGGGCGCGGCCATAGCCGTCCTGGATGCGCGCCTTGGCCGCCTCGGCGGTCGCTCGGGCGTTTTCGGCGGTCTTCTCGGCAAGCTCGGCCGCCTTCGCGCGGGCTTCGTTTGCGGTTTCACTCAGCGGCTTCATCCTGGTCCTCCGTCAAATCATCCTCAGCCGCACCGGGCTGAAACTTCGCCCTGGCCGCGTCGGCCAGCTCCTGTACCTTCTGCGCCAGCTTCGGGGCATGGTCCTTGATCGGCTCGCGAAAAATCCACGCAAGCCCGGCCACGGCGGCGATCGCGATCGGCAGGCGGTTGTCGCGGAATTGCTGCCGGACGGCCTGCGCCGCTTCGTCGACCTTCGCATCGATATTGTACTTCCCGCGCGCATAGAGCGCCTGCGGCTTGAACGCCGCTTTCGCGACGTCGAGCCGGCGGTGCAGTTCGGCGCGCTGGAGCATCGAGCGGCGCGCGGCGTTGATCAGGCGGTTGCGGGTGCGCGGCATCAGTCGTCGGGCTCCTCGTTCGTGAGATCGCGGCGTAGCGCGGTGCGGATGTCGCCATAGGCGACCTGCGCCCGCCATCCGGCAAAGGCCGCGATCGCCAGCAGCACGCCGACGACGATCAGGGTCGCGAGCAGCGGGCCGACGTGCGGCAACAGCACAAGGATCGCGCCAAAGGCGAGCGCCAGCATCGCTATGCCCGCCGCCGATGCGGCGACGGCGCCCCAGCCTGCGGTCCAGCTGACGCCATGCAGCGCCAGCTCGCTCCGCGCCTCGATCAGCGCGATCTCTGCCTTCGCGGTCGCCGACAGGTTCTCCACCACCTCGTCGACAATATCCTTGAGCGGGACGGGCGGCGGCGCGAGCGGCCGCCCGTCCGGCGCATAGCCGTGGCTCACGCGGTCATAGCCACGCGCTTCGCCCTGCGGCGGCGTATCGGAATCGGGTGCAGGCATCGCGGGACGACTGTAGCGGTCAGTCGCTGCTCGAACCACCCTTGAGCAGGCGCGCGAGCACGAAGCCGACCACCGTCGCCGCGCCGACCGCGATCGCCGGATTCTTCTTCACCAGGTCGCGGGTCGAGGCCGCAAGCTCGTCGAGATCCTTCTTGTCGAGGCTCGAGGCGAGGCCGGCGACGGTCGCGGCGGCCGAGCGGGCATAGTCGCCGTACTGCTTGCCGAACTTGCTGTCGACGGTGCCGGCGCCATCTTCGAGCAGCTTCGCGAGGCTGCCGACCGCTTCGGCCGCCTTGTCCTTGCCCTTGGTTGCGGCTTCGCGCGCCTTTGCCGAGGCCTGGCTCTTCAACGCGGCCGCTTCGTCCTTCAGCGACGCCGCCTTCTTCGACGCTTCCGACTTGATCGTGTCGCGCGTCGCGGCGAGCTGGTCGCGGATCGGATGATCCTTGGCTGCGGCCTTCTTCGCCGCGGGCTTGCGCGCGGGCGCGGCCTTTGTCGCGGCGGCCTTGGCAGGGGCGCGGGGAGTGGCTTTCTTGGCGGCGGGAGTAGCGGCTTTGGCCATGGTTTATCCTCTTCTTCTTATTCCATGCGCCGAGCGGGCGCGGCGGTTTTCCCTCTGTCTGCATCAATATAGCAACACATGCCGAATGGTTCCATCCCCGCGCAAAATTCCCGCTAAATTCCTATGCGGACGGTTGCGCTGGCGGCACGGCGCCGATAACAGGCGGGCGCCTTTCCCACCCGGCCCGTCGCGGGCCGTTCAGCAGGACGATCCTCCATGACCGCCATCATCGACATCCACGGCCGCCAAATCCTCGACAGCCGCGGCAATCCGACCGTCGAAGTCGATGTGCTGCTGGAGGACGGCAGCTTCGGCCGCGCCGCGGTGCCCTCGGGCGCATCGACCGGCGCGCACGAGGCCGTCGAGCTGCGCGACGGCGACAAGGCGCGCTATCTCGGCAAGGGCGTGACCAAGGCGGTCGATGCGGTGAACGGCGAAATCGCCGACGCGCTGATCGGCCTCGATGCCGAGGACCAGCGCGAGCTCGACATGGCGATGATCGACCTCGACGGCACCCCGAACAAGGGCCGCCTCGGCGCCAACGCGATCCTCGGCGTCAGCCTCGCCGCCGCAAAGGCGGCCGCCGACGCGCGCGGCCTGCCGCTCTATCGCTATGTCGGCGGCGTCTCGGCGCGCACGCTTCCGGTGCCGATGATGAACATCATCAACGGCGGCGAACATGCCGACAATCCGATCGACGTGCAGGAGTTCATGATCATGCCCGTCGGCGCCGGCAGCCTCGCCGAAGCCGTGCGCTGGGGCAGCGAGATTTTCCACACGCTGAAGAAGGGCCTGTCGGCGAAGGGCCTCGCGACCGCCGTGGGTGATGAGGGCGGCTTCGCCCCGAACCTCGCCTCGACGCGCGATGCGCTCGACTTCATCGCCGCCTCGATCGACCAGGCGGGCTTCAAGCTCGGCACCGACGTCGTGCTCGCGCTCGACTGCGCCGCGACCGAGTTTTTCCGGAACGGCAAGTACGAGATCAGCGGCGAAGGCCTGTCGCTGAGCCCCGAACAGATGGCCGACTATCTCGCTGCTCTGGTGAACGACTATCCGATCAAGTCGATCGAGGACGGTATGAGCGAGGATGATTTCACCGGCTGGAAGGCGCTGACCGACCTCATCGGCGACAAGTGCCAGCTCGTCGGCGACGATCTGTTCGTCACCAATCCGGCGCGGCTGGAGGACGGCATCAAGACCGGCCTCGCCAATTCGCTGCTCGTCAAGGTCAACCAGATCGGCACCCTGTCGGAAACGCTCGACGCGGTCGATATGGCGCACCGCGCACGCTACACCGCCGTCATGTCGCACCGCTCGGGCGAAACCGAGGATTCGACCATCGCCGACCTCGCGGTTGCGACCAATTGCGGCCAGATCAAGACCGGCAGCCTCGCGCGCTCGGACCGGCTCGCCAAATACAACCAGCTGATCCGTATCGAGGAGGAACTGGGCGACATGGCGCGCTATCCGGGCGCGTCGATCTTCGGATAAGGCCATACTGATGGATAAGTGCTGTTTGACGCCTTGACGCCGCGAATCAACTCTGATTCAAGGGCTGAAATGACGCAGCGGCACAAATTCCGGAAATCGATGAATCGGGCGGTTGGCCCTGCGGTGGCGCTGATCGCGGTGCTGGCGATGATCGGCTATATCATCTTCGGTCCGACCGGGCTCTATGCCTGGGGCGATTACAGCCAGTCGGTCGAGAAGAAGCGCGTCATCCTGAGCGAACTGACGAAGAAGCAGACCGAGCTGCAGAACCGCGTCAACCTGCTCGACCGGCGCCGCGTCGATCCCGACCTTGCCGACGAATATGTGCGCGAGAAACTGGGCGTGATGCACCCCGACGAGATCGCGATTCCGCTGGAGCCCGGCGCGAAGCCCTGAGCGGCGTCGCTGCCTTCGCTGCATACGAAAACAGCAACATTGCCATACCCAAGCGGGCGTTGCCAAACAGGGCTTGGCGCTCCTATAGGGGAGCCCTGCCGTAACGGCTAACCGTAAAGGAAACCCGCCTTGGCCAAAGCCCCAGCGCGCAAAGCTGCTGCGCCGAAAAACACCGCCTCCACCCCGGCTCCCGCGACCAATCGCGAGTCCCCGCGCGACCCCGCACCCTATGATGCGACGCCCGAAGAGCTCGAGAAATTCTATCGCGAGATGCTGCTCATCCGCCGCTTCGAGGAAAAGGCGGGCCAGCTCTACGGCCTCGGCCTGATCGGCGGCTTCTGCCACCTCTACATCGGTCAGGAAGCCGTTGCGGTCGGCTTGCAGTCGGCGCTCGACGGCGACAAGGACAGCGTCATCACCGGCTACCGCGACCATGGCCACATGCTCGCCTATGGCATCGACCCGAAGGTCATCATGGCCGAGCTGACCGGCCGCGCCGCCGGCATTTCGCGCGGCAAGGGCGGCTCGATGCACATGTTCAGCGTCGAGCATAAATTCTATGGCGGCCACGGCATCGTCGGCGCACAGGTGTCGCTCGGCACCGGACTTGCCTTCGCGCACAAATATCGCGGCGACGGCGGCATCGCGATGGCCTATTTCGGCGACGGCGCCGCGAACCAGGGCCAGGTGTACGAGAGCTTCAACATGGCGGAGCTCTGGAAGCTGCCGATCATCTTCGTGATCGAGAACAACCAGTACGCCATGGGCACCTCGGTCAACCGCAGTAGCGCCGAGGACCAGCTTTATCGGCGCGGCGAGAGTTTCCGCATTCCCGGTATGCAGGTCGACGGCATGGACGTGCTCGCGGTGCGCGGCGCGGCCGAGGCGGCGATCGAATGGGTGCGCGCGGGCAAGGGTCCGGTGCTGATGGAGCTTAAGACCTACCGTTATCGCGGCCACTCGATGTCCGATCCCGCCAAATATCGCAGCCGCGAGGAAGTGCAGGCGGTGCGCGACAAGAGCGACGCGATCGAACATCTCAAGAAGCTGATGGAAGAGGCCGGGATCGGCGAGGACAAGTTCAAGGCGATCGACAAGGAAATCCGCCAGATCGTCAGCGACGCGGCCGACTTCGCCGAAAGTGCGCCCGAACCCGAACTGCATGAACTTTATACCGACGTGCTGGTGGAGCAATATTGAGATGGCCATCGAACTGAAGATGCCGGCACTGTCGCCGACGATGGAAGAGGGCACGCTCGCCAAGTGGCTCGTCAAGGAAGGCGATACGGTCAAGTCGGGCGACATCCTCGCCGAGATCGAGACCGACAAGGCGACGATGGAATATGAAGCCGTCGACGAGGGCACTATCGCGTCGATCCTGGTCGCCGAGGGCACCGACAATGTGAAGGTCGGCACCGTGATCGCGACGATCGCGGGCGAGGGCGAAGAGGCTGCCGCTCCGGCGCCTGCGCCCGTCGCTGCCCCGGCGCCTGTCGAAACGCCGGCACCGGCCCCGGTCGCTGCGCCGGCATCCGCCGCACCGGCGCCGACCGCCCGCGCCGCAGATCCGTCGATCCCCGAAGGCACCGCGACCGTCCGCCTGACCGTCCGCGAGGCGCTGCGCGATGCGATGGCCGAGGAAATGCGCGCCGACGACCGCGTCTTCGTGATGGGCGAGGAAGTCGCCGAATATCAGGGCGCGTACAAGGTGACGCAGGGGCTGCTCGACGAATTCGGCGCCCGCCGCGTCATCGACACGCCGATCACCGAATATGGCTTCGCGGGGCTTGGTTCGGGCGCCGCGATGGGCGGTTTGAAGCCGGTCATCGAGTTCATGACCTTCAACTTCGCGATGCAGGCGATCGACCACATCATCAACTCGGCCGCGAAGACCAACTATATGTCGGGCGGCCAGATGCGCTGTCCGATCGTGTTCCGCGGACCCAACGGCGCGGCCAGCCGCGTCGCTGCGCAGCACAGCCAGAATTATGCCCCCTGGTACGCCAGCGTCCCCGGCCTGATCGTGATCTCGCCCTATGACGCCGCCGACGCGAAGGGCCTGCTCAAGGCCGCGATCCGCAGCGAGGATCCCGTCGTCTTCCTCGAGAACGAGCTGCTCTACGGCCGCAGCTTCGAGGTGCCCGACGTCGCCGACTATGTCCTGCCGATCGGCAAGGCGCGCATCATGCGCGAGGGTCGCGACGTGACGATCGTCAGTTATTCGATCGGCGTCGGATTGGCGCTCGAAGCCGCCGACGCGCTCGCGGGCGAGGGGATCGAGGCCGAGGTCATCGACCTGCGCACGCTGCGTCCGCTCGACACCGCGACGGTGCTCGAAAGCCTCAAAAAGACCAACCGCCTCGTCGTCGTCGAGGAAGGCTGGCCGGTCTGCTCGATCGCCAGCGAACTCGCGATGGTCGCGATGGAGCAGGGCTTCGACGATCTCGACGCGCCGGTCGTCCGCGTCTGCAACGAGGATGTGCCGCTCCCCTATGCGCACAATCTCGAAAAGGCGGCACTGGTCGACACCCCGCGCGTCATCGCGGCCGTAAAGGCGATCACAAATCGCGCCTGACGCACCGGAAGCGGTAGCCTATCCGGACATCCGCGATCCGCGCGTGATGGTGGCGGTGCCGCGCGAGCGGCGCGCTGCGATCGCCGCGCTGTGGGCGCTTGCCGGACGGCTGACCAAGCTGTTGCAGGACGCGCGTGAGCCGCTGATCGGGCAGATCAAGCTCGCCTGGTGGCGCGACATGATGGCGATGCTCGCGAGCGATCCCGAAGCGCTGCCGAAGGGCGAGCCGCTGCTTGCCGAACTGCAGGCGAGCTGGGCGGGGCAGCGGGGGCTCGACACGCTTGTCGATGCGGCCGAAACGATGCTGCTGGCCGGGGATGCGACGGCGCGCCGCGATGCTGCTGCCGCGTTCGGCGACGCGCTGTTCACGCTTTCGGGCGGCGGCGGCGGCGCGCGCTGGGGCCTGGTCTGGGGCGCAATGCTGCAGGAGGGCGGGCAGGAAGGCCGCGATTTGTTTGCCGACGCGCGTAACCGGCCCGCGCCGCCGCGCGTATCCTTCGATGGAAGCCGTGCCTTGGTGATGCTTGACCGCTGGGCCGCCGCCATCGCCAGACATGACGGCGAACGGCGCTGGCGAGGCGAAGGGTTGTTGCTGCTGCGGATCGGCCTGATCGGCCGCTGACCGAATAAATGCGGTCGGGACTGGAAAAGCCGCCGCCGAACATCTATCTTGCGCGGTACAGAAATAGGGTCGCAGGGGACATAGGGATGTTCAACGGGCTGATCGCCTATCTGGATTCGATCAAGGCGCGCGATCCGGCGCCGCGGTCGCGCTGGGAAATCCTCCTTTATCCGGGGCTGCTCGCCGTGGGTATGCACCGCGTCGCGCACTGGCTGTTCGAGGCGGACCTGTTTTTCCTCGCGCGTTTCGTCAATCATTTCTCGCGCTGGATGACGGGTATCGACATCCACCCGGGCGCGAAGATCGGCCGTCACCTCTTCATCGATCATGGATTCGGCGTCGTCATCGGCGAAACCGCCGAGATCGGCGACAATGTGTCGATCTATCAGGGCGTGACGCTCGGCGGCACGGATCCCGCCAACGGCATCGGCGGCAAGCGCCACCCGACCCTGGCAGATGACGTGATCGTCGGTTCGGGTGCGCAGGTTCTGGGCCCGATCACCGTCAACCCGCGCGCGCGCGTCGGCGCCAATGCCGTCGTCACCAAGGACGTGCCCGAGGGGGCGGTGATGGTCGGCATCCCCGCGCGCTCGACCCTGCTCGACGCATCCGAATATGCGCGCGAGTTCGTGCCCTATGGCACGCCGTGCAGCGAAATCTTCGATCCGGCGACGCAAAAGCTCGAAATCCTGCAATGCCAGCTCGAGCAGATGCAGAAGCAGCTCGCGACCCTGCTCGAGGAACGCGACGCGCTTGCTGCCGAACTCGACGCGCCGCGGCGCAAAGGGAGCCGGAAAAGCGCCTGATGGGGACTGTGACGCCCCTGCCGTTTCCCGACAGGGCGGCATCGCAGCAAACCGGCTTCGAGCGCACCGAGCTTTTACGCATCCTTGATCTCTACGGCCGCATGGTCGCGGCGGGGCATTGGCGCGACTATGCGATGGATTTCCACCGCGACGTCGCAATCTTCTCCGCCTTCCGCCGTACCGCCGAGCGTCCTGAATATCGCATAGAAAAACGCCCCGCCTTGCGGAGCCGGCAGGGCATGTGGGCCCTTGTCTCCGAAGCCGGGGCGATCTTGAAGCGCGGGGACGAGCTCGCGAATGTGCTCGCCCCCGTCGAGCGAAAGCTTATGAAGCTGGTTGGGGGCTGACCGCGCGGATCGTTGCGGGCAGCTGGTTCGCCAGATTGTCGGGCAGCATCCCCACCACCGCGGCGCGGGCATTCTGCCAGAAGGCCGACAGCAGCAGCAGCGCCGATCCGATCACGAACGCGGTCAGCGCGACGTTAAGCTCGACCGCGCCGAAGGTGCGGAACAACTGCGTCATCGCGAACAGCACATAGGCGAGCGCCGAGACGAGCAGCGCGCGGCGGTCGATCGCGAGCGCGATCAAGCCGAAGGCAATGTAGATGGCGACCACCAGGATCGCGGCGCCGCTGCCGATATCGTCGCCCCGGGTGACGCCGAGCAGGTGGAAGATCGGGTGGACCATCATCGGTGCGGCGAGCAGGTGGAGCCAGAAGGCGACGTCGCTGCGGCGCGTCTGGCGCAGCCGGTCGCTCTTGTCCCACCACATGGCGAGCGCGAAGACGCCGATGCCCGCGATGAGAACGAGGATCATCGGCAGCGTGCCGTCGGGGCTCGGGACGCCGGTGATCGCGAGCACCAGCGCGACCGCGGTCGCGGCCAGCGCCGCCGTGCCTGCCGCAACGGTGATCGGCACCATGAAGCGCTTCCAGTGAAACCAGGTCGCCGCCGCGGTCACTGCGGCGATCGTGCCGGCGACGACGGCAAGCGTCGTTTCGCCGGGATCGCGGCCGAAAATATCCTCGCCATGCTTGACGAGGAAGCCGATCATCGTCGCGCAGACGCCCGCCGAAAAGGCGAGGACGAGGACGATGCTGGGCAGCGCCATGCGGCGGACGCGGGTGAAATATTCGGCGAGGAACCAGGCCGATCCCGCGACGAACGCACCGGCGAGGGCGGGGTGGATCGATTCGCCGATCCACGCCACCGCTACGAGCAGGATCACCGCCGCGATGCTGACGAAGATATCGTTGAACCCGGTAATCAGGCGGAACGATTCCTCGTCCGCTCCGGGGGCGGCGCGCACCGATGCGATATGCGACCGGAAAGCCGCGGCGGCCTCCGGCGTCAGTATCTTTGCATCGACCGCGGCTTGCAGGTCGGTTTCACTATACATCGGGGTCGTCCTTCTTAGACCGATCCCCTTGCCCCGCCGATTTTATGGCATAGGCGTATTGGTGTGTCAATACAGTGATGCGCCGCCGCCCGGCGAGGCGGCGGCGCGACCAGATCAGCCGAGCGCCTGCAAGGCGCGCATCACGCCCATCGACTGCTCGGCGCCCGATTGCGGGACAATCTCGCCGTTGCGGTCGATGATCTTCTCCCACGCCGCGGCGACGCCCTCGGGTGTCCGCTCGCCTTCGGGCAGCGCGACGCCGGGGGTCATGGTGACATAGGCGGCGTGGAACGCCCCCGCGCCCGCGCCGACCATCATGTTCGTCGGGGCATCCTCGCTGACGAGATAGAGCGCCGCCGGGACGACATTCTCGGGCGTGAACTTTTCGAACAGTTCCGGCGGGAAAATGTCTTCGGTCATGCGCGTGCCCGCGACCGGCGCGATCGTGTTGCAGCGGATGTTGTACTTCGCGCCCTCGAGGTGGAGCGTCTTGGTCAGCCCCGCCAGCCCCAGCTTCGCCGCGCCGTAATTGGCCTGCCCGAAATTGCCGTAGAGGCCGGTCGACGAGGCGGTCATCAGGATGCGGCCATAGGCCTGCTCGCGCATGATGTCCCACGCCGCCTTGGTGACATTGGCGCTGCCGAGCAGGTGGACCTTGACCACCAGGTCGAAGTCGGCGGGCTCCATCTTCGCGAAGCTCTTGTCACGCAGGATGCCGGCGTTGTTGATGAGGACGTGGACGCCGCCCCATTCTTCCTTCGCG
Organism: Sphingopyxis soli; assembly: GCF_018682675.1. Classification (GTDB taxonomy): domain Bacteria; phylum Pseudomonadota; class Alphaproteobacteria; order Sphingomonadales; family Sphingomonadaceae; genus Sphingopyxis; species Sphingopyxis soli. The sequence goes on from NZ_JAFMTR010000033.1 coordinate 97,597, forward strand.
CGCGCCACCATCTCGACCATCTGCTCATATTCGGTGACGCTGCCGCCGTTCGACATCGCGGTGCCGCCCGCCGCGCGGATTTCCTCGACGACCGCCAGCGCGGCATCCGAATGGCCGGTGCCGTCGCGCGCGCCGCCGAGGTCGTTGACCACCACTTTCGCCCCGCGCCGCGCGAGTTCGAGCGCATAGGCGCGGCCGAGCCCGCCGCCCGCGCCGGTCACAATGGCAACACGTCCGTCAAATTTGATCGTCATGATGATCTCCCTGGGGGGCAACGAGAGGTTGCCCGGTAAAACCGGAACGTCCTTACCCGTTCGGGCCCGACAGGCAAGGGGTCAGGAAAATGGGCCTGTGCAACAAAAATGTCATCGAATTGACGTGCAACTGTCATCCGCGTGTCATAGCGGCGCAGCGAGATTGTCACCTTTCGCAACGGAGCAAATTCCCCATGCGCCACCTTTTCGCCGCCAGCCTGCTGGCGACCACGATGCTCAGCCTGCCTTCGACCGCCCATGCGCAGGCGATGTCGGCCGACGAAGCCGCCGCGCTGCGCGCCGAACTCGATGCGCTGAAAGCAAAGGTACAGACGCTCGAGGCGCGGCTCGACGCGGCAACGACCCCGTCCGCACCCGCTCCGGCCCCCGTGGTTGCTGCTCCGGCGCCCGCCGCGCCGAGCGTCACGGCCAAGCCTGCGACTGAAATCGCGTGGAAGGGTGCCCCCGAGCTCAAGACCGCCGACGGCTGGAGCTTCAAGCCGCGCGGCCGCCTGCAGGTCGATGTCGCCAGCATCGACGCGCCCGCGGGCGTGACCGGCACGCACGGCGGCCTCGCCACCGAATTCCGGCGCGCCTATCTCGGCATGGAAGGCAAGATTCCGGGCGGTTTCGGCTATCGGATCGAGGCCGATTTCGCCAATAGCGCGGTCGACCTGACCGACGTCTATCTGACCTACGCGACCGGCCCGCTGACCGTCACGGCGGGGCAGCAAAAGCCCTTCTGGTCGCTCGACGAGCTGACCAGCGACCTCTTCACCTCGATGCTCGAGCGCGCGGCCTTCACGCAGGCCTTCGGCTTCGAACGCCGCGTCGGGCTGTCGGCGCAGTACAAGGGCAAGGCCGTGCTGCTGCAGGGCGGGGTGTTCGGCGACAATGCGAACGACCTCAACAGCGATTCGAACAACAGCGTCAGCCTCGACGCGCGGGCGATCTGGATGCCGAAGTTCGGCAACGCCCAGCTTCATCTCGGCGGCTCGGGCCACTGGCGCAACATCAACGACGCGCCTGCCGTGCGCTACGCGCCGCGGCCGTTCGTTCATACGACGAACAGCCGGATCGTCGACACGGGCACGTTCAACGCGACCAGCGAACGCGGCCTTGGCGTCGAAGCCGCGGCCCTCGCGGGTCCGTTCCACGTCGCGGGCGAAGGCTTCTGGCAGACCGCGCGCCGTCCGGGCCTCGCCGATCCGACCTTCTTCGGCGGCTATGCCGAGGTCGGCTATGTGCTGACGCGCGGCGACGCGCGCATCTACAAGGACGGCGCCTTCGACCGCCTCGCCCCGTCGCGCCCGATCAACGCCGGCGGACCCGGCGCGATCGAGGTCAATGCGCGCTACGACTATCTCGACCTCAACGATGCGGGGATCGTCGGCGGACGTCAGCAGACGTTCGGGGTGTCGCTCGTCTGGGCGCCGATCTCCTACGTCCGTCTCACCGCGAACTATGGCCACCTGATGTTCGAGGACGCCACGATCGGCTCCGCCACCGGCGATCGCGACTATTCGGCCGACGCCTTCGGTCTCCGGACGCAGATCGACTTTTGACGGCCCCGGAATTTCCGCTTTGGGGTGGTTAGCGGACCTTCCTTAATCGGTCATCCCGGCGAAGGCCGGGATCTCTCCGGTGCGTAAATCCGAGAGGGTGAGATCCCGGCCTTCGCCGGGATGACGATGAAGGGTAAATCCTCCCCATCGACTTGCGATGGGGAGGTGGCAGCCCGCAGGGCTGACGGAGGGGCCGGGCGCGTAGCGCTCGCTAACGCTCGCCGCCCCTCCACCACTTGCTTCGCAAGCGGTGCCCCTCCCCATGGCTGCGCCACAGGGAGGATTAAGGACCGCTTCCGGTCGTTACCGGTCATTCGCACCAGACCGCCGACGATTGACCGAAACGGGGTAGGGAGCGGACGTTCAAAAGCCGTCATGCTGAACTTGTTTCAGCATCCATGGGCTGAGCTCCGGTCGGCCGCTGCAGTGAAGGACGCGACCGACCATGGACCCTGAAACAAGTTCAGGGTGACGATGAAAGAGATGTCGCCTTCCGGTCGAAACCGGTCACCTCTCTTTTCCGTTCGTGTCGAGCGCAGTCGAGACACCCATCGACCTTGCGCCACGCCGAGGGGCATCTCGACTTCGGCCAATGGCCGAAGTTTATCCTGAGCGCCTGTCAAGGCAGTCGAAGGGCTCGATGCGAACGGCGGTAGGTTAGGCAGCTTCCGGTCGTTTCCGGTCATTCGATCCAGATCGGCGGCGAACGGCGACTTTGAGGTGGTTTGCGGACGGTGGGTTGCCGTGATCAGCGGAAGAGCAAAACGCCCAGCGCCATAAGAAGCGCTGCGACAGCCATTATCCCGTAAGTGGCAATCGAGAACCAATAAAGCGCCGGATCTTCTGTTCGCTCAACGAATCCAGGTTTCCAGTATGACCGCCCGCTCTCGAGCGCTGAAAACACGGCTGCAATGCAGAGAATGGCAAAGAGTGCCGCCCCGATCACAACGATGTATTTCACGTCTGACCTAGCTCCGAGTCCATAGTCGTTTTGGGTCGGCACGAAGCGCGGCCAAGGCGACGGAGTTCCACTCCTGCTAACCACACCGCCCGGTGTCCGCAACCGGTCGAAACCGGTGATCTCTCTTTTCCGTTCGTGTCGAGCGCAGTCGAGACACCCATTGACCTTGCGCCACGCCGAGGGGCATCTCGACTTCGGCCAGTGGCCGAAGTTTATCCTGAGCGCCTGTCAGGGCAGTCGAAGGGCTCGATGCGAACGGCGGTAGGTTAGGCAGCTTCCGGGCCCGAAAACCCTCAGATGCTCTTCCCCGCATCCAGCGCATAGCCCGCCGAACGCACGGTGCGGATGATATCCGCGGTGCCCGGCAGGTTGATCGCCTTGCGCAGGCGGCGGATATGGACGTCGACGGTGCGCAGTTCGATGTCGCTGTCCTGGCCCCATACGCTGTCGAGCAATTGCCCGCGCGAAAAGACGCGGCCGGGATGCTCCATGAAATGACGCAGCAGGCGGAATTCGGTCGGGCCCATCGCGACGATCTGGCCGCCCCGCACCACCTTGTGCGCGACCGAGTCGAGCTCGATATCGGCATAGGCGAGCAGCTCGCCCGCCAGCGCCGGGCGCAGGCGGCGCAGCACCGCCGACACGCGCGCGACGAGTTCGCGCGGGCTGAACGGCTTGGTCACATAATCGTCGGCGCCGGTTTCGAGACCGCGGATGCGGTCCTCTTCCTCGCCGCGCGCGGTGAGCATGATGATGGGGACGTTCGCGGACTTGGGGTTGCGGCGCAGGCGGCGGCAGACCTCGATCCCCGGCAGGCTCTCGATCATCCAGTCGAGCAGGACGATGTCGGGCACGCGTTCCTCGACGAGGACGAGCGCTTGCTCGCCGTCGGGGGTCTGGCGGACCGAAAAGCCTTCGCGTGCGAAGTGCCAGACGATCAGCTCGGCGATCGCCTCGTCGTCCTCGATCAGCAGCAGGTCGGGTTGCGGCATCAGCCCTTCTCCTGTCCCGAAGAGGCCGCGCCTTCGGGCGTCTCGCCGCGTTCGCGTTCCTCCATCCGCTCGCCGGTCACGACATAATAGACCATTTCGGCGATGTTCGTCGCATGGTCGCCCATCCGCTCGAGGTTCTTGGCGACGAACAGCAGGTGCGCGCTTTCGGTGATATGCTTCGGATTTTCCATCATGAAGGTCACCAGCGTGCGGAAGATGCTGTTGTAGAAATCGTCGACATTCTTGTCGCGCGCGGTCACCCGCACCGCCAGCTCGGCGTCGCGCGCCGCGAAGCTGTCGAGCGCGTCGTGGATCAACTCGGCGACCGCCGCCGACATCGACATCAGCACCGGGATCGCCTCGATCGAGCGCGTCTGGTCCATCAGCGCGACGCGCTTGGCGATATTCTTCGCATAGTCGCCGATCCGTTCGACGACCGAGACGATCTTCAGCGCCGCGATCATCTCGCGCAGGTCGTCGGCCATCGGAGCGCGCAGCGCGATCGTCTGCGTGGTGAGCTGCTCGATCTCGGCTTCGAGCGCGTCGATCTTCTTGTCGCCCTCCACTACCTGCGCCGCGAGTGCGAGGTCGCCATTGTTCAGCGCGCTCATCGCCTGCAGCAGCGCCTGTTCGGCGCGCCCGCCCATTTCGCTGATCAGGCCGCGGAGGCGATTCAGATCCTCGTCGAAGGCCTTGACGGTATGATCGTTGGTAACTGCCATCTGCTTCGTCCTTTTGTGGCCTCAGGCCAGAAAACCATCCCCAATTTCCGTATCCCCGAGCGAAGACGAGGGGCCCGTTCGAGCGAAGCGAGAACCAGCACCGCCCCTGCCTCGACTTCGCTCGGCATAACCCCTCGTCTTCGCTCGGGGAGACGGGAAGGGGATCGAAAATCTATCCATAGCGCCCCGTGATATAGTCCTTGGTGCGTTCCTGCTTCGGGTTGGTGAAGATGTCGGTGGTCTTGCCATATTCGACCAGCGTCCCGAGGTGGAAAAAGGCGGTGCGCTGCGACACGCGGGCTGCTTGCTGCATGTTGTGCGTCACGATCACGATCGCATATTTGCCGCGCAGTTCGTGGATCAGCTCCTCGATCTTCGCGGTCGCGATCGGGTCGAGCGCCGAGCAGGGCTCGTCCATCAGGATCACTTCGGGGTCGACCGCGATCGCGCGCGCGATGCACAGCCGCTGCTGCTGGCCGCCCGACAGCGCGGTGCCGCTTTCGGCCAGGCGGTCCTTGACCTCGTCCCACAGGCCGGCGCGCACCAGCGCGCGCTCGACGATGACGTCGAGGTCGGCCTTGCCGGGCGCGAGGCCGTGGATGCGCGGACCATAGGCGACATTGTCATAGATCGACTTGGGAAAGGGGTTCGGCTTCTGGAACACCATGCCGACGCGCGCGCGCAGCTGCACCACGTCCATCGACGGCGCGTAGATGTCCTCGCCATCGAGCAGGATCGTGCCGGTGACGCGCGCGCTCGCGACCGTGTCGTTCATCCGGTTCAGCGACCGAAGGAAGGTCGACTTGCCGCAGCCCGACGGGCCGATGAAGGCGGTGACCAGGTCGGTGCCGACGTCGATCGACACGTCGTTGATCGCCTGCTTCTGCCCATAGAAGACGTCGACGCCCTTGGCGGTCATCTTGGGGTCGGCGATGGTCAGATCATCTTGGGTCATGGTCATGTTTTTCTGGCTCACCAGCGTTTTTCGAATTTGTTGCGAAGATAGATCGCGAGCGCGTTCATCGACAGCAGCACGATGAGCAGCACGATGATCGCGGCGGAGGTCTTCTCGACGAAGCCCCGGTCGACTTCGTCCGACCAGAGGAAGATCTGCATCGGCAGCACCGTCGAGGGCGAGCAGATGCCGCCCGGCACGTCGCCGATAAAGGCGCGCATCCCGACGAGGAGCAGCGGCGCGGTCTCGCCCAGCGCGCGCGCCATGCCGATGATCGTGCCGGTCAATATGCCGGGCAGCGCGAGCGGCAGGACATGGTGGAACACCACCTGCACCGGGCTCGCGCCGACGCCGAGCGCCGCGTCGCGGATCGACGGCGGCACCGACTTGATCGCGTTGCGGCTGGCGATGACGATGACCGGCATCGTCATCAGCGCCAGCGTCAGGCCGCCGACGAGCGGGCTCGCCTGGCAGATGCCGAACCAGTTGATGAACACCGCCAGCGCGAGCAGGCCGAAGATGATCGAGGGCACCGCGGCGAGGTTGTTGATCGACACTTCGATGAGGTCGGTCCAGCGGTTCTTCGGCGCATATTCCTCGAGGTACAGCGCCGCGAGCACCCCGGTCGGAAAGGCGATCAGAAAGGCGATGAAGATCGTCAGCACCGATCCCTTGAGCGCCCCCCAGATGCCCGCAACCGCCGGATCGGTCGCGTCGGCATTCTTGAAGAAGGGCCAGTGGATGCCGGTCGACAGCTTGCCGTCGCGCTGCAGCGCGTCGATCTTCGCCCCCAGCGCGCCCTTCGCGCCTTCTTTCGCGGCGATGTCGACTTCGGACGAGGCGGGGAGGTGGAAGACCGTTTTGCCCTGCAGGATCGCGGGGTCGGCCTTGATCTGCTTGCGCACTTCCTTCCACGCATTCTCGCTGATCATCTTCGCGCCATCGGCGCCGAGCGCCTCGTCGGCGGCGAAGGCGACGATATCGGCGAGCCCCGCATTGGCGATCGCCTGATCGGCGTCGGCATCGCCGAGCCGCGACGCATCGACCGTCAGCGGCATCGCCTTGAAGTCGATCGGCACCTCGACATTCGTATAGGTGAAGCCGCGCAGGCCGTTGCCGACCATCACGAACAGCAGAAAGGCGAGGAAAAGGCCCGAAAGCAGCACCGCGCCCAGCCCGAACAGCTTGAAGCGGCGCTCGGCGGCGTAGCGGCCCGCGATGCGCTTCTGCATCGCGGCGCCTTTCCAGTCGGTCGGGGCCGTCTCTCTATTCATAAGCTTCGCGATACTTTTTGACGATGCGCAGCGCGACGATGTTGAGCAGCAAGGTCACGATGAACAGCACGAGGCCGAGCGCGAAGGCGGCGAGCGTCTTGGCGCTGTCGAATTCCTGGTCGCCGGTCAGCAGCTTGACGATCTGCGCGGTCACCGTGGTGACGCTGGCGAAGGGGTTGGCGGTGAGGTTGGCGGAGAGGCCCGCGGCCATCACCACGATCATCGTCTCGCCGATCGCGCGGCTGACCGCGAGCAATATGCCGCCCATCACGCCGGGAAGCGCGGCGGGGATCAGCACCTGGCGGATCGTCTCGTTCGGCGTTGCGCCCAATGCCAGCGATCCGTCGCGCATCGCCTGCGGCACCGCGTTGATGCTGTCGTCGGCCATCGACGAGACGAAGGGAATGATCATCACCCCCATCACGATGCCCGCGGCAAGCGCGCTTTCGGTCGAAGCGTTCGGAATGCCGATCGCCGCGGCGAACTCGCGCAGCGCGGGCGCGACGGTCAGCGCGGCGAAATAGCCATAGACCACCGTTGGCACCCCCGCGAGGATCTCGAGCAGCGGCTTCACCCAGCGGCGCACGCGCGGCGCGGCATATTGGGTCAGATACACCGCGGTCATCATCCCGATCGGAATCGCGACGATCATCGCGATGATCGCGCCGATCAGCACCGTACCCCAGAAAAGGGGGATGCCGCCGAAGGTATCGGGCTGCGGCGCGCCGCTGGTGGGCGCCCATGTCGTCCCGAACAGCAGCTCGGCGGGCGAGACGAGGCGGAAGAAGCGGATCGATTCGAAGAGCAGCGACAGCACGATGCCGAAGGTCGTCAGGATCGCCACCAGCGACGCGACGAGGAGCAGCGCCATGACGATCTTCTCGACCCGCGTCCGCGCGCGGAAATCGGGCCGGATTCGCGTGAAGGCGTAGAGCCCGCCCGCCAGCGCCAGCGCCAGCATCGCGGCGATGCCGATCCACGCATAGAAATGCGTCGCGTCGGCATAGGGCTGGACCAGCGGCGCCGCGGCGGGAATCCGCACGGCGGACTGCGCGCCCTGCGCGACGCTCCGCGCATCGCTCAGGATCGCCCCGCGCTCGAAGCCGAAGGCGGGCAGGCTCTGCGCCGCCTCGCTCGCCAGCACGCTGTTGGTGACCAGCGCCGGCGACACCGCCGACCAGACGGCGAGGAAGATCGCGGCGGGGGCGAACAGCCACAGCGCGACGTACCAGCCGTGATATTGCGGGCGCGAATGCAGCTTGGCGCCCGCGCGGCCCGCCAGCATCAGCGAGCGCGCGCGGCCGGCGAGCCAGCCGATCAGGGCAAGCCCCGCGATCAGCAGCAGTAGGGCGGCGGCGTTGAAAGTCACTGTGTCCCCGTTATCCTGTCCGGATACCCCCGTCACCCCAAGCGGTATGACGTGGCAGTTTCATGACTCTGCGTCACAATTTCCAAAATCACCGGATTTGCCAATCCCGTTCGCATCGAGCGAAGTCGAGATGCCCCTCGACCATGCGCCGACCCGATGGGTGTCTCGACTTCGCTCGACACGAACGGGGTGGGAAGGTGACGTAAAAAGTGGTGGCCGGGGAAGGGGATGTGGGCCCCTTCCACCGGCCACCCGCGGGGGAGATCAGTTCAGCTCCGCGCCGTCCAGCACGGTCATGCCCTTGGCGTTCGCCGCGGCCTTGTCCGCGACGTCCTTCGGCGACACGACCAGGCCCTTGGCGGCGAGGTAGCCGCCCGACGCCGCGCCCTTCAGGAACTCGGCGACATATTCGGCGAGGCCGGGGATCACGCCGACATGCGCTTTCTTGACATAGATGAACAGCGGGCGCGACCCCGGATAGCTGCCGTCGGCGATCGCGGCATAGGTCGGGCTGACGCCCTGCACCGGCACCGCCTTGATCTTGTCCTTGTTGGCGTCGAGATAGCTGAAGCCGAAGATGCCCAGGCTGTCGGGGTTCTTGTCCAGCTTCGAGATGATCAGGTTATCATTCTCGCCCTGCTCGACATAGAAGGGCGCACCGCGCAGCGTGGTGCAGGTCGCCTCGTGCTTGTCCTTGTCGCTGTCCTTCAGCGCCTTCATCTCGGGGTTGGCGTCGCAGCCCTTGCCGAGGATCAGCTCCTTGAACGCATCGTACGTGCCGCTGGTCGACGGCGGCCCGAAGACCGAAATCGCGACCGCGGGCAGCGCCGGGTTGACGTCCTTCCACGTCTTCGCGGTGTTCGCCTTGCCATAGGGGTTCGCGGCGAGCGCCTTATAGACGTCTTCCTCGGTCAGCTTGAAGCCGGGGCCGCGCTGCGCTTCGCCGAGCGCGATGCCGTCGATGCCGACCTGGATTTCGACGATGTCCTTGACGCCATTCTTGGCGCAGGTGTCGAATTCCTTCTTCTTCATGCGGCGCGAAGCGTTCGCGATGTCGGGGGTGTCGCCGCCGACGCCGGCGCAGAAACGCTCGAAGCCGCCGCCGGTGCCGGTCGAATCGATCTTCGGAACCTTGTTGCCGGTCGCCTCGGCGAACTTCTCGCCCACCGCGGTCGCAAAGGGATAGACGGTCGACGATCCGACCGCGCTGATATAATCGCGCGCCGCGCCGCCCGAGGACGCCTGGTCCTGACAGGCGGAAAGCGCCAGCGCGGCGGTCGCGACGCAGGCGATGAGGGCAAATGTCTTGGCCATGGAGTAATCCTGTAGAGGGGGTCGTTACCGAACCAAGCCGCCACCCCTGCGGCGACTCGCTGACTGCCCTCTGGGGGAATTGTGTGACGTGTTTGTGACAGGGAGTGTCATGGAAGTGTCATGAGATTTTGATGCGAGGCTTGAACGATGGATATAGAGCATTGACCAAATCGAGCGTCAAGTTTGTGAGCTTGACGGCATCAGGAGTCGCATCAGCCATGTTAATTCTGGGCGGGCCGGGAATTCTGTGGAAGCGGTGGAGTGGATTGCCGCAAAGGTCAAAAACGGTGTCCCTAACGGCCGACCAATGGCCATGGACGTAGCCCGATGCCCATCCATAGTATTTATCGTAGATATCCTTCTTCTTCGCTCGCTCGCTCATATCTCTAAGGCTCATCTTCGCCCAGCTTCCTAAGTCGATATCAACAAATTCTAACCATCTATCCTCGTTCGCTAGCTCTTCCAGATCGTCCTTTTTCACGAAGGAAGGCAAGTCTTTAGAGTCAAGATCAACTATCTTCAAGAATGCCAGCTTGGCTTGGCCTGTTCCGTAATTTCGATATTGGGCCCAAGTCGCGTCTGCATCTATCTCTTTGAGATAAGATAGAACGATGTGGCACTCGGCCATCGTACGGAGAATAATTCGTCCTTCTAGTCTGCTACCGGACCTGCCGTGGATCATTGTCGCCAGCAGTTGGATCATATAGAATGCGATCCCAAAGGATGCGTCCAAACGGGCGTCCGCAACGACGTAGGACTCCTGATCGTTGAAATGCTTAGCGAGAGCGCGGTAGCATGAGATTATTTGTCGAGATATCTCAGAGTGATCTGCGCTCGATACTATGTTCCTAGGAAGTAAATAACACTCCGTTTCGCGCTTTGATTGCGTCCAGAAATTTTCGGTCCAAGAACCTTGTTGTGTGGCCTCGGCCTGCAATTCTGGCGCGCCAAAGCTTTGTTCCATTGCTCGAATTGAAGGCCGGACCTTTCTTAAATCTCCGACATCCGGATAGCCGACGATCTCGTCAACGAGGTGCTTCATCTCTGGCTGGAAGATCACCTTGGCAGCCAGAACCATGGAAAGCACTCGGGCCCACCTTATGTCGGTGGCGGTTTCGGATTGATGCCAGCTGTTCAGTCCGATCGCCATGCCGACAATTGAATAATCCTCGGGGTCAGGCTCACCCCAATTCTTTAGGTGCCTTGCCCAATGTTTCGCATCGGGGATGTCCGGGTAGAGAGATAAGGGGCTCAGAATTGATAGCGTTTCGTCGTTGAGAATCGGCCCCAAGAGTGCGTCAAATTCTGCCTCGGTTAGGGATGCGAGCCTTGAGTGCCCGATGCCGTCCCATTTTAGGTCTTTCATCCCCGAAGCAGCGTCTGCTATTGCTCTAAAGATGTTGAGATAGTTCTCTCTATTCAATCTGGCGGTCAGAATGGCTGCCCAGAGCATTTCTGGCAGTCTCTCGTCCCTCCATGACGAGAGCGTTACGGCCGGAAGGCGAGACATTCGAGAAAAAAGCGTATTTTTGTCTCGTTTGTGATCTTCCAGCCTGGTTCCTGAGGACCATTTTTTTCGGTTAGATTTTTTCTTTCTTGTCATGGTACTTCTTTACTCTGAATCGAACTATGCGATATCGAAAAAATAGACCTAGGGTAACGCAAATGATCCTCATCACCGGCCACGTCATCATGACCCCCGAGCATCGCGAGCGCATGATTACGCTCGGCGTCGACCCCGGATCAAGTCAGGGGTGACGGCGCGCGGTCGCGGGGCGAGCCGGGGTGTCTGGCGCATAACTGCCATATCGATGTCGAGAACCCCGACCGGCTGATGTTCGTAGAGGAGTGGGACAGCGTCGACGCGGTGCGCACCCGCGTCATCCCGGACCCCGATCCGGGAGCGCGGTCCCCGCGTCCGCCGCCTTCGTCGCCGAAATGCGCGCGCTCTCGCCGCAGCCGCCCGCGATCCGCATCTATGCCGCCGAGGATATCACGGCAAAGCTGATGGGGTGACGCGATCTCCCCTCCCTTCAGGGAGGGGCCGGGGGAGGGCGTGTTTCTGGCCGGAAAACGGGAGAGGTTACAGGCCCTCCCCAAACCCCTCCCGCAAGCGGGAGGGGCTTCTCAAAAAACCGCTTTCCTACATTATCCGGCTGTGTCAGCCTTCATCCGGCTCTTTCAAATCCTGCACGAATACAGGTGCCGTTCGATGTCCGGGCGGCCTTGTCCGGTTTTTTCCGGCTCCGAAACCGGACCGCGAAAGGGCGGCGCACAAGGCTGAACTTTCCTGAACTTTGGACTTCGGCGCCGCTTGGCCGGCCCCGACGCGCCACCCGCCCCCCGACGGGCTTGATCGGGGGCTCGGTTGCGATAGGGCTGATCGACCGACCCCGGATCGAATCCGGGGCGAGGACGGGACACCAGCGCGACGGGGCCGGGGGCATATGAGCGGGTTCGAATTCATCTTTTCGCTGTTCGGGCTGATCCTCGGCCTCGCGCTCGCCGAGGGGCTGGGCGGCTTGAGCCGCGCGCTGAAGGCCAGCCACCGCGTCCGCATCGGCTGGCCGACCGCGCTGCTCGGCCTGTTCGTGTCGTGCGACGTCGTCACCTTCTGGATGTACGGCTGGTCGTTGCGCGACCTGCTGCCCTTGAGCTGGCCCGTGCTGTTCGGCGGCTTCATCGTCACCGCCCTCTATTTCGTCGCGGCCAGCCTCGTCTTTCCCGACGAGCCGGAGGCGTGGCACGATCTGAACGCCCATTTCGACGCGCATCGGCGCAAGGTGATCGGCGGCGTGTTCCTGTGCAACGTCGCGTTGCTGGCCACCGTCGGCTGGCTGCACGGCCTGCCCGCGGCGACCAGCATCCGCACCGTCATCGTTGCTTGGAGCTTCTTTCCCGTCGCGCTGCTCGCGATCTGGACGAAGGACCGGCGCGTCGCCTGCGCCTGCCTGATCTGGCTGATCGCGCTCTACCCGCTGTCGGCGGTGTGGCATTGATCCGATGCGATCCCCGGCGAAAGCCGGGGCCCAGCAGCGACAGGGAGGAA
>NZ_JAFMTR010000034.1 GCF_018682675.1 Sphingopyxis soli
CCCTCCGACGCCGCGATTTTCATGCGGTATAATTTTTCCCGATCGATTGGGACAGCTAAAGCATTAGAATTTTGCGCCGATCGCGACACCATAACGCCGCGGATCAAGCGTGTAGATATTTGTAAAATTACCGGAAGATGCATCGGTGACATAAAGTCCGGTAACTGAGTTGCTATCGAAGATATTCTGAACGAACCCCCGGACAAACCAGCGCTCGTCGGCACCATTCAACTGCAAAACTGCATTAGCCTGTACGAAAGGTTGGATGCGATTAATTCTGCCGTTGAAGATATTGCCATATTGCTTTCCGGTCATGGAAATGTCGACGCGGGGGACGAGTGTCATACCATTCCCGACCTCTGCCGTGTACTGCACGCCCATCGAGACCTTGACATTCGGCGCTTGCGGCAATGTGTTGCCCTTGATGTTAACCTCGACGCCAGGACTCAATACCTGGATCCCGCTGTTCGCAGGGATAGCGCTCGCGAGGACACCGCAAATGCCGAACGCGCCGCTGGAGGCGATATTGCCGTCCGAAGGAAATTCCTGCGGTGCGCGAAGGCCGAGAGCCGCATTTACGCCCGCAACGAACGCATCAGCAACGCCAGGCGCAGGTCCCGTGACAGCGCAGTGCGCACCATTGCTGATGTCCTTGATAATCACGGCATCAGGATCCCCGCCGCCCGGATCACGCGGATTGGAGAAGAATTGATCGCCGGCGACCTTGGCATTGAGATAGCTGAAGGACAGATTGATAAGCCAGTTCGGGTCCGGCCTGATGACAGACTCCAGTTCGACACCCCAGATATTGGCGTCAACCGTGTCATTCACGGACGTTCTTGCCACGATGCGGCTGAGCTGCAGTCCACTATATTTGTAGTAAAATGCGGTGGCATTGAGTTGTAACGCGCCGTTTGCGAAGACGTTCTTGGAGCCGATCTCGAAGGCATCGATCGTTTCAGAGCCGAAACTCTCGCTGACGGCGAAAATCGGAGAAAGCGGAGGATTGATCCCGCCGGATTTGTAACCCCTAGAATAAGATGCATAGAGTGAATTGTCCGGCGTAACCTCGAAGGCCAGAACTGCTCGTCCGGTAATTTCGTCGAAGCTTACTTCGCGAAACTGGGCGAGCTGTTGGCCCGGCGTCCCCGGGTCGGCATCGAAAAGCCCAGACGGCCCGGTGAGGGGCGTTATCGGGGTATCGAACGGATCTCCATCATTGGCATAAGGGTTCAGGAAACTGATCAGCGTCGTACGCGCCGTCACATCCTTCTTGTCATTATTGTAACGCAGCCCCCCGGTCAACGTCAGCCGGTCGCTTAGATCGAAATAGACCTCGCCGAAAATGCCATAGCTCTCTAGATTCGATTCCAGCGAGTTGTTCCGATACATCGACGTCGCGAAATAGGATGGCGGAAGGCCGCCCGACAAGGAGCCGAATGAACCCAATACGGCACTGGCGTAATCGAGCGCAAACGAGTTCACATAATAGCTATTGTCGGTGGTTTTCGATTTCGCGTAAATTCCGCCCAACAGGAAATTGAACGGCCCGTCGAAGTCACTCGTGAGGATGAGCTCTCCGCTCCACGATTCGCGTTGTTCCGAAGATCGATCGAAAGAAAGCGGCGTTTCGGAACACAGCGAGTTCCCTTCGAAAGCGCCTCTGCTTCCATCATCATTATCCGACGTGCACAGCACGCCCTGCGGACCGTCCGGGATTAGAGCGCCGGCAATCGGCGAAAAATAGGCCGAAGAGCCGGGAATGAAGGCTGGCGCCGGCGGAGCAAGACCTGTCGGTAATCCGTTAGCCGCAAAAAAGTCCAACGTATTGAGCGCCGGGGCGAAACCGGCACGGCTTTGAATTCCAAGAAAATAGTCCTGCCTGGAATCGACTTCAGTATCCTGATAAATGCCGGTGGCCGTCAGGGTCATCGCGCCGAATTTTTGCTCAAGGCGCGCCTGCACCTGTAGCTCTTCGGCAAAATAGAAAGGGGTATAGGCCGTGTTGACGACACGCACATCGCCAGGCTCCTGAAACCCGGAAAACCCATCAGGGCCATAAAGGCTGCCGAGGCCGAGCACGGCGGGAATGCCCTGAATGGCGAAGAACTCGGATGAACTGAGCGTCGCACCGACCGTTGAATTTGCGTTCGTGGTATCGAAATCACGTCGATTGTTCAGGCATCCGAGCACGCCCAATGGATCGCGTTGGCACGTTTGTTTCTGGTTTCTGAGGCGCGTGTCCTTTTCCCGGAAATAATAGCCCATGAGATCGATCGTCGTATCAGGACCGGGTTCGAAACGAAGGGAGCCTCGCAACGCATAGAGGTCCCGAGCGTCGATGTCCGATCCATCATAGAGATTCGTCGTATAACCGTCGCGGTTCACATATATGCCCGCCAGCCTCACGCCGATCATATCCCCGATCGGGACGTTGACCATGCCACGCGCTTCGATGCTGTTGAAATTGCCATACTCGAATTGCGCTTCAGCCTCGAAACGGGAGAGTTTGGGTTTCGCGGTCACAACATTCACGACCCCGGAGGTCGCATTCCGGCCGAACAGGGTGCCTTGAGGTCCGCGAAGGACTTCAATCCTTTCCAGATCGAAATATTCGGTCTCGAACAGGCGTGTTCCGAACAAGGGGGATCCATTGACATGGATTGCGGTCGCAGCATCGCAGGTGACGCCGACGCACAGGTCGCCAACGCCGCGAATAGTGAATGAAGCTGAGGTGAAATTGCCTTTCGAGAAAGATACATTGGGCAGCGTCAGCTGTAGATCCGAGGCATTTTCGATCTGCTGGCTTTCAAGCGCCTCAGCGCTGAATGCGCTGACAGCGATCGGTACGTCTTGCAAGCTTTGCGCCTGACGTTGCGCTGTCACGACGATGACATTGTCACCGCCATCTGGCTCTTCGGCTATGACTTCCTGAGCATTTGAGACCTGTGGCAACGCCATCACGACGGCGCTTGCCAACCAATAGGCTTTCTTATTCATCACCCTATCTCTCCCTGTCTCGATTTTTTCGTTTCTTGCGCGAACCCGTCCTTGTCCCCGATTGTCGATGTTCAAAAATGGGGCAGCTCGCCGAGCTGCCCCGAGTTTGAGGAGTGGCCAGAAGGAGATTTCCGGAGAGGAAAAGATTCTCGCCGCTCGGCTGGAAGATGAGCAGTTTTTCGGCATTTGGTAAAGAACTTTATTATGGCACTTTATTATTTTGCTCGGGGCGGTGGGAGGTGTGCCATCTCAGATCCGAAGATATCAGTTTATACATCCGATGCTTGCTGTCAGCGCTTCAGCCTTGGCGCGGTCGAGCGCGCGCCGACGACTTTTGGATGCGGCTGCGGTACGGCATGCCCGATCCGGAGCGCATGACCCGCGTGGTCGAAAGTTGGATAGCAGTGCAAAAGGCCGGGCTCTGATCCCGGCTGGTGGAAACCAGGGGGTCAGGTCAGTTCACCTATTCCTTCCCGTTCATTTTAGAGTCATCAAGATCGTATTAACCACGTCACGGTCCCTGCCGGGCAGGGCTTTCACGTGGGGGCATCCATGACCAGAACCAAACCATCCCTTAAGTCAGCTATCCTGTTGGCCAAATAGGATCAAGGCGACCGGCGCACCAATTTACCTCGTGACTGAGCCATGTGCGCGCGAAAACCGTCACCACTTCGATGGGGATTCGACATGACATTGCCATTTCACATGCCGTCCACAATCCGCCTTTCGGGTGTAGGTCTTGCCGCTTGTGCGATTGCCACGATTGCTGCCGCAAGTGCGCAGGCGCTACCACTATCCAGCTTCAAGGATCAGGGCGTCGACCATATCTTTGGCAGCTACGCCCCGCGCGGCGACTGCTCAAAGGAACCGCGCGTAACCATCGATGAAAAGGGCATGACGTTCCGCGCCAATGGTCGGGAAATAAAGCCCCCTCGGGTGGAATATGCTCTCACCTTCATGGGCCAGAGCTATGACGGCATCATGGCAGTATTTTTTCCCTTTCCAGTTAGCAGCAATGATTTTGGTCGGGTTCTCATGTATGTGAACGACGACGAGAAGCGCGGTGTCATCCGCTTTGAATCCGATCTGCCGCGCGGCCAACGCCCGGCTTCTTTCCATGCGGCCTTCACGGGTGGCGGCCCGTTCACGCTCTGCCAGGGCAGCGCTCTTGCTGGCACGCCACTGCCGCCACGGCCTGAGCCGGCGGTGGCCGTGCAAGGCATTCCAGCGGAATGGACCAATCTCGCCAGCCTCGTCGGCAAATATCCGGGAAGCTACGCCAAGGACAATATCGACCTGTTCGATAAGGGTACCTTGGCTGCGGCATTGAAGGCCCGGATGGGGCCGAAGATGGCTGCGCTGCGGACCAATCTCTCAGCCGTCTCGCCATTGCAGCGGGCTGGGAACTATTACTATCTTTCCGGCAATGCGCAGCATCAGGGCGGTGTGGAGCAGGCCTATATAATAATAGACCCGGCGCGCCGTGCGGTGCAGGTGGGCCTTTGGGAGCGCGGCAAGCTAACAGTTTATCCGTCTGCTTCGGGCGTTAGGCTGCCGATTGCGCCGGAAATCAAGACGCTGTTGGACAAAAGCCCGCCCGAAACGGCAGTGCCGCTTCCCGGTACACCCTGGGAAGTTGTACCGGTGCAAGGTCGCGCGCCCATGGCTTATGTGAGCGCCGCGGCATCGCCCAACATCGAAGCCCTCAGTCTCTATTGTGAAGGCGGAAATACGGCCCGGCGAAGACGCTCTACAATCGCTGGAAGCGGTGGAGCGACAAAGGCATCTTCATCCGCATGATGGAAGGCCTGGCGACACCTCAGGCTCCCGAGCGCAAGACGATCATGATCGACGCGACCTATCTTAAAGCGCACCGCACGGCGTCGAGCCTGCGGGTAAAAAAGGGGGTCCAGGACGCCTGATCGGCCGGACGAAAGGCGGCATGAACACCAAGCTTCATGCCGTGAGTGATGCGAATGGTCGTCCAATCAGCTTCTTCCTGACCGCCGGACCGGTCAGCGACTACACTGGCGCGGCCGCTTTGCTCGACAGTCTGCCCAACGCGCAATGGATGCTGGCCGACCGAGGCTATGATGCCGACTGGTTCCGCGACGCCCTGCAGGAGAAGGGTATCACGCCCTGCATCCCGGGCTGAAAAATCCGGAACACGACCGTAAAGTACGACAAACGCCGCTACAAACGCCGTAACCGCATCGAGATCATGTTCGGCCGCCTCAAAGACTGGAGGCGGGTCGCAACACGCTACGATCGCTGCCCGAAGGCCTTCTTCTCCGCCGTCGCACTCGCCGCAACCGTCATCTTCTGGCTCTGATCAATGAGTCCTGACCCTAGACTATGCGACAAGAAATACTGGGATAAAACAAGCCATTCCCCCAGTTACCCGGCTACGGATCGTAAGAGTTTGCCCCCGCTTGCTTGCTTCTATCTCAGCTGATAACTTCGAAGGCTGTGCCGTATCCCACGTCGGCGGGGATAGTGAGGATGTTCTTGCCGTCTCGCTGGATGACTTCTGGAAGGACCGGCACGATTTCGCGAGCCTTGGCCCGCGCGACGCAATCGTCTGCGCTCGCAGCTTCGGCTAGCAGTTGCAGGTTCAATCGCGTGGGAAAGATGATCGTTCGTTCACCGCTGACACCCAGTTTCAGGGCTTTGCTTGGCGAAAGCCATTCCGCATCAACGGTTTCATATCCATCACATGCTGCGATCTGGCGCTCTGGGGCGCGAACGACGAAGAAATGAGTGTCGAAGCGCTTTTGCATAAAGCTGGGCGTGATCCACCGCGCGAACTCGCTCAGGCGATCAAGGCGCAGTTGCACATCGGCCTCGCGCACAATGTCGAAAAATTCGCGCTCGCCTCGCTCGACGGCTTTGCGGCTTTCAAGATCGCAAATATCCTCGAACTCGCTACCGTCGCGATGATCGGCCAGCAGGATGCCTGCTTCCTCAAAGGCTTCACGAATCGCGGCAATCCGAAGGGTGCGCTGCGTAGGATCTAGCGTTTTCCAGCCCCTGCAATAATCGGCCCATTCAGGCGCTTCATCGGCAGCAGAAGGTTTTCCACCGGGAAAGACCAGCGCGCCGGATGCAAAATCGATCTGGTGATGCCGCTTGACCATCAGCACCTGGAACTCCGGCTCGTCGCGAAGCAACAGCATGGTGGCTGCGGGGACCGGATCGACTGGCTTCTGCAGTGTCATCATAAACTCCAGTTCTCAGTTGGCCTGATATTGGACGCTGGCCCGTTCAAGCTGAGCAACGATCTTATCGCCATTTGCGCAGAAGAACCAACCCGGCAAGAGCCACTGCAACACTTGCAAGCACCCAGGATTGATTCGCAAGCAGCGCCGCGGAGACGATAAGTGCGGCCGCCACAGGACCTTTGACAGGCTGGCTCGCGCGGCGAATGGCTGCGAGCTTCTCAAAACTTGCCGGATCAATCTGGACAGGCACATGCCCGGACTTGGCTATAGCGGCGGCGTTATCGAGAAGGTCAGGCATGATCGCCGCTAGGGCGAGGAGTTGTCGGCGAACTTTTTTTAAATTGGCGCGATTCCTGCCAAGGGAGAATCTTTCTGCGAACAGCTCCAACATGATGGGGCGTGTTTCCTCCCCGATATTATAGTCAGGCGCAAAGGAACGCGCAAACCCTTCCGCCGTGAGCAATGTTCGAAGAAGGATCGCCAGATCAGGCGGAAGTGCGAGCTGATAGTCTCGCAGGAGATCGAACACGCGGCTGAAAATATGCGAGAACTCAATCCCCGAAAGGACCGTTCCCCTGAACTCACCGATCAGCTGGTCCAAATTCTGGGTGAGCCCATCACGGTCAACTTTCGGATCTCCAGCCCATTCGAGCAACACGTTCGCGACGTCTGCTGTGTCTTCGTCGGCTATAGCCATGACAAGTCGTACCAGTTCCTCGCGCCTCGCCTTTGTGAGAGTGCCGACCGATCCGAAGTCGATAAAGCCCACATCCTGTTCCCCGATAAGGAAAACATTGCCTGGATGCGGATCGCCATGAAATTCGCCATTCAGAATGATCATGCGCAGGACTGCATTCGCATATTGTCTCGCGAACGCCGCCACGCGTGGGTCGGTCGATTCGGCCTCGATCGCAGACGCGGGCGTTCCATACAGCCGCTCCTGGACGTTGACCCGTATCCCCGTCAGTTCCCAATGAATTGTTGGAGTCTTGATCCCAAGCGTATCAAGATAGCCACCGATACGCTCGCATGCACGAGCTTCTGCTGCCAGATCCATTTCCCAGGCAAGATTTCTGCCAAAGGTTCGCAGGAACTCTACCGGGCGATAGCGGGCGATTTCAGGGGATCGATCCTCGGCAACGGCGGCGAGGCGCGTCAGGAGCCGCACATCGGCCTCCATTCGCGCAGCAGTGCCCGGACGCCGCACCTTTATGATAACGTCGGCGCCGTCGAGCAGCGAAGCAGAGTAGGTCTGCGCTACCGAAGCCGAAGCCAGTGGTTGTTCATCGAATTGGGTGAATTCCCCTCGCCAGTCAGCTCCCCAGCTTGCGGCAAGGATGGGCTCGATTTCTTCGAATGGCACCGGAGAAACCTGATCGTGGAGCGTCGCGAAGGCAGCAATCCAGGACCTGGAAAACAGATCGCTGCGCGTCGCCAGCAGCTGTCCAAGCTTTATTCCGACCGGACCAATGTCGCGCAGGAGTGCGACGACCGCCGCCGGCCGCAATTCACCTGGATCGATTGACTTGGCCGGATGCGGAATGACTCCGAGAGCGCCCGCCAGGCTTTTGGCGCCGTGCCGGACAAGAATCTGTCCTATCTCGGCGGCGCGTGCGATGTCTCCTATCGGTTTATCTCGGAACCCAGGCATATGTCCTATTCCGCATCGGTCCGGCTCTGATCGAGATTCGACGCAATCCGCACAAGAATGTCCAGCAACGTCCGTTTTTCGTCGCGCGTGGCGTTCCGCCATAGGACCCTATGCAGCCCGTCCGCGGATTCTCTCAGTTGGGGCAACAACCTGTCGAGCTCCTGGGTCAGGATGAGCTGCCATGCCCGGCCGTCCGTTTTGGCTCGTCGCCTTTCCATCAATCCTTTCCCACAAAGGCCAGCGACGGCTTGACCGATCGTGGCGGATTCCAACTCTAGTCGCTTGGCAATTCCGGCCTGCGTCAACGATGGTTCGCGGAGAAGTTGTCCGATGATGCGCCACTGCGTCTGATTGAGGCCAATCTTGGCAATCCGTGCGTCATAAGCGCGCCTCGCCCCCCGACTAATCTCGTCCAT
Organism: Sphingopyxis soli; assembly: GCF_018682675.1. Classification (GTDB taxonomy): domain Bacteria; phylum Pseudomonadota; class Alphaproteobacteria; order Sphingomonadales; family Sphingomonadaceae; genus Sphingopyxis; species Sphingopyxis soli. The sequence continues at coordinate 8,289 of NZ_JAFMTR010000034.1, forward strand.
CAAATATAGCATACGGTCGTCGTCGGTGAGGGCGCCTTCGCGAAGCCGTGGCGGCATTGTGTCGAGATTTGCGTTCATACCGCTGCCTAGTCCGTTTCGTGGGAATGCCAAAACGCAAATTACTAAACGATTTTACTAACCGGATGGAACGGTCTACGCCACGCCATGAAGCGACTTAGCACATGTCCAAAATCCTTCGAAAGAGGCAGATGACCGACGAACCAAATGAGCGGGAACAGGATCGCGCGCCCGCATCCAGCCTGAAATCGCAACCCAAATTTCGCCTCATCCTCATCATAGCCATCACTGCTGCGCTGATTGCAGGTGGTTGGTGGTATTACAGGCATGTCACCTATGGGCAGTACATGCAGTCGACCGACAACGCCTATGTCGCGGCCGACAGCGTTGTGGTTTCATCAAAAGTGGCCGGATACGTGGACGCGGTGCTCGTCTCTGAGAACGGGCGGGTCAGTCCCGGCGAGGCGCTCGTGCAACTGGATGTGCGAGATTATAGAGCCCAGGCGCAACAGGCGCGTGCGCAAATTGCGGCGACGCTGGCCGGCGCCGACACAATCCGCTCGCAAGTAACCGAACAGGACTCAGCGATTCGGCAGGCGCGGGCCCAACTCGCCGCCAAGCGCGCGGCGCTCGACCTCGCCAATGAGCAGGTAGCGAGGTATCGCCCCCTTGCCGCGACCGGTGCGGAGCCGCGAGAAAAGCTTCAACAATATGAGACACAGGCGCAGCAAGCGCACGCCGACTTTGTTGCTGCCCAGGCAGCAGTCTCTGCTGCCAACGGTCGGAGGGCCACCTTGTTCAAACAGATCGACCAGACCGAAGCCCAAGCTGACGCGGCCCGCGCGCAGCTGGAAGCGGCCGACCTAGATGTCACATCGACTCTGCTGCGAGCCAGCAAGGGAGGTCGCGTTGGCGATCTAACAGTAAGGGTCGGCCAATTCGTTCAGCCCGGTCAGCGATTGATGACGGTGGTTCCGGTAAACGAAATCTACGTCATCGCTAATTTCAAGGAGACGCAGGTCGGCCTTTTGCGGGCGGGGCAACCGGTCAGGCTCGAGGTCGATGCTCTTCCCGACTTTGAGATTGCTGGACGCGTTGAGAGCATCTCGCCCGGAACCGGAGCAGAATTTTCGATCCTGCCGCCCGAAAACGCCACAGGGAATTTCACCAAGATTGTTCAGCGGATAACGGTTCGTATCGCGATAATAGCCTCGCCCAAAGTGCGTCGTCTGCTCGTCCCGGGCATGTCGGTTGTGGCAGTTGTCGACACGCGAAACGCTGCCGGAGAGCTGAAAGAGATCTCGAGTACCGACAAATGACCGCCGAGTTGGCATCGAACAGCGCCTCTGGTACTCCGACTGCAGAAAGGCGGAATGCCGATATCACCGCGTGGATAGCGGTCGCAGCGGGTGCACTTGGCGCCATGCTCGCAACACTCGATATCTCTATCGTCAATTCCGCGCTTCCGGTGATCCAGGGCGAAATCGGAGCCAGCGGCACCGAGGGCACTTGGATTGCCACCGCATTTCTCGTTGCCGAAATTGTGGTAATTCCGCTTAGCGCCTGGCTTGAACGCCTTTTTGGACTGCGAAACCTGCTCATCATTGCGGTTTCCGCGTTCACCGGCTTCTCAATTCTTTGCGGTATGGCGACCGACCTCACGACCATGATCATCGGTCGCACGGGTCAGGGTTTCATGGGTGGTGCGCTGATACCAACTGCGATGACCATCGTGGCGAAAAGATTGCCGCCCCATCAACAGCCGATCGGCATGGCGCTGTTCGGCATGACAGTGATTCTGGGTCCGGTCATGGGGCCGCTGATCGGTGGCTGGCTGACCGAAAATTTGAGCTGGCACTATGCCTTCTTTGTCAATGTTCCAATCTGCGCCGTACTGCTGCTGCTGCTATTCGTCGGGCTTCCTCACGAAGAGCCGAAGTGGGAGTATCTGACCGATGCTGATTGGGCGGGCATTGCCGGCCTGATTCTGGGGTTGGGCGCTTTGACTGTGTTGCTTGAGGAGGGGCATCGCGAGGAATGGTTTGAATCCGCTCTTATTCGCTGGCTGGCACTCATTGCCGTTATCGGTTTCGCTTCACTCATATACGGGCAGCTGAACGCGTCGAAGCCCGTCCTGAAACTCCGCCTCCTTCTCAATCGCCAATTCGGAAGCGTTGCGGTGATGGCTCTCGCCCTGGGAATGGTCATGTATGGTTCGACCTACGTCATTCCCCAATTTCTTGCGATCATATCCGATTATAACGCTTTTCAAACCGGGCTCGTTATATTTTGGATGGGTATTCCGGCTTTTGTGCTTATGCCGATCCTGCCCTTCATGATCCGCAGACTCCACATTCGCATTGCCGTCGGTGTCGGAATGCTTCTGATGGCGGCCAGCTGTTTCGTCAGCATAAGCCTCACCGCGGAATCTGGGGGCGCCGTATTCATCGAAAGCCAGCTTATTCGGGGTGTTGGCATGATTCTGGCCATGATGTTCCTGAACCAGGCTACCGTAGCCTCGGTGGCAAAGACAGATGCTGGCGATGCCTCCGGTATTTTTAACGCCGCTCGAAATCTCGGAGGATCTTTCGCTTTGGCCGGACTGGCTTCGTTTCAGGACCAGCGGATCTGGCACCATAGCCGGCGCATGGAAGAGACGCTGAATGCCAACAGTGCTTCACTCCAGATTTATCTTGATGAACTCGCGAAAAGCTTCGGCGGGATGGAGGGTGCCATGTCGATGCTAGGCCGGACCATCCAGCGGGACGCGTTCGTAATGACCTACAATGATGTATTCTTGGTGATGGGCGTCCTGACCTTGATGACCGTTCCTTTGGTCATCTTTTTGAAGCCGCTTCCCAAGAATGTTTCCCTTTCGATGCACTGAGCCTGACATGATAAGAAAATCTGTAATATCGCTTCTCGCCTCGTTTCTGCTGGCCGGTTGTGTTGCGGGCCCAGACTACGCCGGGCCTCCAGAAGTATTCTCGGCGAACCGAAATGACGGCTTTGTCCGTGCCGGCGGTAACATCATCGATACCGAGCCCGAGCTGGCAGAGTGGTGGCTCCTTTTGAACGATCCGGAATTGACCAGGCTTATCGAGGCTGCGTTATCGGACAATCCTTCGCTTCAGGCTGCGCAAGCGCGGATTGCGCAGGCGCGGGCATCCGTGAGACAGGAGAAGGCCGGAAGATTTCCGACGCTTGGAACCCAGGCGACGGCTATTCAGGGCCGCTTGCCGGGCCTTGATATTCAGAACAGTGCCCCGCCTTCGGCGAGCGCGCCTGTTAGTCCGCAGGGACAGGCGGATGATAGCCTCAGTGTCTACAATCTCGGGCTCAACGCTAACTGGGAGCTGGATTTCGCAGGAGGAACGCAGCGACGGATCGAGGCCGGCAACGCTCAGGCCGCGGCAGCGGTTGCCAATGTGGAGGATGCCAAGGTCCAGCTGACCGCCGAAGTTGCCAATGCCTATGTCAACCTGCGCGAGGCCCAGTTTCGAGCCAAAGCGTACCGAACCGAGTGCGAGTTGCAGCAGCAAACCCTCTCGCTAACCTATCAACGGTATCAGCAAGGCGTGTTGCCCCTGTTCCCTCTCGGCAATGCAAATGCCGAGCTCGAGCTGCTCAAGTCTCAGCTCGCCGAGGCCGAAGCTGACACGGCGGTATTGCTCGATGCGCTTGCCATTCTAGCTGGACAGATCCCAGGGACAACGGACGAAGCGCTGAAACAGATCTTCGATGTTCCCCTCCCGCCGGAACAGGTCGCCGTGGGCGACCCCTCCAACCTTGTCGCACGTCGGCCCGACATCCGCGCGGCCGAACGCAGCCTGGCGGCAGCAACGGCTCGGATCGGTGTTGCGGAGGCTGCACGATTTCCGAAGCTGTCATTCATGGGAATCTTGGGACTTGGCGGAACGTCGCCAGACGATCTCTTTGATGTGAGCAATCCGTCAATTCTCGCCATTCCACAGTTGCAGTGGAACTTCCTCGATTTCGGAAGGGTCGATGCCTCGGTCGATCAGGCGAGCGCCGTCCGTGCCGAGGCAGTTGCCAACTATCGAAAGACGGTGCTTTCTGCACTTCAGGACGCCGAGCGCGCGTTGTCGCGCTTTAGCCAGCAGCGCTCTGCCCTGGTGGCGTTCGCGCAGATCAAGTCCCAGGCAGATGGCGCAGCCGATCTTGATCGACAACGATTTGCCGGCGGAGTGATCTCGCGCGCCGACCTAAATCGCACGCTTCGCAAACAGCAGCAGGCGGCAACCGACCTCGTCCGGGGAAAGGCGGCGCTCACGCTGTCATGGATCGCCCTGCAAAAATCACTCGGCCTGGGATGGCAAGTGCAAGCAAAGATTTAATGTCACCTACGAGTGTCGTTAATATGAACTCTAAGGTGCGATATCGGTTCAGAAAGAATCTCATAGGGATTTCAACTGACAATTTTATCTAACCTTAGCAAGAGTATCCTGTGCTTATTCAAACGATCTGTCGGCCGATTTGTGCGCAGCATACTCCTTGCAAGCGACCTGATATAACGCTACGGTGACGTTTACATAATGTCATTGCGGCAAGGCGCGATGTGTGGATCGGCATGGTTAAATGTGTGGGGTCAGTGGTCCCGCTTGCTGGCATGATCCGCTCGATGACGGGTTATGGGAGAGGGAGTTGCCACGGGCGATCCGCTCTCCCGACACCGGTTGGAGACTTGCTGCGATGAATGCGCGCACAGCACCGAACATCTTCGTTCGCGAAGGAGATGGCATTTCAACGTTGGTCGTTGAAGGTGACTGGACAGCGATGTCGATCGCAGGCCTTTCCGGGCATGTTCTGAGTCCCTCGAACCTCTCCTTCTCAAGCGACTTCGGAAACCTGGGAAGGATAGACAGCGCAGGCGCGCTCGCCATCCTGACTCTCGCACCCAATGCGGCATTTACCGCAGACCTGCCCGCCAATCTTGCTGATCTGTTCGCGCTGGTGGGCTCGGCCATGGCCGACCGCGATGTCCCGCCAATCAAAACTCCCCCATTTCACGTGCGTCTTGGCCAAAAAGTTTATCGAGCTGTCCAGGAAATCGGCGCAAGCGCTCGATTTCTCGGCCAACTTGAGGTGGCGCTCATGAAATCTCTTGCACATCCCAAAAGGATGCGATTGATCGCACTGGCGTCGTCAATTCAGAAGGTCGGCTTCGATGCGCTGCCACTCATAGCGATCATGACATTCTTTATCGGCGCAGTGGTGGCTCTCATAGGAAGCGATCTGCTCAAGACATTGGGTGCATCGGAACTGGTCGTCGAACTGGTTGGCATATCCGTCCTCCGCGAGTTCGGCGTCCTCATTCCCGCGATACTACTTGCCGGTCGGTCCGCTTCCACTTTCGCGGCCCAGATCGGCGCAATGCGAATGAATCAAGAGACGCAGGCAATGAAGGTGATGGGCATCGACCTGTTCGACGCGCTGGTTGTGCCACGCGTATTGGCATTGCTTGTAATTATGCCCCTCCTGGCGATTGTTGCCATGCTGGCTGGTTTGGCCGGCGGGCTTGTCGTCAGCTGGGGCATACTCGACGTGAGCCCGACATATTTCGCCGAACGACTCTCAGCTGCGGTCGATATCCGACACTTCTGGGTTGGAATGGCAAAAGTACCGGTGCTGGCCATTGTGATTGCGCTTGCCGGATGTCGCCACGGCCTTTCGGTACGCGGAGATGTTGAGGATCTGGGCGGGCGGGTGACCGTCGCCGTTGTCCAAGCGCTATTCGCAATCATCCTTCTGGATGCCGCCTTTGCAATTCTCTTCAACGTGCTCGAAATATGATTTGCGATCCGGACATCGTTATTCGGGTGGAGAATCTTAAAACCCGATTTGGCGATCACATTATCCACCAGGATTTGAACCTAGAAGTCCATCGTGGCGAGATTCTTGGTGTCGTCGGAGGGTCCGGTAGTGGAAAATCCGTCCTGATGAACACCATTTTGGGCCTGATTGCGCCTAGCCATGGGACAATCGAAATCTTTCAGAAAAAAATTGGGAGTCGCTTTGATCGTACGGAAATTGATCACCGAATTGGCGTCATGTTTCAAAATGGCGCGCTTTTTTCTTCTCTTAGTGTGCAAGAAAATGTCGAGGCTCCTCTCATCGAACATACCCGTCTTAGAGAGCCGTGGCTCGAGGCCGTGGCTCTGATGAAAATCGGCCTTGTCGGACTCGATGCCGAGGTGGGCCGGCAAATGCCCGCTGAACTTTCAGGCGGAATGCGAAAACGTGTAAGCGTAGCGAGGGCCTTGGCGCTCGATCCAGAATTGCTGTTCCTTGACGAACCCACTTCGGGCCTCGACCCGATCGCCGCCGCCGAATTTGACCAGCTGATACGGACGCTGAGCGACACGCTGGGGCTTACTGTCGTGATGGTGACCCATGATCTCGACAGCCTGTATTCCATCAGCGACCGCGTGGCCGTGGTTGCGGATCAGAAAATTGTCGAGGTTTCGCCAATCGCGGAACTTGAGAGGTCTGACCATCCTTGGATCAGGGCGTTTTTGGGAGGGCGGGCGGAGCGCGTCAAGGAAAGGAACCGTTAATGGAACGCGACGCGAACTACGGTCTGATTGGGGGCCTGACGCTGGCTCTGCTAGCGGCGGCTTTCGGCTTCATCCTCTGGCTCGGTCAATCCCAATTCGCCCGTAATTTCGACGAGTATCGGATCATTTTCGATGGTCCCGTCCGCGGTCTTAGCGAGGGAGGCGAGGTGCAGTTCAACGGAATTCCGGTGGGAGAAATCACGCGTATTAGTCTTGATCCCAGAAATCCAAACAGGGTGCTTGCAGGGGTGCGCCTGCGCGAGGATACGCCTGTGCGCGTCGATTCTACCGCCGCGACGGAGTCGCAAGGCATAACCGGCGGAAGCTACATCCAGATCAGTGCGGGGACGCCCTCTAAGCCGTTGTTGAAGGAGGTTTCCAAGGAAACGCTCCCAGTGATTAAGGCGGAAAAAAGTTCGCTACAATCCCTGATGGATGGAGGTGGCGCATTGTTGGCGGACGCTTCGCAGGCCCTGGAAAGGGTCAACCGGACCTTGTCCGACGAGAATATCGAAAATGTTTCGGCTGCTATTGCGGATGTAAGAGCTACCACGGCGGAATTGCGATCTAGTCGCGGAATGTTCAGCAAGGCTGAACAAGCGTTTGCACGCCTGGACCGGGCGGCGGCCGATATCGAGGCCGCGGCCGCATCGGCGCGCACGGCGATCGATGGCGACGGTCGCAAGACGTTTGCCGATGTCTCGGCAGCTGCTCGAGATCTTCGAGAGGGGATCGCCGAGGCGAGGGTGGTCATTCACAGGCTTGATGACGCCGCGAGTGGATTGGCGGCGCCCGACGGCTCCGGGATTGCTGCAACTTTGAAATCGCTCGATAGCGCGGCGCAGGAAATCGAGCAGCTCGCCGGCCAGCTACGACGGACCCCTCGTGAAAGGAAGCTCCCCCAATGAAAACGATCTCTGCAAGAATGTTTTTGCTGACGGGCGCGCTAATTTGCCTTTCTGGTTGCGGGAATATTCTGGGAACTGGCGGCAAATCGACGTTGTACCGGATCAGCAGCACGCCCGTACCGGAGCGTGAAATTGCACGACAGTGGATTCCGGTGTATATTACGCGACCGACGCTTCCGCCTGGGGCCGATGGAGACAGGATCCTCACGATCGAGAATCGCGAAGTCACGTATCTGGCCAAAGCACGGTGGATGAGGCCTGCGCCCGAGATGATCCGCGAGGCTATTGCCGGAAGCGTAGCGCGCAAAATCGATCACGCATATATCCCTGTCCAGAGCGTGGCTTCCGATCATTACGTCCTATCCGCACGGCTTTCTTCTTTTGCAGCCTATTACGAGCAGGGGCCCGACGCGGCCCCGATCATTCGCATCGCCGCGCAAGTGGAACTAAGCCGATCCAAAGAATCGGAACCACTGGCAGTCACGCGCATCGTCCTTGATAGGACAGCAAGCGCAAACAGTGTTTCGAGTATCGTCGAAGCCTTTGATCGCGCGAGCCTTGAAATGGCCGACAAAATCGCGAGTTGGACGGCTGCGGTGATCAATTAGCGGGTAGCCAATGGAAACTTAGGCCGCGTTGACAAAAGACTTCAGCCATAGCCGCGTGGCGGCGAGGTTTAGGAAGCTCTCGAACGAGAGAAGGGTTTTGTCATATCGAGTGGCGATGCGTCGTTGCTGTTTGAGCTTTCCGAACATGCGCTCGACGCGGTTGCGGTCCTTGTAACGGCGATAGTCGGGATGCTCTGGCACCTTGCGGTTCGAGCGGGGCGGGATGATCGGCAGGATGCCCCGGGTCAGCAGGCTTTCCCGGAAGCGATCACCATCATAGCCCTTGTCCGCGAGCAGCGCCTTGGGTGTGGCGACGGGGATCGCCATCAGCGGTTCGGCAGCGGTGTAATCAGAAGCCTCGCCGCCGGTCAGGATGAAGCCGACAGGCAGTCCTTGATTGTCGCAGCGGGCGTGGATTTTGCTCGTAAAGCCGCCGCGTGATCGACCAAGAGCGTTCGCACAAGCCCCCCTTTTCCGCCCGCTGCCGAAACATGGCCGCGAACGCTGGTGCTGTCGATCATATGTTGCCAGTCGTCGGTCAGACCCAGATCGACCAGCGTTTGCAGCAGGGCATCCCAGACACCCTGTTCGGCCCAGCGCCGGAAGCGGACATAGACCGAGTTCCACTTGCCGTAGCGCTCGTGCATGTCGCGCCAAGGGCAGCCGACCCGCAGCACGTGAAGCATGCCGTTGAGAAAGCGACGATTATCGCCCGACGGCCGCGCCCAGCGACCACGTTCAGGCGGCAGCAGCGGCCCAATCAGGTCCCACTCCGCATCCGACAAATCCCCGCGACCCATGACTGATCCTCAAAAAGCAGTCTTGAATCAGAAGGAGGAGGATTTGGGAATCCCTTTTGTCAACACGGCCTAGGTGTTTAGTCCCAGCATGTGATGGTGTGGCTCCATATTGAAGATATCCGGCTTGGATTTCCAGAGTTCTTCGATGGCCTCATAGGGTGTCTTGAAGCGCAGTGCCTTCAACTGCTTGGCAAAGTTGTAAGCGACCAACCAGTCGCGGACATGGCGGCGCAGCTCGTTGATCGACGTGTAATGGAAAGATTTGACGGTGGCCTCCTTGATGGTGCGCACCATCCTTTCGGCCTGACCGTTGGTCCATGGGTGATAGGGTTTGGTGAGGCGTAACCGGTGTTTTCAGGCTACGACGGTCCATGGCATGAGATCACCGACGCTGTTGGCGGGATAACCGTTGGCGAGGCTGGTGAGGGTTTCGGTCAGCCATTGGTGGGGGTTGATGGTGCTGAGCTTGCAACATTCGATGAGCGTGGCGATCACCGCCCAGTTGTCGCCGCCCTCGTCGGAACCGGCAAACAGGGCATTTTTGCGATTGCGAGCCAGCGGCCTGATCGATCGTTCGACGGTATTGGAGTCGAGGTCGATGCGACCGTCATCGATGAAGCGTGAGAGGCCGTCCCAGCGGGTGAGTGCGTAGCGGATCGCTTCGCCGAGCTTGCTCTTGGCGCTGACCTGGCGGCCACGGGCGGCAAGATATTGGTGAAGATCGTCGATGATGACGCGGCTGCGTCCGGCCCGAGCGGCACGACGCTGCTCGGCCGAGAGGCCGCGCACATCGTCCTCGATGGCGTAAAGCAAGGCGATGCGGCGCAGCACCTCGGTAGCGACCGGGGATGTATCAGCCAGTTCGTAGAATTTGCGACGCACATGCGCCCAGCAGAAAGCGAGCCTGATCTGCTGGCGCCGCCGGGGGAGCGCGGCGTAGCCGCCATAGCCATCGACCTGTAGGATGCCCGCAAAATCACCAAGATGGAACTGGGGACGCTCGGCCTTGCGATCTGGCGCATAGACATAGGCGACGATCGGCGGATCGCAGCCGCCCCATGGTCGGTCGTCGCGGGCATAGGCCCAGAGCTGGCCGGTCTTGGTCCGCCCGCGTCCGGGATCGAGCACCGGGGCGGTCGTCTCGTCGGCGAACAGCCGCTCGGATCGTCGTAGCTCGTCGAGAATGTGGTCACGCAAGGGGCGCAGATACCAGGCCGC
>NZ_JAFMTR010000035.1 GCF_018682675.1 Sphingopyxis soli
GGACCCGCCGACTGGGTGTCGGCGGGTCCTTTTTGTTCCCTTTCGGGACAATGGGTTCAGTCGATCGCGTCGTCAGGCGATCGCGTTCACGCTCTTGGTCAGGCGCGCATATTTGCGGGCGACCGTGTTCTTGTGGAGCACGCCCTTGGCGACGCCGCGCGCCATTTCGGGCTGGGCCGCCTTCAGCGCGGTCGCCGCGGCGTCCTTGTCGCCCGAAGCGACGGCTGCCTCGACCTTCTTCACCAGCGTGCGAATGCGCGAAACGCGATTCTTGTTGATCGTGGCACGCGCCTGGTTGCGGCGGATGCGCTTCTTTGCCTGCGGCGTATTGGCCATAAATTCCTCTAGTCTTTCAAACGGTCTACATGGTCGGAGCACAGCCTCAGCGGAGCAGCCGAATCGCGCATATGCAGCGAATCAATGTCCGGATGCGGCCGGTTCCGGACGACCGGACCCTGCTCGAAGGGTGCGCCCATAGCCAGATTGCCCCCTCGGGTCAACCGCGAAACGCCGCCTAACGCTGGCATTTCGGGCAATGGAAGGTCGAGCGGCCGCTCTGGATGGTGCGTACGATCGTGCCGCCGCATTCGCAAGCCTCGTCCTCGCGGCCATAGACGCGCCAGTCCTTGGCGAAATAGCCCAGATCGCCCTCGGGGCTCAGGAAATCGCGCAAGGTCGATCCCCCCGCCGCAATCGCCGCCGTCAGCACCGCCTTGATGGCGTGGACCAGCGGGGCGAGCTTGGCCCTGGGCACGTCGGCCGCGGGTTTCAGCGGCGAAATCTTCGCCAGGTTCAGCGCCTCGCAGACATAGATGTTGCCAAGCCCGGCGACGATTGCCTGGTCGAGCAGCATCGCCTTGATCGGCGCCCGGCGTCCCGCCAGCGCGCGCGCCAGATAGGCGGCGTCGAAATCGTCCGCCAGCGGCTCGGGTCCCAACGTCACGAAGGCGGGAAACAGCGCGAGCGGGTCGCCGTTCACCAGGTCGACCGATCCGAACCGCCGCGGGTCGTGCAGGAACAGCCGGTGCCCCGCGCCGGTTTCGAGCAGCAGATGGTCGTGCTTGCCCGCTTCGCCGCCTTCGGTCCGCCAGCGCCCCGACATGCCGAGGTGGAAGATCATATGGTCGTCGCGGTCGGTCGACACGATGCCATATTTGGCGCGGCGCGACAGGCTGGTGACCGTCGCGCCGGTCAACCGCTGCGCAAGGTCGGCTGGAAAGGGACGGCGAAGGTCGGGACGGAAGGTCGTGACGGCGACCAGCCTTTGTCCTTCGAGGAAGGGCGTCAGGCCGCGAACGGTGGTTTCGACTTCGGGAAGCTCCGGCATATCGACGAACCGGCTACGCGCCATTTGCTTGCGCTTCAACCCTTGGCTAAAGGCCGGTCAGACTTTGTTTCTCCCCGCATGAAAGCGCAATCGCATGGCCACTCCCGACACCGTCAGCTTCGGCTATGAGCAAGTCCCCGCGGGCGAGAAGACCGCGATGGTCGGCGAAGTGTTCAGCCGCGTCGCGCGCAAGTACGACATCATGAACGATGCGATGTCGGGCGGTATGCATCGCCTGTGGAAGGATCGCTTCGTGCGCCGCGTCAAACCGCGCGAGGGCGAGACGATCCTCGACATGGCGGGCGGCACCGGCGACATTGCCTTCCGCATGGAGCGGTCGGGCGCCAGCATCACCGTCGCCGACATCAACCCGGACATGCTCGGCGTCGGCATGGAGCGCGCGGCCGGGCGCGGCATCGACACGCTCGTCTGGTCCGAACAGAATGCCGAGAAACTTTCCTTCCCCGACCAGTTTTTCGATGCCTATACGATCGCCTTCGGCATCCGCAACGTCACCGATATTCCTGCCGCGCTGAAGGAAGCGCACCGCGTGCTGCGCTATGGCGGCCGCTTCTTCTGCCTCGAATTCTCGACCAACGAATGGCCGGGCTTCGCGCAAGTCTATGACGCTTACTCGCACCACCTCGTCCCCAAGCTCGGCAAGCTGATTGCCGACGACGAGGACAGCTACCGCTATCTGATCGAATCGATCCGCCGCTTCCCGCCGATGCCCGAATTCGCGCGGATGATCCGCGAGGCGGGCTTCACCGCGGTGAAGGTCGAGCCGATCCTGGGTGGTCTCGTCGCGATCCACAGCGGGTGGAAGGCTTGACTAGACCCGTCACCCATATCGCCCGCCTGCTGAAGTGGGGCCGCATCCTTGCGCGCCACGGCGCGCTGCGCGGCATCGAGAGCGCGCCGCAGACCCCGCCGGGGGTCAAGCGCTTGTGCCGCATTGCGCGCTTCGGGACGATTCAGCCCGCGGTGCCCGACTATGCCGCGGCCTTTCAGGCGATCGGCCCCGCCGCGGTCAAGCTTGGCCAGACGCTCGCGACGCGTCCCGATCTCGTCGGCGAAGAGGCTGCCCGTAACCTGCTCACATTGCAGGACGCGCTCGCGCCCGTGGCCTTCGACCGCATCCGGCAGGAAATCGAAGCGACGTTCGAAGCTCCGCTCGAAAGCCTCTATAGCGAATTCGATCCCGACCCCGTCGGCTCGGCCTCGATCGCCCAGGTTCACCGCGCGGTGACGACCGACGGCCGCAGGGTCGCGGTCAAGGTCCGCCGCCCCGGCATCGACAAGCAGTTCGCGCGCGACATCGAAACCTATGAATGGGCCGCGGCGCATCTCGAGGCGCTCGGCGGCGAGGCGAGCCGTCTCCGCCCGCGGCAGGTCATCGCCAACTTCCGCCGCTGGACGCTGCGCGAACTCGACCTGCGCCGCGAGGCGGCGTCGGCGTCCGAACTCGCCGACGCGATGGCGGCCGTGCCGACCTACGAGGTGCCGGCGATCGATTGGGACCGCACCGCCAATCGGGTGATGACGCTCGACTGGATCGACGGCATCAAGATTTCGCACCGCGATGCGCTGATCGCGGCGGGGCACGACATGGAGACGCTGTCGGCGAACCTCGTCAACGCCTTCCTGCGGCAGGCGATCGCCGAGGGCTTCTTCCACGCCGACATGCATCAGGGCAATTTGTTCGTGAAAGCCGACGGCACGATCGCCGCGGTCGATTTCGGGATCATGGGGCGGATCAACCGGCAGGCGCGCTACTGGCTCGCCGAAATCCTCTATGGCCTGACGACGGGCAATTACCGCCGTGTCGCCGAGATTCACTTCGAGGCGCAATATGTGCCCGACTATCATAGCGTCGAGGAGTTCGCGACGGCGCTGCGCGCGGTCGGCGAGCCGATGCGTGGCAAGCCGGTAAGCGAGCTCAGCGTCGGGCAGATGCTCGACGGCCTGTTCGCCATCACCCGCGATTTCGACATGCAGACGCAGCCGCACCTCCTCCTTCTTCAGAAGACGATGGTGATGGTCGAGGGCGTCGCGACGATGCTCAATCCGAAAATCAACATGTGGGACGTTTCCGGCCCCTTCGTGAGCGAATGGATCCGCGACGAACTCGGCCCCGAGGCCGCGCTCGCCGACGGCCTGCGCGAACAGGGCAGGACGCTGGCGCTGATCCCCGACATCATTCGCCGCCTCGATCAGCAATTACCCAAAAAAGGCGCCGCGCCGCCCGCACCGCCGCTGCCCGACATTCCCCTGATGTGGGAAAAGCGCGCGACGCGGCGCTGGTGGCGGTATGCGCTGACCGCGCTGGCGGGCGCGGCCGCCGGGGCGGCGGCTCTGAACTGGATGGGTTGAACGGGTGGCGATCTGCGCATAGATTATGCGCAAGGAGAATGGTGATGAACCGTCCTGCGCGATTCGAAGGGCCCAAAAAGGCGACCAATGTTTCATTGAATGCCGAGCTCGTCGAAGAGGCGAAAAAGCTGGGCATCAACGTCAGCGATGCCTGCCAGTCCGGCCTTGCCGCCGAGGTCAAGAAGGCGCGCGACGCCGCGTGGAAAGAGGAAAATCGCGCGGCCATCGAGAGCTGGAACGAATATATCCGCAAAAACGGCATGCCTTATGACAAATACCGGCAGTTTTGATGGCGCGGTACGACGTTTATCCGGGCTCGCGCGGATTGGGCTATCTGCTCGATTGTCAGAGCGAATTGCTTGGCGATCTCGTGACGCGTGTCGTGGTGCCGCTCATGCCGGCGAAGGGTTTTGAACCGGTTCCCCGGCTCAACCCGGCCTTTGCCATCAATGGCGAGGAACTGATAATGGCCACCCAATTGATCTTCGCGATCCCGCGAGACCGTCTGCAACCTCCGATCGCCAATCTGGAGAGCGAGCATTTCACGATTGTCGGGGCGCTCGACGTCCTGCTGACGGGATACTGAAACGATGCCCAATCCCCGCATCCTGCTCATCATCGGCGGCGGCATTGCCGCGTACAAGAGCATCGAACTGGTGCGGCTGCTCCGCAAGTCGGGCTATGTCGTGCGCTGCGTGCTCACCCGCGCCGGCGAGCAGTTCGTGACCCCGCTGACGCTCGCCGCGCTCAGCGAGAATAAAGTATATACAAATCTTTTCGACCTGAAAGACGAGGTCGAAATGGGGCATATCCAACTGAGCCGGGAGGCCGACCTGGTCGTCGTCGCGCCGGCGACCGCGGACCTGCTTGCAAAGATGGCGGCGGGCATCGCCGACGATATGGCAACGACGCTTTTGCTCGCGACCGACAAGCCAGTGCTCGCCGCGCCCGCCATGAACGTCCGCATGTGGCTGCACCCCGCCACGCGCCGCAACGTCGCGACGCTGCGCGGCGACGGTGTCACCGTGATGGAGCCCGACGAGGGCGAAATGGCGTGCGGCGAATATGGCCCGGGCCGCTTGCCCGAACCCGAAGCGATCAAGGCGGCGATCGACCGGACGCTCGACAACGCGCCCGCCCCGATCCCGCTCGCCGGCCAGCCCGATTTCGCGCCCGCGAGCCATCGCCCGCTGTTCGGCCGCCGCATCCTGATAACCGCCGGCCCGACGCACGAGCCGATCGACCCGGTGCGCTACATCGCCAACCGCTCGAGCGGGAAGCAGGGCTTTGCGATCGCCGCCGCCGCCGCCGAGGCGGGCGCCGAGGTGCTGCTGATCGCAGGGCCGGTGCCGCTGCCGACGCCGCCCGGCGTGATCCGCGTCGATGTCGAGACCGCGCGCGAGATGGCGGCCGAGGTCGAAGCAGGCCTGCCGGTCGACGCCGCAATCATGGTCGCCGCGGTCGCCGACTGGCGCGCCGCCGACACCGCGGCGCAGAAGATCAAAAAAGACGGCAGCGGCGCCGTCCCGCCGCTGGCGCTCGCCGAAAATCCCGATATCCTCGCCAGTGTCGCGAAAAGCCCGCAGCGCCCGCCGCTGCTGATCGGCTTCGCCGCCGAGACCAACGATGTGATCGGGCATGCCGAAGCGAAGCTTTCGCGCAAGGGCTGCGACTGGATCGTCGCCAACGACGTCTCCGTCGACCCGATGGGGGGCGAGACGAACCGGGTACATATCGTTAGCAAAGCGGGGGTAGATAGTTGGGACCGGCTGCCCAAAAACGCGGTCGCCCGCAAATTGATGGAAAAGATCGCCGATGAGCTCACAGTCCGTGCACCCGCTAATTCCGATTGAGATCGCCATCCAGCGCCTGCCGAACGGCGGCGGCCTGCCGCTTCCGGCTTATGCGTCGGGCGGCGCAGCGGGGATGGACGTCGTCGCCGCCGAAACGCTGACCCTGCGGCCGGGCACGCGCCACGCGGTCGCGACCGGCTTCGCGATGGCGATCCCGCCCGGCTATGAGGTGCAGGTTCGCCCGCGCTCGGGTCTGGCGCTCAAACATGGCATCACCTGTCTCAACACGCCGGGCACGATCGACAGCGACTATCGCGGCGAAGTGAAGGTGATCCTTGCCAACCTGTCGGAGGATAATTTCGAGATCACGCGCGGCGACCGCATCGCGCAGCTCGTCCCGGCGCCCGTCCAGCGCGCCGTCTTTGCCGAGGTCGAGACGCTCGACGAAACCGCCCGCGGGGCGGGCGGCTTCGGGTCGACCGGCGTCGCGAGCGGCACCGGTGACGACGCGATCGAAGATGACAATATCCCCGAAAATGTGGGCTCGCTGTCGGCGATGAAACTCCGCCAGCCGGGCGAATAGGCGTTGCTGTCGGACGCCGAACTCGACCGCTATGCACGCCAGATCATCCTGCCCGCCTTTGGCGGCGCGGGGCAGGCGAAGCTGAAGACCGCGCATGTCGCGGTCATCGGCGCGGGCGGCATCGGCTGTCCGGCGATCACCTATCTCGCGGCCGCGGGGGTCGGCAGGCTCACGATCATCGACCATGATCAGGTCGAAATCAGCAATCTTCAGCGCCAGCCGCTTTTTACCGACGCCGATATCGGGTCGCTGAAGGTGGAGGTCGCGGCCGATGCCGCACGGCGGATCAATCCGCATGTCGAGGCGTTCGCCATCACGCGGCGCCTTGATGCGGACAATGCCGAAGCGCTGCTCGCGGGCGCGACGCTGATCCTCGACGGCTGCGACAATTTCGAAACGCGGCTGACCGTCAACCGCACGGCCGTCGCGCTGCGCATTCCGCTGCTTTCTGCCGCGATCGGCGCGTTCGAAGGGCAAGTCGCGCTCTACCAGGGCTGGCGCGCCGACAGCCCTTGCTATGCCTGCCTCGTCGGCGACGACCCCGACCGGCCCGGAATCAACTGTGCCGAGCAGGGGGTGATGGGTGCGCTTGCGGGGATGATCGGGACGATGGCGGCGCTTGAGGCGGTGCGCGCGCTCACCGGATGGGGGCAATCCCTGACCGGCAAGCTCGCGATCATCGACATGCTCGACCGACGCTGGCGCGAAGTCGCGGTGTCCCGGGATCCCGAGTGTCCGATATGCCGGGGCTGAGCATCATTGTCGCCTCGGCCGATGGCCAGCGCTTCTATGCCGCGCTCGAACTCGCGGCGGCGGCGGCGGCGCTCGGCCGATCGGCGCGCATCTTCCTGCAGGGCGAGGCGGCGGCACTGCTCCGAACGCCCGTCGCGTTCGACGGCGACCCGGCGCGGCGCGCGGCGGGGCAGCCCGATCTCGTCTCGCTGATCGCCGAGGCGATGGCGATGGACGTGCGGCTGATCGTCTGTCAGTCGGGCATGGCGCTGGTGCGGATGACGGCAAGCGACTTGGTGCCGCAGGTCCGTGTGGGCGGCCTCGTCAGTTTTCTGGCCGAGGCCGGGCCGAACGACCAACTGCTGACCTATTAGCGTCCCGACCTTAAGGGTTTTTGCAGACCGTGATCGCGTCGGGCGCGGGGCGCTTGCCCTCGGGGACGAAGCGCGCGAGATAGCCGCCGGCGTGCGCCTTGTCGTCGTACGACACCAGCTTGTAGCCCACCGCCTCGAACTCGCAGACGAGCAGGCGGAAGGGGGTGCCGTGCTGCGCGATCGGACGATCGCCGTCGACGACGATCACCTGCCCGCCCGCGCGCAGCGCCGGGCGCAATCGCCAGAGGAAGGCATAGGGCTCGCCAATCTCGTGATACATATGGACCATGAACACGCGGTCGAAGCTGTTGGCGGGCAGTCGGGGGTCGTCCACCGCGCCGAGCTTGAGCGAGACATTGTCGAGCCGCTCGCGCGCGACGCGGTCGGCGAGGCGCTCGATCACGTCGGGCTGGATGTCCTGCGCGAGCACGCGGCCCGTCGCGCCGACCCGCGGGGCGAGGCGCACGGTGTAATAGCCGTCGCCCGCGCCGATGTCGGCGACGGTCATGCCCGGGCGGACGTCGGCCGAATCCATTACATCGTCGGCCTCGTTGACGCGGTCGCGCGCTTCCTCGGTCGACCATTTGGTCGAGGTGATCGGCGCAACCGGACGATCGGCGGGCGGGAATTCGCGCGCGCTTTCGATACGGTCGCTGCCCTCGCTCCACGGGCCGTCGCAGCCGCCGAGCAGCAGCACAGCCAGCGCGGCGAGGGCGGTGCGCTTCATCAGTCGATATCCTCGACCTCGACCTTTTCGCCGGTCACTTTCTGCGACAGCGCCGCCGCCATGAACGGATCGAGCGCGCCGTCGAGGACGTCGCCCGGCGCGGTCGAGGTCACGCCGGTGCGCAGGTCCTTCACCAGCTGGTAGGGCTGAAGGACATAGGAGCGGATCTGGTGGCCCCAGCCGATCTCGGTCTTCGCCTGATATTCGCCCGATGCCTCGGCCTCGCGCTTCTGCAGCTCGGCTTCATAGAGGCGCGCCTTCAGCATCCCCATCGCAGTCGCGCGGTTCTTGTGCTGCGAACGGTCGATCTGCGACGCGACGACGATGCCGGTCGGCATGTGGGTGATGCGCACCGCCGAATCGGTCGTGTTGACGTGCTGGCCGCCCGCGCCCGAGGCGCGATAGGTATCGATCTTGAGGTCGCTTTCCTTGATCTCGATCTCGATATTGTCGTCGATCACCGGATAGACCCACACCGACGAGAAACTGGTGTGGCGCCGCGCCGAGCTGTCGTAGGGCGAGATGCGGACGAGGCGGTGGACCCCGCTTTCGGTCTTGGCATAGCCATAGGCATTCTCGCCCTTGACCAGCATCGTCGCCGATTTGATCCCCGCTTGCTCGCCCGCCTGATATTCGATCAACTCGACCTTCATGCCGCGCTTCTCGGCCCAGCGGCTGTACATGCGCTGGAGCATTTCGGCCCAGTCCTGGCTCTCGGTGCCGCCGGCGCCGGCGTGGACCTCGATATAGCAGTCGTAACTGTCGGCCTCGCCCGCGAGCAACGCCTTGATCTTGTCGTCTTCGGCGCGCGCGGCGAGCGTCGCCAGCGAGGCGACGGCATCGTCGACCAGCGCTTCGTCGCCCTCCATCTCGGCGAGCTCGATCAGCTCGACGGTGTCGCCCATCTCTTTCTCGATCGCGCGCGTCGCGGTGATTGCCTCGTCGAGGCGGCGGCGTTCGCGCATGACGTCCTGTGCCGCCTTGGGATTGTCCCACAGCGTCGGGTCCTCGACCTTCGCGTTGAGTTCGTCGAGGCGGCGCACCGCGCGGTCCCAGTCGAGGAAGCGGCGCAGCAACGCGAGGGCGGCATTGATGGTATCGACATGATCCTGCGCTTCGGCGCGCATGGTATTGCTCCTGAAACTAATGGCGTCCGGCCATAGATGGGCGGGCTCCAACTCTCAAGGCCACACCCGCGGCATGTGACGCGCCATGCTCAAAGTCCAGTTCGTGTGTCCCCGCGAAGGCGGGGACCCATCTCCCGCCGGTCCCATATCGAGCCGACCGGTGATGGGCGCCCGCCTTCTCGGGCGCACACAGCCTATGTATCTCGCGTCAGATAATCCCGCCGCGGTCGTCGAGGAAGTCGGTGTCGGTGCGGCCCGACGATCCCTTCTGCGCCGGGCCGTTCGACCGTTTCTGCGTCTTGATCGGTTTGATCTCGTCCTCGCGGATCGTGCGGCGCGGTTCGCTTTCGGGCTTGAAGGCCTCCCAGATGATCGCCGCCTTGGGGTCGGTGCCCGGCCAGCTGCCATAGACTCGGCGGCCCGACTGGCGGTCGATGCGGACCATGCGGATGCCCTTCGGTGCGGTAAATGGCACCGGCGGCGCATCCATCAGCGCCCCCTGGAAGAATTCCTTGAAGATCGGCGCCGCCAGGCTGCCGCCCTGCGCATAGCCGCCCATGTTCCGCGGCTGGTCGAAGCCGATATAGACGCCCGCGATCACGTCGGGCGACCCGCCGACGAACCAGACGTCCTTCGGCCCCGAGGTCGTCCCCGTCTTGCCGAACAGCGGGACGCCGAGGTCGCGGAGGCGCACCGCGGTGCCGCGCTGGACGACGCCCTCGAGCATGTGGACGACCTGATAGGCCGTCAGCGGGTCCATCAGCTGCTTGCCGGTCTTGGCGAAGCGCGGCATCGGCTTGCCGTCCCAGTCCTTCATGTTGCAGCCCTGGCACGGCCGCCAGTTCTTCGGGAAGATGACCTTGCCGCGGCGATCCTGCGCATAGTCGATCAGGCGAGGCTTGAGTTCGCGGCCATGGTTCGCGAGCATCGCATAGGCATTGGTGATTTTCTCGACCGTCGTCGACCCGGCGCCGAGCGCAGTCGACAGATAGGGCTCGTGCTTGCCGATGCCCATCGTCTGGATCGTCTCGACGATCGGCTCCATGCCGATCTGGCTCGCGGTCCGCACCGTCATCAGATTGCGCGACTGTTCGAGGCCCCAGCGCATCGTATGCTCGCCCGATCCCGCGCTGCCGCCGAAGTTGCGAAAGCATTTGTTGCCGAAACGCGCGCCCTGATAGACGCAGAAAGGCCCGTCGACGATCATCGTTGCGGGCGTCATCCCGTTGTCGAGCGCGGCGGCATAGACGAAGGGCTTGATCGTCGAACCCGGCTGGCGCTCGGCCTGCGTCGCGCGGTTGAAGGGGGACAGGCGGACGTCGAAGCCGCCCTGCATCGCATAGATGCGCCCCGAATGCGGACTTTCGACGACCATCCCGCCCGACACTTCGGGGATGTTCCTGAGCTGATAGACGCCGGGCGCGGTCGCCCTGACCGCGATCAGGTCGCCGGGGCGCAGCGCCGAGAAGGCCGGGCCGCCGCTCTTGCGATAGCCGAGCTGCGCCGCGCTCGCGGGCAGGCTGCCCGTGTCGCCATTGGCGAAGCCGATCCGCGCGGCGCTTGCCGATTTCGACAGCACCGCCGCGATCCGCCACTGGTCGTAATCAATGCCGATGAAGCTCGACGCGAGGCGGCTCTGCCACTGGTCGTCGGCTTCGATCGTTGCGATCGGCCCCGACCAGCCCTTGCCTGCGTCGTAGCGGATGAGGCCGCGGCGCAGCGCATTGGTCGTCGCCTGCTGCATCTTGCCGTCGTAGGCGGTGCGCACCCACAGGCCGCCGCCATAGACCGACAGCGGGCCGTCCTCGGGCGTTTCGCCGAACTGGTCGATCAGCTGGCGCCGCACTTCTTCCATATAGTAGCCGCCGACCTGCGCGATCGCGGTGTTGCCGCTGTTGGTGAGGCCGAGCGGCTGCGCCTGCGCGGCGTCGCGCTGCGCCGCCGTGATCCAGCCGTTGCGGTACATTTCGGACAGCACGAAGTTGCGCCGCGCCATCGCCTTGCCGGCGTTGCGCGCGCGGCCATAGGTTTCAGGTGCCTTCGGCAGGATCGCGAGAAACGCCATTTCATGGAGCGCGAGCTGGTCGACATCCTTGTCGAAATAGGCGCGCGCCGCCGCCTGCACGCCGAAACTGCGGCGGCCGAGCGGGATCTCGTTCAGATAGAGTTCGAGAATCTGCTCCTTGGTCAGCGCCGCCTCGATGCGCTTGGCGAGGATCGCTTCGCGAATCTTGCGCGTGTAGCTGACCTCGTTGGTCAGCAGCAGGTTTTTTGCGACCTGCTGCGTGATCGTCGAGGCGCCGACGGGGCGGCCGCTGTTGGTGAGGTTGGTGATGATCGCGGTGACGATGCCCGGATAGTCGATCCCGCCATGTTCGAAGAAGGTGCGATCCTCGGCCGCGAGATAGGCGCGGACGAGCAGTTGCGGATATTCCGCATATTCCAGCTGGACGCGCCGCTCGCGCGCATAGCTGTGCACCGGCTTGCCCTCGGCGTCGCGGACCATCGTCGGCAGCGGCGGCTGATAATCGCGCAGCTGGTCGACCGACGGCAGGTTGCGCGCGAAAGCCACCCAGATCAGCGCCATGGCCAGCAGCCCCGCGCCCGCCAGATAGCCGAGGATGCGGAACCAGCGCCGCGTCCACATCTCGCGGAACCAGGCGATGACGGCATTGCTGTCGCGGCGCAGGCGCAGGCGGAAATGGGACGCGGTCTCGGAAGTCATATGCGAAGAGCCTCTAAAGCCTGCGCGAACGAAAGGGAAGCTGCGTTGCGGCGGTTCGGATGCA
The DNA here is from genome assembly GCF_018682675.1 of Sphingopyxis soli. Taxonomy (GTDB): domain Bacteria; phylum Pseudomonadota; class Alphaproteobacteria; order Sphingomonadales; family Sphingomonadaceae; genus Sphingopyxis; species Sphingopyxis soli. The sequence goes on from NZ_JAFMTR010000035.1 coordinate 11,826, forward strand.
GGAGGCCGGCGCAGATTCCTACGCTGGTCGGAAAATCAACGCGCCCTGCCGCGAGCGCTCACGGGCCAGATGGCAACCAGCGTGTCGCCCTCGACGACATGATAATGATCGTAGAGGTTCACGGTCGGGTCGCAGTGCGGAACCGTCAGCGTCACCGGGTCGCCGGGTGCGAGCTGCTCGCCAAGGCCTGGCGCGATCAGCGCCGCATGTTCGTCGCCCATGAAGGCGAAAAAGGCGGTTTCGGGTGCGCCGCGCCGCACCACCGCGACGCCGCCGTCGGTCGACAGCGACTTGAATCCGGCATCGATCGTGACGAGCCCCGAATGATTGGCGCTGACCACGCGCGCATCGACGCCGAGCGCGGTTTCGAACGGGACATGGCCATCGCCGGTCAGGTCGCAGTCGAGATATTGCTTGTCCATGAAGATATAGGATCCGGCCTGCAACTCGGTGAAGACGCCGAGGTCGAGATCGATCCGATGCGTTCCGGTGCCCGATCCGGTGACGATCTCGGGTTTGAATCCGGCGTCGGTCAGCGCCGCCACCACCGACGTCAGATAGCCGGTGCGCTCGGCGATCGCGGCGCGGCGTTCGGCATAGTCCTCGATATGCTGCTGCGAGCCGCAATAGAATTGGACGCCGCGCCAGTTGAGGTTCGGCAGCTCCGCAACCGCCTTCGCCAGCGCGACCGCCGCCTCCGCCGAGGCCACGCCGGTGCGCGCGATGCCGGGATCGATGTCGATGATGACGTCGAGCGTCGCGCCAGCTTCCGCAAGCGCCGCGTCGATACGCCGGGCCACCGCGGGGTGATCGACGACCGCCATCACTGTCCCGTCACGCGCCGCGAGCGCGGCAAGCCGCTCGATCGCGCGCGGCGCCGCAACGGGCGAGGTGATCAGGATGCCGCTGATCCCGCCATCGGCCAGCGCTTCGGCCTCGCCGATCTTGGCGCAGCACACGCCGAGCGCGCCCGCGCCGATCTGCCGCTGCGCGATGTCGATGCTCTTGTGCGTCTTCGCGTGCGGACGGAGCCCCACGCCATGCCGCGCCGCCAGTTCGGCCATCGCGGCGATATTGCGGTCGAGCGCTTGCCGATCGAGCACCAGCACGGGCGTGTTGAGATCGGTGCGCGATCCCTGCCGACCGATCAGATGCGCGTGCAGGGTCAAATCGTCGCTCATGAAAACAGGCTCTCCAGATGCGCGTTGAGAAATTTGCCGTGCGGGTCGGCGGCGCGGCGTGCGGTGCGATAGTGTTCGGCCATCGGGTAAAGCGCATCGACGTCATCGCGCGTCAGCGTGTGACGCTTCGCCCAGTGCGGCCGGCCGCCGAAGCTCCGGAATATCGCCTCGGCGCCCGCAAAATGGCTTTGCCACGGCATCCTGGCATATTGGTGCATCGATATCGCGGCGACCGGTCCCGCGTTCATCGGGCTCATCCAGATATCGTCGGCCGCGACGGTGCGAAATTCGAAGGGAAAGGTGACCGGAAGCCGATTTTTCCGGATCCACCCGACGACGTCATCCAGCGCCGCCAGACCCGCTGCGCGCGGCACTTCATATTCCATCTCCTCGAAGCGGATCGTCCGGTCGGACGGGAAGATCGCGTGGGCGGGGCCGCGGCGACGGCCGTCGAACCGCGTCCGCATCATCGCGCGCTGCAGGAAGGGGGTGAGGAAGGGCAGTTTTGCAGCGACATCGAGCACGCGGCGAAAGGCGCTTTCCTCCATGTCGGTCGTCGATGGCGGCGGATCGCAGGGATCGCACGGCGTGAGCGTCTTCAGGATCACGTCGTCGGCGTGCGGGAACAGCCAGAATTCGATGTGGCGGTGCTGCGAGGCAAGCTCGTCATAGCTTTCGCGCACCTCGCTCCAGCGCCTTTTCTCGATCCGCTCTTCGAGATGATAGGCGGGAACGACGGCGACCTCGATTTCAGTTGCGATCCCGAACATCCCGAGCGACAGCCGCTGCGCCTGATAGAGGTCGGATTCGGTCGCGGCATCGCACCAGCGCGCGGTGCCGTCGGCGCCGACCAGACGAAAACCGCGCGCCATCGTCGCCAGCGAACCGAGGTCGACGCCGGTGCCGTGTGTGCCGGTTGCCATCGCGCCTGCAAGCGACTGCGGATTGACGTCGCCCTGATTGGCGAGCGACAGCCCCTCCTCCCAGAGCGCTGCCGTCAACTTCCTGATGCTCCAGCCCGCCGGAATGTGCGCGGTGGTCCGGTCGGCCGCGATCCGCATCTCTCCCGCCAGCCGGTCGAGGCCGAGGATCAGCTCGTCGGACTGGCAGAGCGGCATGAAACTGTGCCCGGCGCCGGTCGCCCGGACCTTGCGCGCGCCGCGGATGAGCGCGGCCAGTTCGTCTTCGCTTTGCGGCCTTGCGACCTCGGCCCGCGCGGTCACGCTGCCCGACCAGTTGCTCCACCCCATCGATCTCTCCCGTCGCCGGCAAGCTGTCGGCGCGCCGGGCGATGGTCAAGGCGTTTCAGCGCGCGGCGGCGATCTTCCGTGCGAAATGAATCTGCACCGCGTCGCGCACTCCGCGCGCGACCTTTTTCTGCCCGCTCTTTGACGTCAGAAAGTCGGAATCGCCCCTGTTCGAGATGAAGCCCGTCTCGAACAGCACCGACGGCGTATCGGGCGCCTTGAGCACGACGAACGACGCGAACCGGTGCGCGGTCGTCCGGAAGGTCATCTCGTCCGATGCCTCGCGCTGCAGCAGCTTCGCGAAATCCGACGCGACATTCATCGTCTCGCGTTGCGTCAGGTCGAGCAGGATAGACGATACGTCGCTGCTGTGTGCGCCAAGGTCGACGCCGTTGATGATGTTCGCCTTGTTCTCGCGCGCCGCAAGCCGTGCCGCCTCGCGGTCGGAGGCGACTTCGGAGAGGGTATAGACCGAGGCGCCGTTCGCCTGGCTGTTCTCCGCGGCATCGGCGTGGATCGACAGGAACAGGTCGGCCTTGAGCCGCCGCGCGATGCCGTAGCGTTCTTCGAGCACGAGATAGCGGTCGTCCGAGCGGGTGAGCGCGACGCGGACGCGGCCGCCGGCGACCAGGTCGTCGCGGATCGCGCGCGCGAGTTCCAGCGTCAGGTCCTTTTCGCGCTTGCCGCTGTAGGGCGACGTCGCGCCGGGGTCGTGTCCGCCGTGCCCGGCGTCGATCACGACAAGCGGCAGGCGCGGATTGTCGGGGCCTTCGATCCGCGGCAGCGGTACCGCGGGCTTCGGCCTGCCGATCGGAACGGTGACGCTGTAGCGCTTTTTCGGGCGATCGGCCCGCAAGAAACCGGCGTGCCGCGTCGCTTCGCTCCGGCGAGGATGCAGAGCGGCCTCGACCGGAAGCGCCGGTGCGCTCGCCGCGAGGAGAAGGGGCAGGATCATCGTCATTCCATGGCGCCGGGGCAATCGAGCAAGGCAAATCCCTTATTAGCCAGCCTGTGTCAAACGGCGGTTAACCACGCCGGACGCGGGCGGCAAAGACGGACGAACGCGGCGAGATGGTTGCAATGTGGCCACACTCTCCCATCTTTATCGGGTGGTGGAGGTTGCCGTCGGCCCATGCCGATGCTAGCACCCTGCCACGACGGAGGACTTTCCGGCTCCGTCCGGCCTTTTGAGGGGAAGAGGCCTGATCTCGCGAATCGCGGATCATGGCCGCCCCGGTGCCGGACCTGCCGAAAACCTCGTTCCGTCGATCCACCCGGTTGATCGGGCGGCTGACGCGACCTTTCCCTGCGGAAAATCGCCCCGGCTTCCCGTCTGCCCCGAAACAGGTTGATGCCGTATGAGGCTTGCCATGCCCTCTTTCGATCGCGACGCGGAGGCTTTTGCTTCCGCAGGTGTCGCGGCGAAAGACCGCATGCGCGTCCACGACCGGACGCGGGCCCCGCGCGGCAATAACGTCTTTTTTTCTTTGAACCCTATCGACCGCCGCCGTCCGCCAAGGATGGTAGCGGCCTTTTTGTTTGGCGCGCCGCTGCGCGCCTGGAGTGATACTAATGACCACGCGCATGTTGATCGACGCGCGGCACCGGGAAGAGACCCGGGTCGCCGTCACCAAGGGAAACCGCATCGAGGAGTTTGATTTCGAGTCCGCCGAGCACAAGCAGCTCAAGGGCAATATCTATCTGGCCAAGGTTACCCGCGTCGAACCGTCCCTGCAGGCGGCGTTCGTCGAATATGGCGGCAATCGCCACGGCTTCCTGGCCTTCAGCGAAATCCACCCCGACTATTACCAGATTCCGAAGGAAGACCGCGAAGCGCTGCTTCGCGAGGAAGCCGAGCATGCCGCCGCCGCGGCGCAGCGCGCCGAGGACGACCTCGACGAGCTGGAAGGCGATGTCGCCGACGTCGAATATCATGACGACGATAATGGCGACGCCCCGCGCGCGCCCGAAACGGTGGGCGAAGACGGCGACGAGGAGCATGACGACGCCGACGACAACGGCGAGGCCGACGGCGAAGACGGCGGCGAAGAGGCCAAGGACGGCCGCGGCGATCGCCGCCGCGGGCGGGGCAAGGGCGGACGCAATGGCCGCAAGGGTGGCCGTGGCCGCCGGGGCGACGACGAAGACGGCGAAAGCCGCATGTCGCTGCGCCGCCGCTACAAGATTCAGGACGTCATCCGCCGTCGCCAGGTGATGCTGGTGCAGGTCGTGAAGGAAGAGCGCGGCAACAAGGGCGCGGCGCTGACCACCTATCTGTCGCTTGCCGGCCGCTATTGCGTGCTGATGCCGAACACGATGCACGGTGGCGGGATCAGCCGCAAGATTTCGAACGGCGCCGACCGCCGCAAGCTGAAGGCGATGATCGACGAACTCAACCTGCCGCCGACGATGGGCTGCATCGTCCGTACCGCGGGGATGAGCCGCACCAAGGTCGAGATCAAGCGCGACTTCGACTATCTTGCGCGCCTGTGGGACGAGATCCGCGAAAAAACCCTGGGATCGAGCGCGCCCGCGCTGATCCATTCGGACAGCGACCTCGTCAAGCGCGCGATCCGCGACATCTATCACAAGGATATCGAGGAGGTGCTCGTCGAGGGCGACGAGGGTTACAAGGCGGCGAAGCAGTTCATGAAATTGCTGATGCCGAGCCACGCGCGGCGCGTGAAGCAATATGCCGACCCGGTCTCGCTCTATCAGCGCTACGGCGTCGAGGACCAACTCGCGGGAATGCTCAATCCCGTCGTCCAGCTCAAGTCGGGCGGCTATCTGGTGATCAATCCGACCGAGGCGCTGGTGTCGATCGACATCAACTCGGGGCGGTCGACGCGCGAGCATAATATCGAGCAGACCGCGCTCAACACCAACCTCGAGGCCGCGCACGAGATCGCGCGCCAGCTCCGCCTGCGCGATATGGCCGGGCTGATCGTCATCGATTTCATCGACATGGATCATGGTTCGAACGTCCGCAAGGTCGAACGGGCGATGAAGGATGCGCTGAAGAACGACCGCGCGCGCATCCAGGTCGGCCGCATCTCGGGCTTCGGGCTGATGGAAATGAGCCGCCAACGCCTGCGCACCGGTGTGCTCGAAGCCTCGACCCGCCCGTGCCCGCATTGCGAAGGCACCGGTCTCGTCCGCACCGCATCGTCGGCCGGCCTCAGCGCCTTGCGGCTGATCGAAGAGGAGGCCGCACGCGGCAAGGGCAGCAAGATCATCCTGCGCGCCAGCCAGGAGGCGACCTTCTACCTCCTCAACGAAAAGCGTCGCGAGCTGCGCGAAATCGAAGAACTCTACGGCGTCAGCGTCGAAATCCTGCCCGATGGCGAAACCGAGGGCGCGCGCATGGCGATCGAGGTCGGCGGGCCGCCGCCGGTCGCCCGCCGCAGCTTCGCGCCGATTGCTCCGATCGAGGATGAAGACGACGATTTCGTCGAAGAGGATGAGGAAGAGGAAGAGGCAGGGGAGACCGACGCCGAGGAGCGCCCTGCGCGCCGTGACCGGCAGGAACGCCCGGAGAGCGAGGATGGCGAGGGCCGCAAGCGCCGCCGCCGCCGCCGCCGTGGACGTCGCGGTCGCCGCGACGAGGAAGGCGGCGAAGCGCCTGAGGGTGAGGCTGCCGACGGTCAGGACGTTGGCGACGATCCCGGCGAAGCGCCCGCCGAAGAGGCTGCGCCGACCGCTGCCGAAGGGGAAGAGGCGAAGCCCAAGCGCCGCCGCGGCGGACGCGGTCGGAAGAAGGCCGAAGAGGCTGAAGCCGAGACCGTGACCGAGGAAGAATCGGTCCCCGCCGAAGCTGCGCCCGAGCCGGTTGTCGAGGAATCGCCCGCCGCCGAGGAGAAGCCGAAGCGCAAGCGCGCACCGCGCAAGACCAAGGCTGCTGCGGCTGCCGAGGCCGAGGTGCCCGAAGCCGTCGAGGTGCCCGCTGCCGAAGCGCCGGCGGTCGAACCCGAAGCCGACGCCGAAGTCGTCAAGCCCGCGCCCAAAAAACGTGCGAGCCGCGCGAAGAAGGCCGTCGCGGTCGAGGCTGCCCCCGAGGAAGCGATGACCAGCGACCGGGAAACGGTGGCCGCGGATGGCGAAGAGAATAGCACCGGTCCCGACGGCGAACCTCGTCGCGGTTGGTGGCAGCGCACCTTCGGCAACTGATCGACGCGGTTGACCGCAGAAACGACACGCTGACCTTGCGTCCGCGCGCGCTGAACCCCAATAAGCCTTTCATGGCTTCACGCGAGGTTCAGGCGCGCGGCGCGAGACAGTCGGCGATGACCGTTTCCCCGTCGTACAAGGCGCACCGGGCGCATGGCCCCCATGCGTTACTGCGAATCCTCATGACCTTGGTGGCGATGGTCGCCGTGGCGGTGCGGCCCGCAATGGCGCAGTCGATCCTGCGCGATGCCGAGACCGAGGCGCTGTTCCAGGACATGATGGATCCGCTGCTCGTCGCGGCGGGGCTCCAGCCGGGGCAGGTGCGTGTTCACCTGCTCGGCGACCGCAGCATCAACGCCTTCGTTGCGGGCAGCCAGGACATCTATGTCTTCAGCGGGCTGATCGAGGCCGCCGACAGCGCCGAAGAAGTGCAGGGCGTGCTCGCGCACGAACTCGGGCACGTCATGGGCGGCCACGCGATCCGGGCGAGCGAGGGCGCGAAAACCGCGACCGGCATTTCGCTTCTCAGCCTGCTGCTCGGCGCGGCGGCGATGGCGGCGGGCGGCGGCGAGGCCGGCATGGGCATCCTGATGGCGGGTCAGCAGGCCGCGCTCGGCAAATATCTCGCTTTCAGCCGTGTCCAGGAATCGACCGCCGACGCCGCTGGCGCGCAATATCTGTCGAAGGCGGGGATCAGCGGTCGCGGCAGCCTGGCCTTCTTCAAGAAGCTTCAGAATCTCGAGTTCCGCTATGGCATCAAGCAGGACGACGATCAGGCCTATGGCCGCACCCACCCGATGTCGGGCGACCGCATCCAGGCGCTGCGCGAAGTCTATGTCGTCGACCCTGCCTGGAGCAAACCCGCCGACCCGGCGATCGAAGCGCGTTTCCAGCGGATCAAGGCGAAACTGTCGGGCTATATCGCCGACCCCGACCGCACTTTGCGCAAATATCCCGAAAGCGACACGAGCATCCCGGCGCGCTACGCCCGCGCCTACGCCTGGCACAAGAGCGCGTACCCCGACAAGGCGCTCGGGGAGGTCGAGGGCTTGCTGAAAAGCAACCCGCACGACCCCTATTTCCTCGAACTCGAAGGGCAGGTCCTGCTCGAATCGGGGCGGCCCAAAGACGCGATTCCGCCGCTCCGCGAGGCAGTGGCCAACTCGCGCTCGCAGCCCCTGATTGCCGCAACGCTCGGTCACGCGCTGATCGCGACCGAAGATCCCGGCAATTTCGCCGAAGCGGAAAAGGTGCTCAAGACCGCGGTGGCGCTCGACAATCAGAATCCCTTCGCCTGGTACCAACTGGGCATCGTCTATGCGAACAAGGGCGACCAGCCGCGCGCGGCACTCGCTTCGGCCGAGCGTTACAGCCTTGAGGGTGGACAGTCGGCGCTGGCGCTGCGTAATGCCGAAACCGCGATGCAGGGGTTGCCCGAAGGGTCGCCCGACTGGATCCGTGCACAGGATATTGCGCTGGTGTCGCGCGCCGAGGTGGAACAGGCGCGCAAAAGACGCTAGATTCGAACAGGATACGATGGGGACGCATCGCATCGGCGATGCTCAAGGGCGACAAGTGACTGACAGCAAAGACGATTATTACCAGCCGTGGCTGCGCGACCCGGCCCCGACGCCGGGCGGCGTGCCCATGCGCGACGCGCTGGACCAGGGCGGACTGGCGAAGCCGAAGGAGGAACCGCCGGTCGGCATCGACCTCGCGCGCTACAAGGCGGGCGACAAGCCGCGTCAGCCGCTGGTCAAGCCCGAAGCAATCAAGGCGAGCGCCGCGAACCTGTGGGACCGCATCCGCGACGGCGCCGAAGCCTTCGCGGACTGGACGATCGACGTCGGAGAACGGGCCGACATTCCGGCGCGCGTCGAGGCGATGGAGATCCCGCGCCGCTCGCGCGACCTTGCTAAAAGAGCCGGCGACCTGACCGTGCGCGCTGCGCGCGCGGTGGGGCGTGGCTCGGCAAAAGCCAGCCGCGCGGCGGCCCGGGCGAGCGGCGCGGCATGGGACAAGATGGCACTCGGCGACAAGGTTTCGCGGTTGTCGAGCGAGGCGGGGCGCGGGCTGGGCGAGGTCGCCGACAAGGCGAAGGCCGGGCTCGGCAACGCCGCGAGGGCCGGCGGCGAAACGATCCGTGACGGGATCGGCGGCGCCGCCACCAGATTACGACCGGCGCCGCGCGAGGAACCGGCGCCGCCGCCGTCGGGGCTCGAGCAATTGCTCGCCCGCGAGGAAGCCGATGCTCGCATGGCCGAGACGCCGGTAGCGGCGCCCGATCTGCCGCTGTTCGCTGGCGAACCGATCGAGGCGGCTGCGCCGCGTCCCGCGAAATCGTCGCGGGCCAAGGCCGCATCGGCAACGCCGCCGCCCTCGCTGTCGGGGCCGGCCGACGACGAGCGCGCGCCCTACCGCCCGGCGGTCGCGACGCGCCCCGCACCGGCGGCGCCCGCGCTTCCCGCGCCGCTCTGGGCGATCGCGCTCGGCGCCGTGTTGCTGCTTGGCGCGACCTTCTGGCTCGGCGGCCGCTTCGGCGGCGGCATGAGCAAGGGCGAGGTCGAAACCATCGTCGCCGACTATATTCGCGCGCACCCCGAGATCGTGCCCGAAGCCTTCGAGGCGCAGCGGAACAAGGAAATGGCAAAGGCCGTCGACGCGGTGCGTCCGGCGCTCGAAAAGCCCTATGCCGGCGCCTGGGCGGGCAATGCCGACGGCGATGTCACACTCGTCGTCTTCACCGACTATGCCTGCGGTTTCTGCCGCGCGAGCGTCCCCGACGTCGACCGGCTGCTCCGCGAGGACAAGCGCCTGAAGGTCGTGTTCCGCGAACTGCCGATCATCTCGCCGCAGAGCCGCGACGCCGCGATCATGGCGCTCGCCGCCGCGCGGCAAGGCAAATATGACGCATTCCATCATGCAATGTTCCAGGCGTCGTCGCTCGACCCCTCGGCGATCGCGGCCGCCGCCTCGCGCGCCGGCGTCGTCACCGACGGCAGCGCCGACGCGACGGCGAACGAGGCCTTGTTCCAGCGCGAGATCGATTCGAACCTCGCGCTCGCAACGCAGTTGCAGCTGAACGCGACCCCGACCTGGATTGTCGGCGACCAGCTGTTCCAGGGCCAGGTCGGCTATGACGCGCTGCGCCGCGCGATCGCCAAGGCGCGGGACAAAGGCTGAGGATGACGGCGAACCACGCGCAACGATCGATCGAGCGGGGGCTTCGCAACCCCGAATTGCTTGCGGCGGCGCTCGCGCTTTCCGAAGGCCGGCTCCACGACGCCGAACCGGTGCTGAAGGCGCATCTGAAGCAGGATCCGTTCGACGTTGCAGCGATCCGTATGCTTGCCGAACTCGCGGCGCGCATCGAACGCTATCGTGACGCCGAGGCGCTGCTGCGCCGCGCACTCGAACTGGCGCCCGAATTTCTGGCGGCGCGCTCGAACCTCGCGACCGTCCTGCACCGGCAGGGGCGATCGGGCGAGGCTGTCGAGGAGCTGGAAAAGTTGCAGATCGTCGACCCCGACAATCTGATGAACGCCAATCTGAAGGCCGCGGCGCTCGGGCGCGTTGGCGAATTCGACGAAGCGCTCGAACTTTACGAGAAGGTGCTGCAGACCTTCGGCAAGCAGCCGAAGATATGGATGTCCTACGGGCATATGCTCAAGACGGTCGGGCGGCAGGCCGACGCTGTCGCGGCCTATCGCAAGGCGATCGAGCTTCGTCCTTCGCTCGGTGAGGTGTGGTGGAGCCTTGCCAACCTCAAGACTTTCCGTTTCGGCGACGCCGATCTGGCGGCGATGGAGGAGACGCTCGAACGTGGCGACATCGCGCCCGAGGATCGCTTCCACCTCCATTTCGCGCTGGGCAAGGCAAATGAGGACCGGCAGCAGGCCGAAGCAGCCTTCGCCCATTACGACCGCGGCAATGCGCTGCGAAAGGCGATGCTCGATTATGACGCCGGTCAGACGCGCGCATCGGTCGATCACGCGAAGGTGCTGTACACGGCGGCGTTTTTTGCCGAGCGTCCGGATCATGGCTGCGCCGCACCCGATCCGGTCTTCATCGTCGGGATGCCGCGCGCCGGATCGACGCTGATCGAGCAGATCCTGTCGAGCCATTCGATGATCGAGGGCACGATGGAACTGCCCGATATCCCGAAACTGTTCGCCAAGGCGCGGAACATGGGCGGGATCGCCCGGCTGACCGCCGCGGAGGCGCGCGAGTTTGGCGAGCAATATCTCCGCGACACGCAGGTACAGCGCAAGAGCGGCAAGCCCTTCTATATCGACAAGCTGCCGAACAACTGGCTGCATGTCGGCTTCATCCGGCTGATCCTCCCCCATGCCAAGATCATCGACGCGCGGCGTCATCCCATGGATTGCTGTTTCTCCAACTTCAAACAGCATTTCGCGCGCGGGCAGGCATTCAGCTACAGCCTGACCGATATGGGGCGCTACTATGCCGATTATGTCGAGCTGATGGACCATTTCGACACGGTGCTGCCCGGTCACGTCCACCGCGTCTTTCATGAACGCGTGATCGGCGACCTCGAAGGCGAGGTGCGCGCGATGCTCGCCTATATGGACCTCCCGTTCGAGCAGGCGTGCCTGGACTTTCATGCCAACGACCGCGCCGTTCGTACCGCGAGCTCCGAGCAGGTGCGGCGCCCGATCAACCGCGACGGCGTCGACCAGTGGCGCGCGATGGAACCGTGGCTCGGCCCGCTTGTCGAGGCGTTGGGGCCGGTTCTGACGCAATATCCGGTTCGCGCCTGAGCTTATTGTTGCAATTTTGTCATAGTGGTCGCGAAACTGCGAGCCGCAGCCGCCATTTTCATGCGCCTCGATTGACGATTGCCCGAAAGCTGGCACACCTTCCGCATTGCGCTGCAACAAACGGCGTCGGCATAAACAGGGGGGTCTGTATGGGGTTTCGTTTTTCACGCCGCGCGGTGCTGCTGGCATCCTTGTCGACGACGATGCTGTCGCCGGGGGCCGCGATGGCGCAAGGCGCTTCGGATGCGGGCGCCGACGACGAGATCATCGTCACCGCGCAGAAGCGCGAGGAAAATCTGCAGAATGTTCCGATCAGCATCCAGGCGCTCGGGACGCGCAAGCTCGACCAGCTGAACGTCGCCAACTTCCAGGATTTCTCGAAGCTCCTCCCGAGCGTTTCCTTCCAGTCGAGCCAGCCGGGCGTCACCACCGTCTATATGCGCGGCGTCGCGAGCGGCGGCGACGGCAACCATTCGGGCTCGCTGCCCAGCGTCGGCGTCTATCTCGACGAACAGCCGGTCACGACGATCGGCGGCACGCTCGACGTCCATATCTATGACATCGCGCGCATCGAATCGCTCGCGGGTCCGCAAGGTACGCTCTACGGCGCCTCGTCGCAGGCGGGCACGATCCGCATCATCACCAACAAGCCGAGCACGGCGGGCTTCGAAGGCCGCGTCGACGGCGAGCTGAACACGATCAAGCATGGCGGCACCGGCGGCCGCCTCGAAGGCATGATCAATGCGCCGCTCAGCGAAATGGCCGCGGTTCGCCTCGTCGGCTGGTACCAGAAGGACGCGGGCTATATCGACAATGTGCCCGGAACCCGCTCGTTCCTGCCGACGCCCGGCGGCATCACTGTCGACAACGACGCCTTCGTCGAGAAGGATTTCAACGATGCCGAAATCTATGGTGGCCGCGCCGCGCTGAAGGTCGACCTCGACGACAATTGGACGATCACGCCGACAGTCCTCTACCAGAAGCAAAAGAGCCACGGAACCTTTGCGCAGGACCCGCTTGTCGGCGATCTGCAGGTCCAGCGCTTCTATCCCGACTCGCGCAGCGACAAGTTCATCCAGGCGGCGCTGACGATCGAGGGCAAGCTCGGCAATTTCGACGTCACTTATGCGGGCGCCTATCTCGACCGCAAGACGTACCAGATCAACGACTATACCGATTATGCCGAGGCCTATGACGCGCTCTATGCCTCTTATGGCGGCCTAGCCGGCTATTTCTATTTCCAGGACAATGCCGGCGACACGATCGACCCGCGCCAATATATCATCGGCACCGACCATTTCCGCAAGCTGAGCCAGGAACTGCGCATCTCGTCGCCGCAGGACTCGCGCTTCCGTGTCGTCGCTGGGCTGTTCTTCCAGCGCCAGAGCAACGAAATCCACCAGGACTATATCGTCCCCGGCCTCGCCGACGCGCTGTCGGTCAACGGTCGTCCGGGCACGCTGTGGCTCACCGAGCAGAAGCGTGTCGACAAGGATTATGCGGCGTTCGGCGAGGCGAGCTTCGACATCACCCCGACGGTCACGCTGACCGGGGGCGGGCGTTATTACAAATATGACAACAGCCTGATCGGCTTCTTCGGCTTCGGCCGCAATCCCAATGGCCCGCCGTTCAATGGCGCAGGCAGCTCGCGGACCGGTGTTGCCGGCTGCTACACCACGACGGGGGCGATCCTGCGCGACAATCCGGGCGGTACCCTGCTCCCCGCCGAGGTCGAAGGCGGACCCTGTACCAACCTTGCCGATTATGTGAACGGCAAGCTGGTCCCCAAGCGGACGAAGGATACGGGCTTCACCCACCGTCTGAACCTGACGTGGAAACCCAGCGAGGATGTCCTGACCTATGCGACATGGTCGCGGGGGTTCCGGCCGGGCGGCATCAATCGTCGCGCAACGATCGCGCCCTATGACGCCGATTTCCTCACCAACTATGAGCTCGGGATCAAGACTACGCTCGCCGACGGGATGGTTCGCCTGAACGCTGCCGTCTATCTGCAGAACTGGAAGCGTTTCCAGTTCTCCTTCTTGGGGCTCAACAGCTTTACCGAGATTCACAATGGTCCGAATGCCCGGATCAAGGGGATCGAGGCGGACATCAATATTCGGCCCACCGACGGGCTGACGATCTCGGCGGCGGCGTCCTACACCGACGCCAAGACGCGCAACAATCTCTGCGCGATCGACGATCCGACGTATCAATGTACCGCCGACCCCGACAATTCGATCGCGGCGCCGAAGGGGACGCGCTTGCCCGTCACGCCGAAGTTCAACGGCAATGCCACCGTGCGCTATGCCTTCCCGGTCGGACCGGGCGAGTTGCACCTGCAGTCGGTGATCGCGCATCGCGGGTCGGCGAGTTCGGATATCCGGGTCGATGTCGCGAACGAGCTTGGCCGCATTCGCGGATCTACGACGGTCGATTTCGCGATCGGGTTCGACTGGAGCCGCTACAGCTTCGAGTTGTTCCTGCAGAATGCGTTCGACGAGCGCGCCGAGCTGTCGCGCTTCTCGAACTGCGGGCAGTGCAACGGTCGTGTGCAGATCCTCGTGAACCAGCCCCAGACGCTCGGGGCGCGGCTGGGCGCCAAGTTCTGATCTGGTGACCGATAGCGCGACCAGCACCGAAAGGCCGAGCCAAAAGCTCGGCCTTTTGATGTGCATCGCCCTCGGCATGGGCAATATGATCGGGTCGGGGGTGTTCCTGCTTCCGCGCGACCTTGCCCCGCTCGGCTGGAATGCCGTGATCGGCTGGGGCGTGACGATCACCGGAACCCTCTGCCTCGCGCTGATCTTTGCGCGCCTGTCGCGCCGCCTGCCGGGCGGCAGCGCGGCGTTTACCTATGCCGACGCCGCCTTCGGCCCCGGGGTCGGTTTCATCGTCGCGTGGAGCTACTGGATCAGCTGCTGGACCGCGAACGCGACGCTGGCGGTGGCGGCGATCAGCAACCTGTCGATTGTCGCGTCACGGCTGGGCGAGAAGGGGCCGCTTGCGGCGCTGCTTGCGATCGGCTTTTTGTGGTTCTTCACCCTCATCAACCTCACCGGTGTGCGCCGCGCTGGGAACACGCAGGTCATCACCCTCCTGCTCAAGCTGGTGCCGGTTATCGGAGCCATCGGCGTCGCGCTGTGGCTACTCGGTACGGGGGAGGCGCGCGTCGAGGGGATGGCGCACACCGCGCCGGTCAGCCTGTCGGCGATCAGCGGCGCCGCGACGCTGACATTGTTCGCGCTGCTCGGCTTCGAAAGCGCGGCAATCGTCGGCGATCGCGTGAAGGATCCCGAACGCACGATCCCGCGCGCGACATTAATCGCGGCGGCGGCGACCGGCCTGCTTTACCTCCTCTCCTGCACCGCGGTGACCTTGCTGCTGCCGGTCGACACGCTCCAGCAATCGAACGCCGCCTATGCGACCTTCTTCGGCGCCCTTGTAAGCCCGACGGCGGGTGACGTCGTCGCGATCTTCGCGGCGATCGCCGCGCTCGGCGCGCTCAACGGCTTCGTATTGCTGCAGGGCGAGATTCCCCGCGAGCTGGCGCACCGCCGCCTTCTCCCGTCGCTGCTCGGCCGCGACAACCGGTTCGGCTCGCCTCTCGCCGCACAGATCCTGTCGAGCGCGCTCGCGAGCGTCGTCGTTTACGCCAATTATTCGCGCGGCCTGGCCGGGCTCTTCACCTTCATGGTGCTGGTAACGACCTCGACAGCGATCATCCTCTACGTCGTCGGCAGCCTCGCTGCCCTGAAGCTCGAACGTCGCGGCGAGCTGCGCGTGTCGCCGGGCTTCGCGGCAGTAACGCTCGTCGGTGCCGCCTACAGCTGCTGGGCCTTTTACGGCGCCGGGCTGGAAGCGAGCCTGTGGAGCCTGGCGATGACCGCGGCGGGGCTTCCCATCTATGTCCTGATGCGTCGTTCAGCGCCAGCGCGGCGCGAAGAAGCCCCGATCGCGTAGGATCACCTGCGCCGCGTTATGCCCCGGCGCGCCGGTCACGCCGCCGCCCGGGTGCGTGCCGGCGCCGCACATATAGAGCCCCTTCACCGGTCCGCGATAGCCGCCGTTGCCGAGCACCGGGCGCGCGGCCCACAGCTGGTCGAGGCTCATATTGCCGTGCATGATGTCGCCGCCGACCAGGCCGAACTTGCGTTCGAGTCCCTTGGGCGACAGGCGCGTGCTGCCGACGATGCTGGCGCGGAAGCCGGGTGCGTGCCTTTCGACCGTGTCGAGGATCGCGTCGGCGGCCGCTTCCTCCTCATCGTCCCAATCTCTCCCATTGGGCAGCTCGGGGGCGAATTGCTGGCAGAAGAGGCTCGCGACATGGCAACCCTCGGGCGCAAGGCTGTCGTCGACGGTCGAGGGGATCAACATCTCGACGATCGGCGCCTTCGACCAGCCATGCTGTTTCGCGTCGAGGAAGGCCCGGTCCATATAATCGAGCGTCGGCGCCAGGATGATCCCCGACTGATGATGCTCGCCCGGTTCGGGAAGGCAGGAGAATCTGGGGAGCTCCGACAGCGCGACATTCATGCGGAACGTGCCGCTGCCCGCCTTGAAGCCTTTGATCCGGCGCTCGAAGTCGGCCGGCAGGTCGCCGGTATCCATCAGCCGCTCATAAAGCAGCTTCGGCCCGACATTGGCGATGACGCGCGCCGCGGCAATCTCCTCGCCGCTCACCAGCTTGACCCCGACCGCCTTGCCCCCATCGACGAGGACTTTGTTAACGGGGCTTTCGAGGCTGATCTCGACGCCCAGGTCGCGGCAGACCTTCGCCATGATCTCGGTGATCTTGCCCATCCCGCCGACGCTGTGCCCCCACGCGCCCTTCTTGCCGTTCACCTCGCCGAAGACGTGGTGCAGGAGCACGTAGGCGCTGCCCGGGGTGTCTGGGCTGGCGTAATTGCCGACGACCGCGTCGAAGCCGAAGGCGGCCTTGACCGCTTCGCTCTCGAACCAGCTGTCGAGCATCGTGCGCGCCGACTTGGTGAACAGGTCGAGCACATCGCGTTGCTGTTCGAGACTGAGCGTGGCGAAGCGCCGCCCTTGCCGGGCGCCATCGAGAAGCGTGCGCATCCCTTCGCCGACATTGGGCGGCACGCGCAGCGCGAGGTCGCGGAGCAGTTCGGCGACATTTTCGAGCGCGTCATAATAGGCCGGGAGCACGTCGGCGTCGCGTCCCGAAAACTTGCGGAACTCGGCCTGCGTGCGCTCCAGCCCACCGCCGAGCTTGAGGTAACCACCATCTTCCTGCGGGAGGAAATTGCTGATCGGGCGTTCGATGACGCGATAGCCATAATCGGCGAGCTTCATGTCGGCGATCACCTTCGGCTGGAGCAGGCTGACCGTGTAGCTCGCGACCGAATTGCGGAAGCCGGGCGCGAATTCCTCCGTGACCGCGGCGCCGCCGACGACATCGCGCGCCTCGACGATGCGCACTTTCAGCCCCGCCTTGGCGAGATAGAAGGCGCAGACGAGGCCGTTGTGGCCGGCGCCGATAATCAGGGCGTCATAGGCTTTGGTCATGAAAACTCTTTCGCAAGCGGGGACTGGACATGCTGGCGGTCGAAGCCGAGGCCGAGAATATGGCCCGGAATGCGGCGGAGCAGCGGGATGGCGTCGAGCAGGCGCACCGCGAAGGGCACGCGGGTGATTTCACCGCGCAGCATCGGTTCGATGACGCGCTGGTGCGCAAAACGCTGGATCGCCTGCATCCGCGTCGTTGGCTTCCAGCGCCGTTCCTGCACCGCTGCGAGCAGCGGATCGGGATCGCGCCCGGCAGCGAGCGGCGCGGCGAGGATGTTCGCGGTCGCGACGGCATCCTGCACCGCGAGGTTGATGCCGACGCCGCCCACGGGCGACATGGCGTGCGCCGCATCGCCGATCGCGAGCAGACCGGGACGCGACCAGCGCGTCAGCCGGTCGAGCGCGACCGACAGCAGTTTGACGTCGTCGAAGCTCCGGATCGCGCCGATCCCGGCGGCGAGTCCAGGCGCGATCTCGACGATCCGCGCGCGAAAGGCCGCGATCCCGCGCGCCTCGATCGAAGCAAAGCCGCCCTTCTCGATGATCTGAGCGCATTGCCAATAATCGCCGCGCGGGATCGCAACGACCATCCCCCCCTTGTCGATCGTGCCGAGCGCGACGTCGGACATGTCCATGCCTGCGGGCACCGGAATACGGAACCAGAGCACGTCCATCGGCGCGCCGAGATCTTCGAGCGGCAGTTCGGCAGCGTCGCGCAGGACCGAGCGGCGTCCGTCGGCGGCGATGACGAGCCGCGCAGGCAAAGTTCCGCCGCTTGCCAGCGTCACGCCGCTGACGCGGCCGGTATCGTCATAGGTCAGCCCGGTCGCCTCGGTCGACATGCGCAGATCGAAGGTCGGGTAGCGCCTGCCCTGCCCCGCGATGAAATCGAGCAGATCCCATTGCGGCATCATCGCGACGAAGGGCGCCGCGACGGGCAGGTGCTTCATCGTCGCGATGGTATAGCGCCCGCCCAGCAGATTGAGCGTCATCGTATCGATCGCCGCGTGCGGCTCCTTCAGCAGCTCGCCGAGCAGTCCGATTTCGTTGAACAGTTCGAGCGTCGAGGGATGTACCGTGTCGCCGCGGAAGTCGCGCAGGAAATCGGCATGTTTTTCGAGGATGGCGACGGGAACGCCGGCGCGGGCAAAGAGCAGCCCCGCGACCATGCCGGCGGGCCCGCCGCCGACGATGATGGCCCGGTGAACCTCAGCCATATCGGTCTCCGTTCGTGTCGAGCGAAGTCGAGACGCCGCGAGGCAGCGCACTCCCGATGGGCATCTCGACTTCGTTCGATGCGAACGGGAAAATTATCGTCATGCCCGGCTCCACCCCGGCGGCGGCGCCTGCTCCAGCCGCGCCTCGGGAATGATCTCGCGCATCCGCGCGCAGAAATGTTTGAGGCAGACTTCCTTGTCGCTGAGCGGCCCCATCGAAAAGCTTTTCGATTGCATCCCCTGCTGCACGCGCGTGATCAGCTCGGTGTCCTCGGCATTGACCTGGCGGTTGATGCGCCAGTTGAGGTAGCGCGCCGCCTTCATCTCGCGGCGCTCGTCGGGTAGCACATAGCTGATCTCGCGGATCAGGCAGGTGGTCGGGCCGGTCGGCAGCCACTGCATGAAATCGACCTGATCGGGATAGATGTCGAAGGCGACGTTGGGCCAGAGCTTGAAATAGAGCCAGTGGCGTTGCCGGTCTTCGGGCAGATGCGGGACGGGCGGCAGCAGCCGCTGGTACATACGCTCCGACCAGTTGACCGACGGGCGGTCGATCAGATCACCCCACATGCGGTCGACGCGATCCTCGGCCTCGACGCCATAGCTCTTGCCGAACAGGCGCGTGAGGCCGGGATGCGCGACGGGGATGTGGAGGCCATCCGAATAATTGTCGCCGACATTTTTCCAGTTCACCGCACGCGGGCGCAGGGTGACCCGGCCCAGCGCGCCCAGCTCCTCGAAACGGTACGGGTCGATCATCGCCTCATAGGGCGCCATCATGTGCGCAACCGACGGGCCGCCGTCATCGTCGAGCCGGACGAACCAGAAGCCGCGCCATTGCTCGAGCCCGACGGGTACGAGTCCGGCCTTGCCCTTGTCAAGGGTCGGATAGCTCGCGCTGTCGGGTACGCCAGAGAGCCGCCCGTCGAGTTCGTAGGTCCAGGCATGATAGGGACAGACGAGCTTCTTCGCGCAGCCCGCCGCGCCATCGACGAGGCGGGAGCCGCGGTGGCGGCAGACGTTGGTGAAGGCGCGCACGATGTGGTCGGTGCCGCGTACGAGAATCACGCTCTCGCCGCAATAGTCGATGCTATGCCAGTCGCCGGTGTTCGGGATGTCGCTGTCGTGGCAGGCGACCTGCCAGCTCGGGCGGAAGATGCGGTCCATTTCGGCGGCGTAGAAGTCGGGGTCGCTGTAGGTCCAGGCGGGGAGCGACCAGCCGTCCAGCGAATCGGTGGGGAGCGGGTCGATGGTGTCGAAGGTGTCGCGCAGCGTTGCCATGGTTCGTTCCTTGTTGTACGATTGTATAACAACATGACCGCCGCTCGCCAAGCCTTTACGCGCGAAAGCGCCGATGCCCGCCGGGCGGACCTGATCGAGGCGACCGCGGCGGTGCTGGCCGAACATGGCCTCGCGGGGACGAGCGTCCGCGCGATCTGCGCGCAGGCGGGGGTGTCGCCCGGGCTGCTGCGCCATTATTTCGAGGGAATCGACGACCTGGTCGCCGCGACCTATCAGGCGACGAGCGACCGGATGGACGCGATCTTCGCGGGCGCGGTGGAAGCGGCCGGCGCCGATCCGCGCGCGCGGTTGTCGGCTTACCTCACCGCGAGCTTCCGCGCGCCGGTGACCGATCCCGAACTGCTCGGCGCATGGACCGCCTTCTGGGCGCTGGCGCGGAGTGACGCACGGATGGCGGCGATCCACGCGACGAGCTACGCCGGCTATCGCGCGCGCCTCGGCGAATTGCTCGTCGCGTGCGGCGCGCGCGATCCCGACCGGCTGGCGATCATGCTGACCGCGATGGTCGACGGTCTGTGGCTCGAACTCTCGCTCGACGCCGCGAGCTTCGGCGCCGACGCCGCGGCGCAGATGGTCGAACGCGCGCTGGCCGCGCTGCTGCCCTAGCCGCCGGTTGCGTAACGCTGGACCGTCGCGCCGACCTCGGCGAGGATCGTTTCGCGGTCGAGCGCGACGACGGGAGGCAGCGCGAGGACGTAGCGCGTGAGCGCGAGGCCGAGGATCTGGCTGGCGACGAGCCCGGCGCGTTGCGACGCGGTTGCGGACGGACCGAGCGACAGCAGCACGGGCAGCACCTGGGCTGCGAACAATTGCTGGATTCGCGTCGCCGCGAATTCGTTCGACGCCGCCGAACGGAGAAGGACCGGCAGGCCGCCGTTCGCGCTGTCGCCCTCCCACAGCGCCAGGAAATGCGCGACGAGCGTCCGCCCGACATGCGCGGGATCGATGCTGGCGACATCGGGCAGGCCCAGGTCGAAATCGGCGACCTCGGCAAACAGGCGGTCCTTGCTGCCGAAATAGCGGATCACCATCGCGGGATCGATCGCCGCCGCCGCGGCAATGTCGCGAATCCCCGTCCGCTCATAGCCATGCTCGGCGAACAGCCGCCGCGCGGCCGCTTCGATCGCCGCGCGCGTGCGTTCCGATTTCTTCATTTTCAACGGCTTGTCGACCATGGCGCAACATTTATCAACGATTGTTGACAAAAACAAGCTCATGTGAGAAAAGTCAACAAATGTTGACAAAAGGAGTCGAGACGATGAAGATGAAGACCGACGTGCTGATCGTCGGCGCCGGCCCCACCGGGCTCGCGCTCGCCACCGCGCTGCAGCAGGCGGGGATCGACCATCTGCTGATCGACCGGCTGGAGGCGGGCCTCAATCTGTCGCGCGCCGGGGTGATCCATGCGCACACGCTGGAAATGCTCGAACCGCTGGGCGTCGTGCCACAGATGCTGGCCGAGGGCCTGAAGATGACGCGCTTTGCGGTGCGCGACCGGCGCCACCGGCTGATGTCGATCGATTTCGACCGGCTGCCGTCGCGCTATCCCTTCGTGCTGATGCTGCCGCAGGACGTCACCGAACGCATCCTGACCGAGCGGCTCGCCGCGCTCGGCGGCCGGGTGCATCGCGGCGTCGAGGCGCTGGACCTTGCGCAGGATGCGGACGGCGTGACGGTGCGCGTGATGACCGGGAGTGGCGAACGGACGATCCGCGCTCGCTACGTCGTCGGCGGCGACGGGATGCACAGCAAGGTGCGCGAGGCGTCGACCATCGCCTTCGAGGGCGGACGCTACGAAGAGAGCTTCGTGCTCGCCGATGTGAGCTTCGCGGTGCCCCCGCGCGAGCAGGAGGTGTCGCTGTTCTTCTCACCCGCGGGGATGGTCGTCGTCGCACCGCTGCCCGGCGGACGCCATCGTATCGTCGCGACGCACCGCCACGAAGGCGAGCGCCCCGATCGCGCCGCGATCCAGCATTTGCTCGACACGCGCGGCCCCGAGCGCGGCGGGCCGGCGGTCGTCCCGGTGGTCGCCGAAGTCCACTGGAGTTCGGCGTTCCGCGTCCACCACCGCGTCGCCGACACCTATCGGGACGGCCGCCTGCTCGTCATGGGCGACGCCGCGCACGTCCACAGCCCCGCGGGCGGGCAGGGGATGAACACCGGGATCGTCGATGCGATGCTGCTGGCACCGTTGCTGGCGCGCGTCGTGCGCGGCGCGCCCGAAAGCCTGCTCGATGCGTATGGCGCGCGGCGCCGTCCGGCCGCCGAGGCGGTGCTGGGGCTGGCGGGACGGCTGACGAAACTGGCGCTGGTTCGCGGGCGGGTCCGGCGCGGGGTGCGCAACCTGTTGCTGCGGGCACTCGACCGGGTGCCGCCGTTCAAGGCGAAGCTGGCGCTGCAACTGTCGGGGATCGCGCGGCGCGAGCTGGCGGTGGCCCCGGGCGGAGACGCGGGTTCGGCGGGGGAGGGTGATGCGACGGGGTGGCGGCTTGCGGCCTGAAGGTGGCCGAGTGCGTCACCGGGGCCCTACAGCGTTGATGACCGCTATGGGGTGGGGGAGCGGACGTTAACCGCGTAATTTCTGGCGCTGCCAATTTTCTCGACGGGCAGTTTGAGAGATCGACCTGAAGTGACTCGCGCCTGCCCAAAGATAGTAAAGCAAGATGGGCACGAAGATGAATGCGACTACCCAGCCATCGTCTGGTAAAAGATTGTAGCCGCCGCGACCAAAGAAAACGGCTGAAGCGCCGAAGCAACCTAGATAACAACACCGAAGCATTGCCCCGCGGGGCCTATATGACAGCCGCTCGACCTCGTCGCGGTCCTTATCAAGAAGCATCGCCCCAATTTGCGCCGCCGTCTGAGATGTCGATGCCTCGACAAGCGTGGCAAATGCAACGACGAGCAGTGCCCACGCCACCGGAATTTCGCCGCGCAATAGAAATATCCCAATGCTCGCCGCGATGGCTAGTGCGCCAACAGTCCATAGAAATTTGGGCGAGCGGAAGTTAAACATGGTGTGTCTGTGGCTCGTAATTTAGACGTCCGCAACCGGTCGATTCCGGTCATTCGATCCGAATCCACACGAATGGCCGCAAACGACCGGTAGCGGACATAAGCTCCTCCCTGTCGTGCAGCGATGGGGAGGTGGCAGCGCGGAGCGCTGACGGAGGGGCTTTTGCGCCGACGTCGCGGCCCCTCCACCACTCGCTTCGCGAGCGGTCCCCCTCCCCATGGCTGCGCCACAGGGAGGATAATTCCCTCTTCGTCATCCCGGACTTGATCCGGGATCCATGGCCACCCTCGCCTTCTGGACCCCGGATCAAGTCCGGGGTGACGAGTGTCTGGAAACACCCCAAAGCGGACATGCGCGATCGTCGGTTCGGGCGTGCCGAACTGCTTTATCCTTGCAACACGCCGCAGGCTCCCCACATCGCCCCTATGGCGAAACGGAGCCTCTACCAGCGCTTGCGGCGTAATGCGCAGGTTCGCCTCGCGCTCTTCCTGCTCGGCGTGCTGCTGATCGTCGCCGCGCCGGTCGTCGGCGTGCTTCCCGGCCCCGGCTTCATCATCCTCTTCCCCGTCGGCCTGATGCTCTGCCTCCAGAACAGCGCGTGGGCCAAGCGGCGCTATGTCCGCTTCAAGCGCAGTCACCCGCGCTACGGCGAGCGCGCCGACCGGATCATGCGCCGCGTCAGCGCCGCGCGGCGGCGGGCACGTGCCGCCCTGGAGTCGCTTGATGGCGATTGACTTTGCCCCGAATCCCGCTTATCGGCGCGTCCAACAGTGGCCGCCCACGTCTGGCGGCCCTTTTCTGTTACGGCATTTGACAAGATCTAGGGAAAACCGCGATGAAGCGCACCTATCAACCGAGCCGCCTCGTGCGCAAGCGCCGTCACGGCTTCCGCGCCCGCAAGGCCACCGTCGGCGGCCGCAAGGTTCTGGCCGCTCGCCGCGCCCGCGGCCGCAAGAAGCTGTCGGCCTAAGCGCCGGCGCTTCTGCGCCAGCCCGTCTGGTGCGAACGCTATCGAAACGCAGCGAATTTCTGGCCGCCAACCGCGGCCTTCGCTTCCCTATGCCCGGCTTTGTCCTCCTCGTCCGCCCGCGCGGCGACGGCGACGATGAGCCGGGCGTCGGCTTTACGGTCAGCAAGAAGGTCGGCAACGCCGTCACCCGCAACCGGATTAAGCGCCGCTTCCGCGAACTTGCGCGCGCCGCGCTTCGCGAATCGGGCATCGCCGGCGCCGACCATGTGCTGATCGGGCGCCCCGGCGGCAACGACATCGCCTTTGCCGAACTCGGCGAGCATCTCGATTCGGCGCTAAAGCGCGCGGCGAAGAAGCTGGCGGCGAAGGCGTTATGAGCGTTGCCCTTCTCCCTTATCGTCACCCCGGACTTGATCCGGGGTCCATAACCACCGCGGTCGCATGGACCCCGGATCAAGTCCGGGGTGACGAACAAAGGGCAATCGCGAATGAAGTTCGGCAGTTTTCCGGTCTTTGTTCATGATCGCAAAGCTGCTCATCCTGATCGCCCGCGGCTGGCAACTCGGCCCGTCGCGCATCCTGCCGCCGACCTGCCGCTACGCCCCGTCGTGCAGCGAATATGCGATCGTCGCGTTCAAACGCCATGGTGCGATCAAGGGTGGCTGGCTGGCGACAAAGCGGCTATTGCGCTGCCATCCTTGGGGCGGTCACGGCTACGACCCGGTTCCGTGAAGCCGTATTCCCGACATTTTTGAGACGAAGAGAGACCGAAGAGCGTGGACGACAAGCGTAACTGGATCACGGCAATCTTGCTGTCGGCGGCCATCCTGCTGGGCTGGAACTTCGTCGCGCAGAAATTCTTCCCGACCCCGACGAAGCCCGACGTGACCAAGACGGTTGCGGGTTCGCCGACCGCGGCGACCGCCACGCCGGGCACGCCCGCCACGCCGCCGGCAACGGGTGCGACCCCCGCCGCGCCCGCCGTGCAGGCGATCGTCCCCGTCGAAACCGCCGTTGCCTCGGCCAACCGCGTGCCGATCGAGACCCCGGCGCTCGCGGGCTCGATCAACCTCGCCGGCGCGCGCATCGACGATGTGACGCTCACCAAATATCGCCAGACGATCAAGAAGAACGCGCCGCCGGTGCGCCTCTTCGCGCCCGGCAACACCAAGGCCGCCTATTTCGCGAGCGTCGGCTGGGCCGCGCAGGGCATCGAGGTTCCGGGCCCCGCGACGATCTGGACCGCGTCGGGTGCGAAGCTCACGCCGACGACGCCGGTGACGCTGAGCTGGTCGAACACGACCGGCCAGACGTTCCGCATCGAATATAGCATCGACGCCGATTATCTGATCACCGCGAAACAGACGATCGCCAACAGCGGCGCGGCACCGGTCAGCGCAAGCAGCTTCGCGCTGATCGACCGGCTCGGCAAGCCGACCGATCCGCACGAACAGGACAGCTGGACGATCCACGTCGGGCCGACCGGCTATCTCGGCGGCAAATCGGTGTTCGACGTCAATTACACCGACCTCGACGACGGTACTGCGGCGAAATATGATTCGGCCGGCTGGCTCGGTTTCACCGACAAATATTGGCTCGCGGCGGTCGTCCCGGCCAAGGGCGAACGCGTCAGCGCGTCGATCACCTCGCCCGCAGCCAACAATTACCAGACGCTGTTCGCCCGCAATTTCGCCGAGGTCGCACCCGGCAAGCAGATCACGACGACGACGCGCATCTTCGCGGGCGCGAAGGAGGTCTATACCCTCCAGCGCTATGAGAAGGACCAGGGCATTACCCGCCTGTCGAACGCGATCGACTGGGGCTGGTTCGAATTTTTCGCGGTGCCGATCTTCAAGCTGCTCGACTGGCTGTTCCGCATGGTCGGCAATTTCGGCGTCGCGATCATGCTGCTGACGCTGATCATCCGCGGCCTGATGTTCCCGATCGCGCAGCGTCAGTTCCATTCGATGGCGCAGATGCGCCTCGTCCAGCCGAAGATGAAGGCGCTGCAGGAACGCTACAAGGACGACAAGCCGCGCCAGCAGCAGGAGCTGATGAAGCTCTACAAGGACGAGAAGATCAATCCGCTCGCGGGCTGTCTGCCGATCGTCATCCAGATTCCGATCTTCTATGCACTCTACAAGGTGCTGATGCTGACGATCGAAATGCGCCACCAGCCCTTCGCGCTGTGGATCAAGGATCTGTCGGCGCCCGATCCGGCGCATTTCCTGAACCTGTTCGGGCTCCTGGACTTCACGCCGCCGTCGCTGCTCGCGCTCGGGCCGCTCGCGCTGATCCTCGGCATCACGATGTTCCTCCAGTTCCGCCTCAACCCGCAGGCGACCGATCCGGTGCAGCAGCAGGTGTTCAAGATCATGCCGTGGATGTTCATGTTCATCATGGCGCCGTTCGCGGCGGGCCTGCTGCTCTACTGGATCACGAACAACTGCCTGTCGATCGCGCAGCAGCAGTTCATGTATCGCAAGTTCCCGCAGCTGAAGGCGGCCCCGGCGAAGTGAGCGAGATCGATCCGGGCGCGGAGGACAGGGAGGAACGGGCACGCAAGCTGTTTGCTGGCCCGATCGCCTTCCTGAAATCGGCCCCCGCGCTCCAGCATCTGCCGGCGCCAAGCGTGCCCGAGATCGCGTTCGCGGGCCGCTCGAACGTCGGCAAATCGTCGCTGCTCAACGCGCTGACGAACCGCAACGGACTGGCGCGCACCTCGGTCACGCCGGGGCGGACGCAGGAGCTCAACTATTTCGACGTCGGCGAACCGCTGGTGTTCCGCCTCGTCGACATGCCGGGCTATGGTTTCGCCAAGGCGCCGAAGGATGTCGTCAGGAAATGGCGCTTCCTCGTGAACGATTATCTGCGCGGCCGCCAGGTGCTCAAGCGCACGCTCGTGCTGATCGACAGCCGCCACGGGATCAAGGATGTCGACCGCGAGGTGCTCGAAATGCTCGATATCGCCGCGGTCAGTTACCGCCTCGTCCTCACCAAGACCGACAAGATCAAGGCGAGCGACCTCGCCGCGGTGCAGGCCGCGACCGAGGCCGAAGCCCGCAAGCACCCCGCCGCGCACCCCAAGGTGATCGCGACCAGCAGCGAGAAGGGCATGGGCATCGCCGAGCTGCGCACCGCGGTGCTGGAGGCGGTCGAGAGTTAGTGCGGATTTATCCTCTCCCCTTGGGGGAGAGGATGGTGCAGGTTGCGGACGTGTCCGCTACCGGAACCTGGAGAGGGGTAGCGGCCCGCCGGGCCGCGCGAGCCTTTGGCTCGCATCACCCTCTCCCAGCTTCGACTAGCCAGAAGGCTGGCAAGTCTACACAACCCTCCCCCGTTGAGGGGGAGGGAGGAGAATTTGCATGAAACTGTTCATCGGTAACAAGGCCTATTCGAGCTGGAGCCTGCGCGGCTGGCTCGCGGTCAAGCATAGCGGCCTGCCCTTCGAGGAGGTGACCGTCCCGCTCTATGACGAGGACTGGTCGAAACGCCGCGAGGGCGACGAATTCGCGCCGTCGGGCGGCAAGGTGCCGATCCTGTGGGACGGCGACGACATCGTCGTCTGGGACAGCCTGGCGATCATCGACTATCTCAACGAAAAGACCGGCGGCACGCGCGGCTTCTGGCCCGAGGACATGGCCGCCCGCGCGATGGCGCGGTCGATGGCGGCCGAAATGCATTCGAGCTTCGCCGCGCTCCGCCGCAACCACAGCATGAACATCCGCCGCATCTACCCCGCGGCCGAGCTGCTGCCCGAGGTGCAGGCCGATGTCGTCCGCATCCTGCAGATCTGGGCCGAAGCGCGCGCGCGCTTCGGCGGCGAGGGGGATTATCTGTTCGGCGAATGGTCGGCGGCCGACATCATGTTCGCCCCCGTCGTCACGCGCTTCCTGACCTATTCGATCCCGCTCCCGCGTTTCGCCATCCCCTATTGCCAGGCGGTGATCAGCCACCCCTGTATGCAGGAGTGGATCGGCGGCGCGCAGGCCGAGGACTGGGTTATCGAACAATTCGAGATGGCCGGGCCGGACTGAGGCCGTCGCCGGGTTGCGGGCGATGGCTGGCCGTTATCTCACCGCCCGCAGGCGGGAGGGGAAATATGGGCTCGCTTCCAAAGGCAGGTCCCCATCCGATCGGGACGGTGCGATCAGAAGCTCAGCTCGTCGTAGATTTTCGACAGGTCGTGATCCCACGGCCCCTCGTAACGGTCGAGCAGGTCGTGGGCGGGCGATTTGCCCGTCGCCGCGATGCGGCGCAGCGGTTCGAGGAAGCCGACCTCGTTGTCGCCCATCGAATTGACCTGTCCGCGCGCCGCGAGCCCCGCTGCGGCGATGTCGAGCACGCGGTGCGCGAGCTGGCCGACGGAGCCGCCGCCGGGCGCGGGGGCGTCGAGGCCTTCGCTGGGGACGGCATCGCGCAGCGCCTGCTGCTCCTCGATGCTCCAGCCCTTGACGAGATCCCAGGCGGCGTCGAGCGCGCCCTGGTCGTAGAGCAGGCCGACCCACAGCGCGGGCAGCGCGCAGATGCGGTACCACGGGCCGCCGTCGGCGCCGCGCATTTCGAGGAAGCTCTTGAGCCGCACCTCGGGGAAGGCGGTCGAGAGATGGTCGGTCCAGTCGGAAAGCCGCGGCAGTTCGCCGGGCAGAGCCGACAGCTCGCCTTTCAGGAAATCGCGGAAGCTGAGACCCGCCGCATCGATATATCGGCCGTCGCGGAAGACGAAATACATCGGCACGTCGAGCATATAGTCGACATAGCGGTCGTAGCCGAAGCCGTCCTCGAACACGAAGGGCAACATGCCGGTGCGCGCGGGGTCGGTGTCGGTCCAGATATGGCTGCGATACGACATATAGCCGTTGGGTTTGCCCTCGGTGAAGGGCGATGAGGCGAAGAGCGCGGTCGCGAGCGGCTGGAGTGCGAGGCTGACGCGGAACTTCTGCACCATGTCGGTCTCGGACGAATAGTCGAGGTTGGTCTGGATGGTGCAGGTGCGCAGCATCATGTCGAGCCCCATGCTGCCGACGCGCGGCATATGCTCCAGCATGATCTTGTAGCGGCCCTTGGGCATGATCGGCAGCTCGGCGCGCGTCTTGTCGGGCCACATGCCGAGCCCGAGGAAACCGAGCCCGAGTTCGGCGCCTACTTCCTTCACCTGCTTGAGGTGGCGGCCGGTTTCGGCGCAGGTCTGATGGAGATTCTCGAGCGGGGCGCCCGAAAGCTCCAACTGCCCCGCGGGTTCGAGGCTGACGGTGCCGTCGCTGCCGGCGAGCGCGATGACATTCCCGCCCTCGATCACCGGCTCCCAACCGAAGCGCGTGAGCGCCATCAAGAGGTCGCGGATGCCGCCGGGCTCGTCATAGGAGGGGGCGCGGTGGTCGGCGGTGCGATAGACGAATTTTTCGTGCTCGGTACCGATCCGCCAGCGATCGCTCGGCTTCTCGCCCCTGGCCATGGGCGCCGCGAGCTGGTCGCGACTTTCGATGATCGGATCGTGGCTGTCGGAAGCGGTGCGCGTGCTCATTTCGCGCCATCTAGACTATTCGGTATAGAATGCAATCGGGGTCATGAGGGGCGCCGACGGTGTCAGTTCACCGTGACGTCGAACGTCACCGCCATCGCTGCCGCGGGGGCCAGGGTCGCGGTGCTGGCGGACACGGTGGTTCCACCGATCGCCGCGCCGAAGGGGTCGCTTTCGTCCGCTCCCGCCGCATCGTCGTCCTCGGCCGTGGTCGCGCCCGCGCAGCTCGTCCCGCTGCGCAGCGACCCCGGAACGAAGGTGGTGGTGGCGGGCAGGGGATCGGAAACGAGGATGCCTGTCGTGGTCGCGCTGCCGCCGTTGGTGACGAGCAGGCAATAGCGCATCGTCGCGCCGGGGACCGCCTTGGGGTTGGTAGTGCCGTTCGACGGGTCGCTGACGACGCTGCTCGTCTTGGCGATCAGCAGATTGCCGACCGGACGGCAGAAGAGAAAGTCGTGGATCGCCATCCCCTGCTGCCCCGGATTGGCCGGAGCAAGGCTGTGGCTGCCATAGTCGATGGTGATGCTGTCCACCGGCGCCGCGAAGGTCACGGTCACGGTGCCGTCGGCGCTGGCGTCGGCGGACAGGACATCGCCATAGGCGGTGCTGCCGATGACATAGTTGGCGGTGCCGTTCGTCAGCACCGGCGTGACGTTCGTGCCGTTGAAGCTGCCGGTCACCGTGACGCGGTCGGCGAACTGCCCCGCCGCATAGTCGACGTCGAACAGCCGGAACTGCGCGCCGGGGACTGCGGTGGGCAGGGTGATCGTCGAGGCGACGGAGCCCGCCTGGCTGGTGAAATCGACCAGCTCGAAGATCGAATATTGCGCCGGCGACAGCGCGCCGGTGACGATATTCTGCCGCGTCGGCGACTGGCCGCCATAGGTCGCGTTGTTGAGGAACGCGCCGCCGCTGATCGCGATGTTGAAGCCGGTCGTTCCGATCGCGGTCAGCGCATAGCTGCCGCTGGTCGCCCCCGCGCTCCACGTCACGCTGTCCCAGTCGAGCGTCGTCGTCCCGGCCGGGCAGACGAGCGTCGGCGGGGTTCCGGCGGTGCGCGTTCCGGCGACGGTGAAGCTCGCCGCGGCATAATCGTCCTCGCCCGCGGCGCCGTTGCCGGGGGTCGAATCATAATCATAGGCAGAGGAGGCGCTGACCTCCGCGACATTGGTGATCGTCGCGCCCGCGGTTGCCGAGACGGTGCCGCTGATCGTCAGCGTGCGCGTCGTGCCCGGCGGGATGCTGCCGACGCTCCAGACCCCGGTGGTGCTGTTATAGCTGCCGAACCCCGATGCGCCGGTGAAGGTGACGCCGGCGGGTAGCATGTCCTGCACCGTCACGCCGGTGGCGGTCAGCGCCGAGCCCGCGGCATTGGTCACGCTGAGGGTATAGCTGATGCTGGCCCCCGCCGAAGGGTTCGCGTTGCTCACCGATTTCGCGAGCGACAGGTCGGCATAAGGCGACAGCGGCACGCTGGTCAGGGTCAGGTCGGCGCGCGTGAAACTGCCGCTGTCGCCGTTCAGCGAGTCGCAGATCGACAATTGCCACGTTCCCGCCGTTCCCTGTCCGTTGAAGTCGGCAAGCGCGCCCTCGGGGCGGAAGCTCCGCTGGTACGGCGGCGCCGCCGCCGTGTTGTCGTTCGCCGTGTGGGTCGAGATGCTCGCCGCCGCGCTGTCGTCGAACAGCACGTTCAGATTGTCGGCGCCGGTCCCGACATTGGTGATCAGATTGACGACGGTCCCCGCCGGCGAGGTCAGCGTGATGCGAAGGTCGCCGCGATAGCTGTGGCCGAGCTGGACGCCGATATTGACGTCGGTAACCTGCGTGTTCGACGCGACGGTGAAATTGCGCACCATCGGCCCGGTGCAGGGGGTGGCGGTTTCGCTGATCGCGCCGGCTGCCGTGTTGCTGTAGGTCGCGCTGGTCTGGGCCGCAGCGGGTGCAACGACGAGAGCCAGCGCCAGCCAGGCAAGCATGGTCGCCGCCCGCCTCAGCAGTGCCCGCTGGCCCCCACGCCAGCGATCTCGGCTCTGGTCCCGCCGTTGCATGAGCAGGCCTTGCGGCCGATATCCCTAATTTGGAGTTAATAACTGCCAGACTGGCAGCAACAATGTCCAGTTTTGGGACAGTTACCTCCAATCGCC
The DNA here is from genome assembly GCF_018682675.1 of Sphingopyxis soli. Lineage (GTDB taxonomy): Bacteria > Pseudomonadota > Alphaproteobacteria > Sphingomonadales > Sphingomonadaceae > Sphingopyxis > Sphingopyxis soli. The sequence continues at coordinate 42,901 of NZ_JAFMTR010000035.1, forward strand.
GTTTGCCGCCATCCACACCCCGATGGCCGCGATAGCCGCGGTCTCGGCGCGCAGGATGCGCGGGCCGAGCGCGATGCGCCGGACTGCGGGGTGTGCGAGCAGCAGATTGCGCTCGGCGGTGGTGAAGCCGCCCTCGGGTCCGGTCAGGATCGCGGCCGGCGGGGGCGCCGCGGCGGCGGCGAGCGATTCGCCGCCTTGTTCGTCGGCGAAGAGCAGCGACCGTCCGGCGGGCCATGTTTTCAGGAGCTGCGGCAGCTTCACCGGCTCGGCGAGTTCGGGAAGCGCGGTGCGCCCGCATTGCTCGCACGCCTCGACGATCTGCGCCTCGAGCCGTTCGTGCCTGACCCATTCGACGATCGTCCGTTCGGTGATCACCGGCTGCAGCCGCGCGACGCCGAGTTCGGTCGCCTTTTCGATGATCCAGTCGAGCCGCGCCTTCTTCACCGGCGCGAAGCAGAGCCAGAGGTCGGGCACCGCCTCGCGCGGGCGCATCAGCGCCTCGATGGCGATGTCGAGCGAGCGCTTGCCCGCGTCGGCGATGCGTCCGAGCCATTCGCCGCTGCGATTGTCGAACAGCAGCAGCGGGTCGCCCACCTTCAGCCGCATGACGTTCAGCAGATAGTGCGCAGCCGCGCCGTCGATGTGCGGCGCGGCTTCGGGGCCGAGCGGCTGGTCGATATAGAGGCGGGGAGTACTGGCAGGCGGCCAGGCGGGTGTTGCGGGCATGGCGCCGCGATAGCAGAGCGCGCAGCGCGGCGCATCTGCCGCGTTGGCGCCGTGCCGGGATCGCCGATCTGTCCCGATACGGGTCAAAATTCCCGCCGATACGCGCGCATGTCGAGGGGGCCGATTAGCGATTTGGTAAGCAGTTTCCCCCTAGGTGCGAGGATACCAGTCGCGCATCTGGGTGGGTGGTGCGTCTGGACCAAGAGGGGTTTAGACCATGCGAGGGACCATTTTGAACGGCCTCAGGGCCGGCGCCTCGAAACTTCTGCGCGACCAGCGCGGCAACGCCATGATGCTGACGGCGGCGGCGATCATCCCGGTGATCGGCATTGTCGGTTCGGCGGTCGACATCGGCCGCGCCTATATGGCGCAGCTCCGCCTGCAGCAGGCGTGCGACGCGGGCGTGCTCGCCGGCCGCCGCGCGATGGCCGGCGGCAGCTATGGCGACCCGCAGAAGGCCGAAGCGAACAAGATGTTCAACTTCAACTATCCCACCGGAATGTACGGCAGCACGGGCATATCCTTCTCGTCGGTGCCGGTCGGGACGTCGTCGGTCGGCGGCACCGCGGCGGCGACGCTGCCTACACTCGTGATGACGATGTTCGGCAAGGAGAATTTCGCGCTATCGGTCAATTGCGAGGCGAAGCTCGAGATCTCGAGCACCGATGTGATGCTCGTGCTCGACGTCACCGGGTCGATGGACGATCCGATCGCCGACAATGATGCGGGCGGCGGCGCGACGATCGCGAAAATCGCGGCGCTCCGCAACGCGGCCAACCTGTTCATGACGACGATCACCTCGGCCGAACGTGGCGACGGGCGCCTGCGGATCGGCGTCGTCCCGTACAGCGGCACGGTCAATGTCGGGGGGATCCTGCAGTCGAGCTGGATTGCCGACACCGTTACCGTGCCGTCGCGGCAGCCGAACACCGCCGCGCTGTGGACGACGACGGGGAACACGAGCAACAACAGCAGTACGAATCCAACGAGCTGGTCGGGCTACACGTCGCAAACGGTCAACAACACCACGTCAGCCAATTGTCTGAAGAGCAGCGAAACGGTCGCCGGAACGTCATCGACGACGGTGAACGGTCCGAACACGTCCGGCGACACGCGGACGACGACGACGACGACGACGACGCCCTACACCGAATATCAGTATCGCAACCAGTCCTTCAACAACTCGACCAAGGTCTGCACCCGTCAAGTGCGGTCGCGGACCTATAGCGATAGCACGGTCCAGACGAAGACCGAGAAATATACCTACACCTATCTCGACCGCACCTTCAACGTGTCGTCGGGGAAGAACATGTCCACGTCGCTGTCGTTCAACACGGGGACGGCGGGCGCGAGCCAGTCCGCGCCGTGGACCGGCTGCGTGATGGAGCGCGCCACCAACGCCTTCGCGTCGAACGCCGCGCCGCCGGCGAACACCTATGACATGGATATCGACCTGGTGCCGACGGCGAACGACGACACCAAGTGGCGGATGTTCATTCCCTATTTCGTCTATTCGCGTTCGTCGCCGGCCAACGTGAATTCGACCACCAACAGCACCAATTTCGGCAAGCAGTCGGAGAATTTCGGCGACACCGGCGCCTGTCCGGTACCGGTCATGAAGCTGACCAACATGGATGCTGCCGGCAAGACCGCGTTCACCAACAAGATCAACGGCCTCAAAGCCCAGGGTTATACCTATCACGACGCCGGCATGGCGTGGGGCGCCCGGCTGATCTCGCCCGACGGTCTGTTCGCCGCCGAGAACGGCAATTACATGGGCCGCCCGGTCGGACGCCACATCATCTTCATGACCGATGGCGAAATGAACACGCCGCGCACCAACTATTCGCATCAGGGCCTTGAGCAGGTGATGCAGCGCATCGGTGCGACCGATAACGCCGACGCCATCGCGCGCCACACCAACCGTCTGAGCTATCTGTGCTCGGCTGCGAAGCAGAAGGGCATCGTGGTCTGGATCATCGGCTTTGGCGTCGACCTCGATGACCCCAAGAATGCGAAGCTTGTCGCCTGCGCCTCGTCGGGCAAGGCGTATGAAGCGGGCAGCAGCGCGCAGCTCGCCAGCATCTTCTCGCAGATCGCGCAGCAGATTTCGCGCCTGAGGCTGTCGCAATGACGCGCCGGTCCAGCCTGCTCCGTCGGCTTCGCGACAGCGAGCGTGGCGCGGCGCTCGTCGAGTTCGCCTTCACCGGGCCGCTCTTCATCCTGCTGCTGATGGGCATCTTCGACTATAGCTGGCAGATGTACGCAAAGCAGGTGTTGCAAGGCGCCGTCGCAAAAGCGGGGCGCGATTCGACGCTTGAAACGGGCAGCAACAGCCAGACGGCGCTCGACAATGCGGTGAAGGCGTCGGTGCTGAAAGTATTTCCTCACGCTGAAGTGACCTTCGCCCGCCGGGCCTACGACAATTTCAGCGAGGTCGGGAATCCCGAACCGTTCAACGACGACAATGGCGACGGCGCGCACCAGAACACCGAATGCTTCGAGGATGTGAACGGGAACGGCGTCTGGGACAGCGACCGCGCGCGCGGCGGCAACGGCGGCGCCGACGACGTCATCCTCTACACCGTGGAGATGAAGTTCGATCGCGTCCTGCCCGTGTGGCGGATGCTGGGTCAGCCGCAGGAAACCACGTTGAGGGAGACAACCGTGCTGCGCAACCAGCCCTTCGCCGTCGGTTCCGACGCCAGCCCGGTGCGCTGCCCATGAGCGCCCGGCGGACCATCATGCGCGCGATCGTGCGGCGGCTGCGCCGCGATCGCCGCGGCGCCGTGCTCGTCGAAATGGCGTTCACCGTGCCCTTGCTCGTTCTGCTCGGCTTCGGGGGGATCGAGATCGCCAACCTGGTGCTGGTGCATACGCGGGTCAGCCAGATCGCGCTCGGCGCGGCGGACAACGCGTCGCGCATCGCGACGGGCGATTCCCTGTCGCAACCGATCATTCGCGAGATCGACATCAACGAAGTCTTTTCGGGTGTCGAGAAACAGGCCCGCAACATGGATTTCGAGCGCCGCGGCCGCGTCATCCTGTCGAGCCTTGAGCGCAACGCCGACGGCGGGCAGTGGATCCACTGGCAGCGCTGTTACGGCGACCTTGGGGTTCAGTCGAGCTTCGGCGCCGCCGGCGCCGGCGCGACGGGCAACGTCTTTCCCGGCATGGGGCCGACGGGCAAGGAAGTCACCGCCGCCGCGGGCACCGCAGTGATGTTCGTCGAAGTCTATTACGACTATCAGCCTTTGCTTTATGGCAAATGGCTCGGACCGCGGCGCATCCACACGACGGCCGCGTTCAACGTCCGCGAAGCACGCGATCTTAGGGAAGGGTTCAACCCGACCCCCACGGGCACGGTCGCCAGCTGCACCTGATCGCGGCCGGATCGATCCAATCAACCATTTATCCGGCTCGCGCCGCCTGCTAGGCCGCGAGCCGATGACCGCCGCGCCACCCGACAGCCAGTTCCAGGGTTTCGTCGCCCTCCTGCCGACCGGCGCGAGGCCTTACGCGCTGCTCGCGCGCTTCGACCGGCCGATCGGCTGGTGGCTGCTCTATTGGCCGTGCGCCTTCGGGCTCGCGCTTGGCGGTGGTGCGCTCCGTCACTGGCCCTTGTTCCTTTGGCTGCTGCTCGGTGCGATCGCGATGCGCGGTGCGGGCTGCGTCTATAACGACATCGTCGATCGCGATCTCGACGCGAAGGTCGCGCGCACCGCGTCGCGGCCCATCGCGAGCGGGGCGGTGCCCGTGCGGAATGCGCTGCTGTGGACGATCCTGCTTTCGCTGGTCGGCCTGCTCGTGCTCGTCCAGTTGCCGCGCGGGGCGCAGATCGTCGCGCTGGCCAGCCTCGCGCTCGTTGCCGCCTATCCCTTCATGAAGCGCATCACCTGGTGGCCGCAGGCGTGGCTCGGCCTGGTCTTCAGCTGGGGTGCGCTTGTCGGCTGGATCGCGGTTGGCGGCGGCGCCAATAATGCAGACGGGGGACTCGGGCTGCCGCTTCTCTATGCCGGATGTATCGCATGGGTGATCGGCTATGACACCATCTATGCATTGCAGGATATCGAGGATGATGCGCTGGTCGGCGTGAAGTCGAGCGCGCGCGCGATGGGCGCCCATGTGAAGGGCGGCGTGGGTTTCTGCTATGCCGCGGCGCTCGCCTGCTGGGCGGGCGCGCTGTGGAGCGTGCGGCCCGATCCGCTAGTGTTCGTCGCGCTCGTCCCCGCGGCACTGCACCTGACGGGGCAGGTCGTGACGCTGAACCCGGCCGATGGCGCCGATGCGCTCGCCAAGTTTCGCAGCAATCGCTTTGCGGGCCTGCTGGTGTTCGCGGCGATGCTGGTGGTCGGCAGCGCGCCCTGAGCAGGAATCCTCCACGGCTCCGCCGTAGGGGGGATCATTCCGCCGCGAGCAACTCCTCGGCGCCGCCGAGATCGACCGAGACGAGGCGGCTGACGCCCTTCTCGATCATCGTCACGCCGAACAACCGGTGCATCCGCGCCATGGTGACGGCATTGTGGGTGACGATCAGGTAGCGCGTGTTCGTCTCGCGCGTCATGCGGTCGAGCAGATCGCAGAAACGCTCGATATTCGCGTCGTCGAGCGGCGCATCGACCTCGTCGAGGACGCAGATCGGCGCGGGGTTGGTGAGGAACAGGCCGAAGATCAGCGCGACCGCGGTCAGCGCCTGCTCGCCGCCCGACAGCAAGGTCAGCGTGCCGAGCCTTTTGCCCGGCGGCTGCGCCATGATTTCAAGCCCGGCCTCGAGCGGATCGTCCGAATCGACGAGTTCGAGATGCGCCTGGCCGCCGTTGAACAGCGTCGTGAAGAGCCGCTGGAAATGCCCGTTCACCGTCTCGAACGCCGCGAGCAGGCGGACCCGCCCCTCGCGGTTCAGATTGCCGATCGAGCCGCGCAGACGGTTCACCGCCTGCGTCAGTTCCTCGATCTCGGCGGCGTTCCGCTCGCGCTCGGTGTCGAGTTCGGCAAGCTCATCGGCGGCGACGAGATTGACCGGGCCGAGCCGCTCGCGCTCGGCGATCAGCCGGTCGTGCTGCGCCGATTCGTGCATCGCGTCGTCGACGCTGTCCTCCTCGAAGCCGGCCTTTTTGGGCAGCAAAGGCGGCGGGCATTCGAAGCGCTCGCCCGACAGGCGGCCCATCTCGACGCGGCGCAGTTCGGCGTTTTCGGAACGGGCGACCGCGCCCGCGCGGGTCTCGCGCGCCGCGGCGACGCGCTCGCGGATCGCGGTGAGCGCGGTTTCGGCTTCGCGGAGCGCGGCCTCCGCCTCGCGCTCGCGCGATTCGGCGGCGCTCACCTGTTCGCGAAGGGTGACTTGTTGCGTCTCGGCCGCGCTGCGTTCGGTGGCGAGCTTTTCGGGGAGGTCGGCGAGTTTCGCGGCTTCGACGGCGAGGGCTTCGGCGCGTTTGTCCATTTCGGTGACGCGGCGCGCGGCCTCACCGGCGCGGGCTTTCCAGCTCTTGATCTCGGCGCTCACGACCGCCTGCCGTTCGCTCAAGGCCGCGAGGGTGCGTTCGTGTGCCGCCAGCGCGTCGCGGGCTTCGCCGGCGTCGGTGCGCGCGCGCTCGGTTGCGGCTTCCTCGGTGTCGAGCGCGGCGCGCGCGATGCTGTCGTCCGGCAATGCGGCCAGCGCGGCTTCCTGCGCCGCGAGCGCGTCGGCGGCTTCCTTCGCGGCCGCGGCAACCTCGGCAAGGCGACGATCGAACATCGCGGTCGCGTCGCGGTGGCGATCGAGCGCGGCCTGTGCCTGGTCGGCGGCGCGCAGGGCGGCGCGGCGCGCCTCGTCGGCCTGCGCGAGCCCCTTGCGGGCCGCCGCGGCGGCTTCGGCGAGTTCGGCCGCCCTGGCAGCCGCGGTATCGCGGCGATCCTTCAGTTCCTGCACGCCGAGTTCGACTTCAGGACGCTGCGCGGCGAGCGCGTCGAGGCGGTTCCGGCGTTGCAGCCGCTCGGTCGCCGTCGCGCCGTCGCCGCGGGTGACGAAACCGTCCCAGCGCCGCATCATGCCGCCGGTCGTGACGAGGCGTTGGCCGACCGCGAGCCGCTGGCCGTCGTCGTTTTCGGCAACGGCGACCTGCGCGAGGCGGCGGGCGAGTGCCGCAGGCGCGGTGACGAAATCGGCGAGCGATTGCGTTCCTGCGGGAAGCGCCGGATCATCCTTGCCCTTGTCGGCGCCGCCCCAACTCCGCGCCGCATCCCTTGCGGTGCCGGCATCGAGATCGTCGCCGAGCGCGGCGGCGAGCGCGGCTTCATAGCCCGGGGTCACGCGAAGCTGGTCGAGGATGCGGTCGTCGCCGCTCTTCGCGGCGGCAAGCGCGCGTTCGAGCGTCGCCGCCTCTCCGTCCAGCGCGGCGAGCGCGGCGCGGGCTTCGGCGAGACCGGCTTCGATGGTGGCGAGATCGGCGGCGGTCGCTTCGCGGTCGGCTTCGGCGTTCTGCAAGGCGGCTTCGGCCTCAGCGATCGCGGCTTCGGCCGCTTCGGCCGCCCTGGCGCTTTCGGCCCCGGTCGCGGCGAGCGCGGCGCTGTCGCCGAGCGCGGCGATTTCGGCATCGACGCGCGCCTTGTCCTGCGCCACGCGGCGGACGGCAGCTTCGGCGGTGTCGCGGGCAGAGACAGCGATGCGGCGGTCGGCGGCCTCGCTCGCGGCCTTGGCGCGCGCCTGCGCCAACGCGACCTCGGCATCGCGAAGGCGCGTCTGCGCGGCCTGATTGGCCTCGACGAGCGCGGCCTTGTTCGCGTCGTGCGCGGCGATGTCGCGCTCCAGCGTTTTGCTCTCGGCGTCGAGGCCGGTGAGCGCGGCGTGCGCCTCGCGCGCGAATTCGCCTTCGCGGGTCCGATCGTCGGCGAGCCGCGCCTGTTGCGCTGCCAGATCGTCCAGACGCTGTCGCGCCGCGCGTTCCTCGCCCTGCAGGCGGACGAGCGTCGCGGTCGCCTCGGCGAGCGTATCGCGCCGCGCCTGCGCCTCGGCGCGCGCGGCGCCGACGCGCGTCGCGACCTCGACTTGCGCCGCCGAGACGGTCTCGAGTTCGGCCTGCGCGGTTTTCACCGCGGCTTCGGCGGCGTCGGCGTCGCGGCGCGCCTGATCGGCGGCTTCGGCGGCGTCGCGCCAGCGCGCATAGATCAGCCGTCCTTCGGCGACGCGGATCTCCTCGGACAGTTTCTTGTATTTTTCGGCCGCGCGCGCCTGACGCCGGAGCGCGTTCGCGCGCACCTCCATATCGGCGACGATTTCGGAGAGGCGATTGAGGTTGGTTTCGGTCGCGCGCAATTTCTGCTCGGCGTCCTTGCGGCGGACGTGCAGGCCGGCGATGCCCGCCGCTTCTTCGAGCATTGCGCGGCGGTCGGTCGGCTTGGCGGCGATGACATTGGCGATCTTGCCCTGGCTGACCAGCGCCGGGCTGTGCGCGCCGGTCGCGGCGTCGGCGAAGATCAGCGCGACGTCCTTTGCGCGCACGTCGCGGCCGTTGGCGCGATAGGCGCTGCCCGCGCCGCGCTCGATACGGCGGATGATTTCGATCTCGTGGCCGTCGCTCGCGTCCGAAAGCCCCGCGACCACGCCGCCCTCGGTATCGCAATGGATCGCCACCTCGGCGAAATCGCGGGGCGGGCGCCGCGTGGTGCCGGCGAAGATCACATCCTCCATCCCGCCGCCGCGCATCGACTTCGGCGAGGATTCCCCCATCACCCAGCGGATCGCCTCGAGCAGGTTCGACTTGCCGCAGCCATTGGGGCCGACGACCCCGGTGAGGCCGGGTTCGATGCGCAGTTCGGTGGGTTCGACGAAGCTTTTGAAACCGGTCAGGCGCAGCCGCTTTATCTGCACGGAAAGCTCCCGTGCAGGTCGTCGAATCGCGGCTGTTGCAACCTTTGCGTCACAATTCCCCCTCGCACCGTCATGACGCGCCGGAGGGGGAGTCGCAAGGGGTTAGAAAACCTCCTCCCCGCGGGCTCGCCGCAGGGAGGATCGCCGGCGTTCAGCGGGCGCCCATCGTGCGCAGGCGGTCGCGCAGCAGGCCCCAGGTCGCGATACCCTCGGCGACCTGGCCGTTGATGACGAAGGTCGGGGTGCCCTGGATCGTATATTTCTCGACCGCGGCGTTGGTGCCCTGTTCGAGCTTCGAGATATTGTCGATATTGCCGAGGCACGCGTTGATCTGTTCGGCGGTGACGCCGCGCGACTGGAAGAAGGCGTCGAGCTTCCACGCCTTGGCGAGCGCCGGGAAACGCTGCGCCGGAGGCAGCTTCATCGCCGCTTCGCCGCCCGCGGCATTCGCCTGCGCCCCGGCGAAGAGGTCGGCCTGCGAGGCGAAGACATTTTCCTGCAGCGGGAAATAACGGTCGACCGGGCCGCAGCGGATCACCGCCGCCGCCATCGCGTCGAGCGGATCGCGGATGAAGTTGCGGACCTCGAGGCTCACCCGGCCGGTGTCGATGAAGTCGCGCTTGATCTCCTCGTGGCTTTCCTTTGAAAATTCGGCGCAGTGCGAGCAGGTGAGCGAGGCGAATTCGATAACCTTGATCGGCGCGTCGGGGTTGCCCATCAGATAGCCGCCGTCGGCGGTCTGGCTGACCGTCGCGGACCAGCTCTTGCCCGCGGGCGCCGCGACCTTGGCAATGACATCCTGTTCCTTGGCGGGGTCGGTCTTGCTTTCGCCGCAACCCGCGAGTGCGAGCGCGCCGAGCGAGGACAGGAGGAGGATACGCAGCGGGGCCTTCGTCATGGTCGGTTTCTCTCCGGACAGGGGGATAGAATGGCTTCTTAGGAGCCCTTCAGGGCGGCGTCGAGTTTCGTTTTGAGCGCGGTCCACTGGACCACGGCGGCGTTGCGGCCGTTGATGAAAAAGGTCGGGGTGCCCGCGACGCGATCGGCGTTCTGCCCGATGTTGGTCATCCCTGCGATCTCCGCCTGCGCGACCTCGCTGTCGAGGCACGCGCCGATCTGCGCCGTTGTATAGCCCCGCTTCTGCATGATCGCGGTGAGCCCGGTGTCGGCGGCGATCCTGCGCGCGCGGTCGCCGAGGCTGCCCTGATACCAGCTTTTCCTCTGCGCTTCGGTGGCCTTGGCGACCTTGCCGAGCCAGACCGGCTGCGCGGCGAAGATCGCGTCGTGATTTCCGGCGAAGGCAGCCGGCGCGCCGCAGCGCGCGAGCAGCGCGGCGGTCATGTCGACGGGGTCGCGGACCAGGTTGCGATATTCGAACAGCACCAGCCCCTTGTCGATGTAGAGGGTGCGGAGCGGGACGGTGCCGGCTTTGGCGAATTCGGCGCAATGGCTGCACGTATAGCTGAAATATTCGACGAGCCGGACCTTCGCGTTCGGGTTGCCGACGATATAGGCGCCGATCGGGCTGGTTTCGACCTTCGCCGACCAGCGGACGGGCTGCGCGGGCGTCGCGGCGGCGAACAGTGCGAGGGCGGCGGTGGCGGCAACTGCGACGGCGATGCGGCGGGAGGTCGGGCGAAGTCGGGACATGCGTGGCCTTCAACTGATCCGGGGGAGCTTCGGCGCCGACGCCAGCCCCGCCGCCATGCGTTCGAGCACGGTACGCAGTTCCGGGTCGCCGATATCGCGAAGGCTATCCCCCAATTCTTCGGGTACGGGTTTGAGCATTGCGGGCGGCTGAACGGGGGCGGCGGGGGTCACCTGGCCGTGCGTCATCCGCACCGCGGCGATCGCGGCATAGCCGAAGAAGCGGTTCACCGCGGCGATGATGTCGGGCGACACGTGCTGGAGCATCGGGGCGTGCGCGCCGCTGATCGTCAGGTGCAACGTGCCGCCCGCTTTCTGCCCGGCGGGGAAGCGGATCATCGCGGGCTGGGTGACGTCGGCGAGCCGGTCGCCGACGATCTCGCGCCAGCGGCTGACCACCGATGACTGGATGAAGCCGAATTTGCGAAAGGCGGTGCGGCCGATTTCGGGGACGAGGTCGGCGATCGAGCGCGCCTCGCCGCCGCGTGGGCGCTCATAGGGCTTGGCGTCGGGCTTTTTTGCCGCCTTCTTCTTGGGGCTTTCGCCTTTGGGAGTGTCCGCTTTCGCCATCGCCGCCGCCATGCCATAGGCGGGGGGTGAGCGTCCAGACTTCAGGCAGCATCGACAGTTTCGCCGCGCGTCTGCTCGGCTGGTACGACCGGTCGGCGCGCGCGCTTCCATGGCGCATTCCGCCGGGGAGCGATGCGGTGCCCGATCCGTACCGCGTGTGGATGGCCGAAATCATGCTGCAGCAGACGACAGTCGCGGCGGTCGCCGGCTATTTCGAGCGTTTTGTCGCGCGCTGGCCGACGGTTGCCGATCTGGCGGCGGCCGACGACGCCGACGTGATGGCGGCCTGGGCCGGGCTCGGCTATTACGCCCGCGCCCGCAATCTGCTCGCCTGCGCGCGCGCCGTCGCCCGCGACCATGGCGGGCATTTTCCCGATAGCGAAGCGGGGTTACGCGCGCTGCCTGGGGTCGGGGATTATACGGCCGCCGCCGTCGCCGCGATCGCCTTCGGCCGCCCGGCGGTGGTGATCGACGCCAATATCGAACGCGTGATCGCCCGGCACCGGCTCATCGAAATCCCGCTTCCCGCCGCCAAGCGCGCGATTCGTGCCGAGCTGGCGCCGCTGGTTCCCCGCGGCCGCCCCGGCGACTTCGCGCAGGCGCTGATGGACCTCGGCGCGACGATCTGCACGCCGCGTGCGCCCGCGTGCGGCCTCTGCCCGCTGATGGCCGACTGCGCGGCGCGCGGCCGCGCCGATATCGAGCGCTTGCCGGTCAAGCCTGCGAAAAAGGCGAAGCCGCAGCGCTATGGCGTCGCGCACTGGATCGAGCGCGACGATGCCATCTGGCTCGTCCGCCGTCCCGACAAGGGGATGCTCGGCGGGATGCGCGCGCTGCCCGGCGGCGCCTGGACCGACGTGCCGCCCGCCGAGTCCGGTATCGCCCAGGTCGATCATGGTTTCACCCATTTCGACCTTCGCCTGACGCTCGTTGCCCGCGAAAGCGAGGATGCCGCAGGGGAAGGCGAGTGGTGGCCGCTTTCGGCGCTTGACGCCGCCGGATTGCCGACGCTCTATCGCAAACTGACCGACAAGATGCGGGAGAGAATTTCATGACCATGATGGTTTCGCGCCGGGCGTTGATGGGCGGTTTCGCGCTGGGCGGCGCAGGGCTGATGCTGCCGGGCGCGGCGCTGGCGTGGAAAGCCGATGGCGCCGCCGCCTACCCGGCGACCGCGGCCTTCATCAAGGGCTTCGTCGACCGGCGCGAACTGGCCGGGACGCTCGCCGCGATCGGCAGGGGGCAGGGCGCGCTCGACGTCTTTGGCGCGGGCACGCAGGCGATGGATTCGGCGCGGGCGGTCGACGGCGACACGATCTGGCGCCTCTATTCGATGACCAAGCCGGTGACCGGCATCGCCGCGATGATCCTGATCGAGGACGGCAAGCTGGCACTCGACCAGCCGATCGCCGACATCCTGCCCGCCTTTTCGAAGATGAAGGTTCAGAACATTCCCGACGGTTCGCTGACCGACGTGCGCGATGCGAAGACGCCGATCACGGTGCGCCACCTGCTGACGCACACCGCGGGCCTTGGATACGGGATCGTCCAGAAGGGACCGCTGCGCGACGCCTATAACGAGCAGGGGATTTTGGGCGGGCAGGTCAGCCGCCTGCCGATTCCGGGGTTCCCTCCCGCGACCCCGGCGCCGAGCCTCGCCGAATTCGCCGACCGGCTCGCGAAGCTGCCGCTGGTCTATGAACCCGGCACGCAGTGGAGCTATTCGGTCGGGCTCGACCTGCTCGGCCGCGTGATCGAGGTCGTGTCGGGTCAGCCGTTCGACCTGTTCCTGAAGGCGCGCCTGTTCGATCCGCTGGGGATGAAGAGCACGGGGTTTCAGGTTGCGGCGGCCGACGTCGGCCGGCTTTCGACCAACTATGCCCCCTTTGGTGGCGCCTTGCTGCCGATCGATCCCGCGACGAGCTCGATCTATCTCGACAAGCCGCCGATCCCTTATGGCGGCGGCGGGCTGGTTTCGACCGCGCGCGACTATGACCGCTTCCTCGCGATGCTGCTCGGCGAAGGCGAGACCGACGGCGTGCGGATCCTGAAGCCCGAGACCGCCAGGCTCGCGATGTCGAACCTGTTGCCCGCGGGCGCCTCGACAAAGAACAGCTTCGTCGAGGGCGAAGGGTTCGGCGCGGGCGGGCGCGTGTCGCTGCCGACCTCGCCGACGGGCGAAGGCGTTTTCGGCTGGGGCGGCGCGGCGGGAACGATCGGCTTCGTCGATCGCGCGCGCGGCTACCGCGTCGGTGGCTATGCCCAATATATGCCCGCCGAGGCGCTGCCCTTCCAGCGCGACTTCGGGAAGAATTTCTACAAGGATGCGATGGCCTGATGCCGCTGCCGCTTGGTTTCACCGGGGCGCGGATCGACCGCGCCGATCGCCTGCGTACCGATGCGGAAGCGTTTGCCGCGGCAACGCAGGATCCGCGCGCGACCTGTCTCGCGATGGACGGGATCGATCCGGTGCCCGGCGAGCGGGGCGGGCTGATCTGGGAACCGCTGGACCCCGCCGACGACCGCGCGCTGCTGTTGCTCGGGATCGACGATGCCGGGGCGCCGCGCTTCGTCCGCGCGCCCGCGCCCGGCGCGCGCATCGACGCGCGCTCGCGGACGGTGATGCGGCTGATCCCCTTGCTGTCGCCCGAGGAGGCGGCGCTTTACGGCGGCGCACGCAGCCTTGTCGACTGGCACGCGCGGCATGGCTTCTGCGCGGTGTGTGCGGCGCCGACTGCGATCTTTCGCGGCGGCTGGGGGCGGAAGTGCGGCAATTGCGGTTCGGAGCATTTCCCGCGCGTCGATCCCGTGGTGATCATGCTCGCCGAATATCAGGACCGTGTGCTCGTCGGGCGCCAGCCGGGCTTTCCGCCGGGCTTCTTCTCGGCGCTCGCGGGGTTCGTCGAGCCGGGCGAATCGCTCGAAGAGGCGGTGGCGCGCGAATTGTTCGAGGAGGCGGGGATCCAGGTGTCGGACGTGGTGTATGTGGCGAGCCAGCCCTGGCCCTTCCCCTCGTCGCTGATGATCGGCTGCCGCGCGGTCGCGCATGATACCGCGCTGACGATCGATACGACCGAGCTCGAGGCGGCGATGTGGGTCGAGCGCGCCGAGGTGCGCGCGGCGCTCGCCGGCGAGATGGGGGCGAGCTTCATGGCGCCGCCGCCGCTGGCGATCGCGCGTTATTTGCTGGAGGATTGGGCGGGGTAACCTCCTCCCTGTGGCGAAGCCATGGGGAGGTGGCAGCGCGAAGCGCTGACGGAGGGGCGGCAAGGCGCGCTTCCGCCCCTCCACCATCCTTCGGATGGTCCCCCTCCCCACCGCCTTGCGGCAGGGAGGATTATAAGTATCAGAATTTCTTGCCGGTAATCCGGCTGATTTCCCTGGCGACCATCGCCTCGACCATCGTCGGAAGGTTGGCGTCGAGCCATTCCTTCAGCATCGGACGAAGTGCCTCGATCACCACGTCTTCCATCGTGCGGCCGCCGGTCGGGGTGGCCGGGATAGCAGCGGTGACCGCGGGCGCGACCGCGGCCGTCAGCGCGTCGAGCGACTGGCGCGTGGCATCGGCGCTGGCGGCCGAGAGCAGCTCTTCCTCGGTCGGGATCACGGGCGGTGCATCGGCCATCGCATCATCTGGCGCTTCCCCTTCGTGAAGGTCGAGAACATCCTCGTTCGCCGCAGCGACGCGCTGGGCGCGGGCACCGGGAGCCTCGTCGCGCGCGATCACGCGCCGAATCGACGACAGGATGTCTTCCATCGATGGTTCCCGCGACAGATCGCCCATTACTGCCCCCATTTGCCCATTGCGGGCCCCACGATATCAGGGTCGCCCTTACAGGCGGTTAACCATCATCTTACCGGCCGGGGGCGGCCTTTGCCAAGCCTTATTGTTTCGGGCCGATTTCGACATAGGCAGGCACGCCGGCGTCGGCGGCCGGAATCGCCCTGGTGTCGGTTGCCTGCTGCTGCGGCTTCGGATCGTCGGCCCAATCCCAGAGCTGGCCCTTCACGCGGCGATAATTGACCTCGGGGTCATAAAGCGCGCCGCCCTCGATCCCGAGGTCGCGCGCTTCGGCCTTGCCCATTGCGGCGAGGACCGAGAAAGCGGCGACATAGCTGTTGCGCCGTGCCGAGACGAGCTGGACCTGCGCGTTCAGATATTCCTGCTCGGCGTTCAGTATGTCGAGGATCGACCGCGTGCCGACGCTGTTCTCGGCGCGAACGCCCTCGAGCGACAGGCCGTTGGCGCCGACCGCCTGTTCGGTCGCGGCGATGATCCGCTCGTTCGCCTGCCACGCGGCATAGGCGCCGCGCGTCTGGGCGATCACGTCGCGTTCGACCGCGACATAATTCTCGATCGCCTGGCTGGTCTGCGCCTGCGCCTGGCGCACGCGCGCCGAGGCGCGGCCGCCCTGAAAGATCGGCAGGGTCATCGACACGCCGGCGATCGTGCTCGTCGTCGTATTGTCCGACGTGGTGTTGCCGGCAGGGATCGAGTTGAGATTGTTGTTGTAGCCGCCGCTGACCGTCGCCGAAACCTTGGGCGCGCGGGTCGCCCGCGCGGCGCCGATGTCGGCGCGCGCGGCGCTGAGGCGCTGGTTCGCGGCATCGATGTCGGGGTTGTTGGTGAGCGCGATCGCCACCGCTTCCTCCGCCGTCGTCGGCAGGTTCGGCAGCACCGGCGGCGGTTGCAGGTCGGTCGGCGCGTCGCCGACCAGGCGGATATAGGCTTCGCGGCTGCGGATCAGGTTCGATTCGGCGGTGCGCAGGTCGCCCTCGGCAAGCGCGAGGCGCGCCTGCGACTGCGCGACGTCGGTGCGCGTCAGGTCGCCGATCTCGAACCGGTCGCTCGTCGCCTGCAAATTGGTCTTGAGGACCGACACATTCTTCTGGTTCAATTGGACGATCGCGATGTCGCGGATGACGTCCATATAGGCGCCGACGACCTGCGAGAAGATGCTCGCCTCGGTCGCGCGGAGGTCGGCCTGCCCCGCCTCGACGCGATATTTGGCGGCCTTCACCGCGTTGCGCACCGCGCCGCCCTGATAGAGCGGGACCGACAGCTGCGCGCCGGTCGAAACCGAGCGGCCGGGGGTGAAGAAGCTGTTGCCGGGGACGACCAGATTTTCCTGATAGTCGACGCTGGCGCCGACCGAGGGCAGCCCGGCCGCCTTCTGGATCGGCACATTCTCGTCGTTCGCGCGCTGCCCCGCGCGGGCGCCGGTCAAGGTCGGGTTGTTCTCATAGGCCTTGGCGAGCGCGCCCTGCAGCGTTTCGGCGTGCGCGGGCGATGCGGCGACCAGCGCGCCGAAGGCGAGACCGGCAAGCCAGCGGGCGCGGCGACCGGTTGCGATAGTCATCTTGTCATGCATCGTCTTGTTCAGCCTGAAACGGGGGAGGGGGCGGGCAACGCTCAGAACCGGAAGCCCTTGGGCGCGGCAAATCCGGGCAGCGGCGCGACGTCCATGTCGGCGAAGGCGCGCAGCGCGACGGCGCCGCCCGCCTTCACGCCCTGGACGAGCCGGGTGACGCTGCCGTCGCGGCGCGCGGCGACGATCCGCCCGCCCTCGGCGAGCTGTGCGACGAGCGCGTCGGGCAGCGTTTCGACCGCACCCTCGATGACGATGCGATCGAAGGGGGCGGCGTTCGGCGCGCCGGCGGCGAGCGGGCCCTGGGTCCAGGCGATCGCCGAATCGCCCGCCGCGGCGCGCGCGGCCTCGATCAGGTCGGCGCGTTCCTCGACCGCATGGACCTCGGCGCCCAGCTTCGCGAGCAGCGCGGCGGTATAGCCCGTCGCGGCGCCGACCAGCAGCACGCGCATTCCGGGCCGCACCGCCGCCTCGACGAGCAGGCGGCCGGTGACGAGCGGCGGATTGAGCGCGCGGCCGTCGCCGAGCGCGATCGCGCGGTCCATATAGGCGACGCCGGAAAGCGCGGCGGGCACGAACGCCTCGCGCGGCACCGCGGCCATCGCGGCGACGACGTCGGGGTCGATGACGTCGTTGGTGCGCAGCTGGCTGTCGATCATCGCGGCGCGCATCGCGGCCGCACCCGTCTCGCTCAATTTCGTTGCCATCCGTCTCTATCCGATTCCCTGGGCCCAAGCCTGTATCGCGCGGTTCTAGCCCAAGCATGGCTGTATTGCAATAGTAATACAGCCAAAAGACCCCGCCGCGCCGCGCATAGCGGGCAAAGGGGATGGAGCCAAGTGCGCATCGATGCGCGTGCCGGATGATGCAGATTGCGAAACGAACGGATTGCCAGTGCGAAACAAAGCGGCTAGGGGCGCTGTCTCCACGCAATTCTGCGCCTGAGGCCCGATGGCGGAGTGGTGACGCAGCGGACTGCAAATCCGTATACGCCGGTTCGATTCCGGCTCGGGCCTCCATCCTTATTCAATAAACCGCGACGCGGGCGTCGATCTCCCGCGATGCGCGCCATTGCGCGCCGCCTGCCCGCGTCGACGTGTCTCCGCCTTCGCAGGCGATGCCGGGCGCGGGCGGCCGCCGATTCCGGGGATGCACGGCGCGCTCCCTGCATCCAAAGTTCAGGAAAGTTCAGCCCAATGACGATCGCTTGCCGGTCCGCTGCGGAAGGATGGCGCGGCGTAAAGGAAAGGATGCTGCTCACCCGCCAGCTTGAAGCATGGCGGGATAATGTAGGAAAGCCTTATCTTGCGGGTGGGGCCGCAGCGAAGCCGCCCGGCGCGGCGCCAAGGTTTGAGGCGCGCGCGGGCAGCCACTCGGGCGGCGCATGGTGCAGGTCGTAGAGCGAGATGAGCGTGACATGGAGGAGGTCGGTCCCGCGCGACGGATCATTGCGCGGCAGCGCCGCGATCCGCGCCTGAACCTCTGGCGGCGGCTTGGCCATGATGTAGAGCGGGTTGCGGGCGCGCATGGGTGCGAGTTTAGCATGGTGTGAGCGGTTACATGCAAGTTGGTCCGCGGCTGGGTGAGCGGAATTGCCCTTTGAAGCCAAATGCTAGCTCTCGCCCTTTAGCTTTGTGAGAAACTCGGCAACGATTTGCGGATTGGACTGGGCCCATTGTGCGCAAAATGCTTGGGCGACGGTTTGTGCTGGGACCAATCCCAGTTTTTCGCCGACTTGGGCAAACAGCAGGTGTGGATCATGATTTGTCGTTCTGACAGTGCGACAAATTTCCTCCACTTTTTCATTGTCCTCGAACTTTTGGAGCATTGTCACGGCCAGCTTTCCGCCAATCTCTGACCACTTTTCCATGCATTGATCAAAAATATATGCCTCAGGGGATTCTCCTGGGAGTCTATATACCTTCTCTTGCTCGTTTTCATGCTGCTTTGAATCACCATCGATAAAACACAGGGATGGTACTTTAATTGATGGGTTTTTGTTGTGATAGCGGTTCATGGCGACGGCAGTTCCGTCCCCTGCCATTGGGTGCACTTCAAAATGATCCGCTGGTAGGTCGCCGCAACGTAAAATCGATTCTATCCATATTTTGGCGAACGCGTCTTCGACAAATATTACGGAATCTGTTTCTATCTGTCCCGTAATAGCTCTGAGAGATTTTACATCCAACTTCCCTTGGAATGCCTTGTCGCTAGTCATGGCCCAAACGGCTTTATCAGGAAGAGGAAGAAGCGCTTCGTTGGAGTGAGTTGTGAATATTACTTGGACTTTTTTTCTATTTGCAGCATCAATAAGATATTCAACGAGGCGAATAGTCGCGACGGGATGAAGCCCATTTTCAATTTCTTCAATAAGGACAATGGCATTCTCACCAGCCGCCTCGATCGCGGAAATCATGCGGATAACGCTCGATTCCCCGGCGCCAAAATGAAACTCGGAGTATTCTACATCGGCTTTTGTGCGACCGGTTAGAAGGGTAACATCAAGATTTTGAGCTATTTTTAACTGGCGAAAGCCCGAAACATCCTTACCAAGCACCCGAGATATCGCTGTGGCTGCACTCTCCGATAGTGCAGTTACCCTGCTATCAGGAACCACGAACTTTCTCGCGGTGCACCGAAGAAGTTCTTTACGCTCGCTTGCCGGTACAGTTCTGGAAACACCAAAAACCAGAACCTCCCTACTCATGGCATCTCGGTTCCATTTCAGGCTCTTGAAGCTTGCTGTACGTTGAACGGCCGCCTTGGGTGAATTTTCGCGATCAGTAACCTCGTATTCAATTGACCAGTCTTGCATCCCCGCGTCATATTTTCCGCTTTTGGCAAAGAACATTCGCGGTGGAATGTCGCGATAAATAATTCCCGCGGCGCCAAGTACCGTAGTTTTTCCACCCCCGTTCGGGCCGATTAACGCAGTAACGGGAAAATCGAAACTTATCGGTTCATCTTTGAAGCCGCGTAGATTGCGAAGAGTCAGTCGTGGTAAGTATTTTCCGTAGTTACGTTCTCTGGCTTTCTCCAGCAGCGAATTGATAATCGTATCTCGCACTTCGCTTTTGAACGCCATGTTTCCTCCGGTGCATTTTGTCCAACACTTCGGTTTTGCGGGCTTCACTTCTGCCGAATAAGGCAGAACGGCAAGGTGAAATGAGCGCAGAAGAAACTCAAGTCAAAGTTGCGCCCAATCTTGGCTCTTCGCCTTCGCTATCCAAGTCTAGTCATGCTCCCGCCCACCCGCGCCCATATACAGCTCGCGCCCCGTATCCTCATAAATCTGGCTCATTTCCGCCATGCCCTTCTCGGCCTCTTCCGCCGCGATGAAGCCGGCGCTGTCCTGATTGTGCAGCTTCGCGAACTCGCGCACCTCCTGACTGATCTTCATCGAGCAAAACTTAGGGCCGCACATGCTGCAGAAATGCGCGGTCTTGGCGCCCTCGGCGGGTAGCGTCTGGTCGTGGTATTGCTCGGCGGTGTCGGGGTCGAGGCTCAGGTTGAACTGGTCGCGCCAGCGGAATTCGAAGCGCGCTTTCGATAGCGCATCGTCGCGGACCTTGGCGGCGGGGTGGCCCTTGGCGAGGTCGGCGGCGTGGGCGGCGAGCTTGTAGGTGACGACGCCGACCTTCACATCGTCGCGGTCGGGGAGGCCGAGATGCTCCTTCGGCGTGACGTAGCAGAGCATCGCGGTGCCGTACCAGCCGATCATCGCGGCGCCGATGCCGCTGGTGATATGGTCGTAGCCCGGCGCGATGTCGGTGGTGAGCGGCCCCAAGGTGTAGAAGGGCGCCTCGCCGCACGCCTCGAGCTGCTTGTCCATATTCTCCTTGATCTTGTGCATGGGCACGTGGCCCGGCCCCTCGATCATCACCTGCACATCCTGGTCCCACGCGCGCCTGGTGAGCTCGCCCAGCGTGTAGAGCTCGGCGAACTGCGCCTCGTCGTTCGCGTCGGCGATGCTGCCGGGGCGGAGGCCGTCGCCGAGGCTGTAGGCGATGTCATAGGCCTTCATGATCTCGGTAATCTCGTCGAAGCGTTCGTAGAGGAACGATTCCTTGTGATGCGCGAGGCACCATTTCGCCATGATGCTGCCGCCGCGGCTGACGATGCCGGTGACGCGCTTCGCCGCCAAGGGAACGTAAGGCAGGCGGACGCCGGCGTGGATGGTGAAATAGTCGACGCCCTGCTCCGCCTGCTCGATCAGCGTGTCGCGGAAAATCTCCCACGTCAGCTCCTCGGCGATGCCGCCGACTTTCTCCAGCGCCTGATAGATGGGGACGGTGCCGATCGGGACGGGCGAGTTGCGGATGATCCATTCGCGCGTGTCGTGGATGTTGCGCCCGGTCGACAGGTCCATGACGGTGTCGGCGCCCCAGCGGATCGACCAGACCATCTTGTCGACCTCCGACGCGACGTCGCTGGCGACCGCGCTGTTGCCGATATTGGCGTTGATCTTGACGAGGAAGTTGCGGCCGATCGCCATCGGCTCGCTTTCGGGGTGGTTGATGTTCGACGGGATGATCGCGCGGCCGCGCGCGACCTCTTCGCGGACGAACTCGGGGGTGACGTAATCGGGAATGCTGGCGCCCCAGTCCTGCCCGTCGCGGACATATTCGGCGAGCCGCTCGCGGCCGAGATTTTCGCGGGTCGCGACATATTCCATCTCGGGCGTGACGATGCCGCGGCGGGCATAGTGCATCTGGCTGACGTTCTGCCCCGGCTTGGCGCGCAGCACGGTCTTGCGGACATTGGGGAAGGCGGGGACGCCGCCCGAACGGTCGGGGCCGAGCTGGCCGTTATCCTCGGGCCGCACCTCGCGCTGGGTGACTTCCTCGACGTCGCCGCGGGCGCGGATCCAGGCGGCGCGCAGTTCGGGGAGGCCGGCGGCGATGTCGATCGTCGCATCGGGGTCCGTATAAGGCCCGCTGGTGTCATAGACGCGGACGCTGGGCTCGCCGCTGTGCGGGTCGAGGTCGATCTCGCGCATCGCGACGCGGATGCCGCTGCCGGTGGGCGAGGCGACATGGACCTTGCGGCTGCCACGAATGGGTCCGGTGGTGACGCCGATGGGGGTCGCGGATTCGAACTTCGAGTCGATGTCGGCCATGTGCAGTCGCTCCAGCTATCCGGAGCGAGAATGGGTATTCCGGTGCGGAACGCCGACCCTCCCTCCGCCCGTATTACCGGGATCAGGTTCAACGGGTCGCGGTCTATTCCGCTCTCAACCGGCCATCACAGACGCGGCTCCCCGGGGATGGGCGATGCTTAGCCGGGCGGCGGCGCGCTGTCCATCGAAGACCGCGCGCCGCAGCGGAAAGTCAGGCGGCGGTGGCGCGGTCGCCGGCCTTCGGCGTGACCTCGGGGCTGTCGTCCGTATGGCCGAAGCCCGAATGATCGACGATGGCAAGCTGCGTCATGTTTGTGTCCTTCCCCAACCGGTGCAGCCGGGGGCGGGGGAGAGGGGAGAGCCCCCGGCTTGCGAAAGCGAACATGATGCGGCAGGAACCAAAAGTGCAGTACGCACCTTGAGGTGACTATGAAGGAGAGGGCTCCCGGCTGGATCGACAAGGTTGATCCGTGCGATGCGGGGTGCCCATCGCGCGATATGCTGACCCTGGATGCGGGAGGGAGGCGCGTATGACGGGATTATTCGCAGGATTGTCGGCGCTGTTGCTGGCCGCGGCGGCGCCCGCCGCGACGGTCGACGATCTCGGCTGGATGGCGGGATCGTGGATCGAGGAGGGCGGCGAGGATAGCGGGGGGCGCTGGACCGAGGAATATTGGACGGTGCCGCGCGGCGGGGTGATGCTGGGCGCGAGCCGGTCGGGGCGGGGCGAAAGCCTCGGCGAGTTCGAGTTTCTGCGGCTGCAGGCAGGCGCCGACGGGGCCGTCAGCTATCTCGCGCAGCCCGGCGGCGGGGCGCCGGTGGCGTTCCGGCTGGCGGCGCGCGATGCGACGAGCGCGACCTTCGAGAATGCCGCGCACGATTATCCGCAGCGCATCACCTATGCCCGCGCGGGCGACACGCTGACCGCGACGATTTCGCTGATCGACGGGTCGAAGGCGCGGCGCTGGGTCTATACGCGGCGCTAGGGCGATCCTCCCTGTCGCGGAGCGATGGGGAGGTGGCAGCGGCGCAGCCGCTGACGGAGGGGCTGTGGCGCGGCCCCTCCACCACTCGCTTCGCGAGCGGTCCCCCTCCCCACGGCTGCGCCGCAGGGAGGATTATCACGCCGTGCGCCGCGCGAGATAGACGCCGGCGACCATCAGCGCGATCCCGGCGACGCGCTTGACGTCGATCGCCGAGCGCATCGCGCCGAACAGGCCGAAATGGTCGATCGTCGCGGCGCTGATCAACTGGCCGACGAGGACGAAGAAGATCGCGTTGCCGACCCCGAAACGCGGCGCGATGAAGGTCACCGCGATCACATAGAAGGCCACGAAAAGCCCGCCGAAGTAGAATTGGAACGGGATGTCGGAGGTGAAGCGGATCTGCCCGATCGAACCGGTCGCGAGCGCGCCCGCGGTCGCGATCAGGAAGGCGAGCCCGAACAGGATCATCGACGCCGCCAGCGGCGCGCCGAGCCGGACGCCGAGGCCGCCGTTGAGCGCGGCGAGGATCGGGATGCCGATGCCGGTGAGCAACATGATGATCGCGAATCCGGTGGCGTTGCCGCTGGTCATCGTGCCGGTCCCCCCGAAGCCTGTTGCGCCCGATAGTCGAGGACGGGAAGGCCGCCGATTCCCCAATTGTCGGTGTCGACCTCGTCGATCACGACGACGGTGGTCGCCGGATTCTTGCCGAGGACGCGCTGCAGCAGCGCGGTGACGCCGCCGATCAGCTCGGCCTTTTGCGCGGCCGTCGCGCCCTCGCGGGTGATCTGGATGTTGACATAGGGCATGGCCGGGATCCTTTCGCGGACGGAGATGTCAGAGGCCGAGCTCTTCGAGCCCGGGGTGGTCGTCGGGGCGGCGGCCGCTGTCGCCGCGATCCCAGTGGAACAGCCGGTCGGATTCGGCAATGGCCAGGTCGTTGATGCTCGCGATGCGACGCCGCATCTCGCCATTGTCGGCGAAGTCCCAATTCTCGTTCCCGTAGGAGCGCCACCACTGGCCCGCATCGTCGTGCCATTCATAGGCGAAGCGCACCGCGATGCGGTTGCCGGTGAAGGCCCATAGCCCCTTGATCAGCCGGTAATCCTGCTCGCGCCGCCATTTGCCGGTCAGGAAGTCGACGATGGCTTCGCGGCCGGTGACGAAGGTCGAGCGGTTCCGCCAGACGCTGTCTTCGGTATAGGCGAGCGCGACGCGCGCGGGGTCGCGGCTGTTCCAGCCGTCCTCGGCGAGGCGGACTTTCAGCATCGCGCTGTCATGGTCGAACGGGGGCAACGGAGGTCGGGACATCGGTCTTCCTTTCAGGCGAAGGGGGTCGCGAATTCGATGCGGATGCCTCCCGGCATCGCGCAGATGAAATGGTGCGTCGTCGCACCCTCGCGGATCGGTTCGGGATCGAATTCGATGGCCGTGCCGGGATGGTTCTGGACGCGCGCGAAGACGGTGCGCAGCGCGTCGAGGTCGGCGACGCGAAGCGCGAGATGGTGGAGGCCGATATTGGCGCGGCGGTCGAACGGGGCCGCGCCCGCCGGATCGGCGACCTGCCACAAGGTGAGCAGCGTCGTGCCGTCGGTGACGAAGATCGCGGGATAATCGGGGCGTTCGGCGGCGACGCGGAAGCCGAGCGCCTCGACGAAGAAATCGCGCGCTTCGGCCACGTCGCGCACGGCGAGCCCGATATGGTGCGCGCCCTGGGTGCGAGCGGTCGTCATTGGTCATCCCTTTCTGCCCGGAGCGCGGCGATTTCGGCGCGCAGCTGGTTGAGTTCGGCGGCCATCGGCTTGATCGCCGCCGAAATTTCGGCCTCGGTGAAGCGCGGCGTGATATGCTGCGAGCAGTTCCACTCCCAGCCGATCACGTCGATGAAGAAGACGCGCTCGGGCACCGCGCGATACCCCTCGGGCATCAGCGCGGTGACCGCCGCCGGATCGTCGGCGAGTTCGACGCTCACTGCGTGGCCGATCAGCTTCAGCCGTTCCCGGTTCGGATAGTCCATCAGGAACAGCGAGACGCGGTCGTTCACGGCAAGGTTCGCGGTGCTGATATATTGCTTGTTGCCGCGATAGTCGGCGAAACCGATGCGGTTGCCCCCGATATGGCGGAGAAAGCCTGCGGGCCCCCCGCGATGCTGCATATAGGGCCAACCCCCGGCGTTGACGCTGGCCATGTAGAAGCTGTCGCGCGCTTCGATAAAGGCGATTTCCTTTGGCGTCAGCGCATCGGGGGTGCCGTCGGCGCCGGCGTCGAGCTTGGCGTAGGAGGCGCGCGAGCCGTGCGCCTGTTGTCGCAGCTTCACCGCGTCGTCGAAGAGCGTATGCCGGTAATTTCGCGCCATCTGCCGTCCTTCCAGAAGCGCGAACGGAAGCCGGAGGGGGGGGCACGCTTCCGTTCGCCGTACCGATTTAGGCCGTTGCGTAGATTGTGATAATCGTGGAAGTCTGAACAAGTTAATTCCGGTAAATGGAATAATAATGGACCGACTGCTCACGTTGGAAATGTTCGTTGCGGTGGCTGGCGAAGGGGGCTTTGCCGCCGCGGCGCGCAAGCTCGGCAGCTCGCCGCCCGCGGTGACGCGCGGGATCGCGGCGCTCGAGGCGCGGCTGGGCACGGCATTGTTCCACCGGTCGACGCGCGCGGTGTCGCTGACCGACGAAGGCGCGGCGTTCCTCGGCGAAGCGCGGCGGCTGCTCGGCGAACTGGCCGAGGCAGAGCGGACGGTGCGCGGGGTGCAGGCGGTGCCGAGCGGACAGCTCTATCTGACCGCGCCGGTGATGTTCGGGCGGCTGCACGTGCTGCCGGTGGTCGATGCGTTGCTGATCGAACATGCGGCGCTCGGCGCGCGCATGATGCTGATCGACCGCAACGTCCGCATCGTCGAGGAGGGGATCGACGTCGCGGTGCGGATCGGCCCGCTCGCCGATTCGGGGCTGAAGGCGGTGCGGATCGGCCGGGTGCGCCAGATGCTGGTCGCGAGCCCCGCCTATCTGGCGCGGCGCGGCGCGCCGGGGGTGGTCGCGGAACTTGCGGGGCACGAGCTGATCGGGATGGAGGGGCCGCGCACGACGAACGAATGGCAGCTCGCGAGCGGCCGCTGGCGCTTCGAACGGCGGCCGCGTTTCATCGTCAACACCGTCGATGCCGCGCTGGCGGCGGCCGAGGCGGGGGTCGGGATTGCGAACCTGCTGAGTTACCAGGTCGCGGCGGCGGTCGATGCGGGGCGGCTGGTGTCGCTGCTGCCCGATGAGCAGCCCGAAGCGCTGCCGGTCCACCTGCTGTTCGAACCGTCGCGCGCGGCGCTGCCGTCGGTGCGGCTGTTCATCGCCGCGATGAAGGCGCGGATGCGGATGACGGGGCTGGTTTGAGAGCGTGTGTCTGCTTTGGGGTGGTTTCCAGACCTTCGTCATCCCGGACTTGATCCGGGATCCACCCCAGTGCTGAAGTCATGGACCCCGGATCAAGTCGACCGAGCCGCTTGTCTCGTTCGAGGGTGACGAGGAAGGAATTATCCTCCCTGTGGCGCAGCCATGGGGAGGGGGACCGTCGCCGCAGGCGATGGTGGAGGGGCCGCGACGTCGCGCCATAGCCCCTCCGTCAGCCCTGCGGGCTGCCACCTCCCCATCGCTGCGCGACGGAGAGGAGCTTATGCCCGCAACCGGTCGTCACCCGTCAGAACTGATACGCGATCCCGCCGCCGGCGAGCCACTGGTTGCGGCTGCCGGCGATGCTGACGATCGGCGAATCGGCGATGCGGCCGAGCATCCGGCCATATTGCACGCCGCCGATCAGGACGAAGCCCTTGCGGAGGTCGCCCGACAGCGCATAGGCGCTCGCGAGGCCGAGCGTATATTTTCCCGCTCCGCCCTTTGCGCCCGCGCGGCTATAGACGGGAAGCCCGCTCGCGGCGCTGCCCGCGGGGTCGATGTCGAAATAATAGCGGCCGAAGCCCTTGCCGTAGAAATTGATCGACGCCGACATGCCGACATAGAGCCGCTTCGACAGCGGGGTGCCATAGTCGATCGTCGGCGAGAAAGCCCAGCTGCCGTGGCGGCCCGACACGTCCTTGAGCGCGACGACGCGGAAGGCGATCTGGTCGTAGCGGCTGGTGATCACGCCGGTGTGGCTGATCCCGGCCATCGCGCCGACCTCGACCGCCAGCTTCTTTTCGCCGAGCGCCTCGACCTGCGGATCCTTGATGCGGCCGGTGCGGTCGCTGCGCAGGCTGACGATCGGGCCGAATTTGACGTCGGTCTTTGCCCCGCGCCGCTGGCGCAGCAGGTCGACCTGGAGGTTGGTGCCGCGCGTCGAGAAGGAAAAGCCGCTGACGCGGCCGCGGATGTAGAAGGCGGGAAGCAGGGTGCGATCGTCCGAGCCATTGTAGCTGGGCGTCGACATCACCCCCGCCGCCACCGCGAAATAGTCGCGCGCCCATTTGCGGCTCTCGTCATCGTCGTCGATGTCGTCGCCGCGGGTCGGCAGCAGGATATTCTCGTCGATGTCGCCGCGCTGCAGATAGCCGGGGGCCGGCAGGCCGGTGGGGGCGGTGCTGCCCGCCAGTCCGCTGTCCGCCGGTTCGACGATATCATAGGGAAGCGATGCGTCCTCGGCCATCGCGGCGGGCGCGGTGGCAAAGGCGCAGGCGAGCGCAAGGATCGGTGCGGACCGGGAGAGGCGAAAGTGCGAAATCCAAGCGGGCATAGCTGTCCTGTTTTCTTGCCCCTCTGAACGGGGGTGTAGGCGAATGTCACATCAATGCAACGTGTTCGTCTTGCGAGAGGTTGCTTTCCCCGGCATCGTGACATTCATGCACCAGAATCTTTCCATGCTGTTGACAAGCCCGCCGGCGGGATTTGGCTCGCGGTGAGTCGCGCAGGGCGCTTCGCGGGCTATGCGCTGATGGCGGCTGCGGTGGTGCTGGCGGTGCTGATGCGGCGCGGCATGGTCGCGGCGATCGGGCCTTTTCCGGTCGCGGCGGTCGCGCTGCTGGTCGGGATGGCCGGGGTGATGCTGGTGTTCACCGACCTGATGGTGCGCGGGCTCTATGCGCAGGTCGATGCGGCGAGGGCGCGCGAAGAGGAAGGGCGTGCGGCGGACGGGGAAGCGAGGCGCGACTAGCCCCTTTTCGTTCGACAGTTTCTGCGGTTACCATTATGACGGCGCGATGACCGACCGTCCGCATACGCCGCTGCTCGACACGGTGGATGTCCCCGCCGACCTCCGCAAGCTGAAGCCCGAAGACCTCCGCCAGTTCGCCGACGAGCTGCGCGCCGAGACGATTTCGGCCGTCGGCAGCACCGGCGGGCATCTGGGATCGGGGCTGGGCGTGGTCGAATTGACCGTCGCGCTTCACTATGTGTTCGACACGCCGCGCGACAAGATCGTCTGGGACGTCGGGCACCAATGCTATCCGCACAAGATCATCACGGGGCGCCGCGACCGCATCCGCACGCTGCGGCAGGGCGGCGGGCTTTCGGGCTTCACCAAGCGGAGCGAGAGCGAATATGACCCGTTCGGCGCGGCGCATTCGTCGACCTCGATCAGCGCGGCGCTGGGCTTTGCGATCGCGAACAAGCTGAAGGACGAGCCGGGCCGCGCGATCGCGGTGATCGGCGACGGGTCGATGTCGGCGGGCATGGCCTATGAGGCGATGAACAACGCCAAGCAGGCGGGCAACCGGCTGATCGTCATCCTCAACGACAACGATATGTCGATCGCGCCGCCGGTGGGCGGACTGTCGGCCTATCTGGCCAAGCTGGTGTCGTCGCGGCCGTTTATCGAGCTGCGCGAGATTGCGCGGCGCTTTGCGCGCAAGCTGCCCGAGCCGCTGCACAAGGCGGCGAAGAAGACCGACGAGTTCGCGCGCGGCATGGCGATGGGCGGGACGCTGTTCGAGGAGCTGGGCTTTTATTATGTCGGGCCGATCGACGGGCATAATCTGGAGCATCTGATCCCGGTGCTGGAGAATGTGCGCGACAGCGACCATGGTCCGGTGCTGATCCATGCGGTGACGATGAAGGGCAAGGGCTATGCCCCCGCCGAGGCCGCCGCCGACAAATATCACGGCGTCCAGAAGTTCGACGTGATCACCGGCGAACAGGCGAAGGCGCCGCCGGGGCCGCCATCGTACCAGAATGTCTTCGGCGAGACGCTGGCGAAGCTGGCGGACAGCGACCCGCGGATCGTGGCGATCACCGCGGCGATGCCGTCGGGGACCGGCGTCGACAAGTTCGCGAAGGCGCACCCCGACCGCAGCTTCGACGTCGGCATCGCCGAGCAGCATGCGGTGACCTTTGCCGCGGGACTCGCGGCGCAGGGGATGCGGCCGTTCGCCGCGATCTATTCGACCTTCCTCCAGCGCGCGTACGACCAGGTCGTCCATGACGTGGCGATCCAGAATCTGCCGGTGCGTTTCGCGATCGACCGTGCGGGGCTCGTCGGGGCCGACGGATCGACCCATGCGGGATCGTTCGACGTCACCTATCTGGCGACCTTGCCCAACATGGTGGTGATGGCCGCGGCCGACGAGGCCGAGCTGGTCCATATGACCTATACCGCCGCCGAATATGACGATGGTCCGATCGCCTTCCGCTATCCGCGCGGCAATGGCACCGGGGTGCCGCTTCCCGAGGTTCCGCAGAAGCTGGAGATCGGCAAGGGCCGCGTCGTGCGGGCCGGCAAGACCGTCGCGATCTTCTCGCTCGGCACGCGGCTGGCCGAAGCGGTGAAGGCGGCCGACACGCTGGAGGCGCGCGGGCTGTCGACGAGCGTGATCGACCTGCGCTTCGCGAAGCCGCTCGACGAGGAACTGATCCGCAGGACGCTGGCCGCCCATGAGGTGTGCGTGACGATCGAGGAGGGCAGTATCGGCGGGCTCGGCGCGCATGTGCTGACCCTGGCGAGCGACGAGGGGCTGATCGACGCCGGGCTGAAACTGCGGACGATGCGGCTGCCCGATGTATTCCAGGACCAGGATTCGCCGCAGGCGCAATATGACGCCGCGGGGCTCAACGCGCCGCAGATCGTCGATTGCGTGCTGAAGGCGCTGCGCCACAACAGCGCAGGGGTCGAGGAAGCGGGGGCGCGGGCGTAGTTTTATATTCGCCCTGCGGGCTGCTACCTCGCCATCGCCGAGCGACAGGGAGGATTTCTTCCTTCGTCACCCCTGAGCGTGTCGAAGGGTCCGGAATGACGAAGGAAATATCGATCAAAAGAAAACGGCCCGGGATCAGCGGGCCGTCATCCGTTCGATTGGCGTTCGCGCTACGCGCCCGGGATCGCCGCCTGCGCGTCGCGGCCGTCGCCTTCGGGGGCGAAGATGATGTCGCGGGTGACGAGGCCCTTGTCGACGACCTGCGTGTCGGGGCTGCCGACATTGCTGCGCACGCCGGGGTCGCCGCGCTGGCCGTCGGCGCTGCCGATGATCTGGTTTTCGGTCGCGCTGCGCTGGGCAGGGCCGCCGAAGAGCGCCTTCAGCGTCTGTTCGGCGGTCGATTCATTGCCGGGACGCGCGGCGCCGGGCGCCGGCGGGGTCAGCGAGAAATCGGGCGGCACGACGAGCGGCGCCTGACGCGACACCGCGAATTCGTCGGGCCGGTCGCGGCTGAACAGATTGTTCGACCCGCAGGCCGAGAGCGTCGTCGCGAGAATCGAGGCGGCGAGAATGGCGGTGGTCCGGTTCACTTTACAAAATACTCCCAATTCGCCCCGTTACTCTTTGGCAGGCTGTTCGGCCGCCGGAGGGGCCTTTTCGCCCAAGAGCAGCGCGCGCGCAACCAGCAAAAGCACGCCGATGCTGATGCAGGCATCGGCGACGTTGAAGATCATGAAGGGCTTGAAGGTGCCGAAATGCAGGTCGGCATAGTCGACGACATAGCCGAGGCGGATGCGGTCGACGATATTGCCGAGCGCGCCGCCGAGGATCAGCGCGAGCGCGATGACGTCGCCCTTCGCCTTTTCGCGCGTCATCCAGACGCCGACGGCCAGCGCGACGAACGCGGTCACCGCTGCGAGCGTCCAGCGCGTCGTGTCGTTGCATTTTGCAAACATCGATAGCGAGATGCCGCAATTCTCCGCCCAGGTCAGATTGAAGAAGGGCAGCAGCTCGATCTGGCCATAGGGCTTGGTTTCGAGCGACAGCGGAATGGTGACGATCCATTTCGCGGCCTGATCGAGGACGAAGGCGATCGCCGCGATGACGAGACCGAAACGCAGATGGGGGGAACGCGTGCTCATCGGGCGTCCAATACCGTCTCGCAGCGATTGCACAAGGCGCCGTCCTCGCTCACTTCGGGGAGGTGGCGCCAGCAGCGGCCGCACTTGTGGTTGGTGGTGGGGGTGATCGTGATCCCGTCGTGCCCCGGCACAAGATGCACGGCGCCCGAAATGAAAGTTTCAGCCAGATAGCTGAGATCGAGATCGCGCAGGATCGCTTCAAGGTCGCTCATCGTGACCTCTGCTTCGAGGCTGGAGCGCACGATTTTCTCGCGGCGCAACGGTTCGATGGCTTCAGTGACCTTGCCACGAAGCTCGCGAAGCTCGGTGTTCCGCAGCACGAGATCGTTGTCGCTTTCAAATGACGGCAGCACCGGCCACTCCAGCAAATGCACGCTGCCCGCGTCGGGATAGCGCGTGCCCCAGACTTCCTCGCTCGTGAACACCAGCACCGGTGCGGCATAGCGCACCAGCGCATGGAACAGCACGTCGAGCACGCTGCGGTACGCGCGGCGGGTGTCGGTGCCGAGCGGGGCGGCGGGGCCGAGGTCGCAGTAGAGGACGTCCTTGCGGATGTCGAAATAGAAGGCCGAGAGGTCCTCGTTGCAGAAATCGGCGAGCAGGCGCGTGTAGCTGTTGAAGTCGAAATCATCGACCGCACGGGCGAGCTTGGCGTCGAGATCGGCGAGCAGCGACAGCATATAGCGTTCGAGTTCGGGCATCGCTGCGACGTCGGAGACGCGCTCCTCCTCGCTGAACCCGTCGAGCGCGCCGAGCAGGTAGCGGAAGGTGTTCCTGAGCTTGCGATACTGGTCGGCGACGCCCTTCAGGATTTCGTCGCCGATGCGATGGTCCTCGGTGAAGTCGACCGACAGCGCCCACAGGCGGAGGATGTCGGCGCCATAGTCGCGCATCAGGTCGAGCGGATTGACCGTGTTGCCGAGCGACTTCGACATCTTCATGCCCTTGGCGTCCATCGTGAAGCCGTGGGTCAGGATTGCGTCGTAGGGCGCGCGGCCGCGCGTCGCGCAGCTTTCGAGCAGCGACGACTGGAACCAGCCGCGATGCTGGTCGCTGCCTTCGAGATAGAGGTCCGCGGGCCAGCGAAGCTCGGGCCATTTGCCGCTCTCGAGTACGAAAGCGTGGGTACAGCCCGAATCGAACCAGACGTCGAGAATGTCGGTGATGCGCTCGTAATCGGCAGCGTTATATGCCTCGCCGAGATACTCCTGCGCGCGCGCGTCGGTCCAGGCGTCGACGCCGCCCTCGCGCACCGCGGTCACGATGCGGTCGTTGACGAGCGGGTCATTGAGATACTGGCCGGTCTTGCGGTCGACGAAGAGCGTGATCGGCACGCCCCATGCGCGCTGGCGGCTGAGCACCCAGTCGGGGCGCCCCTCGACCATCGACCCGATGCGGTTGCGGCCCTTGGCGGGGACGAAGCGCGTGCGGTCGATCGCGGCCATGGCGAGGGTGCGCAAAGTTGCTCCCTCCCCCCCTGCGGGGGAGGGTTGGGGAGGGG
>NZ_JAFMTR010000036.1 GCF_018682675.1 Sphingopyxis soli
TTCTTGTTTTGCCGTGTTTTCCGAGTCGTCAGGTGATTCCACCTGACTTGAAAACACTCTAGTAAACGCGCGCCTTCGGCTTGATATATTCGGCGTCGTCCGACAGCGTATATTCGTGAACCGGCCGGTAATCGAGGCGGACGCCGCCGCCCTTGCCGCCCCAGCCGTCGAACCAGCTGATCGTGTGCTTCATCCACGTCTCGTCGTCGCGGTTGGGGAAATCCTCGTGCGCGTGGGCACCGCGGCTTTCCTTGCGGTTGTACGCCGAATGCATCGTCACCGTCGCCTGCGCGATCAGATTGTCGAGCTCGAGCGTTTCGACGAGGTCGGTGTTCCAGATCAGGCTGCGGTCGGCGACATGGACGTCGTTCATGCGGCTGTAGGTCTTGGCGAGCTTTTCCTTGCCCTCGGCCATCAGCTCGTCGGTGCGGAACACCGCTGCGTGCTGCGACATCGCGCGCTGCATCTCGGTGCGGATTTCCGCGGTCGGCGAACCGCCATTGGCGTTGCGGAAATGGTCGAGGCGGCCGAGCGCCAGATCGGCGCTGTCCTTCGGCAGCGGCGCCTGCGCCGCGCCCGGGGTGAGGATTTCCTTGAGGCGGTGGCCCGTCGCGCGGCCGAACACGACGAGGTCGATCAGACTGTTCGAGCCGAGACGGTTTGCGCCGTGGACCGACACGCAGGCGGCTTCGCCGACCGCGAACAGGCCGGGAACCACGGTGTCGGGATTGCCGTCCTTCAGCGTGACGACTTCGCCATGATAGTTACAGGGGATGCCGCCCATATTGTAATGGACCGTCGGCACGACCGGCAGCGGCTGGCGCGTCAGGTCGACGCCGGCGAAAATCTTGCCGCTCTCGGTGATCCCCGGCAGGCGCTCCGCAAGCACGGCAGGATCGATATGGTCGAGGTGCAGATAGATATGGTCGGCGTGCGGGCCGACACCGCGGCCTTCGCGGATTTCGAGCGCCATCGAACGCGAGACGACGTCACGCGACGCCAGATCCTTCGCCGAGGGGGCATAGCGTTCCATGAAGCGCTCGCCCTCGGAGTTGGTGAGATACCCGCCCTCGCCGCGCGCGCCCTCGGTGATGAGGACGCCCGCACCGTAAATACCGGTCGGGTGGAACTGGACGAATTCCATGTCCTGCAGCGGCAGGCCGGCGCGCAGCACCATGCCGCCGCCGTCCCCGGTGCAGGTATGCGCCGAGGTCGCAGTGAAATAGCAGCGGCCATAGCCGCCGGTCGCGAGCACGACCGCCTGGCTGCGGAAGCGGTGGATGCTGCCATCCTCCATGCACAGCGCGATCACGCCGCGGCACGCGCCGTCTTCCATGATCAGGTCGAGCGCGAAATACTCGATGAAAAAGTCGGCGTCATATTTCAGCGACTGCTGATAGAGCGCGTGCAGCATCGCATGGCCGGTGCGGTCGGCCGCGGCGCAGGTGCGCTGCACCGGCGGGCCTTCGCCCATATTCTGCATATGGCCGCCGAACGGACGCTGATAGATGGTGCCGTTGGCGTTGCGCGAAAAGGGCACGCCCGCATGTTCGAGCTCGTACACAGCTGCCGGCGCCTCGCGCACCATATATTCGATCGCGTCCTGGTCGCCCAGCCAGTCGGAGCCCTTGACGGTGTCGTACATATGCCACTGCCAATGGTCGGGGCTGTTATTGCCGAGCGAGGCGGCGATGCCGCCCTGCGCCGCGACGGTGTGGCTGCGGGTCGGGAACACCTTGGTGATGCAGGCGGTCTTCAGGCCCGCCTCGGCGCTGCCCATCGTCGCGCGCAGGCCCGAGCCGCCGGCGCCGACGACGACGGTGTCGTAGATATGGTCGATAATCTTGTAGGCTTCGGTCATCTTACATGCCCCCCGGAACGCCCGCTACGGGGGCCAATGCGATGCGGACGATGGCGAAGATGCCGTAGGCCGCACCGCCGATGGCATAGAAATTGAGCGCGACGATCGCGAGCAGGCGCGTCGCTTCGCCATGGACATAGTCCTCGATCATCACCTGGAGGCCGAGACGGAAGTGCCAGAACACACTGATCACGAGCAGGATCAGCGCAAGCGCGACGGTCGGGCTCGAAGCCCAGCGATGCACCGCGGCCTGGTCGCCGAGCGGCAGGCGGAGCAGCGAGACGAAGAACCAGGTCACGAGCAGAATGTTGCCGAGCGCGGTCAGGCGCTGCTGCAGCCAGTGATGCGAGCCGTGATGCGAGGAACCGAGCCCGCGCACGCGGCCGAGGCGCGTACCATTACCCATTGAGCGCCTCCTTCGCGATATAGAGCCAGGTCGCGGTGGTCGCGAGGATCGCACCGACCATCACCAGCATCGACCACAGCTTGTTGGTCTTGAGCTCATAGCCCGCGCCGGTATCGAGGACGAAGTGGCGAAGCCCCGAGAAGAGGTGCTGAAAAAAGGCCCAGGTGAGGCCGACGAGCACGACCTTGCCGAGAATGTTCGTGATCTGGTGAAACAGGCCGATCTCCGGGCTGGGATCGTGCCAGACGCAGGCGACGAAGGCGGCATAGGCATCGGGACCGGCGGCAAGCGCGCCGAGCCACCAGAGGAACATCAGCGCCCCGGCGATCGCCAACCCGTCGCCGCTGATGCGGTGGAGGATCGAAACCGCCATCGAAGGCGCCCATTTATATACCTGAAGGTGCGGCGAAAGCGGCCGCGCGCTCGGTTCGTTGCCAGCCATAACAGCCCCGTTTTCCTGACTCTCATCGGTCGATGGGCGCGGGTTAAGCGTTCCCGCCGCGATATGCAATTACTTAGGGGGCGATG
Organism: Sphingopyxis soli; assembly: GCF_018682675.1. Taxonomy (GTDB): domain Bacteria; phylum Pseudomonadota; class Alphaproteobacteria; order Sphingomonadales; family Sphingomonadaceae; genus Sphingopyxis; species Sphingopyxis soli. The sequence goes on from NZ_JAFMTR010000036.1 coordinate 2,796, forward strand.
GGCGCAGATTTTGGCTGAAGGGCGTTCGCGGGACGCAGGGTGGCCGGTCGCTGCAAAGGCAGGGGCCGGTTGCGGGCGGAGGGGGACATTTGCAATCGATCGGGAAGTGATGGCCGGTAACGGCCGGAAGCTGCCACGGAATTCCTCCCTGTGGCGTAGCCATGGGGAGGTGGCAGCGCGAAGCGCTGACGGAG
>NZ_JAFMTR010000037.1 GCF_018682675.1 Sphingopyxis soli
CCGCTTCAGGACGCCAGCCCCCTCCACCGCCTTCGGCGGTCCCCCTCCCCGCAAGCGGGGAGGGTCTTATGTCCACTTCCGGTCGAAAGCCGACGCGTTAGGCCGATGGTCCGGTCCCCGGGCGCAGATACTGCATCATGTAACCGACATAATCGGCCTTGCCGAGCGGGACGCCCACGTGGCGGAGCACGGCGTAGGCGGCGACGAGATGGAAGTAGAACTGCGGTTGCGCCCAATCGCGCACATAGGAGACGGCGGTCATGTCGAAGGCCATGCCGTTCGGCAGGTCGAAGCCGACCGCGCGGTCGGCGTCATCTCCCAAATCCGCGGGAGCAATGGCGTCGAGCCACGCGAGGGTCTCGGCGATCTGCGCCTGCATGCCCGCGAAATCCGTCGCGTCGTCGGCAAGAGCCGGGGCGCCGGTCGCGCCGAGGCGAACCGGGGCCTGCACCGCCTGCATACAGGTGAAGCGGACCTGGGTCGCGAGCGGGAACATATCGGGCGCGAGCCTCGACCCGATGAATTGCAGTTCGCCGACGCCATTTTCCGCGCCCCACGCCAGCGCCTTGGCGAGCTGTCCCGACAGCGCGCGGAGGCCGTTTGCATAAGCGGGGATGGTGATGTCATAGAGCGTGATCGTCATCGGGGAGCGTCCTTCGAAGGGTGGCGTCAGGCGGCGGCAAGCTTGTCCTGGAATTGCAGCCGCGCGAGGCGGGCGTAGAGGCCGTCGGCGGCGACGAGGTCGTCGTGGCGGCCTTCCTCGACGATCCGCCCCTCGTCCATCACGATGATGCGGTCGGCGGCGCGTACGGTCGCGAGACGGTGCGCGATCACGATCGTCGTGCGGTCGTGCATCAGCGTTTCGAGTGCGTCCTGGACGAGCTTTTCGGACTCGGCGTCGAGCGCCGAGGTCGCTTCGTCGAGCAGCAGCAGCGGTGCGCGGCGGAGCAGCGCGCGGGCGATCGCGACGCGCTGGCGCTGGCCGCCCGACAGGCGCGCGCCGCCTTCGCCCATGAAGGTGTCGAGACCGTCGGGCAGCTTGCGGAGGAATTCCTCGGCATTGGCGGCGCGGGCGGCTTCCCAGAGTTCGTCGTCGGTCGCCGACCAGTTGCCATAGCGGAGATTGTCGCGCGCAGAGGCGGCAAAGATCACCGTCTCCTGTGGCACCATCGCGATGCGCGCGCGGATGTCGCCCGGATCGGCGTCGGTCAGCGGAACGCCGTCGAGGCGGATCTGCCCGGACTGCGGGTCATAAAAACGCTCGGCGAGCTGGAACAGCGTCGACTTGCCGGCGCCGGACGGACCGACGATCGCGACGGTTTCGCGCGGGCGGATCGCGAGGCTGAAGTCATGAAGCGCCGGGGCATCGGGGCGCGTCGGGTAGTTGAACTCGACATGGTCGAACTCCAGCGTGCCGATCGCGGGATCGGGCAACCGGCGGGGACTGGCAGGTGGCGCGATCGTCGGCTCGGCGACGAGCAGTTCGTTGAGGCGCTCGGCGGCCCCCGCCGCGCGGAGCAGGTCGCCATAGACTTCGGTGAGCGCCCCGAACGCGCCCGCGACGAGGCCGCCGGTGAGGACGAAGGCGGCGATCGTGCCGCCGGTGATCGTACCCGCCGCGACCCCCGCGGCACCATACCAGAGCAGGGTCGTGATCGCGCCGAACAGCAGGCCGATGACGGTCGCGGTAATGATCGCGCGCAGGCGGATGCGGCGCTTGGCAGTCGCGAAATTGGCCTCGACCGCGTCGGCAAAGCGGGCTGCCTCGCGCTGTTCCTGCCCGAAGGCCTGGACGATCTTCATGGCGCCGAGCTGTTCGGCGGTGGTCGCGCCGATGTCTGCGACGCGGTCCTGGCTCGAACGCGAGACCTTCTGGAGGCGACGGCCCAAAAGGACGATCGGCAGGATGATGACGGGGATGCCGATCAATATCCCCGCGGTGAGCTTCGGCGAGAGCGAGAAGAGATAACCGATGCCGCCGATCCCCATCACCGTGTTGCGGAGCGCGACCGAGACGGTGGTGCCGACGGTCTGCTCGATAATCGCCGTATCGGCGGTCATGCGCGAGGCGATTTCGGAGGGGCGGTTTTCTTCGAAGAAGCCGGGCGCGAGGCGGAGGAGGTTCTGCTGCACCGCCTCGCGGATATCGGCGACGGTGCGCTCGCCGAGCCAGCTCACGAAATAGAAGCGGAGCGCGGTCGCGAGCGCGAGGATCACGACAATCACATAGAAGAAGCGGAAATGCGGGCTGACATCGCCGCCGCCGGCGACGAAGCCGGAGTCGATCATTTCCTTGAACTGGTAAGGGATCGCGAGCGTCGCGAGCGCCGCGATGCCGAGCGCGACCGCGGCGATCAGCAACTGGAGCGGATATCTGCTGGCGTAATGCCAGACCATGCGCAGGCTGCCGAGCTTGCGCGGCGGGGTCGATTTATCGGATTTGGTCGCCATCGGCATCGCCCTAGCAGCCGCGCGGTTGCCGCTCAACGATGCAGAATGGCGGCGCGCTTCAAGGACCATGAAGCGGAACTGCGTAAAGCGAAGGCGAGCGCAAGCCCGCAATCGCTTCGCCGTCCCATAATATTGCCGGGGAAATATGGGCGGAATGACTTTGATGCATTGCACAATGACACCGATGGCCTAGACTGGTCCGAAAGCAGGCGCCGCCAGAGCGCCGCCCCGTACGCAAGGACTATCGATAATGCTGTATCATGCCTTTGAAATGCAAAAGAGTTGGCTCGCGGGGGCCAGCGCTCTGGCGACCGCCGGCGCCCAGGTGATTCAGCATCCCGCGAATCCCCTTGGCTATTTTGGCGGCAGCCCGATGTTCGCTTCGGCGCTCGAAGTCTTCGCCCATGCTGCCGCGCCGCGCGGCAAGCCGGGGTTCGAACTTTACGAGAGCATGTCCGAAGGCGAGAGCGTCCGCGTGACCGAAAAGGTCGAGGCGCGCAAACCCTTTGGCCAGCTCAAGCATTTCACGCACAAGAAGAGCGCGGGCAAACCCAAGCTGCTGATCGTCGCGCCGATGTCGGGCCATTATGCGACGCTGCTGCGCGGCACGGTCGAGCGGATGATCGGCGAGCATGACGTCTGGATCACCGACTGGCGCGACGCGCGCAACGTCCCGCTCGAAGCCGGCAAGTTCGACCTCGACGACTATATCGATTATCTCATTTCGTGGCTCGAGCACATCGGGCCGGGTGCGCATATGCTCGCCGTGTGCCAGCCATCGGTGCCGAGCTATGCGGCGGCCGCCATTATGGCGGCGGACAAGCACAAGTGCCGGCCGAAGACGCTGACGATGATGGGCGGGCCGATCGACACGCGCAAGGCGCCGACCGCGGTCAACGAACATGCCATGACGCGGCCTTATGCCTGGTTCCAGGAAAATGTGATCGTCACGGTTCCCGCCTGGTATCCGGGCGCGGGCCGACGCGTCTATCCGGGCTTTCTGCAGCTCGCGGGCTTCATGTCGATGAACCTTGGCAATCACATGATGAGCCATTGGTCGATGTTCAAACATCTGGTCGAAGGCGACGGTGAAAGCGCGGACAAGACCAAGGAATTTTATGACGAGTATCGGGCGGTCTGCGACATGACCGCTGAATTCTACCTCCAGACGGTCGATGTCGTGTTCCAGCGCCACGCGCTGCCCAAGGGCGAGATGCTCCATCGCGGCAAACCGGTCGATCTTGCGAAGATCGAGGATATCGCCTTGCTCGCGATCGAGGGCGAGCGCGACGATATTTCGGGGCTTGGACAGACGAAGGCGGCGCTGACGCTCGCCAAGTCGCTCCCAGCCGAACAAAAGAAATATCTGATGGCGAAGGGGGTCGGCCATTACGGCATTTTCAACGGCCGCAAGTGGCGCGACGATATCGCGCCGGTGGTCGAAAAGTGGATCCGCGCCAACGGCGCCTGATAGCCCAAGGCCCATTGCCGCAAAGCCCGCTTGCGAAACGTCGAAACGGCCATAGGAAGGGACGATGGCCGTTCATCTGAAAAGCGCGCGCGTCGAACGCTGGCCGGTGGCGGGACGCTTCATCATCAGCCGCGGCGCGACCGACCATGTCGATGTGGTAGTCGCCGAGGTCGAAGGCGAGGGCGCGACCGGGCGCGGTGAGGGCACGCCGGTCTATTATCTCGGCGAAGATGCCGTCGGATGCCGCGACCAGCTTTTGCGTGTCGCCCCCTACATCGCCGAAATGAGCGCGGCCGAGGCACGGGCGGCGGTGCAGGAGTTGATGCCGCCCGGCGCCGCGCGCAACGCGATCGATTGCGCGCTCTGGGATCTCGAGGCGAAGCAGCGTGGCCTCCGGCTGTGGCAACTCGCCGGATGCGATGGCCCGCCGACTGCGCGGACGACGGCCTACACCATATCGCTCGGTACGCCGGGGGCGATGGCCGAGCAGGCCGCGACCGCCGAGGCCGACGGTTACCGCCTGCTCAAGATCAAGCTGACCGGTGAAGGCGACCGGCTGCGCGTCGCCGGAGTGCGCAAGGGTGCGCCCAATGCGCGGCTGATCGCCGACGCCAACGAGAGCTGGGGTCCGGTCGATATTTTGAGCGAGGCCGAGGCGCTGGCCGATATGGGCGTCGAGATGATCGAGCAGCCGGTGCCGGTCGGCGCCGACGCATTGCTTGACCCCATCTATGCCCCGATTCCCTTCGTTGCCGATGAAAGCTGCCAGACCGCCGCCGATGTGGCGCGGATCGGTCCTTTCTACGACGGAGTGAACATCAAGCTCGACAAGGCGGGCGGGCTGACCGAGGCGCTGAAGGTCGCCGATGCGGCCGATGCAGCGGGGCTGTCGATCATGGTCGGCTGCATGCTCTGCACCAGCCTGGCGATCGGCCCCGCATTCGTGCTGGCGCAGCGCGCCAAATGGGTCGACCTCGACGGGCCCGCGCTTCTCGCGCGCGACCGTGAGGGCGGGTTCGAGTTCCGCGAAGGGCGGATCGCGCCGTCGGTCTAGAGCGTCACCTCCGCATGCTTGCCGAGGTCGCCTTCCTTCATCGTCATGCCGGTCGCGAGTTTGAACATGCCCTTCAGGTTCGGCTCGGCGGTCCAGATTTCGGCGTCTTCGAGGTCGAAGCGGAGCAGGACGAGTTTCGGATCGTCCTTGCCGCCCTCGTACCAGGCCGCGATGCTGTTGTTCCAGAGCTTGTCGAGGACCGCGCGATTGTCTTCGCGACGCAGCGTACCCGATATGCAGGCGAAGAGGTCGTGCCCCTTCGAGGCGAATTGCGCCATAGCGGGGCCGCCGCCCGCGATGCGGTTGTCGGTTGCGGTGAAGAACCAGAAGGCGCCGTTCGCATCCTTGTCGAGCTGCGCGTTCATCGGGATATGATGCTGACGCTCGCCGGTCAGGCCGATCATGACAAAGGGGCTGGCGTCGAGCGCCTTCCAGAAATCTTGTTTGATATCGTCGCTCATCGGCAGGGTCTCCTTGTCTCGTACTCCCCCCGATGAGCGATAAACGCGCCTGAATGCGGTATGTTGCGACGATTCAGCGCGGGCGCGGCTCGGAATAGCTGACCACCTCATATTCGATGCCGTCGGGGTCGAAGAAATAGAAGCGGCGACCGGGTTCGTAGTCGCCGTGGTTGAAGGGGGTGAGACCCACCGCCTTCACGCGCATCTCGATGGTGTCGAGGTCGTCGACCTGGACGCCGACATGGTTGAGCGGCTCGCCCTTCGGATAGCGGGCGTCAGCGTGTTGGCCGTCGGGGCCGGTGTAGAGCGCGACATAGGCGGTGTCGGTGCCGAGATGGATCGTCCGGCCGCCGTCGCGTGCGGGACCGCGCCAGCGTTCGTGCCAGCCGAAGATGGCCGACAGGATACCCGCGGTGCGATCGGGGTCGCTGACGGTCAGGTTTACATGTTCGATGAAGGGGTGCGTCATGGTTCTGCTTTCGTGATTCGGGTTGACGCAGCGGTGTATGAAAGCTCAAGTGAGGTTTAGATCAAGCGGAAAGCGAAAGAACATGGCCATGCATCGGACCGACCTGATCGCGATCGGCGAATTGGCGGCGCGTACCGGCACCGCCGTGTCGGCGATCCGTTTCTATGAAGCGAAGGGTTTGCTGGAGGCGCTGCGTACCGCCGGTGGGCAGCGGCGCTTTCTGCGCGCCGACATCCGCCGCGTGTCCTTCATCCTGATCGCGCAGCAGATGGGACTGAGACTGGAGGAGATCGCCGCCGAGCTCGCGCGCCTGCCCGCCGGACGCACCCCGAACGCGGCCGACTGGACGCGGATCAGCACCGGCCTTCGCGCGCGGATCGATGCGCGGATCGCGGCATTGGCGCGTACGCGCGAACTGCTCGATCAATGTATCGGGTGCGGCTGTTTGTCCTTGAAGAAATGCGGGCTCTATAACGCCCGGGACAAGGCGGCGCAGCGCGGGGCGGGGCCGCGCTATCTGCTCGGCGACCGGGCAGGGGATATTGCCGAGGTGGGATGATCCCCAGAACGGGGCGATGGTCGGTTATGGGGCGGGGAGCGGCCTTCCAAACCTCGTCATGCTGGCTGCGGCGATGGCCTCGCTGTTTCAGCATCCATGGCCGGGCCTTGCATCC
>NZ_JAFMTR010000038.1 GCF_018682675.1 Sphingopyxis soli
TTATAGCATCGCCGCAGCCAGCATGACGAGAATTGAAGGGCCGCTCCCCACCCCAAAGCCGACGCAAAGAAGGGTCTTTCCTACATTATCCCGCTGTGTCAGCCTTCATCCCACGCTCTTACGTGGGGAATCAACGCGGCGAGGCGGGCGGGAGGCGTTCGGCAATCCCCCCGGTCCCAAACCGGCGACGCAATGGGCTGAACTTTCCTGAACTTTGAAAATCCATGCCGCGATGACCTGGCAAGGCATGGCAGCGTCCTGCCCCCGGCAGCCGCTTGCCTCTGGACGTCCCTGTCTCTGTCCCATATCCCCGCTAGGGGTCAGGGGAGGCGTCATGCAGCCACGGATGTCGGCGGCGGAGATCACGCAGCTTGAGTTGCAACTCGCGGGACGGGATTCGCTGCTCCAGTTCGGCTGCGGTAACGCGACGCTCGTCGCGGCGCGGCAGGTGCGCAAGATCGTCGCGGTCGACGGCGACGCCGCCTGGCTCGACGAAGTGGGGCAGAATCTGGCGCGCGCCGCGATCGATTTCACCCCCTTTCATGCCGATATCGGCCCGACGCGCGAGGGCGGTTATCCGGCCGACGCGGGCCGGGCGCGCGACTGGCCGCGCTATCATATCGATGTCTGGCGAAAACTGTCGGGCAGCCCCGATGCGGTGCTGCTCGACGGCCGCTTTCGCGTCGCCTGCCTGTTGCAGTCGATCATTCACTGCAAGCCCGACTGCATCTTCCTGTTCCACCATTTCGTCGATCGCCCAGCCTATCAGGTGGTGACGCGCCACGTCGACGTGCTGGCGCGCGTCGATACGCTGGCGGTCCTGCGGACCAAGCCGCAGGTCGACGGCAAGGCGGTGCTGCACGACCTGTTCGACCATTTCTTCGTCGCGGATTGATCGGGCGGATTGACCGGCGCCCCGGCGCTGCGGCATGGCGGCTTCCATGTTCACCGACCCGAAATTCACCGCGGCCCCGATGATCGAGACCGATCGCCTTCGCCTTCGCCCGACGCGCTTTTCGGACAAGGACGTCCATATCGCGATGTGGGCCGACGCGCGCGTCACGCGCTTCATCGGCGGCGAACCGCGCACGCCCGACGCCAGCTGGGGCAAGTTCCTGAGCTCGGCGGGGCTCTGGCCGGTGATGGGCTTCGGCTATTGGGTCTTCGCCGACCGCGCGAGCGATGCGCTCGTCGGCATGGGGGGCTTGAGCTACTTCTGCCGCGGCATTCCCGAGCTTGAGGATTGTCCCGAGGCGGGCTGGGCGTTCGACGCCGATCATTGGGGCGCCGGCTATGCGACCGAGGCGATGACCGCGGCGCTCGCATGGGCCGATGCGAACCTCGACGCCAGCGAAGTGCGCTGCATCATCGACCATGGCAACGCGGCGTCGGAGCGCGTATCGGCAAAGCTGGGCTTCCGGCGCATCGGCGACAGCGACGCGCTGGGGCATGTGGTGGCGATCTATTCGCGGCCGCGCGGGGGCTAGTCTATCCGTCGGAGAGCCGTGCGCCCCCGCGCAGGCGGGGGTCCATCATCGGCTGGTGCTAATTCGAACCGGCAGGAGATGGGTCCCCGCCTTCGCGGGGACACGCGGCTAAATTTTGCTGGCGTTAAGCCGCCTCGACCACCAGCACGCCGCCGTCGGCGCTGACGACGCGGACCTTCGCGCCTTCGGCCGTATCGGGCCCGTGCACCGGCCATTCGCCGTCGCCGACCCTGGCGCGGCCGCGGCCGTCCTCGATCGCCTTGGTCACCGTCAGCACCTCGCCGACGAGGCGGCCGCCGCGCTGGTTGAGGTGCGGGTCGGTGGTGGTGATCGGGTTCGCCTTCAGCCAGCGGCGTCCGCCGTAGAGCGCGACGAACGACAGGATCGCGAAGATCCCGAGCTGGAGCGGGATGCTCAGCGGCACGACCCAGGCGACGACACCCGTGACGACCGCCGCGGCGCCGACCCAGATCAGGAAAAAGCCCGGCGCGACGATCTCGGCGGCGGCGAGCAGCACGCCCAGCGAGAGCCACGCCCAATGCGGTTCCATATTGGCGATGAAGTCGGGCATGTCAGGCTCCCGTCTTGCGTTCGAGCGCGTCCCTGGCGAGCTCGCCGATGCCGCCCAGCGTGCCGATCAGCTGCGTCGCCTCGACCGGGAACAGGATCGTCTTGCTGTTCGGGCTGGTCGCGAACTGGCTCACCGCCTCGACATATTTCTGCGCGATGAAGTAATTGATCGCCTGCGCATTGCCGCTGGCGATCGCCTGGCTCACCATCTGCGTCGCTTTCGCTTCGGCCTCGGCTTCGCGCTCGCGGGCTTCGGCGTCGCGGAAGGCGGCTTCGCGGCGGCCCTCGGCCTCAAGAATCTGGCTCTGCTTCTGCCCCTCGGCGCGCAGGATCTCCGACGCCCTGCTGCCCTCCGCCTCGAGGATGTTGGCGCGCTTTTCGCGTTCGGCCTTCATCTGCCGCGCCATCGCGTTCGAGATGTCGGCGGGCGGACGGATGTCCTTGATCTCGACGCGGGTGATCTTGACCCCCCAAGGCGTCGTCGCATCGTCGACGACGTGCAGCAGCCGCGTGTTGATCTCGTCGCGCTTCGACAGCGTTTCGTCGAGGTCCATCGAACCCATCACGGTGCGCAGGTTCGTCGTCGTCAGGTTCATGATCGAGAGATAAAGGTCGCTCACCTCATAGGCCGCCTTTGCGGCGTCGAGCACCTGGAAGAAGACGACGCCGTCGACCGCGACCATCGCATTGTCCTTGGTGATGATTTCCTGCCCGGGAATGTCGAGCACTTGCTCCATCATGTTCACCTTGCGCCCGACGCGGTCGAAGATCGGCATGATGAAGTTGAGGCCGGGCTGCGCGGTGTGGGTGAAGCGGCCGAAGCGTTCGATGGTGTAGGCATAGCCCTGCCGCACGGGCGTCAGCGCCCAGATCAGGAACACCAGGGCCAGAACCACCAGCGCGAGCGCGAATTCCATCGATCATCCCCTCTTGCAAGATTGCGTCGTTGCAAACCCGCTTCCTTATTGCGGCAATGCCGCGGGTGCGCCACAGAAAAGCGCATGACGACCGACGCCGCACCGCCCCGCTCGCTGCTCTATGTCCCCGGATCGAACGCGCGCGCGCTCGAAAAGGCCCGGGGGCTCGCCGCCGACCTGCTGATCATCGACCTTGAGGATGCGGTGCCCGCGGACCGCAAGATCGAAGCGCGCGAGGCGATGCGCCGCGCGGTCGAGGCGGGCTATCCCGGCAAGCGTATCGCCGTGCGGGTCAACGCGTCCGGAAGCTGGGAACAGGAGGCCGACATCACGGCGCTCTACGGCCTCGCGCTCGACGCGGTCGTGCTGCCGAAGGTCGATGCGGTCGCCGACCTGGATCCGGTGCGCGTGCTGGGCGTGCCGATCCTGGCGATGATCGAGACGCCGGTCGCCATCTATGCCGCGCGCGGCATTGCAAGTGATCCGGCCGTTGTGGGCCTGATCGCCGGTCTTAACGATCTGGCGCACGAATTGAAGCTGCCGGACGGCATGGACCGCAGCGCGATGAGCGTCGCGATCCAGACCATCGTGCTCGCGGCACGCGCGGCCGGCGTCCGGGCGTTCGACGGCGTATATAACGCGCTCGACGATGCGGCGGGCTTCGCGGCGGAAGCGGCCGAGGGGCGGCGGCTCGGCTTCGACGGCAAGACGCTGATCCACCCGTCGCAGGTCGACCCGTGCAATGCGGCTTTCGCGCCGTCGGCACGCCAGATTGCCGAGGCCGAGGCCCTGGTCGCCGCTGCGACCGGCGGCGCGCAGCGGCACGAAGGGCGGATGATCGAGGATATGCATGTCGCGGCGGCGCGCGCGTTGCTGGAGCGAGCGGGGCGGTAGCGGCTGCCGTTCGTCGTTCGACGAACGCGACTTGTCTGTCGGTGGCGGAAATGCCATGCGGCAGCCCCATGAAAATCACGAAATTCCGGGCCGCCATTGCGGCCGTCGCCCTTTTGGCCGTCGCTCCCGCCGTTTCCGCCGCTCCCGCCAAGGGCGACGCGCCGGTGACCGAGGCCGAACTCGCCGATCATATAAAAATCCTGTCGAGCGATGCCTTCGAAGGCCGCGCCCCCGGCACCGAGGGCGAGGATCGCACGATCGCCTATGTCGTCGGCGAGTGGGCGAAGCTCGGGCTCGAACCCGTTCCGGGCAGCGCAACCCCCTGGCTGCAGGGCGTTCCGCTGGTCGAGACGCAGGCGACGGGCGGGACGGCCAGGTTCAGGGTGAACGGCAGCGATCTCGGCATCGGCGCAGACGGCGTACTGCTGACCGGGCGCGATGCCAAAGTCTCGCTGGCAAACCTGCCGGTCGTGTTCGTCGGCTATGGCCTTGACGGCGCGGGCAAGGTCAATGCCGACGTCAGCGGCAAGGTCGCCGTGATGCTCTATGACAATGCGCCTTTCGGCGAGAATCTTCCGCGCTATCGCGAACGGCGGCAGAAGCTGGCCGATGCGGGTGCGAGCGCGGTGCTGGTCGTTGCCACCGATGACGCATTATGGAGCCAGCTCCAGAGTTCAGTCGGCGGCAAAGCAACTCGCCTTGCTTCGGCCGCGCCGGGCGCACCCGTAACCGGCTTCCTGTCGCCCGCGGCTGCCGATACGCTGTTCCGGAAGGCGGGACAGGATGGAGCCGCGCTTCGTGCCGCAGCGCAGGCGGCCGATTACAAGGGTGCGGCGCTGTCTGCGACCGCGGACTTCGCGACCACCTCGGTCGTGCGCGCTTATGAAAGCAACAATATCATCGCAAAGCTGCCGGGCGCGAAGCCGGACGGCAAGGCGGTGCTGTTTCTCGGCCATTGGGACCATCTCGGCATCTGCGCGCCGGACGATCCGCAGGACCGAATCTGCAACGGCGCGGTCGACAATGCCAGCGGGATCGCAGTGCTGCTGTCCGTGGCGAAGCGCCTCGCGAGCGGGAAGCGTCCCGACCGCGATATCTATTTCATGGCGACGACCGCCGAGGAAAAGGGCCTGCTCGGCGCGCACTGGTTCGCCGACCATCCGGTGGTGCCGCTCGCCGACATCACCGTCGCGCTCAACATCGATACGATTGCCATCTCGCCGCGCGGCACCCCCGTCGCGACGATCGGACGCGGCAAGCCCGCCTATGATGCGGTGGTGCGCGATGCGGCGACGAAGCTCGGCCGCAAGCTCGACGAGGACGGCGAAGCCGACGCCTTCGTCCAGCGACAGGACGGCTGGGCGCTCGGCGCGAAGGGCGTCACCTCGCTGATGGTCGGCGGCAGCTTCTCGGACATGCCGCTGCTCGAAAAATTCCTCGAAAGCGACTACCACGGCACCAGCGACGAATTTTCCGACAAGGTGCCGCTCGGCGGCGCGGCGGAGGATGCCGATCTGCACGTCGCGCTTGGGCGGGTGTTCGCCGACACGAAGCTGTGGCCGGGACAATAAGGGGTCGGAATGAAGGCGTGCGTCCCCGCGAAGGCGGGGATCCATCACCCGCCGCTGAGTTCGATACGACCGGAGATGGAGCCCCGCCTTGGCGGGGGAACACATCTCTATTTTGACTATTAGGCCGCCTGCCTGGCCCGGTCCGCCATTTCCTGATTGAGCATTTCGGCCAGCAGGAAAGCAAGCTCGAGGCTCTGCCCCGCGTTGAGGCGCGGATCGCAATGTGTATGGTAGCGGTCGGCCAGATCCATCTGGGTCACATCCATCGCGCCGCCCGTGCATTCGGTGACATTCTGGCCGGTCATCTCGATATGGATGCCGCCGCCATGCGTTCCCTCGGCGCGGTGCACGGCGAAGAAGCCGCGCACTTCGGCGAGGATGCGCTCGAACGGCCGCGTCTTGTAGCCGTTGTTCGTCTTGATGACGTTGCCGTGCATCGGGTCGCACGACCAGACGACGGGGTGGCCCGCCTCCTTCACCGCGCGGACGAGCTTGGGCAGATGCGCCTCGATCTTGTCGTGGCCGTATCGCGTGATCAACGTCATCCGGCCCGGCACGCGGTTCGGGTTCAGCGTGTCGAGCAGCCGCAGCAGCACGTCGGGCTCGAGGCTCGGGCCGCACTTCATGCCGATCGGATTGCCGACGCCGCGCAGATATTCGACATGCGCCGACCCCTCGAAGCGGGTGCGGTCGCCGATCCACAGAAAATGGCCCGACAGGCCGTACCAGCCGCCGGTCAGGCTGTCCTGCCGCGTCAGCGCCTGCTCATAGGGGAGCAGCAGCGCTTCGTGGCTGGTGTAGAAGCTGGTGCCCTTGATCTGCGGGACGGTTTCGGGGGTCACGCCGCACGCTTCCATGAAGGCGAGCGCCTCGGAAATCCGCGCAGCGGTTTCCTGATATTTCTTCGCCCACGGGCTGCGGTCCATGAAGTCGTGCGTCCAGGCGTTGACCTGGTGCAGATTGGCATAGCCGCCGCCGGCGAAGGCGCGCAGCAGGTTCAGTGTCGCCGCCGACTGGTTGTATGCCTTGACCATGCGCTGCGGATCGGGCGCGCGGCCCGCGGCCTCGAACGCGATGTCGTTGATGATGTCGCCGCGATAGCTCGGCAGCTCGACGCCGTTCACCTCTTCCATGTCCGCCGAGCGCGGCTTCGCGAACTGGCCCGCCATGCGGCCGACCTTCACCACCGGCATTTTCGATGCGAAGGTGAGCACGACCGCCATCTGGAGCAGCACGCGGAAGGTGTCGCGGATGTTGTTCGGGTGGAATTCGGCAAAGCTCTCGGCGCAGTCGCCGCCCTGGAGCAGGAAGGCCTTGCCCTCGGCGACGCGGCCAAGGTCGGCGGTCAGGTCACGGGCCTCGCCCGCAAAGACGAGCGGCGGATAGCCGGCGAGTTCCTTCTCGGCCGCGGCGAGCGCCGCGTCGTCGCTGTAGGTCGGGAGCTGGCGGGCTTCGTGCGAGCGCCAGCTGTGCGGTTGCCATTGTTTCGTCATATCGACCGTCTTTTACGCCAGTTTCCATCCAAACGCGAATCACCCGCCGCCATGACGCTTATGTCCCCGGGAAGCAAGCGCGAGTGATATAATTAGCCGAAGAAGACATTTTGCGCAGGGAAGCTTTTCTCGTCCGTTGGAAAATGATAGTTTATTTCAGATTTTTGCAGCCGCCTGCCGATTTTGCATCAAGGCGTTGGGCAATCGGTAACGTTATCGGCCTAGTGGTCCGCTTGGGGACCGTACCGTAAAAGTCGTTGGATATGGCCAATTTCGATCCGGCCTGGTTCGGTTATGGGGCACTCGTCGCGTTGCTCGTCGCGAGCTTCGTGGCGCGGGTCAATCATGTCCGCCTCGGCCTCGCGGTTGCTGCGCTCCTTGCGCTGCCGGTCGCACTCTATGGCTGGCGCGGAACGCTGTTCACGCTGCTGATCCTCGCGATCCTTCTCGTGAACCTCGGTCTGATCGCGCGGCTGTGGTGGCAGGGTTCGCAGACCCGCTTCTCGCGCGAGGAGCAGGAGTTGCGCGATCTCCATTTCCAGGGACTGCCGCCCGCGACCGCGCGCACGCTGATCGACCAGGGATTCTGGATTTCGGCCAGGCGCGGCGAAGTGCTGATCCGCGAAAATGAAGCCGCTCCCTGCCTTTTCTATCTTGCCGAGGGGCGGGCGGCGATCCGCCGCGACGGCGCCGACGTGGGCGCGCTTGCCGACGGCGCGCTGATCGGCGAGGCGACGGTGCTCGACGGCGCCCACGCGACGGGAACCGTCGTGCTGACCAGCAACGCGCGGCTGTGGTTCATCCCCGCTGCCGGGCTGCGCGCCTATCTGGGGACGCATCCCGATGTCGCGGGGGCGCTCCACGAGGGCTTCGCGCGTGCGCTCCGCGGAAAGCTGGCAAGCGCGAATGGCCGCATTGCAGGCGCCGCGTCGCTGTCCTAGGGTCGCTGCCTTCGATCTGTAATCGGCAGGCTCTACGCGGCGCTCATGACACTGACACTCTATGGCATCCCCAACTGCGACACGGTCAAAAAGGCGCGCCGCTGGCTCGACGATCACGGCGTCGCATATGAATTTCACGATTATCGCAAGGACGGGCTCGACGCGGCGCGGCTGCAGGGCTGGATCGACGCGCTTGGCTGGGAGAAACTGCTCAACCGGAGCGGTACGACCTTTCGCAAGCTGCCCGAAGCTGCGAAGGAAGGGCTGGGCGCCACATCGGCGATGGCGCTGATGCTCGACCAGCCCGCGATGATCCGCCGCCCGCTCGTCGATGCCGACGGCGATCTCAGCGTCGGATTTTCGGCCGACGACTGGCAGCGGCGTTTTGCATGATCCGCTGGCTCGCTGCGCTGCTCGCGCTGTCGCTGGCCGGATGCGGGGCTGATCCCGTGGCGGCCGAACCTACGCTCGACGGCCAACCGCCGATCGTCATCGCGCATCGCGGCGCGTCGGGCGAACGGCCCGAACATACGCTGGCGAGCTACCGCCTGGCGATCGCGCTTGGCGCCGACTTTATCGAGCCCGATCTTGTGCTCACCAAGGACGGCGTCCTCGTCGCGCGGCACGAGAACGAGATTTCGGAGACGACCGATGTCGCCGATCATCCCGAATTCGCGGACCGCAAGGCGACGAAGACGATCGACGGCAAGCCGGTGACGGGCTGGTTCACAGAGGATTTCACGCTCGCCGAACTCAAGACGCTGCGTGCGAAGGAGCGGTTGCCGCAGCTTCGCGGCACCGCGCACGACGGCGAATATGACATCCCGACCTTCGCCGAAATCCTCGACCTGCTGGCCGAGACCAACACGAGCCGGGTGAAGCCGGTGGGCGTCTATCCCGAAACCAAGCATCCGACCTATTTCGCGTCGATCGGCCTGCCTCACGAGCCGCCCTTGCTCGCGATTCTCGACCGATATGGCTATCGCGGCCGCAAGGCGCCGGTGTTCATCCAGAGCTTCGAAGTTGCCAACCTGAAGGCGATCCGCGCGAAGAGCGATCTGCCTCTGATCCAGTTGATGGACGCCGAGGGCGGTCCCGCCGACGATCCGAAGCTCACTTATGCCGCGATGGCGACGCCGGCGGGGCTGAAGGCGGTCGCCGCCTACGCCGACGGGATCGGGCCATACAAGGAAATGATCATTCCGCGGAGCGCGCTCGGCACGATGGGCGACCCGACGAACCTGGTCCGCGACGCCCATGCCGTGGGCCTCAAGGTCCACCCCTGGACGTTCCGCCGCGAGAATTATTTCCTGCCGCTCGCCGACAAGGGCGGGCTCGATCCCGCCGGGCACGGCGATCTCGCCGCCGAGGTTCGTGCCTATCTCGCGGCCGGTATCGATGGCCTGTTCAGCGACAATCCGCGCGAGGCGGTCCCCGCGGTGAAGGCGGGCGAGGGGAAATGACGGCCGGGGGGGTGCGGGCTGCGGTTCGGTACTCCCGATGGACGGGCGGATAAGATTGGCAAAGCGGGGCGCATCGGCTAGACCCCCGCGCCATGTCCACGCTCCCCAAAACGCTCACGCTCGACACGTCGACGAGCCGCGCCAATCCGACCCCGCAGCCGATGAAGCGCCTGACGGTGCCGCGCATCCGCCAGCGCAAGGGCGGCGAGCCGATCGTGATGCTCACCGCCTACACCGTCCGCATGGCGCAGTTGCTCGACCCGCATTGCGACATGCTGCTCGTCGGCGATTCGCTCGCCCAGGTGATCTATGGCCTGCCGCATACGGTCGGCGTGACGATGGACATGATGGCGCTGCACGGCGCTGCGGTCGTGCGCGGCAGCTATCATGCCGCGGTGATCGTCGACATGCCCTTCGGCAGTTACGAGGGCAGCCCGCAGCAGGCGTTCGACAATGCCGCGCGCCTGCTCAAGGAAACCGGCGCGGCGGCGGTGAAGGTCGAGGGCGGCAAGGTGCTGGCCCCGACGATCGAATTCCTCACCCAGCGCGGCATCCCGGTGATGGGGCACGTCGGGCTGACGCCGCAGGCGGTCAATATCCTCGGCGGCTATGGCGTGCGCGGCAAGAGCGAGGAGGAAGCGCGATCGATCGTCGAGGACGCGGTCGCGGTGGCGCAGGCGGGCGCTTTTTCGATCGTCATCGAGGGCGTGCTCGAATCGATCGCGATCGAGATCACGAACAAGGTTGCCTGCCCGACGATCGGCATCGGCGCCTCGGCGCAATGCGACGGGCAGGTGCTGGTCACCGACGACATGCTCGGCATGTTCGAACGCGTCCCCAAATTCGTCAAACGCTATGGAACTTTGTCGGGCGCGGTTACCGATGCCGTGAAGGATTATGCGGACGAAGTCAGGTCCCGTTCATTCCCGACGGGGGATCAGATTTACGAAGGATGAGACGCCGAGTGAAACACTTGGCCTTTGTCGGCGCCGCCGCTAAGGAAGCGGCCGGCGGGCGCGGCTCATGCGGCGTCGGCGCTGGTTTATGGAGGTTTGATTGGCCCTGAGCCCGACGAACAACAATGCGGCGCTGCTGCAGGAAGTCGATGAGGCGGTTCGCAAGGATCGGCTCGACACGATCATGCAGCGCTTCGGCCGCTGGATCGTCGCGGGCGTGATCGCGGCGCTGCTCGCTTTCGGCGGTTACCTCTATTGGGGTCATCGGCAGGAGGTCGCGCGCGGCGAAAAAGCCGAAGAACTGCTGGCGGCGTTCGACAAGGTGGCGAGCGGCCAGCCGTCGGCGGCCGCCGCGGCGCTGAAGACGCTGGAGGGCGAGGGCGATCCCGCGTACCGCGCTGCCGCGCTCCTCGAACAGTCGAACCTGAAGGCGCAGTCGGGCGACATCAAGGGCGCCGCCGCGCTCGTCGCAAAGGTCGCTGCAGACACGAAGCTCGACCAGTCGCTGCGCGACATGGCGCTGATCCGCCAGACCGCGCTCGAATTCGACACGCTGAAGCCCGAAGCGGTCATCGCGCGGCTGAAGCCGATCGTCGATGCGAAGGATCCGGCGTCGAGCTGGTTCCCGAGCGCCGCCGAACTCAGCGCCGCGGCCTATTACCAGCAGGGCAAATTCGACGAGGCGGGCAAGCTGTACGGCCGGATCGCCAGGACGCCGCAAATTTCGAAATCGCTGCAGTCGCGCGCCGTCCAGATGGCGGGAATGCTCGGCGTCGATGCGGTCGCCGACCGCGCGGCAGCGAGCATCGCGGCCGATGCGAAGCGTGTGGCCGAACGCGTCGCCGCGAACCAGAAAGGCACGCCGGACGCAGCGGCGGCCGCAACGAGCGAGGAAGCCAAGTAAATGCGGAAACTTCACTATGTGGCGGGCGCGATGCTGATTGCGCTGCCGCTGGCGGGCTGCGGTGCGTTCAAGGGTAATGGCGGTCCCAAGACCCCGACAGTCGGCCAGCGCGTGTCGATCCTGTCGAACGACAACAGTATCAAGGTCGATCCCGCCACCGAGTCGGTCGCGGTCGTGCTGCCCGAGCCGGTCGTGAATCCGAACTGGGCGCAATCGGGCGGCAACGCTTCCAAATCGATGGGCCATCCCGCGCTCGGCGCGGCGCGCACCAAGATATGGGAAGCCAGCATCGCGGGCAGCAACAACAAGCAGCGTCTCGCCGCTTCGCCGGTGATCGCCGACAACCGCCTGTTCGTCGTCGATACCGATGCGGTCGTTTCGGCCTTTGCCGCCGATACCGGCGCGAAGCTGTGGAGCGTGTCGATCGGCAGCACGGGCAAGGATTTCAAGAATTCGCTGTTCGGAGGGGGCGCGGCGGTCGATGGCACCACCGTCTATGCCACCAGCGGCTCGGGCGACGTGGCCGCGCTGAACGCTACCGACGGTTCGGTGCTGTGGAAGGCGAAGCCTGCGGGTCCGCTGCGCGGCGCGCCGACGGTCGCTTTCGGCGGGGTCTATGTGATCAGCCAGGATAACCAGATCTTCGCGCTCAACGCCGCGAACGGCGCGGTGCAGTGGCAGGCGACGGCCTCGCTCGAGGCAGGCAGCATCTTCGGCGCGGGGTCGCCGGCGGCGGCGCAAGGCACAATCGTTGCCGGCTATTCGTCGGGCGAGGTGCAGGCCTATCGTTACGAGAACGGCCGCGACCTCTGGGAAGACGCTCTTGCGCGCACCTCGATGGCGCTGTCGGTGTCGACGCTGTCGGATGTCGATGCCGACCCGGTCATCGACCGCGGCCGCGTCTTCGCGCTCGGTCAAGGCGGCCGCATGGCGAGCTACGAGCTTGTGACCGGCCAGCGGAGCTGGGAAATTTCGATCGCAGGCATCTCGACGCCCTATGTGGTCGGCGAGTGGGTTTATGCGATGACCGACGACGGCAAGCTGCTCTGCGTTGCGCGCGGCAGCGGCAAGGTCCGCTGGCTCCAGCAACTCGCGCGCTTCCGCGTCGAGACCGAGAAGAAGAAGAAGGACCCGATCCGCTGGACCGGCCCCATATTGGCGGGCGGGCGCCTGATCGCGGTGAACAGCGAGGGGCAGCTCGTCGAATTCTCGCCGACCGATGGATCGACGATCGCGACGACCGAATTCAAGGCGCCGCTGTCGCAGTCGCCGGTGGTCGCGAACAATATCTTGTATATTTTGGCAGACGACGGGCGCATCACGGCCTGGCGCTGACAAGCGTCCGGGCCGGGGCGGCCCGGATAATACAGGGATATAAGCCATGTCGCGACCCGCGACGATCGCCATTGTCGGCCGGCCCAATGTCGGCAAATCGACGCTGTTCAACCGGCTTGTCGGCAAGCGCCTCGCGCTCGTCGACGACCAGCCGGGGGTGACGCGCGACCGGCGCGAGGGCGACGGCAAGCTGCTCGGTCTCGAATTCCTGATCGTCGACACCGCGGGGTTCGAGGATCAGGACGCAGCGACGCTGCCGGGGCGGATGCGCGTCCAGACCGAAAAGGCGGTGCGCGAGGCCGACGCCGCGTTGTTTCTGATCGACGCGCGCGCGGGCGTAATGCCGCTCGACGAGGAAATCGCGCGCTGGCTGCGCAGCGAGGACACCCCGATCATCCTCTGCGCGAACAAGGCCGAAGGCAAGCAGGGCGAGACAGGGCTGATGGAGGCCTACAGCCTCGGCTTCGACAATGTCCTCGCGCTCAGCGCCGAACATGGCGAGGGGCTGGTCGACCTGTTCGATGCGCTGCGTCCGATCGTTGAGCCGTTCATGGACGCGGACGAAGAAGAGGCGGTGGACGCCGACGACGAGGACGCGCCGCTCGGTCCGCTCAAGCTCGCCATCGTCGGACGCCCGAATGCGGGCAAATCGACCTTGATCAACCGCATGATCGGCGAGGACCGCCTGATCACCGGGCCCGAAGCCGGGATCACGCGCGATTCGATCCGCGTCGACTGGCAATGGGAAAAGGATGGCGAGGTCCATCCGATCCAGCTGTTCGACACCGCCGGGATGCGCAAGCGCGCGAAGGTGCAGGACAAGCTGGAAAAATTGTCGGTCGCCGATGCGCTCCATGCGGTCGACTTCGCCGAGGTCGTCGTGCTGCTTCTTGACGCCACAAAGGGGCTCGAGGCACAGGACCTGCGCATTGCCGACCGGGTGATCGAGGAAGGGCGCGGGCTGATCGTCGCGCTCAACAAATGGGATGTCGCCGAAGACCCCTCGTCGCTGTTCAACGGCGTGCGCGCGGCGCTCGACGACGGGCTGTCGCAGATCAAGGGCGTGCCGCTGCTCAGCATCTCGGGCGCGACGGGGAAGGGGATCGACACGCTGGTGCGCGTGGCTTTCGAACAGCGGGCGATCTGGACCAGCCGCGTTGCGACCGCGAAGCTCAACCGCTGGTTCGAACGCGCGGTCGAGGCGAACCCTCCGCCCGCGCCCGGCGGCAAGCGGATCAAGCTGCGCTATATGACGCAGGCGCGCACGCGCCCGCCGACGTTCGTCGTCTTCGGCAGCCGCACCGACGCGCTTCCGGCAAGCTATCAGCGTTACCTGACCAACGGGATGCGCAAGGAGCTGGGCTTCCAGGGGGTGCCGATCCGCCTCAATTTCCGTAACACACGCAATCCCTATGACGATTGAGCTCGCCCGGGATGCGGCGAGCGTCGTCGTCGATGCGCGCGGCATGCGTTGCCCGTGGCCCGCGTTGCGGCTCGCGCGGGCGATGCGCGGCGCGCGCGACGTGCTGTTGCTCGCCGACGACCCGCAGGCAGGGCGCGAAGCCGCGGCGCTGGCCGCCGAACATGGCTGGACTCTCGAAGCCGCCGGGGAAGCCGGCTGGCGCGCGCGCCGCGACTGACCCAAAACGGGGCGGCTTTCGTGCGCCCGCCGGATCAGCGTAACCTCTTTTTTACCGACTTTGGCGCATGGTGCGGCCCGGGACCAAGACCGAGCTGAATACCGAGGGACGCAACGTTGGACGAGATCCTGGTCGATTGGAACGAATTCCGCGCGACGCGCACCCAGTTGGGGGCGGCGTTCGTGCGTATTCTTGGCTATTTTCGCGAGGATGGCATCAAGTCGGTCGCCGCGATCGAAGAGGCGATGCGGGCCCGCGACGCGCGCGGGCTCGTGATGCCCGCGCACACGCTGAAGAGCGAAGCGCGCCAGTTCGGCGCCGAACGCCTTGGCGCGCTGTCCGAGGACATCGAGATGTTCGGGCGCCACTGCGTCGAGGCGCAGATCAGCCCCGAGGAATATCTGCCGCGCGTCGTCACGCTGCGCCCGCTGTTCGAGGAAACGCTGGAAGCGCTGGAACGCGAAGCGAACCCGCTCGTGCAGCGCCGCCCGTCGACCTTCGGCCGCGCCGCCAGCGCTTAAGCCCGCGCGGCTTTCCGCATCGGTTGTATCTGTCGCCGCGACAGGCTGCGCCAGATCCATTCGAGCGGGCCATAGTTGAAACGGTCGAGCCAAGGCTTCGACCATAGCAGCATCGCCGCCCACATGCCGAAGCAGAAGAGATAAAGCGCGGCGCGCCCGACGGTGCCGTACAGGCCGAAACCATAGCCGTAGAAGATCGTCGTCATCACGATCGAGCTGGTGAGGTAATTGGTGAAGGCCATCCGCCCCGTCGCCGCCACTCGCGCGCGCACCGCGTCGCTCGCGGCGGTCTTGATCAGCAGCATGATCAGCGCCGCCCAGCCGATCGTCATCGCGACGTCGAATGGCACCGACAACGACAGCGAGGCGCCGAAGGTCGAGACCGCGCTGAATCCGCTGGCGACCTGATAATAGGCGAGGGCGATCAGTGGGGGGATGCCGATCAGGAAGCCGCGGACCGCCCATTTGCGGTAGCGCGCCGCCTCCCATTCGCCGGTCAGCATCCGCGATTTGAACAGCGCCATGCCGACCAGCATCAGGCCCATCGTCTCCCACAGGAACATAAGCGCCTGGACGAACGGCTCGGCCGCGTGTTCGCCGAGCTTGGCAGCGACGATGCCGCCATAGCCGCCGAGATGGACGGCAACATCCTTCGCATAGCTTGCCGCGCCGGGGCCCATGTCGGCGTTCATCCTGGCAAGGTCGTCGGCCAGCCCGGAGGCGACAACGGGCGGCAGATGGCCCGTTTCGGCGAGCAGGAACATCAGCCAGCCGGAGGCGAGCAGGCCGATCCCGACGAGAAAGAAGCCGACCGCCCAGCGCAGGAGCGCTTTCACCGACAGGTTGCGGAAGGCAAAGAGCAGCAGGCCGCACACCGCATAGAGGAACAATATATCGCCGAACCAGATGAAATAATAATGGATGAGCCCGAAGATCGCGAGCCAGATCATCCGCGCATAATGGGCCTCGGCCGCGCTGCGCCCGTTCGCCGCGGCGCTCTGGATCACCAGCAGCGTGCTTGCGCCGAACAACATCGAGAACAGCCCGCGCATCTTCGAATCGATGAAAACGAAGTTGAAGAACCAGGTCGCGAGATCGAGATTTCCGACCGGGCCACCGGCGACAGGGTTGACGTAAGCCGCAAAGGGAGCGGCGAAGGCGACGATGTTCATCGCCAGAATCCCCATTACCGCGACCCCGCGAATGGCGTCGAGGCTTTCGTAGCGCCCTGTGGCTGCGCGCGTGTCCATGCCCGTTCCCCCTTCGCCCAGACAGCAGGGGTATCGTGCGGGCGGGAAGGCGTCGAGGGGTTTCTTGGCGACCGTTAAACGGTTATTGACATCTATGTCAGTAATGCTATTTCGACAGCATCAGATGATTCGCCCGAGTTCGCAAACGAGAGCCGCCATGACCCCGACCATCTTCTCCCATCCCGATCGCCAGCCTGCGAAGTTCCGCCCGTTCAAGGCGTTCGGCCACTTCCGCAAGCTGATCAAGGACAAGGAAGACACCGAGCAGGTCTTCCACATCTTCGAGAACCTGCCGCGCAAGGGCTTCATCGACGATGCGCGTGCCTTTGTCGAAAGCGACCTCGGCAAGCGGTTGATGGAAAGCGAACCCTATCTCCCCGACCTGCTCGACGACCATGGCTGGATCGACGCCCTTCCCGAGGGCACGGTGGGTCACGCCTATGTGACCTTTATGCGCCGCGAAGGCCTGTCGGCCGCTGGTCTTGTCGCCGAGGCCGAGAAGATGGGCCGTCCCAAGTTCGACGACCAGCTCCAATGGTATGCGAACCGCCTGCGCGATACGCACGATCTGTTCCACATCCTGACCGGTTATGGCCGCGACGCACTCGGCGAGCAGTGCGTGCTCGGCTTCACCTATGGGCAGACCGGCAACTACGGCAATTTCTTCATCGCCTACGCCGGCGGCTATGAACTCAAGCGCAGCGTCAAGGGCGATGCGCCGGTGATGGGCGCGATCCGGCAGGGTCAGCGCCACGGCAAGGCGTCGAAGCCGATCATCGAGCAGGACATCCGTTCGCTCCTTGCAGAACCGCTCGAAGCCGCCCGCGCGCGCCTCGGCATCGGCGAGCCGACGCTGTATCAGGAAGCGCACCGGGCGTACCGCAGCCGCGGCATCGACCCGTACAACTTCCTTGCGGCGAAAGCCGCGATGGCCTGAGCCGGATCCTCCCCTTGGCGAAGCGATGGGGAGGGGGACCGCCGCCGTAGGCGGTGGTGGAGGGGTTCTAGCGCTCGGTACAGAGCCTGACGATGCTTTCTGCGACAGCAGCTGGGTCGGCGAGGACGTCTTCTGCGGGGATACGCAGTTTGCCGATTCCTTGCGCATTCAACCATTGGTCTCGTTCTTCGTCGCGCATGGGCCTGTCGCCCATACCATGACCGATACCATCGATCTCGATCGCAAGTTTCAGTTCCAAAACATAGAAATCGAGCAGGTGGCGCCCAATCGGGTGTTGGCGCCGGAATTTGATGTCATTCGCCTGCTTCCCGAGAAGCTACCATAGCGACACTTCGGGCAGCGACATTTTGCGGCGGAGCCTTCGGGCGCCCTTATAGGTGTGGTTGCTTGCCGGCACGCTCCACCCCTCCACCACGCCCTTCGGGCGCGGTCCCCCTCCCCAACGCTTCGCGAAGGGGAGGATCTATCTCAGCTTTGCGATCAGCGCCTGCGCCGCGGCGGGGTTGCGGACCTTGGCGCCCGAAATGAAAAAGAGAAAGACGTCGCGGCCGCCCTTGGCCCAGTCCTTCGCCTGCTTCGCCCAACCTTCCAGCGCCGCCTCGGTGTAGCCGGTCTCGACATCTTCTTGGCTACGCTGGAGCCGCGCATAGGTGAAGTCGGCGGTCTGCTCTTCTATGCAGGGAAATTCGTCGCTGTCGGCATAGACCACTGCCATGTTGCGTTCGCGCAGCATGTCTATGAACGCCGGATCGCGGAAGCTCTCGTGGCGCACCTCGATCGCATGGCGCAATTTCAGGCCGTCCTGCGCCTCGGGGAGCAGGTCGAGGAAACCCGCGAAATCGTCGCGGTCGAACTTCTTCGTCGCCATGAACTGCCAGTGGATCGGCCCGAGCCGATCGCCGAGGCGTGTGAGCCCCTGCGTCAGGAATTTCTCGATCGATGCGGCGCCTTCGGCCAGCACCTTGCGGTTGGTGGTGAAGCGCGAGGCCTTGACGCTGAACTTGAAGCCGTCGGGAACCGCGGCCGCCCAGCCCGCAAACGTCTCGGGCTTCTGGCTGCTGTAATAGGTGCCGTTGATCTCGATCCCGGTGAGGTGCTGGCCGGCATATTCGAGCTCGCGCTTCTGCGGCAGGCCGTCGGGATAGAAAGGGCCGCGCCAGGGTTCGAAGGTCCAGCCGCCGATGCCGATGTGGATGCTCATGGACCTCTCAACTCCGTGCCAAATAGCCGTTCGTCATTGCGAGAAGCCGCAGGCGACGAAGCAATCTCCAGCTATCGCCGCGAATGGACGATGGCTGGAGATTGCTTCGCTACGCTCGCAATGACGGATTAGGCAAGCGCCGCATCCGCCCCCATCAGGTTCGGGAAGAACCCCTCATGCGCTTCGCGCAGTTCGGCCAGCGTCACCTGATGGTCGCTTTCGGGCAGCTCGAAGACGATGCGGTCCTTGATCGTGCGGCCCACCGGATCGACCGGCACGTCGGCGCGCCCCGCGGCGTCGAGGAAATCGGCGAGGCAGGTGTCGCAGACGGTGACCAGATACAGCCCCTGATCCTCGCCGAAGAAGCTCTCGGCGACGCCGAAGGGCTGTTCTTCGCTCACCAGCACACCGATGTTCGACTTCAGCGCCATTTCGGCGAGCGCGACCGCGATGCCGCCGTCCGAAACGTCGTGGCAGGCGGTGATCCAGCCCGCATTGATCGCGGCCCGGATGAAATCGCCGGTGCGCTTTTCGGCGCGCAGGTCGACGGGCGGCGGCGGGCCTTCCTCGCGGCCGTGGATTTCGCGCAGCCACACCGACTGGCCGAGATGGCCGGCGCGTTCGCCGACCGCGAGCACAATGTCGCCGGTGCGCTTGAAGCCGATGCCGACGGCGCGTTTCAGGTCCTCGATCACGCCGACGCCGCCGATCGCGGGGGTGGGCAGGATCGCGCTGCCGCCGCCGGTCGCCTTGCTCTCGTTGTAAAGGCTGACGTTGCCCGAGACGATCGGATAGTCGAGCGCGATACACGCCTGCGCCATGCCGTCGAGACAGCCGACGATCTGCCCCATGATTTCGGGGCGCTGCGGGTTGGCGAAGTTGAGGCAATTGGTGATCGCGAGCGGCGTGGCGCCGACCGCGGTGATGTTGCGCCAGGTTTCGGCGACCGCCTGCTTGCCGCCCTCGACCGGGTCGGCGTAGCAATAGCGCGGGGTGCAGTCGGTGCTCATCGCGAGCGCGCGATTGGTGCCATGGATGCGGACGAGCGCGGCGTCGCCGCCGGTCTGCAGCGTGTCGGCGCCGACCTGGCTGTCATACTGCTCCCAGATCCAGCGGCGGCTGGCGATGTCGGGGGTGCCCATCAGCGTCTTGAGATCGGCGGCGACGTCCTTCGTCTCGGGCACGTTGGTGAGTTCGGGCTGTTTCGGTGTCGGCACATGCGGGCGGTCATAGAGCGGCGCGTCGTCGGCGAGCGGCGCGAGCGGGATGTCGCAGACGATCTCGCCATGATGCTCCAGCACCATGCGGCCGGTATCGGTGACGGTGCCGATGACCGCGAAGTCGAGTTCCCATTTGTGGAAGATCGCTTTCGCAAACTCTTCCTTGCCGGGCTTCAGGACCATCAGCATGCGTTCCTGGCTCTCGGACAGCATCATCTCATAGGCGGTCATGCCGGTTTCGCGCTGCGGCACGTCGTCCATCTTGAGGTGGAGGCCGACGCCGCCCTTCGACGCCATCTCGACCGACGACGACGTCAGCCCCGCGGCGCCCATGTCCTGGATCGCGACGATGGCGTCCGACGCCATGAGTTCGAGGCACGCCTCGATCAGCAGCTTTTCGGTGAAGGGATCGCCGACCTGCACCGTCGGGCGCTTCTCTTCGGCATCCTCGCCGAAGTCGGCCGACGCCATGGTCGCGCCATGGATGCCGTCGCGGCCGGTCTTCGAGCCGACATAGACGATCGGGTTGCCGACGCCCGATGCGGCCGAATAGAAGATCTTGTCCTGCTCGGCGACGCCGACGGTCATCGCGTTGACGAGGATGTTGCCGTCATAGGCCTTGTGGAAATTGACCTCGCCGCCGACCGTCGGCACGCCGACGCAATTGCCGTAACCGCCGATGCCGTGGACGACGCCCGAGATGAGATGCTTCATCTTCGGATGGTCGGGGCGGCCGAAACGCAGCGCGTTGAGGTTCGCGACCGGGCGCGCGCCCATGGTGAAGACGTCGCGCAAAATGCCGCCGACGCCGGTCGCCGCACCCTGATAGGGTTCGATGTACGACGGGTGGTTGTGGCTCTCCATCTTGAAGATCGCGGCGAGCTTCTTGCCGTCCGGTCCTTCGCCGATGTCGATGACGCCGGCATTTTCGCCGGGCCCGCAGATCACCCAAGGCGCTTCGGTGGGCAGTTTCTTCAGATGGATGCGCGAGCTTTTATAGCTGCAATGCTCGGACCACATGACCGAGAAGATGCCGAGCTCGACAAGGTTCGGTTCGCGCCCGAGCGCGGCGAGGACGCGCTCATATTCTTCCGGCGACAGGCCGTGTTCGGCGACGATCTCGGGAGTGATGACGGAGGCGGGCGCGGCTGCTGTCTGAGTCATGGCGCGCCTTTAGCGCCGCACACCCGAAACGAACAGACCCCATGATGCGAAAACATCATGGGGTCTGCGGTGGAAGAGGGCTAGCGCGCGGCGAGCGTCGTTGCGGCTTTGGTCAGCGGCTTCACGTCGCGGAGCGCGAAGCTGACCTGTTGCGAGCCGATGGTGCCGCGGACGCGATGTTCGCCGACGCGCAGCTTGAACGGCTTGCCGGTCTTTTCCTCCACGCCGCTGATCACGCGATAACCGTCGACCTCGGTCACCGTATAGGCATAGACGCGCCCCTGATGCTCGAAGCGCTGCTCTTGGGCATGCGCGGCGGCGGGTGTCAGCGCGAACAGGGCGAGGGCCGGAACGAGAATCTTTTTCATGGTGCAAGTCCTTGTTGATGAGACAAAACTTGCCTTCGAGCCCCTCTCTTCTTGTGCAATGCAGCATGACGTGCCGGATGCGCCCCAGCAATTGCAAAAAGCGGAATCGTGATTGCGGAAAGGCGAAAGGGTCAGGCGCCGCGCGGCAGCAGGGCGAGCACCAGACAGGCCGCCGCGCCCGCTGCGATGCCGGTGGCGACGGTCCCCCACGCAATGTCCATCAGCGTGACTTTGGTCGACCAGGCCCGCATCGTCGCCTGATTGGTGAGGTCGTAGGTCATATAGCAGAAGAAGCCGAACAACGCGCCATATTGGGCCGCGATTGGCCATCGCCCTGCCGCGAGCGCGGGCTGCACCGCAAAAATCTGGATGCCCAGAATGTAGAGCACGTAGAAGATGAGCGCCGGGGCAGGGCGCCACCCGTCCATCAAAAGCTCCCCGATCTCGGGCCGGTAGAGCTTCGGGCCAACCTTCGTGAGCCAGATCGCATCAAGGGCGCCGAAGATCAGTGCGGTGGCAATATAGGCGGCGAGCGGTTGCATGCTCAATCGGCCGCCGACGCAAGGGTTCGATTGGCGCCCGCCCATGCGGCGGTCGCAGCAAGCAGGGCATAGGCCGCGATCATCGTCGCCGGAATCGCGAGCGAATAGACGCGTTCCTTCGGCCCGAACCAGTCGATCGCCTGGAAGAGCAGCAGGAGGCCGGCGAGAATTCCCAACCGGATATTTCCCGACGGGGTCTGTGTGCGGTGCGTATAATAGGCGAGCGCAGCGCCGATCAGCAGAAGCTCAAGCGGCATCGCGACGAGCGGATGGTTCCAGAGCCCGAGCCCCAGCTTCGGCCGCGCCCCGTAGAGCGTCAGGTCCGGTATATGGACGACAAGATCGATGAACCAGTGCGAAAGCACCACCAGCGCCGCGCCGATGGCGGCCGCCTTGCGCCGTGTGACGGCCCACACGAGCAGCCCGAAAATCTTGGCCCAGATGATCGCGCCGAGCAGGCTGTGCGTATAGGGCATGTGGTGGAGGTCCATCGGGTTCATCGCGGTGATCCCCGGAACGATCCGCATCGCCTCGATCCCCGGTATCAGAAGCACGGCGAAACCGATGTCGACCAGCTGTGCGGCGACGAACAGGGTGCCGAGCCCCGCGGCGCTCGGCCGGGCGGCGGCGACGAGCGCCGGTGCATAGTGCCCGATGAACATGAACGCGATGCTATCGCGGCGCCGGGCGACGTCAAGCTCGACCGCACTTGACCATCGGGGGGCGAAGGGGCCAAAGCATGGTGCATGACGGACACCCCCCCTACCGATATCGCATCGCTCTCGTTCGAGGCCGCGATGGGTGAGCTCGAAACCATCGTCCGGCGGCTCGAGGGCGGCGACGTCAGCCTCGAGGAATCGGTGACGCTGTACGAACGCGGCCATGCCCTGCGCGCGCATTGCGAAGCGCGCCTTGCCGCCGCGCAGGCGCGTATCGAGCAGGTCAGCCTCGTCGACGGCCAGCCGGCCGGAACTGCGCCCTTCGGGGAGGGCTGAATCGCAGTGGCGCTCGTCGATGACGATACGGGCCAGGTGTCGGATATGCTGCGCACCGCGCAGGATGAAGTCGCCGGGGGCATCGACCAGCTGTTCGACCGGCTGCTGGCGGTTCCCGCCGATCCGCGCAAGCAGCTGTACGAGGCGATGCGCCACGCCGCGATTGCGGGCGGCAAGCGGCTGCGTCCGCTGCTGGTACGTGCTGCCGCCGATCTTTTTCATGTCGATCGCTCGATCAGCCTGCGTGTCGGCGCGGCGGTCGAGGCGATGCACGTCTATTCGCTGATCCACGACGATCTGCCCTGCATGGACGACGACGATCTGCGTCGCGGCAAGCCGACGGTTCACAGGGCGTTCGACGAGGCGACCGCCGTTCTCGCCGGCGATTCGCTGCATGCACTCGCCTTTGAATGGCTCTGCGATCCGGCGACGCACGCCGATCCCTTCGTCCGCGCCGAGCTCTGCTCCGAACTTGCGCGCGCGGCCGGCCCTGCGGGCATGGCGGGCGGACAGATGATGGACCTGATGGCCGAGACGTCGGACTTCGACCTCTCGACCGTGACCCGGCTCCAGCAACTCAAGACCGGCGCGCTGATCGCCTTCTCGGTCGAGGCGGGGGCAATTCTCGCCCGCATCCCGGTCGAGGGACGCCGCCCCTTACGCGGCTACGCGCGCGACATCGGGCTCGCGTTCCAGATCGCCGACGACATCATGGATGTCGAGGGCGACGAGGAGCTTGCGGGCAAGGCGCTGCACAAGGATGCCGACGCCGGCAAGGCGACCTTCGTTACGCTGATGGGGCTCGAACGCGCACGTGGGCAGGCGCGCCTGCTAGTCGACCAGGCGATTGCGCATCTCGCCGGTTTCGGCGAAGAGGCGGCGCTGCTGCGCGCGATCGCACGCTATGTCGTGGAAAGGGACCGTTGATGCGCATTGGGGTTTATCCCGGAACCTTCGACCCGATCACGCTTGGCCACATGGACATCATCCGCCGCGGTGCCAAGCTGGTCGACCGGCTGGTTATCGGGGTGACGACCAATATCACCAAGTCGCCGCTGTTCGACGACGACGAGCGGATCGAGATGGTCCGCCGCGAGGTCGCGAGCATCGGCGGCGACATCCGTGTTGTCGGCTTCAATTCGCTGCTGATGGACTTCGCCGAGCGCGAGGGCGCGGGGGTGATCGTCCGCGGGCTGCGCGCCGTCGCCGACTTCGAATATGAATATCAGATGGCCGGGATGAACCAGCAGCTGAACGACCGCATCGAGACCATCTTCCTGATGGCCGACGTCGGTCTGCAGCCGATCGCCTCGCGCCTCGTCAAGGAAATCGCCATCTTCGGCGGTGAAATCCGGAAATTCGTCACCCCGGCGGTGCGCGACGCGGTGGTCGCGCGCATCGCCGAGCGCGGCCTTCGCCAGGGCGATGGCTGACTCCAATCATTGAGCGTTCAGCTTTTTGCCGCTAGGCCGCCTCGCGGGGCGTAGAGCAGTTTTTTACGAATAGAGGCCGATACAGAATGAAATCCATTTTCCGCCCCCTGATCCTGACGGCCATGGCGTTCGCCATCGCCACTCCGCTTGCGGCGCAGGAAGAACCGGCGTCGGCCCCTGCGCCTGCGGCGACCGAAACCCCGGCGCCGTCGGCGACCGATGCTCCGGCAACCGAAACGCCCGCCGCGGCGCCGACGATGACGCCCGACCAATATATGGGCAATCCCGAATATATGCTCGACCTCGACCTTTCGACGGGCGGCCGGGTGGTGATCCAGCTCTATCCGAACGCCGCGCCGAACCACGTCGAGCGCGTCAAGCAGCTCGCGCGGCAGGGTTTTTATGACGGGGTCAAGTTCCATCGCGTGATCGACGGCTTCATGGCACAGACGGGCGATCCGACCGCCACGGGGCAGGGCGGGTCGTCGCTTCCCGATCTCAAGGCCGAGTTCAACGACGTCCCGCACATGCGCGGCACGGTGTCGATGGCGCGCGCCGAAAGTCCCGACAGCGCGAACAGCCAGTTCTTCATCATGCTGCAGCCGCGCTTCAGCCTCGACCATCGCTACACCGTCTTCGGTCGTGTCGTATCGGGGATGCAATATGTCGACGCGATCCAGAAGGGCGAGCCGCCCGCGGTGATGTCGCGCATGGTGCAGGTGTCGGTCGCCGCCGACAACAAGCCGATGCCGCCGGCGTCGGCGCTGGTCGAGGCGCAGCCTGCGCCCGCCGAAGTCACCGTCGACCAGCTCAACGCCCCGCTGCGGCCGTAAGCGCGGGACCGCGCGCCAGAAGTCATGCGCGTCGACGCCTTCGATTTCGACCTTCCGCCCGAACGGATCGCGCTCCGTCCCGCGCGTCCGCGCGACGCCGCGCGGATGCTCGTCGTGCAGGGCGATGCGATGTCCGATGCGGGCGTTCGCGACCTGCCGTCGCTGCTGCGAACCGGCGACTGTCTGGTGTTCAACGACACGCGGGTGATCCCTGCGCAGCTTGAGGGACGGCGGGGAGACGCCAGGATCGGCGCGACGCTCCACAAGCGGATCGACCTTCGCCGCTGGCAGGCATTCGTGCGCAACGCGAAGCGGCTTCGCGTCGGCGAAACCGTCGATTTTGGCGCAGGCGTAGAGGCGGTGGCCGAGGACCGGCTCGCCGACGGCAGCGTCATCCTCGCTTTCAGCGGCGACGAGCCCGTCGAACTGCTCCTCGAACGCGCGGGCACGATGCCGCTGCCGCCCTATATCGCAGGCAAGCGCCCGACCGACGCCGACGATCGCAGCGATTACCAGACGATGTTCGCGCGCGAGGATGGCGCGGTCGCCGCGCCGACTGCGGCGCTCCATTTCACACCCGAGCTGCTCGCGGCGCTGGAGGCAGCGGGAATCCTGACCGAAACGCTCACGCTCCACGTCGGCGCGGGGACGTTCCTGCCGGTCAAGGCCGACGACACCGACGACCATGTGATGCACGCCGAATGGGGGCGGATCGACGCCGCGACCGCCGAGCGGCTCAACGCCGTGCGGGCGCGCGGCGGGCGGGTGATTGCGGTCGGCACGACCAGCCTCCGTCTCCTTGAAAGCGCAGCGCACGATACCGGCGAAATCGCGCCGTTCGAGGGCGATACCGCGATCTTCATCACCCCCGGCTACCGCTTCAAGGCGATCGACGGTTTGATGACCAATTTCCATCTGCCGCGCTCGACCCTGTTCATGCTGGTCAGCGCGCTGATGGGGCTGGAGACGATGCAATCAGCTTACAGCCATGCCATCGACGAAGGCTATCGCTTCTACAGCTATGGAGACGCGAGTTTGCTGCTACCTCAGCGGTAAGATGCATCACATGCCCTCGGCGTGGTGGTGCGCGGTGTTGACGCCGTCGTTGTCCATCCGGCGATGTCTCGATATGGGACAATAAAGTCCTAACGCGATCTCAACGATTTGCTAAGGATAGCGAATCGTTACCGCAAGGGACTCGCGTAGGGGGTAATCCGATGAAGTTCGCATCGACCGCACTATCGGCGGCAGCGCTCGCAATCGCGGCCTTGGCCGCTTCGCCGGTTCAGGCTGCAACGATCGTCAATCTGAACGGCGTGACCAACGCCTCGCTCAACGGATCGAACGGCGTGACGCTCAATCTCGCCGCCGGCACCTACAGCCTGTCCTTCGTCAAGGATGTCTATACGGCGTTCACCCGTTTCAGCGCGCCGACCGGATGCGACGGCGCCGGCATGAACTGCAGTCAGGGCTGGGAAAACAGCGCGCGCTACATCATCGGGGGCACCACCTATCTCTTCGGTGACGGCGCCGCCTCCGGCGGGATTGGTCCGCTCGGCGTCGGCGACGGCTATTACAGCAGCGAGGCGCTGTCGTTCGCCAACTCGGGCGGCTATCTCGACAGCTTCACGCTGAACAGCGCGGGGGCGGTGACCTTCTACCTCTACGACGATTTCCTGGGCGACAATTCGGGCGGTGTATCGCTTTCCGTCGCGGCCGTGCCCGAGCCGGCAACCTGGCTGATGATGTTCATCGGCATCGGGGCGATCGGGGGTTTCATGCGCCGGAAGCGCGTTACCAGAATCTTTCGCCACGCCTGATGTGATCGATGCACGGGACGGCCGACTGGCTGTCCGGTGCGCCCCGCGAGCTTTGGGTCAGACAAAGAATCGGCAGGTCGTGTAGATCTCGCGCGCTTGCGACGGCGGAGAATCCCGACAATCGGGGCGAGCCCCAGCAGCGTAGAGCGATCGGGAGGAGGCAAAGGTCGCCGCTGGTGGTTGCTCGGGCTGCCAGCGCCCGACGCGTCCACCGCTTCCCGCAATGGGACAATCTGCTCCGCGCGGCGCATCAAACTTAATATTATCGCAAGGCATTGCGGGCAATGCGGCCCCCTGACTTAGGGGGACGTCAAGGTTTCATTGATGGACAATCCATCGCGGATCATTGCGGACGGCCAGGACCAGGATCCGACCGAAGAAAGCGGACGCGGCTTTTTCGGCAAACTTGGCTCGCGCATGGCGCGCCCGCGCGGCGAGGCGCCGGCTGTCCCGTCCGGCCTCGATACGCGCGAAGCCCATCTGTTGCTCCAGAATTATGAGGAAAGCGGCCGCGGCTGGTTCTGGTCGACCGACGCAAAGGGCCGCATCACCTATATCACCGATGCCGTCGCACGCCTGATGGGCAGGACCGGAACGGCCCTGCTCGGTACGCCCTTCACCGACCTGTTCCTGCCCGTCGACAGCCATGGCGAGCGCCAGCGCACCCTGCCGTTCCTGATGACCAAACAGTCGAAGTTCGACGAGCTGCCGCTGCGCAGCGCGTTCGAGGGCGATGACCGCTGGTGGGCGATCTCGGGCCGCCCCTGGTTCGATCAAAGCGGCGCGTTGGCCGGCTATCGCGGCAGCGGCACCGACATCACCGCGCAGCGCCGTTCGGCCGAGGATGCTTCGCGCCTCGCCCTTTACGACTCGCTGACCGGGCTCGCGAACCGGTTCAACATCTCGAAAAAGCTCGACTCGACGCTCGCCGCCTTTTCGCAGCAGCAGCGCAGCTGCGCGATCATGTTGCTCGACCTCGACCGCTTCAAGCAGGTCA
This sequence comes from Sphingopyxis soli, assembly GCF_018682675.1. Taxonomy (GTDB): domain Bacteria; phylum Pseudomonadota; class Alphaproteobacteria; order Sphingomonadales; family Sphingomonadaceae; genus Sphingopyxis; species Sphingopyxis soli. The sequence goes on from NZ_JAFMTR010000038.1 coordinate 27,474, forward strand.
ACGACACGCTCGGTCATCCTGCCGGCGATGCGCTGCTCAAGCAGGTCGCCGAGCGGCTGCTGAAGATCGTCGGCGACAAGGAAATGGTCAGCCGGCTCGGCGGCGACGAGTTCCAGATCATCCTCCCCGACGTCGAAGATCGCGGCAAGCTCGGCGACATGGCCGCCGACATCATCGGCAGCCTGTCGCAGCCCTATTCGGTCGAGGGCAGCCGCTGCATCATCGGCGCATCGGTCGGCGTCGCTATCGCCCCCTTTGACGGGCAGACCAGCGACGATCTCGTCCGCAACGCCGACCTCGCGCTCTATGCTGCGAAGGGCAATGGCCGCGGCCGCTTCCGTTTCTATTCGAGCGACCTGCATCAGGCCGCCGAGGATCGCCGCGCGCTCGAGGAGGATCTGCGCGATGCGCTGGTGCGCGGGGAGATGGAGCTGACGTACCAGCCCGTCGTCCAGGCGAAAACGAATCTGGTCACCGGCGTCGAGGCGCTGATCCGCTGGACCCATCCCGAACGCGGGGTGATTTCGCCCTCGGTTTTCGTGCCGATCGCCGAGGAAGCCAATCTGATCTGGCCGCTCGGCGAATGGGTGCTCCGCAAGGCGTGTCAGGATGCCGCGCGCTGGCCGGGCGACCTTCGCGTCGCGGTCAACGTGTCACCGATCCAGTTCGCCAACGAGGATCTGCCGAAGGTCGTCGCGAGCGCGCTTGGCGCGGCGGGGCTATCCCCAGACCGGCTTGAGCTCGAGATTACCGAGAGCGTGTTCCTGAGCGACTCGGCCGAGACGGCGCGGATGTTCAAGGCGCTGAAGGACATCGGCGTTCGTCTCGCCCTCGACGATTTCGGCACCGGATATTCGTCGCTCGGCTATCTTCAGTCGGCGCCGTTCGACAAGATCAAGATCGACCAGAGCTTCGTGCGCGGCGCGACCGTCGAGGGGTCGCGCAACGCCGCGATCATCGCCGCGATCGTCGCGCTCGCCGAAGCGCTCGACATGGAGACGACCGCCGAAGGCATCGAATCGCACGACCAGCTCGACCTGATCCGCAATCTCCATGTCAGTCATGTACAGGGCTATATCTACAGCAAGCCCGTCGGGAACGAGGAGCTTGTCGACCATGCCGAGGCCGGATCGTGGATGATCAAGCCGTCGGGGCCGGCGAAGCAGCGCAACGACCGCTTCCAGATGTTCCGCAAGGTCGGCGCGATCCACGACAACCACCGCTACAATGTCGTGATCCGCAACCTGTCGACGACCGGCGCCTTCATCGAGGGCATATTGGACGTTCCCACCGGCACCCGCTTCGTGATCGATTTCGGGGAGGGCCAGCTCGTCACCGCGACCGTTCGCCGCTCGATGAAGCACCAGCAGGGCATCGAGTTCGAACAGACGATGGTGAGCGACGGCAATGGCGGGCTGTGCACGCGCCATCGCGTGTCGCCCTATCTGATCGCGGCGGCGACGCAGCAGACGCCGGGCCATCTTGCGCTGCCGACCTTTACGACGACGAGCGACTGGAAGGCGTCCTGACGCGGGAACCCGCGGCGCCGCGATCCGTTTCCCGTCCGATCCCAGCAAAGGAGACGGACATGGCAGAAACCCGAATCTTCGCGCGGCTGAAGGCCGATCATGACCGGCACCGCGACCTTCTCGACCGCATCGACCAGACGCACGGCGACAGCGACGACCGCCGCACCTTGTTCGAGGCTTTCCGCGTCGAGGTGACCGCGCATGCGGCATCGGAGGAGATGTCGCTCTATGCGACGATGCTCGCCAAACCCGATCTTCGCGATGAAGCGCAGCACAGCGTTGCCGAGCATAAGGAGATCGAGGATTTCCTGACCGAGCTCTATGAAATGGATTTCGCCTCGACCGGCTGGCTCACGCGCTTCCGGACGATGAAGGAACGCTATCTCCACCATATCGACGAGGAGGAGGAAGAGATGTTCCCCGAGGCCGAAAAGGGTCTTTCGGAAGCCAAAAAGAAGGAGCTAGCCGCGATTTTCGAAAAGGAGAAGCCGAAAGAAAAGGCGAAGGCTGCCGAAGAAGAGCCGTCGAGCGAGGAAGAACGCGCTTAAGCGCGTCCCTCGACTTTTTTGGCGCGCGCCGTCATAGGCGCGCGCCATGACCGACAGATTCGCTTTTCAGGTCGCCGCGACCGATGGCGCCGCGCGCACCGGCGTGATCCGCATGCAGCGCGGCGAGATTCGCACCCCCGCCTTCATGCCGGTCGGAACCGCCGCGACGGTGAAGGCGATGCGACCGGCCGAAGTGCGCGCGACCGGCGCCGACATCATCCTCGGCAACACCTATCATCTGATGCTGCGCCCCGGCGCCGAGCGTATGGCGCGGCTCGGCGGCCTCCACAAGTTCATGGGGTGGGATCGTCCGATCCTGACCGATAGCGGCGGCTACCAGGTGATGAGCCTGTCGGCGCTCACGAAGCAGAGCGAGGAGGGGGTGTCGTTCAAGAGCCACCTCGACGGGTCGCGGCACATGCTGACTCCCGAACGCTCGATGGAAATCCAGCGATTGCTTGGCAGTGACATCGTGATGGCGTTCGACGAATGCCCCCCCAACGGCGTCGATGCGAAGCGCGCCGCCGCGAGCATGGAGCGCTCGATGCGCTGGGCGGCGCGCAGCCGCGCCGGTTTCGACGCGGGCGGGGACCATGCGGCGCGCTCGGCGCTGTTCGGCATTCAGCAGGGTTCGCTGGACGAGACATTGCGCGCGCGCTCCGCCGCGGCGCTGATCGACATCGGCTTCGACGGCTATGCGATCGGCGGGCTCGCGGTGGGCGAGGGGCAGGAAGCGATGTTCGGCGTGCTCGATTATGCGCCGGGCCAGCTTCCCGCCGACAAGCCGCGCTACCTGATGGGGGTCGGCAAGCCCGACGACCTGGTCGGCGCGGTGGCGCGCGGGGTCGACATGTTCGACTGCGTGCTGCCGACGCGCTCGGGGCGCAACGGGCAGGCCTTCACCTGGGACGGCCCGGTCAACATCCGCAATGCGAAACATGCCGAGGATATGGGGCCGCTCGATCCGTCGTGCGATTGCCCGGTCTGCACAAGCTGGTCGCGTGCCTATCTCCACCATCTCGTGCGCGCGGGCGAGATGCTCGGCGCGATGCTGATGACACAGCATAATCTTCACTTCTATCAGGCGCTGATGCAGCGGATGCGCGATGCGATTGCGGCGGGCAGTTTCGCCGCCTTCCAGTCGGACTTCGCCGACCGCTATCGAAAATGATCAGTCGAGCTTGTTGAGCAAGTCGAGCAACGACTGCGGAATTGTCTCGTCTACCGCCGACTCATAGGCCCGGCGCAAGGCGATATTGACGTCCTGCACCTTCCCGGGGAGTTTCTTTTCGGCGTCCTTTCCGGCCGGCTTTTCGGGCGGCGATCCGGTTTTAGACGTCATCTTGTTGCCATCCGCTCGACATGGGTGCCTGTGCTAACCGCGCATAAACCAAAGCGCAATGTGCCTTTGTTGCTTTGCTGGGAAACTAATTTACGGCTAAATCGTTCCCATAGGGTGAAAACATGCCGGCCGACGGCACGATTCTTGGCGCTCGCCCAGCGAATCCGGGGGTTTTCGGCCGGAACAGGAGGTTGTATATGTCATTGGGTCAGGCGATCGCGCCCTATCTTCCCTATCTGCGGCGCTATGGCCGGGCGATTTCGGGAAGCCAGCAGAGCGGCGACGCGCTGGTCGCGGGGGTGCTCGAGACGCTGGTCGCCAATCCGCAAGCGGTCGATCCTTCGGGCGATCTGCGTATCCAGCTCTACCGGATGGTGCACGACAATTTCGGCCTGATGGCCGGGCAACCGGCGGCGGAAGAGGACGCCCCGGCCGAGGTCGCGATCGCCGATGCGCGGCTGCGGCGCATTCCGTCGCTGGCGCGGCAGGCGTTGCTGCTTACCGCGGTCGAAGGATTCAATGCCGAGGAAACCGGCCGCATCATCGGCCGCGATGCCGCATCGGTTGACGAGCTGATCGCAGAGGCGACCGACGAGATCGATCGCCAGACGCGCGCCCGCATCCTGATCATCGAGGACGAGCCGATCATCGCGATGGACATCGAAATGATCGTCCGCGATCTCGGCCACGACGTCGTCGCGGTCGCGACCACCCATGCCGAGGCGGTCGCCGAGGCGCAGAAGCACCAGCCCGGCCTTGTCCTTGCCGACATCCAGCTCGCCGACAACAGCTCGGGGATCGAGGCGGTGCAGGAAATCCTGCAGGACGTGAAGCTGCCGGTGATCTTCATCACCGCTTTCCCCGAGCGGCTGCTGACCGGCGACCGACCCGAGCCCGCGTTCCTGCTCACCAAGCCGTACCAGCCCGCGACGCTCCGCGCGGCGATCTCGCAGGTGCTGTTTTTCGACGAAAGCACCGTTCCGGCCTGACTCCGTCGTCAAGGCTTCGCCTGGGCCGGCAATCACGAAGTTGGGGTTGATACCGCGGGGGCAACGGGCGATAGCCGACGTCAATGATCGCGTCCGATGCTTCCGCGCGCCAGTCCGCGCTCGATCGACTGATGGCGAATGCGCCGTTCCTCGCGCGCCTCGCCGAGCTTAATCCCGACGATGTGACGCGATTCCTTGGCGAGGGGGCAGACGCGGCGCTCGCGGCAGTCGCGCCGCCGCCCGTCGAAGACGACATCATGCGCCCGCTTCGCCAATGGCGTGGACGGATGGCACTGCTCCTTGCGCTCGGCGACCTCTCGGGCGAGCATGACGTGGCGGTGACGACGCGGCTCCTGTCGGACTTCGCCGACACCGCCTGCGACATCGCGCTCGCCGCCGCCTTCGCCGAGCGCGTTCCCGACGGGGAACCGCGCGGGCTCGCGGTGATCGCGCTCGGCAAGCTCGGAAGCCACGAGCTCAACTATTCGTCGGATATCGACCCGATCCTGATCTTCGACCCCGAGACCATGCCGCGCCGTTCGCGCGACGATCCCGGCGAGGCGGCGGTGCGGATCGCGCGGCGAATGGTCGAAATCTTGTCGGCGCGCACCGCCGACGGTCATGTGCTGCGTGTCGATCTGCGGCTGCGTCCACATCCCGAGGTGACGCCGATCGTGCTACCCGAAAGCGCCGCGATCTCCTATTATGAATCGGAGGCGCTGGCGTGGGAGCAGGCCGCGTTCATCCGCTCGCGCGCGTCGGCGGGCGACCGCGCGCTTGGAGCCAGCTTTCTCGCCGCGATCCAGCCCTTCATCTGGCGCCGCAGCCTCGATTTCCGGCAGCTCAAGGAAATCGGCGCGATGAGCGACCGCATCCGCGACCATTTCTCGCAGGGCCAGGCCTTCGGCCCCGGCTATGATCTGAAGCGTGGGCGCGGCGGTATTCGCGAGATCGAATTTTTCACACAGGTCCACCAGCTCATCTACGGCGGCCGCGATCCGTCGCTGCGCGTGCCGGCGACGGTCGACGCACTCGCCGCGCTCGCCAGGGCGGGGCGTGTCGACGCCGACGTCGCAGGACGGCTGACGGATCATTATGCGCTGCTGCGCCGGATCGAGCATCGGTTGCAGATGATCGAGGATCAGCAGACGCAGTGCCTGCCGGTACAGCCCGCGGCGCTCGACGCGGTCGCGCGGCTCGACGGCGAGGCTGACGGCGCCGCGTTGCTGGCAGCGCTCCAACCCGTCGTGACCGACGTCGGCGCCTGCTACGATCG
>NZ_JAFMTR010000039.1 GCF_018682675.1 Sphingopyxis soli
ACGAATGTTGGAATTACCTCAAAGAGGCCGGGTATGTTGCAGATTAAATGCACGACGCTCTAGCCCTTCTGCCGTTCCCGCGCTCGCTTGAACCCGTCGCGCGCCATGCACCGGTCCAGCCACGCCTTGGTCGCATCGCCCAGCACATCGCTGGCACCCAGCGTCGTCGCCAGAAAGGCGGCATAGCCGATCGCGATATCGGCGATCGTGAAGCGTCCCGCGACGAGCCACTCGCGCCCGTCGCCTAGCGACGCCTCGATGCTCTTCGCGCGCCCGCCGAAGAAGGCCTTGTAGTCCTCGACTGCCTGCGCCAGCCGCCGCTCTTCGGGCTCGACGCGCGTGTAGCGGATCATGATCGCGAGAGGGAAGGTCAGCGTTGCGTCGCTGCGGTGCAGCCAGTTGCGCGCATCCCAATAATCGGCCTCGTCGCGGCGCACCTCCAGCGGCGTGCCCTCCGCGATGCGTTCGCAGATTGCGGCCGATTCGGTCATCAGCCGCCCGTCCTCGACCCAGCCGGGGATCGTCATCAGCGGGTTGACCGCGCGGTAGCCGGGTTCGAACGCGCGCGGGGGGAATTTGAGGAGGCGCAGGTCGACCTCGATCCCCGCCTCCTCGACCGCCCACAGGCAGCGCAGCGAGCGCGCATCGGCGCAGTGGTAGAGGATTGGCAGAGTGGTCATGCGGCGACTTCCTTCGGTCGGTCGATATGGCGGCGATGCTCGCGCCAGGCGATGAACAGGCCGCTCGCGACGATCAGCGGCGCCCCGATCCAGGTCGTGTCGGCGGGCAGGGTGCCGAAAAACCACCAGCCGCACGCGATCGACCAGAGCAGCGCCGAATAATCCATCGGGATGACGACCGCGACCGGCGCCAGTCGCAGCGCGCCGGTCAGCGACATCTGCACCACCGCCCCCGAAAAGCCGAGCCCGACGAGGAGCAGCCATTCGTGCGCGCTGTGCGGCGTATAGACGAAGGGCAGGGCGATCCCGAGCGGGATCGTCGACAGCAGGCTGAACCAGAAGACGATCGTCGCCGCAGGCTCGGTGCGGCCGAGGTCGCGCACCGCGATGGTGATCAGCGCGGTCATCACCGCGCCCGCCAGCGCGATCAAGGTTCCCATCCCGTGCGCGCCGCCGAAGCCCGCGGCAAAGCTCGCGCCGGGGTTGAGGACGACGAGCACGCCGACGAAGCCGACGATCACCGCGCCCCAGCGTTGCCAGCCGGTTTGCTCGCCGAGCAGGATCGCGGCAAAGATCACCGCGAAGATCGGTACCGAGAGGTTGATCGTCGTCGCCTCGGCCATCGGCAGAAAGATCATGCCGCCGAAATTGCACGCCATGCCGGTCAGCCCCATCATCGCGCGCCGCGCGTGCGCGCCGATGCGCTGCGTCTTCAGCGACGCGAAACCGCCGGTCGTCGCGCGAATCCAGACGAGCAGGAAGGGCAGGACGAGCGCCTGCCGCCAGAACAGGCTCTCGGCGAGGTGGATGCCCGCCCGGTCGATATATTTGACGAGCACGAACATCAGCGACAGGCTCGCCATCGCGAGCAGGCGCAAGGCGATGCCGCCCAGATAATGTTGCGGCGGGCCGGAAGAGGGTGCAGCGGTCATGCCGTTTCCGCGCATATCAGCCGTGCCCTGATAGGCAAGCCGTCATCCCCGCCGATCTTGCTTGCCCCCGGGGTTCAATCGGGCTAGGGGCGCACTCCGGCCTAGGGGTATAGCTCAGCTGGTAGAGCATCGGTCTCCAAAACCGAGGGTCGCGGGTTCGAATCCTGCTGCCCCTGCCATTATTTCAATGGCTTAGCCGGGAAGATGAGAGGTTGAGCATCGCGCTCCCTCTCTGGATAATCACCAGATAAGCGCCAGAATCATACGAGGGCCGAAAGCGCGATCCGGAATGATTTCGCGAAGGCGCCCCCGGCAGTAACCTGCGAAACCCCACCCATCTCGCCTGTGCAGTTAGTGCAGTTTGTGCAGTTAGATGTCGGCCGCGCCGCTGAGTGCAGTGAATTTGAAAAAGCGCCCCCGGCACCAACCCCCAAAACCTCCGAAACCCCTCCGACTACATCGGCAGCGGCCGCTCCCCGGTCCAGAGGAGCGACAACTTTTCGGCAATGGCTTTCCAGCGCTCCACTCCGGCAGCGTCCCCGGCGATGGCAAGCGCGCCAATCCGAGACGCGATGAAAGCGGGCGCATCGTCGCCGTGCTGGCGCTCGATCAGCAGCGCGCAGGCCCAGAGTTCGCGCTCCGGTGTCATGTCGAAGCCGCACAGCGCTGACGGCAGCGGCTGATGGGACTAACCCCCCGGGTATAGGTTGTGGTCATGATCGAGCCAAACCACATGAAAGGTGTCATCGATTAGAAGTCCATGCACTCTGCCGTGTTCGTTTGCCGTCAATGCAAATTGGAATGCCGTGTATGCTTCGTATTGCTCGGGCAACCCGAAACCCTTTGGTCTAGAGGTGCCTTCCCACGATATTGTATGGTTTCTGACCGACTTCCCTTTTGGGGCTACGAACTCGCCGACCGTCCAAGATGAAATGGCCTTGAGCCTCGCCATTAGCGTTTGCACATATCCATCACGAAATGAACGCGGACACAGTTCTTCGTCTGATTCGTCGAAGAGCTGAAACGAGAACCTAAGCGGCGCATCGGTCGGAGAGACCTTTTTTATCCCGCTGTTGCTTGGCCCGGCTGCTTTAGATTTGTGAATTGCCATGCATCGAACGGTAAAAGTGCTTGGTCGTTTCCTTGGAAATTGTTGCCGAGGATGGCGCCGTGGGAGGCAAATCGCCGCGGGCTGCGATCCATGGTAGCTCCCTATGTGTCATCAACTCCAAAGCAACGGCAGTTTCAGGACCGAACACGTCAACGACTTCGTCGAGATGGGCTGACAACTTCTCCGAGAGCTGCGGCTTGTCGATGTCCTCCGTGATAGGGCGCCATTGGTTCGGTTTGAACCGGTGATACTGCGAAAGAAGCACAGGGCCATGAACCCAAGCTTTGAACTGCTCAGCGAACAGCTCCTCGTCATATAGCGCCAAATGCCATGCATCGGCATAATACAGCAGTTTCTGAAGCTTCAAATTTGTCAGGTTCTCGCCGCGCTCGCGACATTCGGAAACGAGGTAGTCCGCGATTTCATAGGGGCGGCGCTCCGCCTGCGACATGTGCGCAATTGTGACCATGCCAGCCTCCTTAATCGTGTGGCTCTATATGCGGAGTCCTAAGAACATGCAAACTGGCGCCGACCATCAGCGATCCAGCACGAACCCCGCAGGCGGGGGATCGAGAACGAAGCCATCAGGCAGGCCCGAGGAATTCGGATTTCGGCGCTTCCTTTCGGGCCGCACGTCGTCCAGCGGCTCACCGCCGAGGACGTGGGCCTTTGCCTCTTTCCGTGCTGCCGTGACGGCAGAGCGGATTTCTTCGGCCTGATCCTCTTTCGTCATCGCGCGATATTCCGGCGTAGCCATGAGTTCGCCGATCCACTTGCGGGCGAGTTCGCCTGCGACGGGCTGGAGCCGGTCATATTGCTCCGGCGTCATATCGCCCTTGTTCGGCTTAGAAATGGTCGCCCCGACGCGCAGCGCCTCATTCGTGATAGGGTCTTTCTTGTCGGTACTGGTCCAGATCGGTGAGAGGATATCGGGACCGACGCCGCCCTCGCTAACGATAGGCTGGCCCCACACGTCGCGCTTCGGCAGGAGTTCGTCAGACTGCCCCGGCATCCGCGAGGACATATAGCTGCCGATGTCGGGCGTCTCGCGCATCGTGGGATCGACGACGCGGGTAAGCTGCGCCGATCCGGTGGGGACCGTGGCCGCTCCGATCAGGCGCTTGATGAAGTTGCCCGAGTAGCGTTCGGGGTCTTTGATGGCGTCCAGCGCGTCAGTGATACCTGAGAGCCAGGTCCGGCTGGCAAGGTTCGAGACGACGGTGGCGGCATAGAGCGCGGCCTTTTCGTCCCGGTCCTCGCCCATGTTTTCGCCCATCGTTGCGATATCAGCGGCGGTGCCGAACGTCATGGCGAACGGGTCCAGCCGCTTGTAGCTGTAGTAGGTATCGCCGATCTTGATGCTGTACGGCTGCCAGCCACTTGCCATCAGGAGGCGGAGCTTGTTCTCGTCACTCGGGACCGATCCGGTCACGACGCCTTGTGCGGCGAGTTCTGCGATCACTGCCCCCACGCCGGAGCCGATCATCACCTTTGCAATCGCCAGATCACGGCGAGCGCCACCGGCTGCGATATCCTGCCGCCATTCCTTGACGAAGGGCGCGAGCGGAGAGCGTTCGGCCGTGAACTTGATCAGGTTCGTCGGGGTGCGGATGAAGGGCAGGACGGCTTTCAGTGTGGGATGGTCCTGCGTCATTCTCGAAAGTTTGCCCGCAAGGCCATCGCCCAGCGGACGCTGGAACGTGAGGTAACGGGCATAGTCGAACGACTGATCGAGCATTTCGTCGGTCGGGTTCGCCAGCAACTCGGCCGCTCGCTCTTTCGCGGCCCGCCCCTTTAGGCCTTCCTTGCCTGCCTGCCGCACCGCGAGGCCAGAAAGCTCCATGCGGCTCGCAACCGCTTTGAAAAATTCATCTTCGGCAGTCAGGAACGACGTCGGGATGCGGAGGATATCGCCCTTGATACCGGGGACGGCCTTCTGCGCTTGCGCTTCCACCTTCGATACGAGGTCGGCAGGCTGGCGATCGGTCAGGCCCTTCCAGACCCCGCCAAGGCCTTCGCGCGACAGGATCGGGGCCATCTCTCCACCGGGGCCGCGAGCGCGGAAGCCCCGCCCATATTCCCGCAGCCCTTCCTTCATACCCTGCAACATGCCGACGGTGCGGGCGCCGACTTCGGAGAACAGCACCCGGTCGGACGCATCTCGCTTGAGCCCGCGGCGAACTGCGCCGACACCAGCGGCAACCGCATGTTCGGGAAGCTGGCCGACACTGGTCATCGTGTTCGACAGGATGTTGACCATATGGGTCTGTGGACCCGAGAGCAGATAATTGTACCAGACCTCTTGCACCCGATCCGAGAACTTGGGCTTGCTCGCCTTCTCGACAAAGCGGTTGAGGTTGGCAGGGTCGCGCTCCAGCTCGATGATCGCGTCTGCGGCCTGCTTGATACGCTTCGGGCTGCCCCCGGTGTTGACGAGACCATCCAGAACGCGACCGGGAAGGTCGCGGCTGTTCGCCGTCATGCGGAACTGCTGGAGGGCGCGGCCCGCTTCCGCCGTCATGCCGCTGACCGCCTCTTGAATCGCGGTATGGCGGACAAGGGCCTGTTGGAACTGCGCCATCGCTTCCGAGCCGGGATCATCGCCGAGCGAGCGCAGCCGCTTCGCCATGTTGACCAGCTCGCTCGACGATTTGCCGAGGATGACCCGGGCCGCATAAGCCTCTTCGGCGCTGAAAGCCTGCCCCTTGCGGCGGGCGAGCAGATCGTCGGCGGTCATCCCGAGGTCTTGAGCGAGCGCCTGCGTCTCGGCATGGCTGATCTTGCCCCGGCGAGCCGCATCGAATCCGCCTGCCACATTGTCGGCAACCTTGAGCGCCTGTCCGATGTCCTGCGGGGTGTCGAGCTTATCGACCCGGACGTTGCCGACCTTCGACACGACAGCGTTGGTCCAGTCGTCATAGGCCGTTGCTGGAGGGGTGTTGGCGACGATATCGTCATAGGAGGCGGGCTGGCCCATGTCGTCGGCGAGCGGCGCTCCCTCCTGTCGCGACCGCTCCACCGCATACCGCTGATCGCGAGCCGCGTTGAATGCGTCAATCTCGGCGAAGTCGTCGGGGCGGAACGTCCGATTGACCCCGCGATACGTGTCTCCCAGCGCGGTCACAAACTCGTCAATGGTCGGTCGCGTGGCATGATCCAGGAAATAGCCCGCTTCCCATGCCCGTTGCGCCATATCGTCCAGCGTCGAGCCGCTGTCGTCGTTCAGGAGCGGGCCTAGGCGGTTCTCGCCCCCGGTGAAGTCATCGCCCTTTCGCGGGGCGTTCGACAGGCCAGCAGCCTTTAGCTCGCCCCGGAAGTCTGCAACGCCACCCTCTGACCGAACGAACGCTGCCAGATCGAGCGGACCTTTGCGGGTTATCAGGTTGTCGGGATTCGCGCGCGAGGGGAACTGGCGCGGCGTCAACAGGTCGCGTTCGTTCGGTGCGCGGACGTTGGGGTATAGGCCTTCGCTGATCCGACTAAACTCGTCGAGCGATTGAACCTCATTGGCGGGGCGGGGCAGAATGTCCCCCGGCTCAACCCGAGCAGTCGCAGCGCGCACCATCGCGTCGGTCGGACCATCGAGCAGGCGCGTCGGCCGGTTGGTGTTGACGTCGATCATGTCGCGAATGCGGGGCGAGGACAGGGAGGGCAGCGAGTTATCCGCCCCCATGTCCATACGGCCCGCGAGCGGCGCGTCGAGAACGAAGCCCTCGGGCGGATAGTCCGCCACATCGATCCAACTGCGTTCACGCGGCCCGCCGCCCATCGTAGGGGCAGACGGCACCCGCTCACCCAAGGCAGGCAGGGGAAGGGGGCCATCGCTCTGCGGGATATTGAGCCTATCGATCGTGCGCGGAGCCGGGACGTCGCTGACGACGCGGGCAGGGGCCATGTCGGGGACCATGCGACCGCCCGTAACCTTGCTGACGCCCTGCTTGATGAGAGGGCGCAATAGCTCCTCGCCCTTGCCGAACGCGAGTCCGAGCGTGCCGCCGACCGTGGCATTCAACGGGACATTGGCGAGGCGCTGCAAGGGCGTACCATCACCCGAGGCATACCCATACAGCCCGCCCTCCACCGCACCGGCCTTCGCCAGATTGCCCACTCCACGGACGCCATTGGCGAAAGGCAGGAAGATGCCGCCGACCACTTGGCCGCCAGCACGGGCATAAGGGTGGCGGGTTTCGTCATAGTCGATGATGGCGCGGTTCTGGCGCAGATTGTTGCGGTAGATGTCGCCAAAGGACCGGTCGCTGTTCCAGATCGTTTCGCGATGCTTGAAGCTCTCAGGGCCGTTCGTAAGCTGCTGGGCGGCATCCTGCATCCAGACCGGGGCCGTCGCATCGACAACCCCGCCCAATTCGTCGAGAAAGCCCAGCGTATCAGCGAAGCCTCGCCCGCCTGCTCCCTTGGCACCATCGCCGGGGTTGATGATGGGGATCGGGACGTTCGGATTTTCGCCCCGCGCCCGCGCTGCATAGAACGCATCAATGTCGCGAGGGTCGAAGCTCAGCCCGTTCACGTCGGCAAACTGGCGGACGGAATCGGGTGTGGACGCCGGATCGCTCAGGATGGCGTTGTAGGCCTGCTGGACCTCAGGGCGCAGACCGGCAAACCCGTTCGCCAGGTTGAAGTCCCGAAGCGCCTGCTGGTCCCATGCCGAATAGTCAATCGTGCCATACCGATTGCCTTTGCGGACGCTCTCTAAGAACTTCTCGTCAGCGGGTGCCGAGCCGGGGTAGCCTTTCCCCGTCCAGTAGCTATCAAGGTCAGCCTGCCCGAAATCAGGTCTGCCGACATTGCTGGCAAGGAACCGATAGTAATCCTGCTCTTGCTCATCGGTGAGGCGCTTGAGGTCCGGCTTAAATTCGGGGACGTCGCTGGTCCAGACCGCCTCTTCGTCGGGGCGCAGCTTGGTTCCCCACCGTTTCGCCGAGCGGTAGATATCAGGGGACATATACTCGGTCGCATGGGCGCCCTGCCGGTTGATGCGGGCAAGGCGTTCGTCCTCCATGTAGATCCCGCGCCGCGCCGGGTCTTTGTCCATAAACGACGGCGCCGCCAGTGCCGTGCCGCTGAGCAGCGAGGTGCGCGCCGGATCGGTGAGACCCTGCCCAAGGGTGACGACTGGACGGCCATAGGAGAAGTGCCCCGTCCCGAACGCCGGTTGCGACGGGCGAACATAGCTCATGAGCTGGTCGGTCGCCATCTTGCCGAGGTTGATCGGCGGCTGACCCTGCCGATAGCCCATCTGCCCGCGCTCGAAAGCATCGAGCCCGAACAGGCGGCCGGTGAGGGTGGGGTTAAGCTGGATCGTGTCGCCGTCCACGACCTTGCCCGTCGTGGTGTAGGTTGTTCCGACGTCGCGAATGTCACTGCCGCCCATGTAAGGATCGAGCTTCACCTTGCCACCGGGGCGGGTGCGGGGGCTATCGAGCTTGAAGCCAGAGGGCGGGGCGTCGAGCTGGAAGCCGGGAGGCGGGTTGCTCATCGTGCAGGCACCCACTTGCCGCCGCGATAGACCACCTTGGCGCCCGTCTGCGGATTCGTGGCCGTCTGACCTTCACGGATGCCGCCGGGGGCGCCTTTGCCGCCTCCAGAGCCACCAGCGCGGCCCGTAGAGGGGCGGGGGTGCGTGTCGCGGTAAGTCGGCATCCCGCGCAGCGACATGCGGTTGCCCTGCCGGACCCCTTCGATGCCGAGGCGGTTTTGCTGGCGCACGCCCTCCAGGCCGATGCGGTTGGTCTGCCGGTTATCCTCTTCCAACATGGCGTTCGCCGTCGCGGTCGGGCCGCTGTGGCGCAGCACATAGTCGGACATGAGGGTTTCATATTCCGGCGTCCCCGGCTCGGCACCGAGAGAAGCCGCATAATCCTCCGCCTCGCTCGGGGCCACGTAGAGGGTCTGAGATTCCCCGGTTGCCGGGTTGTAAGAGAAGCGGCGATTGCCGACCGTGGCGTAATCGGGCTGGTTGTTCCGGTATTGCCACTCCTGCGCCTGCTCGGCGAGGCGCTGATTGTGCTGTTCACGGTCCTGCCGGAGTTTCCACATATTCTGCGCGTAGATCGGAGCCTGCCCATTGAGGCCGAGCAAGCCGTCGCCGATGATCCCGGCGAGCATCCGCCAGTCGAAGCCCTTCTTGCCGGGGCCGTTCGCATCCATCGGAGCGCCGCGATTGGCGATCTTGTCAGACATGGCCGCAGCGCCAACCGTCGGGGCGGACTGCCCGAACATGCCGGGAGGCATGGGGTATTTGGGGCCGCTCGCGATCATCCCCCCTCGCATGGGCGGGGCAGGCGTCAGGGGCGAGGCCTCCAGCGGCTGCGTCGTGTCGCCGTTCGCAACCCGCGTTCGTCCGCTGGTCTGTGCTAGGGCCTTGGGAAGCTGTGCCATCAGTTCAGGCCCGAGGGTCTGTTGCCAGTTGGCAGGCGGGGAAGGGGCCTGATCGATCGGAGGTGGCGCGCCCGTCATGTCCAGCGGCTGATTCTCCTGATCGGCAAAGCGGGGACGGAAGCCACCAACGGTCGATGTGCGGCGCGCCGAGGCCCCGAACAGGCCGCGAGGGATATTGGGAGAGGGGAAGGACAGAAGGCCCATAGGATCGAGCATTGCGGCTTCCTGCGGGGTACGAGGCTGGCGTTGCATACAGGCTTATCCTTGTTTCAGGCGAATGCAGCGGCGCCGAACGCCGGGGCGAACGCAGCGCGGTAGAATTTGGCGAGGGCCATGATTTCGGGGGTCGCCATGTCGGCAGCGGTGTTGAGCGTCTGCATCAGCTCTGCGGCGTTCGACGACGGCAGCAGCTCGGTCGCGATTTCCAGAAGGCCAATCGACTGCGCCGCCCAATCGTTCGCGCAATCGTCAGCGTCACAGTCGGAATAGACCTTGGCCAGATGGCTACAGTGATCGGCGGCCAGCAGCAGCGCATCGGGAACGCCCTGCGAGGCCGCTAGGCGGGCATAGGTCAGGCCCTCAAGGGATGCGACAATCTCGTCCGCCTCTTCGTTGATGACCAATTGGCGGGCAGCATAGGAAAGCCGGAACTGCGCCTGCGCATCGCCAGCAGCGGCAAGGCGTAGGTCCGCAACGTGCTGGCGCGTGTCGTCGCCGACGGAATCGTCGTGGGCTGTGAGCATGATACTCTCCGCGATGTAGGGGACGGCTGCGACCGGCAGCGGAATAGCTGGCGGGGTCTCGGCGACAGTAACGGCTTACCAGCCGCAGCCTCGCGGACAGTAATGCAGCAACTAATCGAAAATGTCAATCATTTAGGCGATTTCAATCGTCGCCCTCGATTTGTCTGCTATGGTTGAACCGGTCAGACGAACTGCGATGCCAGAAACGCCAATCCTGCTGTCCCGAGGGCGATCCCCGTCGCATTCGCGGCCTGAGAGAACCATTCCAGAGTTGGGGTCTTGCCAGCGCTTTCAGCCTTGCGCTTTGCTTCATCGGCTCGGAACCAGAACACCGCCGCGCTTATGGCGGCAAGCGCCGCAAGCACGTAGGCCATGTTCACCATTGCTTGCGCGAGGTTGGGGTTGCCATCCATAGGGTCGGTTTGTCGCCGATCAGCTCGAGCGCGTCAACAATCGCCCTGGCACTGTCTTAGAACGGGATCGCCGCGCGCTCGATGCCGTAGCCCCGAGCCAACGCCCCCACACGTCGCGGCTTGCTGCGGTCTATCGGCGTGGGTCGCTAACGCCGAATCCCCCTGTCAGCTAGGGCGGACTGATTCAACAGGATCGCGAGAGCGTCAAGATATGGGCGCACCGCCGTGTTTTATTCTGGGACAGTGACCCCGATACGACCAGCCCTGCGCGTGAAGTCAGCGCCAGCGTCGGCGAGCGCCTTTAGGATCGCGTCAACGGAAGCAGCCGCCACGGCATTGCCGGATTCGAAGCGGGCAATCGTAACGCGAGAAACGCCGCACTTCTCCGAAAGGATATCGGCCGAAAAGCCAAGGCCCACGCGGGCCATTTTGCATTGTGTCGGTGTCATGCCCTTACAAATAGTATCAAAGGGGCTTGACGTCCAGCATTAACTGCCTTTACAAACCATATCACCAAGGCCAGAAGCCAAGGCGGACCGAGGCGGGATTGCAGTCCCGTCCCGGTCCTATCGCAACCCTTGTAGTGAAGGGATACGACATGGGAGCCAATAGCACCCCTGCGCCCGGTGGCGCCACCACGTTTACCACGAAGAATGACAAGGCCATTATCGAGGCCAACCAACGCCGCCTTGCCGCATATGCGGAACTGGATCGGCTGGCAACGAGTAGCGTCGACAACCGCTCGCCCGACGAAGAAGCCCAATGGGCGATCATCGACGCCGCCGAAATGGTTCTCATGACGTCGGTAGCCACCACCCCGCAGGGATTGGAGGCGCAGCTTTGGACGGCCCTGCATAACCACTATCAGGACGCCGAGCCCGCCGAGGCGGCGAACCGCGCCGATCTCGACTGGTTCAACGCCAAGCACGAAGAATTAGACTGGACGGACAAGTTGTTCGTCGCGGCGCTGCGGAGTGTCCGCGCTATGGGTGAAGCATGAGCGCCCGTCGGACAGAGCCGCTCCCCAAGGGTCCGGTTATCGCCGTCGTCGCGGTCTTGGGCTGGTATGTGTCCATGATCGCCGACCTTGCCGCACAGGTGCTACAATGACGCGCCTGTCCATCCACATGGGACGGGGGGCCGAAAGGCTCCCCGCTTCCATCGCCCTCGCGCTCATCCCGTCATTACCGCGCCGCCAGCTTGAACGGCTGGTGCAAAAGCTGATCGACGGCATGGACGAGGCCGACGGCGACACCGATCGCGAGCCGGAAGAGGACGACCACAGCCATAGCGAAGATGACTTCGCCATCGCACCGAATGATGATGGCGCTGGCTGCCCGTTTAGCGATCCCGACGTCGGCGTTGACGATATCGGAGAGCCGAGCGGCGACGAGGCCGACGGCAACAACATCTTGGACGACTGGCCGCAGGGATACGAACCGCCCGCATCCTTCACGCATAAGTGGAGTCGGGAGCCATGAGCGCCGCCGTCGTGAAGCTGCCCACGGCAGCGCGCCGACAGGTGCCGCAACGCTGGAACAAGCACACCCGCGCCGCAGCGATGGAGCTTCGCGAGGAACATGCGGGGCGCTTCCCCTACATGTTCCCCGCCGAACGCGCCGTCCTGCATCTTGCCGACTTCATCGAGAACAATCCGATCACGCCGGAGCGGCAAATCCTCATGGCGCTGCTCAGGGCCGTGGACCTCGACTATGATGCTCGGCTCAAGCTGGCGATGGACGTCGTTGGCGATCCTACGGCAAAGCATATCGTCGAACTGGCCTTCGCCGACACCAGCAAGACCCTGCACGTCCAAAGCGTGTTGCGGCGTCGGGGGCTGCTATGATCGGCGACAGGGTTCCCGCCCCCGGCCTCAACGCGGGACTGGTCAAGCGCATCAACGCTTTCTTGCGCGAGGCCGACATGCCGCCGAGCGTGTTTGGCCGTTCGGTCGCTCGCGATCCGCGATTGGTCAGTGACCTTCGCAATGGTCGCGAGGCTGGCCCGTCGCTGGTCCGGCGCGTCGATACCTTCATGCACGATTGGCGCAGGGCCTACGAGGCGGGCAAGGTGCATCGGACAGGCGACCGGCGTTGCAGGAGGGAGGCGGCATGAGCGCCCGTCAGCAGCGCCCAGAGCGGCAGACGCTTACCCGGCACGTCGACAGCAAGCCCGTTCGCCTCGTCGCCAGCAATGACGGCGAGGACGTCGGGGAAATCATCCTGCCAGCGCCGAAGGGAGGTCAGCCGACGCGCTACAGGGTGAGCTAGCCCGACCCCCAATGGGAGATGAATACTGGGCAGCGAGTTTCGAATTGCTGCCCTTACCGTTGCCGTTCCCGCTCAGCACGCTCTGCCAACCGCTCAGCTACGAGTTGCGCAGCCAGATCGGGCGGGGGCAGATCGCCGCGCCGCACACATTCCTGAAACTCTTGCCGCGTCATCGTCCGCAGCCGCTCTATAGTCCACGGCAACGGGGCAGCGTCCGATAGGGCAACCACCTTGTCCCGCACAGCGGCAGGCAACCGCGCCAGCTTTTCAGGATCAGCGGCAATGTCCTCGATAGCCTGCCGACAGGCGGCCCGCATTTCGTCCGTCGTCATCGCTTCGCCCCTTCCGGTACGATGTAGCCCGCGCGCGTCTCGCACCAGCGCACAAGATCGCGGCACAGCTTGCGGCGCTTACGGAGAGCCTTCGCTTCCCGCTGCGTCTTTGCCGCCGCAATAGCTGCGTCGAGCTTCGGGATCATGGCGCGGCAGTCCTGCGCCATCTCATAGGGGCCGCGCGCAGTCTCGCCGGTCACTTCGGGGACGAGTATCCGGGAAGGATCAAGGGCATGGTCAACAGGCATGGGCATCCCTCACAATCTTGAGCGCACGGCTGACTTGCCGCCGCAGTTCGACAGCCTCGTTCGTCTCGCCGCCGTGACGGTAATTTCCGTTGCGCTCACCCTTCGGCGCTCCGGGTGACTTGCCGCCGTGACGGGCGCATCTTGTCCGGCCCCTCAACGCAGGGCAGCGACACGACATTCCGGCCCGGTTCCTCGCCCCGCAAAGAGGTGCGTCCGTCAACAATTTCGGCAGCGGGGGTGTCGTCGCGTCCATGGGGTTGCCCGCTGTTTCCTGCTGAGGCCCTGCCGTGGTGGTGGTCGTGTCGGTGTGCATGGATATGGGTCTCCTTCGTGACTTTGATCGACTGGCGCGTCGTGCGCTTCCTGCCTTTGAGGGATTGCATCGTTTCGGCGAGTTCGGCGGTCGCCCCGGCAAGGCGCGCCGCGTTCGACACCGTGCGCGATTCATGGGGATATTTGATGCCCCGCGCCGTGACCTTCATGGACAGGATATGAAGCCCGACCATTTGCGCGGCGACCATCGCCTGCACCTCGTCTTTCGGCCTATGGGCGTTGACGAGCGCGAGCATGGCCGAGAACTCGACTTCACTCATCCGCCATTGCTTGGCCTCCTCGTCCCATATGCCCTTGCCGCACATCTCCTGTAGCTGCGACAGAAACAGGTTGATGACCGCATTCGACCGGGTGCCGAAGGCGTCGGCGAGCTGGAGCGCCCACAGGCCGGGATCGCTATGCGGCGAGGTCATTTCCTCTTCGTCCAACCCGGCAGGCTCAAACATGATGTTCGGGGGGTAGGGGCGCTTCCAGACGCGGGCCTCTGCGCCCTTTTCCCACTCCCGCAACTCGGGTGACGGATCGGGGCGATTGCGAGCTTGGCGTCGCGGTCGTGCGGCAACATCGACAGTGGCAGGATCGATGCGGCCCAGCACGCCGAAATTTTCGGGAATATCGGCCGACATTTCAGATCCAGTCGTCGAGAGAGGTGTCGCGACGATGGTCGGGCAGCCAGTCCGGCAACCAGCCATCGTCGTCGAAATAGGGATCGAGCGTGTCGCCGTCCGGCGTCCAGTCGGGTTCATCGTCATTCATCGGGAATGTCTCCGATCACTTCGACATGCGCGATATGCTGGAGCAGCAGGAGGTCGATGAAGCCGCTTGCGTTGGGACGCTTCCAGAACACCTTGTGCAGCGCGCCCATCTGGACGTTCCAGCCTTCGCGGTCGAACCACACGCGGATTGTCCGCGCAGGGCGGATAGGGATCACATTGTCCATGGCAGCACCGCGTCGGCAGGGGCGGGGTCCGGATAGTGCCAGCGCCGCTTGCCGGTCAGGGATTGCGTTGCGTAGAGCCGCGTCTGATCGCCGCGCATCTCCCGCAGCAGGATGCAGGCGCGGTTGAACTCGTCCCGGCGCCCACCGATCCATGCCGCGAGGCACTGCCATTGTTCGTCGGCGCTGATCCCGAACAGGTCGAGCGGGGTCCAGCCCTGACTCAAGGCGTCGGCAGCCACGCCGTGATGAGCGAGCCATCGAGCATCCGTGACAAAGTTACGCCAGACCGCTGGCGGCATACCCCGCGGCAATGGCATGGACTTCATGCGATCCACCCCATCCAGAATCCCGATCAGTTCCTTTGCCCGTGCGTCTGAGGGCGTTTGGTCTGTGCAGTTAGGGCTGTTAGTGCACTTAGGGGGGCTAACTGCACTAACAGCCCTAACTGCACAGCCGCTATCTATCTCCCTCGCAAGGTCCAGCCACTTACCCATCGACCGCCTCCAACGCTTTCGGGTTGACGATGAAGTCGGAACGCTGGCGCCCGTTGGTGTCACCTTCGCGCGACGGAGCAGGGCGCAGCCAGTCCGCCTCGGTGAGCAGCTCAAGGGCCGCCTTTACCGCGTCCGCTGTCTTGAGGCCGGGAAGCCGCCAGTGCCGCCGAATATCCCCGGCGTTCACTTGCTTGGCCTTATGCTTGACAATGTAGCGGGCGAGCGTCGCCGCGTTGCGCTCGACAGCGGGCAGCGCGGCGTCGCCATAGACCCGCAGGGCCATCGGCTTGATATAGTCGTCGGCAAGTTCGAGCGCGGCGGCAAGCGACCAGTGGGAGACGTTTACGGGCTCGGGCCCGCCAGCATCGGCCCACCGCAGATATTCGATGACGAGGGCAAGGCGTAGCGCCGTCCCCGGCATCTTGCCAACAGTCCCCTTGTAGAGCGGACCAGCGTCATCAGCGTCGGCCTGTTGGACCTTGCCCCAATTCTCGAACAGCGCAGCAGCCTGTTCGGTAAGCGGCAAGGTGACGGGCGCGCGCTCGCCATGCTCACCCGAACCCCATGCAAGGCCGTCCAGCGATCGGTAGGCGCATTCGAGACGGGAATTGTCCGGCAGGCTGGTAGGGCGGCCGAAAGGCACCTTGTCGGGCCAGCACCATAGGAAGCGAGCGACGAGGCCGTCATCGACGCCGCCGAGCAGATCGTCGCTCAGGCGGTCGGGCTGAATACCGCCGACGACAGAGACGCCCGAGAACGGGAGGCTTACCGGCTTCCCGGCATTCTTGAGGCGGTCCACTACGAACGGGCGACCGCCATAGGCTTCCAGCCAGAAGGCGCGATTGCCGTTGCTGTATTTGTCGAAGTTCAGCCACCCGGCGAGTTCATCGCGAACCATCAACGTGCCAGCGGGATTACCGGACAGGATGACGGCGAGTGCCTCAACAGTCGCGTCCTGCACAACCGGACGGCGGCGGACAGGTTCTTCGGGGAAGATAGCCGCTTCGGGAATCGGAGGCGTCGAATGCCCTTCCTTCGCCGCCTCTTTCACCGCTTCCTGCCATGCTGCCTTTTCGGCTTTGGCGCGCTCGGTATCGGCTTCCCATTCCCGGAGCGCGGCCTTGTGGTTCTCGGCGTCGTCGCGTTCGATCAGGCGCATCGGGCGGGTTGCCCGGTCGAGCGCGGGCGACTTGTTCGCCGAGGGATCGCCGACCATCGCTACCCACAAGATCGAAGGCTCCTGCCAATCCCCCCAAGGGCAGACGCGGCGCTTACCGCCGATCAGGGAGGCAGCGGCAGCCAGTACCCCGACCGCGACGTAATCGACCGGAGCGCCCGCGGCTTCCGCCAGATCGGACAGGACGGGCCATAGATCGCCGAACGATTCTTGAGGGAGAGCTGGAGGTGAGCGGCGGCCCGCGTCTATGACGCTGCGGTCGGGATCGGCCCACAATTTTGGGTGAGGCTCGCGGGGTGTACCCCACGTGGCGTCTATAGAGGCAATATCACGCAGCATCGCGATAGGTTTCCTTCAAATTCAGGGTGATTTTCGGGATCGGGTTCGGGCGCGAGAGATACAGTCGCACAGCCCTTGAGAGCCGGACGGTATCGACGCGCAGCTCGGGCCAATCGCGAAGCGGAGAAAGTTCGTGATACGGGGCGGCCCAGTTGAGCACGCAGACGGCTTCACCGCCCGCTGCCAGCCAGTCCAAAGGGGTGGTGACGAGATCGAGAGCGAAGTCTTTGACGCAGGTGTCCATCAGGTCCGCGCCGAGCAGGACGGCGAGGCCGTTGCGATGAAACCACACATCGGGCCGAGAGGGCTTCATGGCGATTAGATCGACAATCTCGCCGCGCTCGTAGCAGGGGATGATGAGGTGCGGCGTACCGCTGTCATCCGGCCACCAGAGCCGGTCATCGCCGTGGCAGGCCATCGCTACCCCGAAAGGCATCTGCCGTTCGCCGAGGCCAGCGAGGGCGGCAGGCGGCACGCCAGCCCCGAGCAGCGCGTCGATATGGCGCTGGCCGACGTCGGACACCGCCTGCTGCATCTCCTGTTCGAGGTTCATAGGGATTTCTCCCACTGAATGCGGACCTCGATCAGGTGCAGCCATTCCGACTGAGCAGTCGTCGGCGTCGTCCGGCGTTCCCGAATGTTATGAAGGAAGCTGTTTTCGCTCTTCGACAGGCGACCCCCGCCAGAGGCGAGGCAGAGCCACGCGCGACGCTGGTGATCGAGAAGCTCCTTGCGCCGGACGATTGCCTTGGTGGGCTGGTTCGCTTCCATGCGTTCCACGGCAGCAAGGGCAGCATTGCGCTCGCCCTCGCTGTCCGTCTGCGCGGCAAGGTGCTTGGCCGCTTCGATGCGGCGACGACAACGATCATCGATCATGCCGACACCCCCTGCCGCCCTTCACGACGGCGGCGCTGGCGGTGCTGGAACGCGATGACGTCGGCAATGATGCGCTCACCCCAAAGCTGGAGGCGGCGCGCTTCTGCTGCGTCCATCTCGTGAAGGGCGGACAGCTTGGGCAGGGTAGGAACGCGAGTTCCGGCTTGCTCCCCGTCGCGGTGGGGACGACCATTTGAGACCCGCATGGAGGTTATGCCGCAGCAAGTTCGCTGGTCGATGCGTGCACCGCTTTGCTCGCCCATGCGTCGAGATCGGCAGTCGCATACACGACCGCTCGGCCGCCGAGCTTGCGGAACGTCGGGCCGTCGCCGCTGTAGCGCTTGTTCTCAAGAGTGCCGGGAGCGATGCCGAGGTACTTGGCAGCTTCGGGAGTGCGAAGGTACATTTGCCGTCCTTTCAGACTTCCGTGGCGCACCATTGCGCCAACGGGGACGGCAGTTGAGTTATGTGGAGAAAAGCACTCTGTGAAACCGTGCTACGGTAGCAATCGTGCGGAGCATGACAGGCGTATGATGGGTGTCACCCTAGAAAAAATGCCTGAAAACCTAACGCTTACGGGTGCTACCCGGCTCAGCGCGACCCTTTCTCGCTTCCGGCCACCTTAGCGCCTTGGCTAGTGACTTGGCCCATGTTTCCGTAATGTCAGAGCCATCATTGCCCGCCCCGCTGGTTAATCCAAACTTCGGGGCTTCCCTCCGCAATATGTCACCCAATACCTCAGGCTTGGTGCGCGTGTCGGACGTAACGCCTTCTTGCAGACTGACTTCGATCATGAGCCGGAGATAGGGCGAAAGGCTTTCGAGCGGGATCGAGCCGACTGTTGTCTCTCTCAAGGGGTTGAGTGGAAAGGCATCTGCGAGTGCTGCGGCATCGACATAGACATACCACGCCGCCCTCTCCCGCCAGATGTAGCCTCGCCGACGTAAGTTGCCACCGACGGTGTTCCAGTCTTTTACGAGTTCGCCATCGGGCACCCGGCGCGGATCGTTGGCGCTGCCGTCGGCATACCAGAAGGCCGGGACACGCGAATTAATGATCGCCCCGAAGAGTGCGCTTTTAGCCTCGATAAGGCGGGCCTTCCGAGCATCATTTAGCGCCGCCAGTTCCGCAAGTGGGGGCAGGCGCTTCATGACTTCAGCGGCAAACGCCGAGCTCTCGGCGGCGCGCCTCTCTGCGGCTTCCTTGAAGCGGGTTAAGATAGCCGGGTCCAGCGGCTTTCCTTTCCTGATGGGGCTTCCGAGTGTTGGAGACGCTTTCGGAGCGTTCGCCGTGGGAAATTTCTTCTGCACCTCGGCGTCGATGTCGGCCTGTCGGTCGAGGAACGTGTATTCCGCGCGAGCCAGTTCAGACCCAGCCCATTCGTCTTTATACAAATGTTCCCCGACGATCGTTACAGCGCGCGCCCAAGACACATACCGATCAGCAAGCCGCGGTGCACCTAATGCACTGCGTTCGAGCAAGCGATGCGAGGGATTCATGCTGCCACCTCACGAAGCTGGACGACATTCGCGCCGCCCGATGTGATCGCGGCGAGGCGCTGGCCCCACTTGGCGAAGGCCGCGCGGCGCTCGTCCTCGAACTCGAAAACCTGATAGACACCCTTGAGGCCGCTCTTGGTGTGCGTGACGTGGCCCAGCATCCTTTCGATTACTTCAGGCGCAACAGCGTCGATCTGGCAACCTCGGGCTACAGTGCGGCGGGTGTCATGGACGACGAAGGCGGGCAGCTTCACATCGTCAGGCTGCCCGCCGGCCTTTTCTATTTCTTTCTTGGCGATCTTGAGCATCGCGGCATCGAGGCGGGACTTGGCTCGGGAGAAGCCGCTGACCGGGGTTTCGCCATTGGTCGAGAACATCAAATCGCACTTGTCGATGCGCGGCAGCGCCTGGATGATTTCGACAGCCTGCGGGCTGAGCGCCACCCAATGCGGCTCATCGTTCTTCATGCGCTCTTTCGGGATCAGCCAGTTGCCGCCCTCTAGGTCGATTTCAGACCAGCGACCCTCCGCGACTTCGCGCAGACGGAGGCCCGTCAGCAGGAGCAGGCGATACATTGGCCCGAAGGGCGCGCCCAGGTCGTCGCAGGCGAGCCACATCAGCCTGAGTTCGTTATTCCCGATAAAGTCCGACCGCTTACCCCCACCTTGGGGGCGCGCCACGTCGCCGAAAGGCGAGGCCGAGGCCGGGAACAGGCGGCGATGGCTGGTGTGCGCATGAGCGAAGATCGACCGAAGCGCCGAATAGGCCTTCATGGCGGCCGAGCTGGCGCGTTCTCCGGCCTTCGCGATGCAGTCGTTGATGTCGTCGGCGGTGATAGAGGGCAGGGGCGTTTCGCTGAAGCAGGGCGTCAGGTCGCGCTCTATGACGCGCTCCTGTTCCTGCCAACGGCGCAGGGTCTTTTTCGATGCGGTGACATAATCCGCGGCGATCACCGAAAAGGCGAGCTTGGCGAGCTTGGCCTGCTCGCGGTCGCGTTCCTCCCGCTCGCGGCGCTGTTGCGCCAGTGCGGCCTTCGCCGCGTCGAATGGGTCAACGTCGCGCCGCACCTGTTCGAGCAATTCCGCTGCCCGGTCCCGCGCTCGCTCCGCAGTCCACGGAGAGCCGTGCTTGCCTATGGTCACCCGCCGGGTCTCGCTGCCGCGTCCGCCCATGCGATATTGGATCAGGTAAGACCTTGCGCCCTTGTCCGTGACCATGACTCCAAAGCCCTTGAGCGTGTCGTCCCACAGATAAGCGCGCTTGCCCTTCGGCGGGATCGCGACCCCCTCTACGCTGGTTTTCTTGATCTTCCCTGTCGCCATGGCCGGTACCCCTTGGATAAGCACCGGAATATCACGCTACCGTGGAGTTGAAAAGGCTTCCGTGGACATAAAGGGAAACGAGGCGCGAACGAAAGGTGAAGCCATGGGTTTGTGTGGAGCCGCGAAGGCACCCGGGGAGGGTGAGCGCAGTTCTCCAAAACCGAGGGTCGCGGGTTCGAATCCTGCTGCCCCTGCCAGGCCGGGGTCCCGGAGGGATCCAGCAGGGACCAAGAGGTTCCGGAAAATTCAATAAAACAGTGGCATGGTGAGTGGGTTGTCCCATCGCATCCCACTTGCTCCTCTTGCAACCCAGACCGGTTGTTGTCAGATTGCTGGCATCCAATGCTCGATTGTCGGTACGCAGATTTCCGGCCGTCGGAAAATTCGATGTCGCCGAGATCACGCCGCGGCTGATGTTGGAAGCGCTTCGGAAGATCGAGCGCGCGGGTCGATCGAAATGGCTCGGCGGATCAAGAGCCATTGCAGCGAGATATTCCGCTACGCTATTCCCGATGGACGCTGTGACAGCGATCCGTGCCGCGATCCCGGTCCCGCCATGATGGAGGCGGCACCGGTCAAACATCGCACAAAATTGCTGTGAGGGATTTGGCCGCATTATTTGCGAAATTTCACGGCGACGGCGGTGCGCGGCCTAGTCAGCTTGCCTTGCGTTGGACCATTTTTGAAGCAGGCGTGACCCGCGTCCAGAGATCGTCGAACGCATGGGCGTCGAAAAATGCGAAGGCCCGCACGATCCGCCCATCTTTCAGCGTCAAAATCCACGCATAGCTGTTGACGTAGGGTCGTCCGTCGCGCGCGGTTCCGGCAGCGTCGAAATGTGCGACCACCGTGTCACCATCGACATAGAGCGAATGGACGCTGGGGATCAGCGGCTCCTTCATCCGCGCGTTGAACGGCCGGATGACCTCGCTCATAAACGCTTCCTTCGAGGGATAGGTCTTGCTCGCAAGCGAGTTGCCCGAAATCGTCCAGACCGCGTCGTCGGCGAGCAGGTCATAAGGACCGCCGGTCCCCGCCGCCCAGGCATCCATCGCACGGGCTATCGTTGCGCGGTTGGCATCGACGTCGCTCGTCTGCGCTGCCGCTTTCGCCGTCATCGCCACGGCTGCCAGCGCGATGGCGAAGCGGCCGACATGGCTGATCCAGTTGGTCATCGTCTCTCTCCTCAATCGAGCGCCGCAACGGCAGCGGTTGCCACTTCAAAATCCTGGTCGACCATGCCGCCTGACACGCCGACAGCGCCGATCAGCTTGCCATTCGCGTCTTTCACCGGCACGCCGCCGGCAAAGACAATCAGCCCGCCGTTGGTGCGGTCGAAGCCGGGCGAGGTGCCGCCGGGCTTGACGAAGTCGTAAAGCGCCTCGGTGTTGAAGCCGAAGAGCGCAGCGGTGCGCGCCTTGTTCAGCGCGATGTCGGCCGAGCCCAAAAACGCGCCGTCCATACGGATGAAGGCTTTAAGGTTCGCGCCGTCGTCATAGACGGCGATGTTCATCGGCACCCCGATCGCGTCGGCCGCCTTGCGGGCGGCGGCGATGGCGGTGTCGGCCTGTTCCTGGGTAATGCTCATCTCGAAAATCCTTTCGGGAATGAGCCGACCGCGGCGGGGGAAGGCCACGGCCGGCAGGTCGGGGTCAGATCCGGTTCTCCCAGGCGTCGAGCTGGTGCTGTTTCAGCATGTCCTCGATCGCCTTGGGCATCACGTTGCGGAACTTGCCTTCGTCGGCGGGAACGACCTCGATCATGCGATCGATCAATTCCTGCGCGTCCATCTTGCCTTCGGGGGTGGCGAAGAAATCGTCGAAGCCCTTGCGCAGATCGGCGCGCTTGGTGAAGTTCACGCGGTCGTCGAGCCAGCGGAACGGATTGTCCGCCATCGTTTCGTTATAGCCGGTGTAATAGGCGCCGGGGTTGATCGTCTGGACCTTGACGCCGTAGGCGGCGAGTTCCTGCTGAAGCGCCTCGGCGACCGATTCCAGCGCATGTTTGGTCGATACATAGGTGCCCCAGTTCGCCGGGGTGAACAGCCCGCCCATCGACGAGGTAAACACGACCTTCTTGCCTTCGGCGGTTCCTTCGCGGACCCAGCGCTGGACGACGCCCTGCGTCAGTTCGAGCGGCAGGAAAACATTGACCTCGAAATTCTTGCGGACGAGGTCGAGCGGAATTTCCCAGACGGGGCCGGCTTCGCCCATGCCGGCATTGTTCCACAGAATATCAAAGTCCCACGTCTGGGCCTGACGAATATCGTAGGGGTCGGTCAGATCGAGGCGTTCGACGCGGATTTTGTCGCCGAGGCCCAGCGCCGCGACCTCTTCGCGCAGCGGAGTGACCTGCGACGAGACCTGCACCGTCGCGATGATATTGTGGCCGTTGCGCGCCATGCCGATCGCAGCGCCCTTGCCGAAGCCGCCAGCGGCGCCGGTGATGAGGATGGTCTTGCTCATATCTAATCTCCTTTGGCTTTCACTCGTCGGCGCGGGAATGCGTCCGATGGACTGGAGATAGATCGGCGACGGGCGCTGCGCCGTTCGCGGTTTGCGGCGATTGTTCCGAAATTGCGGTCACGATGTCTTCGTGGCAGGATTTGGCTGCTTATCGATTCGTCAGGCTGCTGTCGGAGGGGTTCGGGCAGGATGTACGCGGCGCTTGCCAATCCTGTATTGAAGGAATCCGAGGGTGCGCTGGCGGGGATGGCGCGCATCCTCGACCGGCCGCCGGTCACGATGTCTGACGGTCTGCGCGGCGACACTCTGCTGACCGGTCGCTGGCAGCATGGGCCGGTCCATGACACGCTTGCCGCTCTCCCGACGCATGTCATCGTCGCGCATCATGGCGGCGACGGCGACATGGCGCTGCGCGCTTCGGGGGGAATCAATATCCGCGCCCGGTCGCGCGTCGGCACAATGGTGATCATTCCGCGAGGGCAGGACGGGCGCTGGGACATCGCAGGCCAGTCGGACGTCAGCCATGTCTATCTCACCCATAACCGGCTGGCGTCGACAGTTGAGGAGCTCACGAACGGACGCGATTTCGACCTGCTTCACCGCGTTGCTTTCGAGGATCCGACGGTCGTCAATCTCGTCACGATGCTCAGCAACGAGGCGGCATCCGGCGAGAGAAGCTCGCGCCTCTTCGTTGAACAGGCCATCGACCTTCTTTGCACCCAGCTGGTGCGCGGCCACTCGACCTTCGGCGCGCTGGCCGATCCCGCCGCGCGGCGCGGCGGGCTGGCCGACTGGCAGGTGAAGCGCGTCGTCACCTATATGCGCAGCCGGATGGAGGAAGAGATCGGCCTCGACGAGCTCGCCGCGCTCGTCCATTTGAGCCGCTTTCATTTCTGCACGGCGTTCAAGAAGGCGACGGGCCGCAATCCGCATGAAACGCTGACGATGATGCGCATCGCGCGCGCCAAGGAAATGCTTGCCGACCCTGATATGCCGGTGACCGAAATCGGCCTCTGCGTCGGCTACCAGACGCCCTCTTCCTTCGCGGCGAGCTTCCGCAAGACGGTCGGCATGAGTCCCAGCGAGTTCCGGCGGCGGTTGTAGAAAACGGAGTTGCGCCGCTCTCGATGGGAGAGAGCGGCGCAACGCTTTGGGGCCGGGAAGAACGCTTCAATCAGGCCTGGTCGGCCGCCGCGAAATCGGTCGACACCGAAATTGCGCGCCACTTCGCGACGATCTCCGCGTCCGCCGCATGTTTGGCCTCGATCGCTGCGACCGTGTCGCTGCCAAGCGGCAGGCGCACCGGCGGATTCGCGGCATCGGCGAAATCGACGATCACCTGGGCGAGCTTGTCGGGATCGCCCGGCTGGCCATGGTTTAGATCGGCGGCGACGCGGCGCACGCGCCCGGCGGTTTCGGCATAATCGGCAATCTCCCTGCCGCTGACGGTCAGCGAGGTGGCGTCGAGGAAATCGGTACGGAAATAGCCGGGCTCGACCACCGTTACCTGGATGCCAAGCGGCGCGAGTTCGGCGTGGAGCGCCTCGGACAATCCTTCGACTGCGAACTTGGTCGACGAATAGACGCCGAAGCCCGCCGCGCCGCGATAGCCGCCGATCGACGAGATGTTGAGGATGCGTCCCGACCGCTGCGCGCGCATTGTTGGCAGTGCCGCTCGCGTGACATTGAGCAGGCCGAAAACATTGGTGCGAAAGACGCGCTCTACATCCTCCGCGCTTGCTTCCTCGACCGCGCCGAGCAACCCGAAGCCCGCATTGTTGAGCAACACGTCGATCGACCCGAAGGCTTCGACAGCCGCGGTGACCGCCGCGTTCGCTTGCGCCTCGTCGGTAACGTCAAGCGGCAACGCCAGCAACCGTTCGTGGTTGCCAAGCGCCTCGGTCACGGCGTCGGCGCGGCGCGCGGTCGCAACGACATTGTCGCCCTGCTCGAGCGCCAGTTTGGCGATGCGAAGCCCGAAGCCGCGCGATGCGCCGGTGATGAACCAGGTTTTCATGTTTGTAACTCCTCTGCTGGTGTTGACAGAGGGTTGCTACGCCGTTGTCACAGCGAGCGCCGTTCACGCCTTGCGGCGACTGTTCCAAAATTGCGACCTTATTGAGCTCCAAATTATGCTTTTGGGAGCATGTTCGCTTTCTTGGATAGCGGCCCTCAAAGCCGACCGACGCCAATCGACCGGATGTCTTTGGGCGATGCTAGGCCGTATGTCTCAACCGCTTGAGGTCAAGCACGACCCATGCCCCGTCGCGCTTCTCGACCAATCTCTGCGCCTTCAAGTAGGTGATCTCGCGCTGGACACTTTGGCGCGTGACGTCGAAAATGCTCGCGATATCGCTTTGCGTAAAGGGAAAGTCGAGAGCGATGGTGCCGGGCACCGGGCCGCCCGCGCAGCGCTCTGCGAAATCGGCGAACATGTTGGCAATTTGGAAGCGAAGCCGCGTTGTCGCACGCGTTTCTCTAGCCGCAAGCTGGCGGCTGATCGCGTCCGAGAATTTGCGGCACAGCGCCTCCGGAATGGCGCTGTGGCCGTGATAGAGCTCCCAGAAGTCCCGTTCGTGCAGCACACGAATGCGGCTGCGCACCATCGCGACGGAACTGTGGTTATAGGGCCGGCGCGACACCATCGCCGTCTCCGCATAGCAGTTGCCGGCGACATAGATGGTGATCAGCGCCTCGCTCCCATCCTCGTGGAGCCCGGTGAGCCGAACATACCCTTCGACCACCTGAAAGATGCGCGTGGCGTCACGCCCGGCCTCAGCGATGATCTCGCCAGGCTCGACAATGCGCTCGACCATTCGCGCCAGCACAGCGTCGCGTACCGGATCGGGCAGGCCGCCTATCCAGTTTTCATGGGTTATGATCCGCTGCATCGATCGTGCACTTCTTCTCTCCCGTTGGACCCTCACTAGCATGAGCCCGTTCGCGCGCCATGTAACATAGGTGTCATGGCAGCGCGGGCTAACCAGTGCACACAGCCCCCGAATCGCGATCGGCTCAAGCCGACCGACTATGGGAGAGGGCATATGAAACCGACCGCACGAAACATTCTGCTCGCATCGAGCGCTTATCTCATGACCGCGGCTGTTCCTGCCGCGGCGCAGGAGGCGGCGGGGTACGAGCCCGTTGCCGACGAAAATGCGGACGCGTCGCCGGGGATCGAGGATATCATCGTTACCGCGCGCCGGCGCGAGGAATCGCTCCAGAGCGCGCCGATCACAGTTACCGCCTTTTCGGGTGATCAGCTTGAAGAGAGAGGGATTACGGATTTCACTCGGCTGGCGCAGGCGACGCCGGGCATCAACTTCGACGCCTTTCCAAAGGCGGCGCCGCGGCCATTCTTCCGGGGCGTCGGAAGCAGCAACCAAGGCGCGGGCGGTGATCCGTCCTCGGTAGCCTTCCTTGACGGGGTCTATCTCGGCCGCGCTGCCATGCTCGGCATCGACTTCTACGACATGGAACGTGTCGAGGTCCTGAAGGGACCGCAGGGGACGCTCTGGGGCAAGAACGTTGTCGCGGGCTCGGTCAATTTCGTAACCGCCAAGCCTGTCGACTATGCCGAGGCCAATGCGCAGCTGACCTTTGGCGAATATGGCCAGATGAACGGTAATCTGATGCTCAACGCGCCGGTGACCGAGGGGATCGCCGCACGCCTCACGCTCGGTGCCGTCACCAATGACGGCTTTCGCAAGACCTTCGACGGCCGCGCGCTTGACGACGAGAACAAGCTGAGCGCCCGGCTCCATCTTCGGGCCGACATTGGCCCCGACACCTGGCTTCTCTTGACGGGCGATGTTGCCAATCAGGATCTCTCGGACAGCTCCCGCTTCAACGTCCTGCTCAATCCTTTCACGCCGGGGAAAGGCTATGCCGACTATGCAAACCCGCGGCGCGCCAATCCCGACCGGCTCGGTTTCACCAAATCGAGGACGGGCGGCGTGCGCGCCGAGCTTTCGACCGACGCACTCGGGTTCGCCAATTGGACGACAGTCGCGTCCTGGCGCACGCTCGACTATGAATTTTCGAGCGATCTCGACGGCACCGATGCGGCGACCAATGCGGCGATCGGCCTGCCCGTGAGCGGCCTCCAGACGCTCGCCAAGGAGAGAGCGGACAGCTATTCGGCTGAAACCCGCCTTTCGTCGCTGAGTGACGGCCCGCTCAGCTGGGTTGCCGGTCTGTTCTACAATCGCGATCAGATTTACCGCGAACGCGAGACGCAGCAATCGGCGACGCCGACGACGATCAACCGCTTCTTCGGTCATTCGACGAACGACAGCTACGCCATTTTCGGCGAGGCGCAGTACAAGTTCGACTTCGGCCTGCGCTTCTTCGCTGGCGGTCGCTACACGAAGGAGCACAAGGAATATCGCGCGAGGCGCCTGCAAGGCGCGCTGGCAGCACCGACGACGACCTACGACACAGAGACGACACCTGGCGTCTTCGACAAGGGCGTCTTCACCTATCGGGTCGGTGCGGATTATCGCCTGAGCAACAATGTCTTCGCCTTTGCCACCGTGTCGACGGGGTTCAAGTCGGGCGCGTTCCAGGAGCAGCCCGGCTCGGCGACGCTCGCCCGCACGCCGACCGATCCCGAGCGCCTTACCAATTATGAAGTTGGCGTGAAGACCGACTGGTTCGACCGCTCGCTTCGCGCCAATATCTCAGCCTTTTGGATGGATTATCGCGATTTCCAGACGATCAAGGTGGTCCCCGACCTCACGCAAGGTCCGACGGGCACGCGCGTGACTTTCGATTCCGCCGACGCGACGATCAAGGGCGTCGAGAGCGAGTTCATTATCGCGCCTGTCTCCTGGTTCGACGCGACGGTGCGCTACACCTATCTCCACCCCTATTTCTCGCGGTTCATCCAGACTGCGGGTTTTGACGCGAGCGGCAACCCGACTTTCGTCAACGGCGCCGGTAACCGGATGAGCAGGACGCCGAAACATGCGGTGAACGCAACGCTCGGCCTGCAGAGTTCGCATGACGCGTCATGGGGGTGGCTGCGGGCCGAGGTAGTCATGGACTACCAGAGCGACGCGTTCGAGAACAACATCAACGACTATAAGGAGTATCGCAAGCCCCGGACGCTTTGGGACGCGAGTATCACCTATAATTTCGACGACCGCTATTCCGTCCAGCTGTGGGGGCACAATCTGACCGACAAGGTCTATCGTATCTGGCAGACCAACGGCGGCTTCTATCAATATGTCCAATATGGCGCGCCTCGTCAGCTTGGTGCGACCCTGCGGGCGAAGTTCCGGTGAGTGGTGGCGAAGGGTCAGCAGCTTGCAGGATTCTTGTCCCGTCGGGGGTCCTTGGCGCCGGCTGCCCAGCCAATGCTTTCGATCGCGGGGTTGCTCTTTGTCCCGACTGCCTAGCCGTCGATGGCGGATCGACGGACAGCGGCCCCCATTATCTCGGGACCGCGACGTCGAAGATGACGCGCGCCGCGACGAAGCACGACCTCCGGCAGCTCATGCTGGCCCGCGACAAACTGGGCGTGCCGCTACTCGTCGGGTCTTGCGGCACGTCAGGGACGGATGCCGGGGTGGACTGGATGGCCGACATCGCGCGCGAGATCGCGCGCGAAGAGGGACTGTCGGCTCGGCTGGGGCTCGTCTATTCTGAGATCGAACCCGCTACCCTGCTTCCTTATCTGGAGGCTGGGAAGATCGCGCCGCTTGAGCCCGCCTTGCCGCTGACGGCAGGGCGCATCTTCGAATGCGACCATATCGTGGGGCTGCTCGGCTATGAGCCTTTGGCCGATGCGATCAAGAACGGCGCCGACATCGTGTTTTCGGGGCGAACGACCGACACGGCGGTGCTCTCGGCGGTGCCGCTGATGCAGGGACTCCCGGCCGGTGCATCTTGGCATGCCGCCAAGACAGCCGAGTGCGGCGGCCTTTGCACGGTCGAGACGCGACGGGGCGGGGTGATCGTCACCGTCGACCCGCAAGGGTTCGAGATCGAACCTCTCGATGCGGACAATCGTTGCACTCCCTATACGGTCTCTGCCCATCTTTTGTACGAGAATAGCGACCCGTTCCGGCTGAAGGAGCCCGGCGTCGTTCTCGACGCGTCCGACGCGCATTACGAAGCGCTCGACAGTCGCCGCGTGCGCGTAACCAACTCGCGGGCCGAGGCCGTGCCTTACACAATCAAGCTCGAAGGGGCGGGAGGTACGGGGTACCGGACGATGGTGTTCAGCGCCATTGCTGACCCCAAGATCCTTGCAAGGTTCGATAAGTGGCGCGCCAATCTCGAAGCCCATCTGCGTTACGGGATCGCCAACGTCCTTCGCGTCGCCGACGGTGACTATGGAATCGAGTTCCGCGCCTATGGCAAGGATGCGCTCAACCCGGTGCCCGCCGACCATGTCCCGCACGAAGTCGGGCTGATGACCATCGTCTGGGCGAGAACGCAGGAGCGCGCGACCGAGATCGCCAAATATTGCAATCCGGTGCTCCTGCATTTTCCGCTCAATCCGGACGATCCATTGCCAAGCTTTGCATTCCCTTTTTCGCCGGCGGAAATCGAGCTTGGTCGGCATTATGAATTCAAGCTCAATCACGTCGTCCGCGTCGATCGTCCGGACGCGCTAGCCCGGACGCATTTCGAGACGATCGGGGAGGAGGCGCTTCATGGCTAAGCTTGGCGATGTCGCGAAATATATCCGCTCGAAAAGCGCCGGCCCTTTCTGGGTTACGATCGACATCTTCTGCGACGATGCGGCGTCGTTCGATCGCATCGTCCGCTCCCCCGCCTTGGCGCCGCGTGCCATCGCATCGCTTTTCGGGGTTTCGGAGAATATGGTCCGGCAGTTCCCCCTCCCCGGGATCAACGTTTTAAAGATGAGCTTTCCGCGCCGGGCCGTTCAAGGCGCGCCGCATGATGTGGACTCGCACGCCGGCCAATATTTCGTGCCGCTTCTATCCGTCGACATCGAATGAGGGGATAGCGCATGTCACCGGCCCTTCTTGGCTTCTCTATGGTTATTTTGTTCATGCTGCTTGTCATGTCGCGGCGCATGACGGCGGTGCCGGCGCTGGTTTTTGTGCCGCTTCTATTTTCGTTTCTCGCAGGGTCGGGCGCCGAGACCGGTACGATGATGATGGTGGGCGTCACCAAGGTGGCAGCCACCGCCGTCATGCTCATCTT
This sequence comes from Sphingopyxis soli, assembly GCF_018682675.1. GTDB lineage: Bacteria > Pseudomonadota > Alphaproteobacteria > Sphingomonadales > Sphingomonadaceae > Sphingopyxis > Sphingopyxis soli. The sequence goes on from NZ_JAFMTR010000039.1 coordinate 29,753, forward strand.
CGCGATCCTCTATTTCGGGATCATGATCGACGCCGGCTTGTTCCAGCCACTCGTCAGCCGGATCATCGCATGGGTCGGCAACGATCCGGCGCGGGCCACCGTCGGGCATGCGACGCTCGCCAGCGCGGTCGGTCTCGACGGTGACGGCACGACGACCGCGCTCGTTGGGGTGTCGTCGATGCTGCCCGTCTATCGCCGTCTCGGCATCGACGTGATGATCTTCGCGGTCATCGGCAGCCTTTCCTTCATCATCATGAACATGAGCCCATGGGGTGGCCCTGCCGCGCGCGTTGCGGCGTCGCTGCATGTCGATCCGTCATCGCTTTTCATCCCGATGTTACCGGTTGCGGCGACGGGGCTTGCGTCGGTGTTCCTGCTGGCCTGGTGGATGGGACGGCGCGAGCGCAAGCGGTTGGGCGCTGTCGTGGCCTCGGCGGGTTCCCCCACCGAGACGCTCGACGCCGACCGCATCGCCGGGATTTTCCAGGCGGATCCCTCAGCGCTCCGGCCAAGGCTGATCTGGTTCAACCTGGCGCTGACGCTGGCGTTGATGACGATGGTGATCATCCGCTTCGCGCCGCTTCCCGTCCTTTTCATGGGCGGACTCGCGGCCGCGCTCGTGGTCAATTATCCCAAGCTCGCGGATCAGCGCTCCCGCCTCACGGCACATGCCGGAAACGCACTCAGTGTCGGGGTCATGGTGCTGGCAGCGGGCGCCTTTACCGGCGTGATGTCCGGCACCGGAATGATCGATGCGATGGCAGAAGCCATTCTCGATATTCTGCCGCCTGCGTTCGGGCCCTATCTGGGCGTGATCACGGCGCTTCTGTCGATCTTGATGAACTTCTTTCTCTCAAGCGACGCCTTTTATTTCGGCGTTGTGCCGGTGCTCGCCGAAACCGCGAACCATTACGGAATTTCTGCCGAAGAGATCGGGAGAGCGTCGCTGCTCGGCCAACCGATGCATTCGCTCAGCCCTTTGGTCGCTGCCGTCTATCTGAAATGCGCCTTGCTGGGCATCGAATTGGGCGACCTTCAGCGCTATGCCTGGAAATACTGCCTGGCTCTATGTTTCATTCTCATCGCTGCTGCGCTTCTATTCGGCGTCGTTCCTCTCGCGCGGTGAGATTTGCAGCATCCTGAACATCCGCTTCCTTGATGTGACTCCCGAAAGGAGAAGGTGTGCCAACGGCCAGCTTCGGTTCTACACTCCCGGAATTCGTGCGAGTTCAGCGGGCGTGACCACCGGCTCGTTGCGATCCTTT
>NZ_JAFMTR010000040.1 GCF_018682675.1 Sphingopyxis soli
GGGGCATCTCGACTTCGCTCGATGCGAACGGATCAGGTTGGGCTCACGTCCACTTCCGGTCGATAGCCGCCAAAGAAAAAGGGCGCGGGAGTTTCCTCCCGCGCCCTCTTTCATGCCTCCGACCAGGATCAGAAGTCGTAGGAGACGCCAACCTTCAGGCGCCACACCGACGAGCTGACGTTGATCTGGTTGTCCGCCTTGAACGTCGTCAGACCGGTCGCGTTGGTGAAGATGTAGCGGCCCTGCGCGTCGACCCCGCTGACCGTCGCCAGATCCTGGCGGCCGGCGAAGTCGCGGCGACGCTGAACGTTCCAGTCATTGTCGAGGAAGTTCAGGAAGTTGTCCATGGTCGCGTAGAGCTTGATCTTGTCATTCTTGCCGAAAAGACGGCCGGGGCCGGGGATTTCCTGCGAGAAGGACAGGTCGACGTCGAAATACCAGTCGTTCGAGCAGGTATTACGCGGGATCGACCGGCCGATATACTTCTTCGCGCAGCCGAGCGTGTTGGCGAAGTCCGCCAGGCTCTGCACTGCGGCCATGTTCGACGTCGGCGAGACGTTCGGGTCCGTGATTCCCGTCGGCAGATAGATCAGCGCATTGTCGCTACCCGATACGCTGTCGCCGAACACCGAGCTGCCCGAGAAGGTCAGGCTGTACGGGCGGCCCGAGCGGCCCACGAAGCTGATGCCCAGGCGGGTGCTGAGGTCATCGAAGAATTCCTCGCGGAAGTTCAGCTGCGACGTGATGTTGTGCTTGCTCGAGAAGAAGCCGCGCGATTCGGCGGGGTTCTGACGGTCGAACGCGGCGGTGTTGTCATAGTTCGACCCTGCGGTCGAATTGTACATGTTCCGGCGATCGTGCGCGTCGGTGTAGGCATAGCCGAGGCTGAAGAACACCGAGCCGTTTTCCGTGAACAGGCCGTGCTCGAAATTCTTCGACAGCACGAACGACGCGATCTGGCTGGTGTAGCCCGCCGAGTTGGTTAGCTGCAGTTCGTCGTCGCGCTGCGTGTTGAAACACGCCGCGTTGACGCCCGTGTAGGTCGGCGTCGGGTTGGCGCCCGTGAACACCGCCGTACAGCCCGCCACCGTCGGATCGATCGCCTGATAGATCGGGCGACCATCGATGGTGAAGCCGTTCAGGCCCTTGCGGATGTCGGGAACCTGCGAGAGGTCGACGATCGTGTAGGGGTTTTTGAACTTGCTGTAGATATAGTCGAGGTTGAGGTTCCAGCCGCTGAAGAAGCCCGATTCAGCGAAGTTCAGCTCCGACTGGAAGCCGATGTTGGCGCGCAGCACCGTCGGCGCCTTGATGTCGGGGCTGACCGACTGGGTGTCGCCCAGACCCGCCGCGGCGGTCGCGATGCCGTCGGCCGCGATACAGGCGGGAACGCCGGTGAACTGGCCGTTGGTGAGCACGCTGATCTGGCCGGTCGGGCAGTTCGCCGACTGCGTCGTTCCCTGCGCGAACCCGCGGCCGTCGTTCTGGAAGGCGTTGCCGAACCACACGAGCGGGTCGCCGCCCGAGAAGATGCCGACGCCGCCGCGCAACTGCGCCCGCGAGAAGACCGCAAAATCGTTGAGGTCATAGGTCAGCGCGAGGCGCGGCATGATCACCGGGGGCAGGCGGCTGAAGCCGATCGCGTTGGTGATGCCATAGCGGCGGAAGAACTGCGGGTTGTGCTTCGGCGCACCGCCGTCGTACCAGTCGGCGCGGACACCGATGACCGCGTTCAGCTGGTCGTTGATCTCCCATTCGTCCTGCGCATAGATCGAGTAGAGCTCGCGCTTGAACGCCGCAGCCGCGTCGTTGATGTCGCCGGTCGAGGAGAAGTTGCCGAACGCACCCTCGACCGCGCCGCTGACGACGTTCGCCGGCGAGTTGGTCGTGTTGTTGTTGCCCGTGCCCGGCGACAGCAGGCCGGCGCGCAGGTCGGCGATGCTGCGGAAGTTCAGCGTACCCGTGGCGTTCTGGACGAACAGGTTGAACAGGTTCGCATGGTTCCATTCGAACCCGAACTTCAGCTTGTGGCTGCCGAGGTCGACCTTCGCCACCGCGCGATACTGGTCGACCGTCGTGCGCAGGTCGTTCGCCGAGCGCGAGAAGCCCGGACCGACTTCGACGGCGCCGTCGGGCGTGGTGCCCGGATTGTCGATGCCGACGATGATGCGCGGGATCGGGTTGGCCGACTGGGCCTCGCCGCCGCCGACCGGATCCTGGAGATCCTGCACTTCCGAACGCGAATACCGCAGTTCGGTCGAGAAATTGTCGGTCCACTGCGAATAGAGGCGGCCCGAATAATAGTCCGAAACCGTCCCGCTCTTGTAGAAGGTGTTCAGGCCGACGATCGTGTTCGCAAAGGTGCCGGTGGTTGCCAGATCGTCGGGACGAACCGTGCTTTCCTCGAGGCGCTGGTACGTCGCTTCCAGACGATGCTGGTCGTTGATCTGAAGGTCGGCACGGACGAAATAGCGGTCGTTCTTGAACGGACGGTTGGTGACGATCGGGCCCGATTCGATCTTGTACACGTCGCGCAGGATCTGGGTGATTTCGTTGAACTGGGCGACCGAGACGCCCGGCGTTTCAGTGGTGAACCCGCCGCCGTTCGGACCTTCGTCCTGCGACTGGCCGGCTTCCTGATGCTCATAGGCGCCATAGATGAACAGGCGATCCTTGATCACCGGACCGCCGAGATAGGCGCCCCAGCGCTTGTCGGGCTTGATCGACACGACCGGGCGACCGGCGACATTGTCACCGCGCAGGTCCGAATTGGTATATTCGAAGAAGCCGCCGAAATGATAGTCGTTGGTGCCCGACTTGGTGACGACGTTGATCGCGCAACCGGTGAACTGGCCATAGTCGACGTCGAACGGCGCGAACTGGACCTGCGTTTCGCGGACCGCGTCATAGGGAATCGGGGTCGAACTGCGCGACGAGAAGCCGGTGTCGTTGAGGCCGTAGATGTCGCCCTGGCTGATGCCGTCGACGGTGAAGGCGTTGCCGCGGTCGTTGCCGCCAAGGCACGAGATGCGGTCCTGGCCCGAACCGCCGTCGTCGCGGTCGAGGCTGACGCGCGGGTCGAAGCGGATGACGTCGCGGACGTCGCGGTTGAACGAGGGAGCGCTGGTCAGCAACTCGCCGGCAAAGCTGGTGCCGGGGCCGACCGCGAGCTGCGTCACGCGGACGCGGCTGCCGGTGACGACGATTTCGCCGCCGCCCGACGACAGCGCGAAGGTAAGGTCGGTGCTACCCTGCAGGGTGGTGAAGATGTCCTGGAGCGTCTGGCCTTCGAACGAGTCGGCGTTGACGCTGACGCTGTACGGGCCGCCGGTGACGAGGCCGGTGGCGTTGAAGCGACCGTCGGAACCCGTGGTGAAGGTGCGCGTCGCGCCGGTGCGCGTGTCGGTGATGATGACGGTGGCGCCGCCGATCGGCGCGCCGGCGTCGTCGTTGACCTGGCCCTGGATGCCGGTCGTGATCTGCTGCGCCTGGGCGGGCGCCGCGACGACGGTCGCGACGCTGATCGCCATCAGGCTGGCCGCGATCGAATAACGAAGTTTCATGTCAGGATGTCCCCTTTGGTAGCAGTCGGCAGACGCGCGACAAAGGGCGCCCCTGACCTGCGAGCGCCCCTGAAGCCCGCATGTGGCACGATTGTGACAGCAATTGTGACAGTGCAAGCCGGGAGGGGGGGCGCGGCCGGTGAAAGGCTAAAAAAGCGCGAATTTGCGTGGCCCAAGCCAAACTATCCACAGGGCAGGCGGCTTTTTTTTGGCGGACTGTTGCTGCAATGCAACAAAAAGGGGCGCCGTGCGTTGCGCGCGGCACCCCGTCATGTCCGGAAAAGGCGGTCGCGACTCAGGCGGCGTCGCCGGCTTCCTTCGCCTTGTCGGCATAGACGCGGACCGGATCCTTGCGGCCCTCGACGACGTCCTTGTCGACGACGATCTCGACCACGTCGGTGAGATCGGGCAGGTCGAACATCGTGTCGAGCAGGATCGCCTCGACGATCGAGCGGAGGCCGCGCGCGCCGGTCTTGCGTTCGATCGCCTTCTTGGCGACCGCGATCAGCGCGTCGTCGGTGAAGGTCAGCGACACTTCCTCGAGGTCGAACAGTTTCTTGTACTGCTTGACCAGCGCGTTCTTGGGCTCGCCCAGAATCTTGACCAGCGCGTCGATGTCGAGATCCTCGAGCGTCGCGATGACCGGCAGACGGCCGACGAATTCGGGGATCAGGCCGAACTTCAGCAGATCCTCGGGCTCGATATTCTTCAGGACCTCGCCCGCGCGGCGTTCGTCGGGGCCGGCGACATGCGCGCCGAAACCGATCGACTTGCCCTGCAGGCGGTCGCCGATGATCTTTTCGAGGCCGGCGAAAGCGCCGCCCGCGATGAACAGGATGTTCGTCGTGTCGACCTGCAGGAATTCCTGCTGCGGATGCTTGCGGCCGCCCTGCGGCGGAACGCTGGCAGTCGTGCCTTCCATCAGCTTGAGCAGCGCCTGCTGGACGCCTTCGCCCGACACGTCGCGGGTGATCGACGGGTTTTCGGCCTTGCGGCTGATCTTGTCGATCTCGTCGATATAGACGATGCCGCGCTGTGCCTTTTCGACATTATAGTCGCTGGCCTGGAGCAGCTTGAGGATGATGTTCTCGACATCCTCGCCGACATAGCCCGCCTCGGTCAGCGTCGTCGCGTCGGCCATGGTGAAGGGCACGTCGAGGAAGCGCGCGAGCGTCTGCGCGAGCAGGGTCTTGCCGCTGCCGGTCGGGCCGACGAGCAGGATGTTCGACTTCGCAAGCTCGACATCCTCGCCCCGGCCCGAGTTGGCGAGGCGCTTGTAATGGTTGTGGACCGCGACCGACAGCACGCGCTTGGCCTTGTTCTGGCCGATCACATAGGCGTCGAGATGCTGGCAGATTTCCAGCGGCGTCGGCACCGCGCCGTCCTTGCGCGCGGCGACCCCGCCCTTGATCTCTTCGCGGATGATGTCGTTGCAAAGCTCGACGCATTCGTCGCAGATGAACACGGTCGGTCCGGCAATCAGCTTGCGGACTTCGTGCTGCGACTTGCCGCAGAAGGAGCAGTAAAGAGTGCTCTTGCTGTCCGAGCCGCTCAATTTGGTCATATAATATCCTCTGGCGGACCCAGATGGGGCGCCGATTCCTTTATCCTAATCCCCGTCCACCCAATTACAATATGGCAATTGGGTGACATGGGTACAATGTCCGGTCTGGCACAGGTCGGCGAAAGAGCCGTCAAGAAACGCGGTTACCGACGGGGCTGCGTTTCTCGATCCGGGCGCGCCGCCCGTCGATCAGGGCGTCGGGCCTTCGCTGATTTCCTTGGGCGCCTCATCGCCGGGCAGGCCCGGGCGGCGGTCGTACACATGGTCGACCAGACCGAACGCCTTGGCTTCGTCGGCCTCGAGGAAGGTGTCGCGGTCCATCGCCTTCTCGATCTCTTTCAGCGACTTGCCGGTATATTTGACATAGAGGTCGTTCATCCGCTTGCGAATGCGCAGGATTTCCTTGGCCTGGATCTCGATGTCCGACGCCATGCCGCGCGCGCCGCCCGACGGCTGGTGGATCATCACGCGCGCGTTGGTCAGCGCGACGCGCATCCCGGGCTCGCCCGCGGCGAGCAGGAAGCTGCCCATCGAGGCGGCCTGACCGATGCACACGGTGCCGACGCGCGGGCGGATGTACTGCATCGTGTCGTGGATCGCCATGCCCGCCGTGACGACGCCGCCCGGCGAGTTGATATACATATAGATGTCCTTCTTCGGATTCTCCGATTCGAGGAACAGGAGCTGTGCGACGATCAGCGAGGCCATATTGTCCTCGACCTCGCCGGTGACGAAAACGATCCGTTCGCGCAGCAGGCGCGAGAAAATGTCGAAGCTGCGTTCGCCGCGGCTCGTCTGTTCGACGACGACGGGAACAAGGGCGGCCAGCGGATCGATCATCGGGATTAAGTCCTTACATTTATCGGGTTGCCGCGCCGAGGACCGGCGGGCTGCCCCTCCGTCGCCCTACATCGGCGGCAAGGCGGAGCGTTTCAAGGGGGCAAATTGTGGGGACACGGATTGCGGTGTGTCGCCGCTATGTCGGCTGCGGACTGCGGAGCTGTCTTTCCATGCTCGTCATGCCGAAACAAGTTCAGGGTGACGATATTCTGCGCGTCCGCAATTGACCAAAAGGGAGCGCGGGACACCAACCCGAAAAAGAAAGGGGCAGGAATGACCCGCCCCTCTTGCCTTGTCGCCGGTGCGGCGATCAGTCGCCTTCGCCGGGCTCGGCGGAAAAATGGTTCTCGTACTTGCCCTCGACGCCCTTCCATTCGTCGGCGTCGGCGGGGCTGTCCTTCTTGACCGTGATGTTCGGCCATTCGGCGCTGAACTTGCTGTTCACTTCCAGCCACTTTTCGAGGCCGCTTTCGGTGTCGGGCAGGATCGCCTCGGCGGGGCATTCGGGTTCGCACACGCCGCAGTCGATGCACTCGTTCGGGTTGATGACGAGCATGTTCTCGCCCTCATAGAAACAGTCGACGGGGCAGACCTCGACGCAGTCCATATATTTGCACCGGATGCAGGCGTCCGTCACAACATAGGTCATGGGCTTTTGCTCCCTTGGCCGGCGGCACCCTTGCCGTCCGGATGATCGTTCGACCCGCCTCTATGCCGCGCGAACGCGGTGCGTCAACGCAAAGCGACAGTTGCGAATCACTCTCATTCTGTAGGCCAGCGCCGCCGGTTTCGGGCGACAGCTTTTCCTTCGCCGCCGATAGCTCAGATGGAGGCGGCCGGTGCTCCCGCGTCGAGCCGGATATAGCAAGCCTGCGCTTCGGGCGCGGGGCCGCGGCGCCCGGGGAGGGTGAGGAGGCGGATCACCTCGATGCGTTCGCCGACGGGCAATACCAGCGTCGCGCCCGCATGGACCGAGGCCGAGGGGCGGGTGATGCGGCGGCCGTCGAGGCGGATATGCCCCGCCGTCACCATCGCCTGCGCGATGCTGCGCGAGCGGGCGAACCGCAGGTACCAGAGCAGCTTGTCGAGCCGGATGCTTCCTGCGGCGCCGGGACTGGCCATCGGCGCGCCGTCAATCCTTGCGCACGTCGGCGAGCAGCGCGGCGAGGCCCGCGAACGGGCTGTTGGGCGACGGGCCGCGCCGTTGCGGGCGGTCGGGGCGCGGCGAGCGCGGCGCGGCGTTGGCGGGGGCCGGGCTTCCGTGCTTCTGGCCGGGCTTCTGACCATGCTTCGGTCGCCGGCCGGCGCCCGACTTGGCGTGCGAGCGCTCTGCCTTGCCCTTGTTGGCGGCAGGGGCGTTTTCGTGCGGTTGCCCCTTGCCATGCTTGCGGCGCTGGCGCTTGTCGGGATGCTTGAGCCCCGCCCAGCGCCAGCGCTGCAGCGCAGGGTCGCCGACGGTGCGGAAGCCGAAGCTTTGCAGCAGCGCGCGGCGCGTCTCCTCGTCAAGGCCCAGCGAGGTGGCGAGCGCGGGGTCGATCGCGAACCCCGGCGGCAAGGCGGCGGCGGCGTCGTGGCCGTCGTCGGGATGGTGCGCGTCATGATGGTCGTCGGCGCCCGCGCGCGCCTTGCCGGGGATCGCCGTCGCCTGGATGCGCGCGGCGTGCGCCTGGCGCGCCAGCCGCTCGGCCATGTCGATGCGCAGCCAGCCCGAGGCGCAGCGGCGGAAGCCCGCGATGCGCAGGCCCGTATGGCTGCCGGTCTTCTGCAAGACCGCGCCCTGCGGCGGCAGGGCGGGAATCGTCTCGCCGTGCTGCGCGGCGAGCAGCGCGGCGCGCCAGCGCACCGCCTCGGGCTTCAGAAGCTGGTGGTGGAAGATGTCGAGCGAGCCGATGGTGAGGCCGAGCTTGCGGAGCTGCGGCCGCTCCTCGGCGCTCATCGCCTCGAGCTGCGCCTCGACCGAAGCGCGCGGGACGGTGCCGCCGCCGTCGACGAGCGCCGCGAGCAGCGCGCGGACGCGCGGCGGGGTGAAGAGGTCGCCCGCCGCCTCGCCCATCGCGGCGAGCGGCCCCGCGTGGCGCGCAAGCTGCTGCGCGACGAACATCTGCAGCCGCTCGGAAATCGCCTGAACCTGTTGCGGCTCGAGGCGGCGCAGCGATGCGTCGATATGGATCGCGGGCTGGACCAGCGTCGGCCCGCGCGCAAGCGTCGCGACGACATGGCCGTGCCAGGCTAGGCGCGGCGCCGCGCCGGCTTCGCTGACGAGCGACAGCGCATTATCCTCGCCCGCCGCCAAGGTCGCGGCGCGGCGCGACAGTTCACCGCGCAGATGTTTCTCGGCCGCCGCGAGCAGCAGGCGGTGGTCGCTCGCGCGGGCGCGCGCATCGACCTTGAACGAAAAGCCCTTGAGCGTGCCGATCGGCTCGCCATCGACCGCAACGGTGCCGTCGGCAGCAACCGCGACGGGAAGCGAGGCGTGGCGTTGCCCGGCATCGCGGATCAGCAGCGCGAGGCGGCGGTCGACGAACCGCTGCGCGAGCGCGGCGTGGAGCGCGTCGGAGAGGCGCGATTCAAGATCCTGCGTCCGCTCGGTCCATCCGGCGCCGCCCGCGATCCAGTCGCCGCGCTGCGCGATGAAGCAGAGCGTGCGCACCGCGGCGATGCGGCTCGCGAGCTGGTCGATGTCGCCGTCGGTGTCGTCGAGCCGCGCGAGGCGTTTGGCGAACCAGTCGGGATCGATCATCCCGTCGCCGCCCGTCCGCCATTGCCAGAGCCGCAGCACGGTGCGGCTGTGATGCTCGGCGCCCAATTGCTCGAAATCGGGAAGGCCGCAGACGTCCCACAGGCGCGCGACCGCCTCGGGCTCGTGTCCCCGCATCCGCACTTCCATGTCGCCGGCAAGATGCTTCAGGACCGCGATATCGACCGCCTCGGGCGCGGGGCGCAATGTCGGCTGCCCCGGCGGCTGCGCAAGATCGGCGAGCAGCACGTCGAGCGTGTCGTAGCGCGGGGTCGGGTTGCGCCAGAAGAGGCTGCCGAGCGGCGGGAAATGATGTCCCTCGATCGCCAGGATTTCCTCGGGCGTGAAGCCGCCCTGCGGCAGGCCGACGGTGCCGAAACTGCCGTCCTGCTGGTGCCGTCCGGCGCGCCCCGCGATCTGTGCCATTTCGGAGACCGTCAGGCGGCGGAGGCGGCGTCCGTCGAATTTCTGCAGGCTCGCGAAGGCGACATGCTGGACGTCGAGGTTGAGCCCCATGCCGATCGCGTCGGTCGCGACGAGATAGTCGACCTCGCCCGCCTCGAACATCGCGACCTGCGCGTTGCGCGTCTTGGGGCTGAGCGCCCCCATGACGACTGCGGCGCCGCCCGAGAAGCGGCGGAGCATTTCGGCGATCGCGTAAACCTCCTCGGCCGAGAAGGCGACGATTGCCGAGCGCTTGGGCAGCCGCGACAGCTTCGATGGTCCGGCGTAGCTCAGGGTCGAGAAGCGCGGGCGGGTGATGATCTCGGCCTCGGGAACGAGGCTCCGGACCAGACCCCTGGTCGTCGCCGAGCCGAGGATCATCGTCTCCTCGCGCCCGCGCGCCCGCAGAAGGCGGTCGGTGAAGACATGGCCGCGCTCCGGATCGGCGCCGAGCTGGACCTCGTCGATGCCGACGAAGGCGACGTCGCGGTCGATCGGCAGCGCTTCCATCGTCCCGAGCAGGTAGCGCGCGCCCGGCGGCATGATGCGCTCCTCGCCCGTCACCAGCGCGACCTCGGCCGCGCCCTTGATCGCGACGACGCGGTCGTAAACCTCCCGCGCAAGCAGGCGCAGCGGGAAGCCGATCATGCCGCTGGCATGGGCGGTCAGGCGCTCGACCGCCAAATGGGTTTTGCCGGTGTTGGTGGGGCCAAGGACAGCCTTGACCGGGGTGGAAGAGAAAGACGTCATTGTCGTTGGCACCACGCTGACACGCTCGCGCCCGCCGCGCAACAGCCGATCGTCGGACGGTACGGGAGAGCGCGCATTTTTCCGCACGCGACACACCGCATCGCGCGGCCGCCACGGCCCACCGCAGGACTCCCGCGATGCCCAGCCATTAAATTGACTTTAACGACCTTTCTTTACAGACAGCGGGCCGAAAAGATCATTCGGCGGCCGGGTCAAAGGGAGGCCCGCCGAGCGGGGGTTGCATTTTTTGTTCCAGCGCCACGAACCCATATCGGGTCACGAGCCCATTGCCGGTATGTCCGGCAATACGGCCGTGCTGTCGATGGCGCAGGCGATTCCGTTTCGCCCGGCGCGCGCCGATCCAGAACCGCTGTCGTGGCGCGACCGGCTGGCGCATCTCGACCTTGTTCCCGACCTTGGCGCCGATATCGGTTCGCGGGACTGGTGGCGCGGCCTCGCGACGCTGACGCTGCTGTGCGGCGCCGCCATTTCGACCTTTCCCGGCGTCAAGCCGCTGTCGGTGCGGGCGCCCGCGCTCGACGCCGCCGATTTCAACGAAGCCCGCGCGCAGATGATCGTGCCGCTGGCATTCGGCGGCGACACCGGCCGCCACATGGCGGCGACCGACGCCGTCCGCCCGCTTGCCCAGACCCCCGAACGCCCGCAGATCGAACTGACCGCAACCTTGGGGGCCGGCGACAGCTTCGCCCGCGTCCTCGAACGCTCGGGCGTCGGCGGCGGCGACGCGCAGGCGATCGCGGCGCAGGTTTCGAGCGCCGTTCCGCTTGCCGACATCGCCCCGGGCACGCGCGTCGACCTGATCCTCGGCCGCCGCGCCGCGCGCACGATGCCGCGCCCGGTCGACGCGCTCGCGATGCGCGCGCGCTTCGACCTGCGGATCGAGATGGAACGCGAGGGCGGCCGCCTCGTCATGCGCCGCATCCCGATCGCGGTCGATTCGACCCCGCTGCGCATCCGCGGCACGGTCGGCGGCAGCCTCTATCGCTCGGCGCGCGCCGCGGGCGCGTCGCCCGAGGTGATCCAGTCGTACCTCCGCGTCATCGGCCGCCAGATTTCGGTGGGCAGCGACATACGGTCGAGCGACCAGTTCGACATCATCGTCGAGCATCGCCGCGCCGAGACGGGCGAAAGCGAGACGGGCAAGCTGCTCTACGCGGGCCTCGTCCGCGGCGGCAAGGCGAAGCTGTCGATGATCGAATGGACTGTCGAGGGCCGCACCCAATGGTTCGAGGCGTCGGGCGTCGGCGAACGGCGCGGCGGCATGGTCCGCCCGACGAACGGGCGCGTCACCTCGACCTTCGGGATGCGCCGCCATCCGATTCTCGGCTATCGCCGGATGCACAGCGGCCTCGATTTCGGCGGCGGTTATGGCGCGCCGATCTATGCCGTGAACGACGGCTTCGTCACCATCGCCGGTCGCACCGGCGGCTTCGGCAATTATGTCAAGCTCAGCCACGGCGGCGGTCTCGGCACCGGCTATGGCCATATGAGCCGCATCGCGGTGCGCCCCGGCCAGCACGTCTCGCGCGGGCAGGTGATCGGCTATATCGGGTCGAGCGGCCTGTCGACCGGCCCGCACCTCCATTACGAAGTCTATCGCAACGGCGTCCCGGTCAATCCGATGTCGGTCGCTTTCGTGACCCGCGCGCGGCTCGAGGGGCAGGCGCTCGCCAACTTCCGCGCGCGCATCCGCCAGCTGACCTCGGTCGCGCCGGGCGCCGCGATGTCGGCGGTCGTGGCGAAGCCTGCCGAGGGCCCCAAGCTCGGTTCGCTCGCCGACGTCGCAGAGAAGCGGGCCGGCGGCGGCATCTGACGGCGCGCCGCGCGCACCAATATCCATTTGCCCTCCGCTTCCGCGCCGCTATGCACGCGGCATGACCCACGCCCCCTTTCCCGATCTCCGTCTCCGCCGCACGCGCCGCACCGGCTGGAGCCGGGCGATGGTGCGCGAGCATCATCTGACCCCGTCGAACCTGATCTGGCCGCTCTTCGTCTGTCCCGGCGATGGCGCCGAGGAGCCGATCGCGAGCCTGCCGGGCGTGTCGCGCTGGTCGGTCGACCGGATCGTCGACCGCGCGAAGGAAGCCGCCGCCGCCGGCATTCCGTGCCTCGCGCTCTTTCCCTACACCGAGCCCGCGCTGCGCCGCGAGGACGGGGCGGAAGCGCTCAATCCCGGCAATCTGATGTGCCGTGCGACCGCCGCGATCAAGCAGGCGCTGGGCGACGAAATCGGCGTGCTCACCGACGTCGCGCTCGACCCCTATACCAGCCACGGTCAGGACGGGCTGATCGGCGACACCGGCTATGTCCTCAACGACGAGACGGTCGAGGTGCTGGTCGGGCAGGCGCTGAACCAGGCGCGCGCGGGCGCCGACATCATCGCGCCGTCGGACATGATGGACGGCCGCGTCGGCGCGATCCGCGAGGCGCTGGAGACCGAGGGTTTCGGTGATGTCCAGATCATGAGCTATGCCGCCAAATATGCCTCGGCCTTCTACGGTCCGTTCCGCGATGCGGTCGGCTCGCGCGGGCTGCTCAAGGGCGACAAGAAGACTTACCAGATGGACCCGGCGAACGTCGAGGAGGCGCTGCGCGAAGTCGAGCAGGATCTCGCCGAGGGCGCCGACAGCGTGATGGTGAAGCCCGGTCTGCCGTATCTCGACGTCGTGCGCGCGGTGAAGGAGCATTTTGCCGTGCCGGTCTATGCCTATCAGGTGTCGGGCGAATATGCGATGATCGAGGCGGCCGCCGCCGCAGGCGCGGGCGATCGCGATGCGCTGGTGCTCGAAACCCTGCTCGCCTTCCGCCGCGCGGGCGCGTCGGGGGTGCTGACCTATCACGCGCTGCATGCGGCGCGGCTGCTCGGCGCATGATCGAGACCGCGCGGCTGGTCATGCGGTCGTGGCGCGACGAGGATGTCGCGCCCTTTCAGGCCATTTGCAGCGATCCCGATGTGATGGCGACGCTCGGCCCGCCGCTCGACAGGGACGAGACAGCGGCGCTGATCGGGCGCGTCCGCGCGATCGAGGCCGAGCATGGCCACACCTTCTGGGCGCTTGAACGCAAGGAGGACGCGCGGTTGATCGGCTGGTGCGGGGTGATCCGCGGCAGTGCGGGCCCGGTCGCGGGCAAGGCCGAACTCGGCTGGCGGCTCGCGCGCGACGCCTGGGGTGCGGGCTATGCGAGCGAGGCGGCGCGCGGCGCGGCGGACTGGGCGCTGGCGCATCTTCCCGACGACGATCTCTGGGCGATCACCTGGGAAGGCAATGTCCGCAGCCGTGCGGTGATGGAGCGGCTCGGCATGGCCTATCGCGCCGGGCTCGATTTCGATCATCCGAAGCTGGCGGCGGGCGATCCGCTGCGCCGGCATGTCACCTATTCGATGGCGAGGACCAAGGCCGCAGCATGACGAACCGCGACGTATCGAGCCCGCGCCGCTGGCTGTTCGTGCTGACGATCCTCGTCGGCAGTTTCCTGTTGTTCCTCGTCCAGCCGATGGTCGCGCGCATGGTGCTGCCGCGGCTCGGCGGAGCGCCCGCGGTGTGGAACAGCGCGATGCTCGTCTATCAGGCGCTGCTGCTCGGCGGCTATGCCTATGCGCACTGGCTCGGCCGTTTTGCGGTCCGGCGGCAGGCGGCGGTCCATGTCGCGCTGCTCATCGTCGCGGCGCTGTGGCTGCCGATCGGCATTGCGAGCCTTGCGCCGCCCGCGCCGGGGCAGGAGGCGCTTTGGGTGCCGCTGCTGCTGCTCGCCTCGATCGGTCCCGTCTTCTTCGCGGTGTCGGCGCAGGCGCCGCTGATGCAGCGCTGGTTCGCCGCCGACGCGCGCGCGGGCGATCCCTATTATCTCTATGCGGCGTCGAACCTCGGCAGCTTTGCTGGGCTGATCAGCTATCCGGCGCTGGTCGAGCCCGCCATGCCGCTGGCGACGCAGAGCTGGCTGTGGACCGCGGGCTATGGCGTGCTGGTGCTGCTCGTCGCGGCAAGCGGCGCGGCGCGCTGGCGCGGCGAGGCGGTCCACGAGACCGAAGGCGTCGCTGCCGCCGAACCGCGCCCGACCCTGCGCCGCCAGCTCCACTGGCTGCTGCTCGCGGCGGTGCCTTCGGGCCTGATGCTGTCGACGACGACGCATCTCACCACCGACATCGTCGCGATGCCCTTGCTCTGGGTGCTGCCGCTCGGCCTCTATCTGCTGAGCTTCGTGATCGCCTTTTCGACCGCCGAGCGGCTGACGCAGATCTTCACGACGATCGCGCCCGCGGTACTGCTGTCGGTCGGCGGGCTCGCGTTGCTCAGCACCAGCGGGGGCACGATGCTCGTCGCGTTCGCGGCGCTTGCGATGCAGTTCATCGTTGCGGTCGCGCTGCACGGTTATCTCTATCATCTGCGCCCCGCAACGCAGCACTTGACGCTCTTCTATCTCGTCATGTCGGCAGGCGGCGTGCTGGGCGGCTTGTTCGCGGCGCTGTTCGCGCCGCTGCTGTTCGACTGGGTTTACGAGCATCCGCTGCTCGTCCTCGCCGCCGCGATGCTGCTGCCGCTGCCGGCCCTGTTCCCGTGGGACAAATGGGCGAAGCTGTCTCCCGCGACCGCGCGGACGATCGTCGCCGCGCTCATGGGGGTCGCCGCCTTCGCCTGCTGGAAGATGGTGCAATTGTGGCTCGGCCGGATCGAGGGCGAGGTTGCGATGTGGGGGGTCCTGCTCTTCGTCATCGGGCTGCTCGTGATCGGGTGGCGATGGGCCTTCGTCCTGGCGCTCGCGATGCTGATGCTGGGGGTCGGCGGCTGGGACACGCTCCAGGAAAGCTTTACCGGCAACCGCGTGCGCAGCTATTTCGGCGTCTATACGGTCACCGACTATCCCGCCGACAACCAGCGGCGGCTGGCGCACGGCACGACCTTGCACGGGCTCCAGCGCACCGACGCGCCGCACCGGCTCGAACCGACGACCTATTACGGGCACCAGTCGGGGGTCGGGCTGACCCTCGACAAGGCGGAGATGCTGGCCGGTCCCGATGCATCGGTCGGGCTCGTCGGTCTCGGCGCCGGGACGCTGTCCTGCTATCGCAAGCCCGGCCAGCGCTGGACGATCTTCGAGATCGACCCGGCGATGGCGGAGATCGCGCGCGACCCGTCCAAATTCACCTTCATCAGCGAATGCGCCGCCGACGTGCCGATCGTGATCGGCGACGCGCGGCTCCAGATCGCGAAACTGCCGCCGGCGCAGTTCGACATTTTGGTGATCGACGCCTTTTCTTCCGACGCGATTCCGCTGCATCTGCTGACCGCCGAGGCGATCGGCATCTATGCGCGCGCGCTGAAGCCGGGCGGGGTGCTGTTGATCCACATCTCGAACCGCTTCTTCGACCTCGAGCCGGTGCTGTCGACCGAGGCGCGGGCGCGCGGCTGGTCGGCGGCGATCCGGATGGATTCGAGCCCCGATGACGTGACCGCCCCCGAGGACATCGGCGTGCTGACCGGATCGAACTGGGTCGCCCTGACCGCGACGCCGGAACGCTTGCAACAATTGACGGGCGGACTGAAACCGCGCGAGGATTCGAAGGCCGACGGCGTTTGGGTGCCGCTCAAGCAACGGCCGGGCTTCCAGCGCTGGACCGACGATTATGCCTCTACCCTGCCCGTACTCCTGTGGGGCCATCTGATCGGAAACCGCGAATGACCTATAAAGACGTCAGCATCATCGCCGTGAACGGCAAGGCGCCGCAGATCGACCCCAGCGCCTTCATCGCGCCGGGATGCCGGATCATCGGCGACGTGACGATCGGCCCCGATGTCAGCATCTGGTACAATTGCGTGCTGCGCGCCGATGTCAGCCGCATCGTCGTCGGCGCGCGCTCGAACATCCAGGACGGCAGCGTCGTGCATTGCGACGGCCCGATGCCGCACCGGCCCGACGGGTACCCGACGATCATCGGCGAGGATGTGCTGATCGGCCACCTTGCAATGGTCCACGGCTGCACATTGGCGGATCGCGCGTTCGTCGGGCTCAAGGCGACGGTGATGAACGGCTGCGTGATCGGCAGCGACGCGATGCTTGCCGCGGGGGCGCTGCTCACCGAGCATAAGGAAATCCCGGGCCGCGAGCTATGGGCCGGATCGCCGGCCCGCCGGGTGCGCGAGATCGACGACGCGCAGGCCGCGGGAATGCAGATGGGGGTTGCGCACTATGTGCAGAACGGCCGCCTGCACAAGGCGGCGGTGGAAGGGTGAGTAAATCCTCCCTGTGGCGAAGCCATGGGGAGGGGGGCGCTGCGAAGCAGTGGTGTAGGGGCCGCAACGGTGCGCCGTCGCCCTCCGTCAGCCCTGCGCCGAAGGCGCAGTTTATCCTGAGCGACTGCCGCAGGCAGGCAGTCGAAGGGGGCTGCCACCTCCCCATCGCTTCGCGACAGGGAGGATTGTCAAATCAGCCCAAGTTGGCGTTCACCATCGCGTACAGCATCGGGATCGACAGCAGGGTGTTGGTCCGCGAAAAGATCATTGCGGTCTTGGCCGAGGCGGCCTTGGTCGCATCGTCCGCCTCGACGATGCCGAGCGCCTTCTTCTGGTTCGGCCAGATCACGAACCAGACGTTGAACGCCATGATCAGGCCCAGCCACATGCCCGCGCCGATCAGCTTGTACGGATCCTGGAAGCTCAGCGCCGGGATTGCATATTTGGCGTGGAAAGCGATGGCGAGGCCCAGCAGCACCGTGATCAGCGCCGCCCAGCGGAACCAGAAGAGCGCGGCGGGGGCGATATGCTTGCCCACCGCGGGTTTCAGTTCGGCCGGGATTTTCGGCATCGTCGGGATCTGGACGAAGTTGAAATAATAGAGCAGCCCGATCCAGAGAATGCCGAAGAAGGTGTGCAGCCAGCGCAGGATCGCGTTGCCCGCGGCGATCCCGTCCGCGAAATTCTGGCCGTTGAGACCGAGCATCAGGATGATCGCAAGTACGAGGCCCGCGCCCAGCACGGCGTGTAGATTACCGAAAAATTTGTCCATGATAGTCCCCCTCCATCCGTTTCGCCTCCGCGCGACCCGGAAGCGTGAAGGGGATATGCCAGCGAGTGGCGGCGGGCTCAAGCTTGCTTGTCGGCGCTCTCGGGAACCGCAAGGCCGTGCTTCAGCATCACCGGCACCTGCGTCAGCGTGAACAGGAAGGAAAGGGCGGTGACACCCCAGACCTTGATTGTCAGCCACAGGTCGAAGCTCATCTGTTTCGCCTGGATGAGCTCGTACATCACATGGTTGGCGACGCCGAGCGCGGCGAAGAACAGGCCCCAGTTGCGCGACAGCAGCAGCCAGCCGCCTTCGGTCACCCCCTCGAGCGCCGATTGCAGCAGATATTTGAGCATCGGCTTCTTGAGGAGCCAGCCGCCGAGCAACAGCGCCGCGAAGGCGGCGTAGATGATCGTCGGCTTCATCACGATGAAGCGCTCGTCGTGGAACCAGATGGTCAGCGCGCCGAAGCCGAGCACGAGGATGCTCGACATCCACAGCATCGGCGAAATGCGCCCGAGCTTCCACTTCGAAACGATCATCGCGACGATGATCGCCACCATGAAGGCGACGGTGCCCTTGATCGCGCCGGTGGTCGCCGCGAAGGCGCCGGTGCCGCCGGAGGAGAATTTATAGGTCAGGAAGAAGACGAGCAGCGGCCCGAAATCGATCGCGAAGTTGAGCCAGCCATGTTTGGCGGGCGGCGGCGCGGGGACCGGCTCGGGGCCGCCCGGAAGCTGGTCTATCTGTTCGCTCATCTTATGTTTCCGGCAATGATGCCCGCGATCTCGTCGGCGTCGAAGGGGCGCAGATCGTCGATCGTCTCGCCGATGCCGATGGCGTGGATGGGAAGGCCGTGGCGCTCGGCCGCGGCGACAAGAACGCCGCCGCGCGCGGTGCCGTCGAGCTTGGTCATCACGAGTCCGGTGACCCCCGCAACCTCGCGGAACACGTCGATCTGCGACAGGGCATTCTGCCCGGTCGTCGCGTCGAGGACGAGCACGACGTCGTGCGGCGCGGCGGGGTTCAGACGGCCGAGGACGCGCTTGATCTTGGCCAGCTCGTCCATCAGTTCGCGCTTGTTCTGCAGGCGGCCGGCGGTGTCGACGATCAGCACGTCGATGCCGGTCGCGGTCGCCTGCTTCACGGCGTCGAAGACGATCCCCGCGGCGTCGCCGCCCTCGGGCCCGGCCATGATCGGAATGCCGAGCCGTTCGGCCCAGACCTTCAATTGACCGATTGCGGCGGCGCGGAAGGTGTCGCCCGCGACGAGCATCACGCCATAATCCTGTTCCTGGAACAGGTGCGCGAGCTTGGCGATGGTGGTGGTCTTCCCCGATCCGTTGACGCCGATCACCAATATGACCTGCGGGCGGGGGAAGGCGTCGATATCGAGCGGTTCGGCGACGGGGCGCAGCACTGCGGCGATTTCCTCCGCCACCACCTTGCGCAGTTCGTCGGTGCCGTTCGCGGCCACGTCGCGGCGCTCGGACAGGCGATCGCGGATGCGCGCGGCCATGTTCGGGCCAAGATCGGCGGTGATCAGCGCATCCTCGATCCGGTCGAGATCGTCGTCGTCGAGCCGCGATTTGCCGGTGAGCCCCGACAGATTCTCGCCAAGCCGCTCCGACGTGCGCTTGAGACCGCCGAGCAGGCGTTCGCTCCAGCTGAGGCCGCTCATGCCGCGAGCATCCTGTCGCCGTCGCGCGCGGTCAGGCGGACCGGAACGATGCTGCCGGGCTCGGCGGGCGTCGTCAGCGTCAGCGGCGCGAAATTTTCGGCATGGCCGGTCAGCCCGTCGCGCTCGACGAGCATCGACGCGGTGCGGCCGACCTGTGCGTCGAGCCAGGCGGTGCGGCGGCGGGCATTGGCGTCGCGAAGCCTGGCCGCGCGTTCGCGGGCGATGGCGCGGCCGACTTGCGGCATCCGCGCCGCGGGGGTGCCGGCGCGCGGGCTGTACGGAAAGATATGGCCGAAGACGATGTCGCAATCGTCGATCAGGGCCATCGAATTGGCGAACATCTTTTCATCCTCGGTGGGAAAGCCGGCGATCAGGTCGGCGCCGATCGCGATGTCGGGGCGGGCGGCCCTGAGCCGTTCGGTCAGGCGCACGGCGTCGGCGCGGCGGTGGCGGCGCTTCATGCGGGTCAGCACCATGTCGTCGCCCGCCTGCAGCGACAGATGGACGTGCGGCATGATGCGCGCCTCCTGCGTGAGCAGCGCAAACAGCGCGTCGTCGATGCGGTCCGGGTCGAGCGACGAGAGGCGCAGGCGCTCGACGGGAAGCGTCAGCAAGGCTTCGACCAGCGCCGCGAGGCTGGTGCCGCTGTCGTCGCCATAGCTTGCAAGATCGACCCCGGTCAGGATGATCTCGCGCTGACCGCGATCGAGGGCGGTGCGCGCGGCTTCGATGACGGCCTCGGCCGTCGCGGAGCGGGCGGTGCCGCGCGCGAGCACGGTCGCGCAGAAGGTGCAGCTGTGCGAGCACCCCGTCTGGACGCCGAGGAAAGCGCGCGCGTGGTCGGCGCCGGAGAGGGCGGGTTGGTACGGTGCGGGTTTATCAAAAGTCATGTTCCCCCGCGAAGGCGGGGGTCCATCTCCCGCCGGTGCTATTTCGCGCCTCCCGGTGATGGGTCCCCGCCTTCGCGGGGACACGGTGGATTGATAACTCTCGGTCAGCCCCTTCGCATCGTTGCTCACCACCCGCGCGCCCATCGCGGCAAACGCATCGCGCTCCAGCTCCGCCGCGCATCCCGTCACCACGACCTCGGCCCCCGGCCGGTCGCGCAGCGCGCGCCGCACCGCCTGCCGCGCCTGCCGCACCGCTTCGTCGGTCACGGCGCAGCTATTGAGGACGATCGTGTCGCGCACACCCGCCGCCTTGGCTGCGGCGCGTATCGCCTCGCCCTCGGCGATGTTGAGCCGGCAACCGAAATTGACGACCTCGACGCGGTCGGCGAGCGTAACCGTCATCCGAAGCGCGTCCAGTCGGTCTCGCCGTCATAGACGCGCGTCGCGGCGCCGCTCATCACGATCGGCTCGCCGGGCGCCCAACGGATGATCAGGTCGCCGCCGGGCAGCGACACGGTGACTGGCGATTTGACCAGCCCGGCGCGGATCGCGGCCACCGCGGTCGCGCACGCCCCGGTGCCGCACGCCTGCGTCAGGCCCACGCCGCGCTCCCAGACGCGGAGCTGGAGCTGGTTCTCGCCGTCGAGGCTCGCGACATTGACGTTGACGCGCTCGGGGAACAGCGGATCGGTCTCGATCCGCGGGCCGAGTTCGTCGAGCGCGATCGCATCGGCCTCGGGCACAAAGAAAATGATGTGCGGATTGCCCACATTGACCGCGGCGCCATGTTCCAGCTCGTCCCACGCGACGGGCATGTCGCGCGTGTCCATCGGCATCGCGAGCGGGATATGCTCCCAGTCGAACACCGGTTCGCCTAGCACCACCTCGGCACCGCCATCGGCGGGGGTGACGCGCAGCATCCCGCCCAGCGTCTCGATCACCGAAGGTTCGCCAAGAAGCGTGGCGACACAGCGCGTCGCATTGCCGCACGCCTCGACCTCGCTGCCGTCGGCATTGAAGATGCGCATCTTCACATCGGCGCTTGTGGAGGGTTCGAGCAGGATGAGCTGATCGCACCCGATGCCGAAACTGCGGTCGGCGATCGCATGCGCGCGCGCCGGGGTCATCTCGACGGGACGCTCGCGCGCGTCGATGACGACGAAATCGTTGCCCAGCCCGTGCATCTTGGTGAAGCGGTCAGCCATAGCCGCGCATGTAAGGGCGCGGGGCCGGGAAGTCTAGCGACCTGGGTGCGTCAGGCGGTCTTGCGGAGCTGCTCTTCATCGCCGACGGGCGGCGGCGTCTGCGGCCGGGCGCTCTCGCGCAGCAGGCCGCGGTCGGCGAGCAGGCGCGCCGTGTCCGCGGCGGATGCCGCGCGGCCATAGTACCAGCCCTGGCCCTTCGAACAGCCGAGCCGGGTGAGTTCGATCGCGGTCGCTTCGTCTTCGACACCCTCGGCGGTGATCGGCATCGCGAGGCTTTCGCCGAGGCGGACGATCGCGACGACGATCGCCTGCGCGTCGGGGCTGCCGCGCATCGCGGCGATGAAGCTGCGGTCGATCTTGATCCGGTCGAACGGCAGCGCGCGCAAATGCGACAGCGAGCTGTAGCCGGTGCCGAAATCGTCGAGGCTGAGCGAGACGCCCTGATTCTTGAGGCTGGTGACGATCGAGCGGACGAGCGGGAGGTTTTCGAACAGCGAGCTTTCGGTAATCTCGACCTCGAGCTGGTTCGCGGGGAAGCCCGTCTCGACGAGCAGCTTGGTAAGCTTCTGGCTGAACCAGGGGTCTTTCAGCTGCTGCGGCGAAATGTTGACCGCGAGCACGATCGACGGATCCCAGCCCTTGGCGATCTCCATCGCGTCGCGGACGACGCGCAGCGACAATTCGCCGATCAATCCGCTTTCCTCGGCGACCGGGATGAAGCGTTCGGGCGGGATCAGGCCATATTCGGGCGATTCCCAGCGCATGAGCATCTCGAAGCCGAGCAGGCGGCCGCTGGCGATGTCGACCTGCGGCTCGAAATAGGGAATGAACTCGCCGCGCGGCATCCCGTCGCGGATGCCGGTTTCGATCTGGTTGCGGATCTGCACCGCCATTTCCATGCCCGCCTGGAACCAGCAGTGGCGGTTCCGCCCCTCGTCCTTGCAGTGATACATGGCGATGTCGGCCTGGCGAACCATCGTTTCCATCGTGATGCTGGCGTCGGTCGCGAGCGCGATGCCCAGCGACGCGCCGATCCGGATCTGCTGCGCATCATGCGCGACCGAATCCTCGAGCGCGGTGACCAGCGCCGCGGCCAGTGCGTCGATCTCGGCGCGCGCGACGGGCTCGAAGGGCAGCATTGCGACGAATTCGTCGCCGCCGAGCCGCGCCTTGGTCGCGGTAGGGGGCAGGATCTGGCTGATGCGTTCTGCGGCGACCTGCAGCACGCGGTCGCCCGCCGCGTGACCGTGGATGTCGTTGACGGTCTTGAAATGGTCGAGATCGAGCAGGAACAGTGCGACGTGGCGCCTTTCGCCGGTCGCCTCGGCGATCATCCGCTGCCCCTGCGCGAGCAGCGCGCGGCGGTTGAGGAAGCCGGTGAGCGGATCGGTGTCGGCGAGGTAGCGCGCGCGCTGTTCGGCCTCGGTGCGTTCGCGGATCTCGCGGTTCAGATCCTCGTAGCGGCGCCAGCCGAAGAGGATCAGCGCGATATTCAGGATCATCGCGGCGGCAAGCACCTTGTCCGGCCCGCCGCCGAGGCCGATGATCGTCTGCACGATCGACTGCATCACGCTGCCGCCGGTGCCGACGAACAGCAGGATCGCGGCGACGACGATCCCGCCGGCAAGCATGTCGCGCCGCGCGTCCTCGCTGCGGTCGCGCGCTTTCGGTTCTGCTGTCATGTAACCATTCCCACCCATCGCAGCCATAGTGGCGGCGAGCGGTGAAATTTGCGTTAAGTGCGAACCGACGCCGTGCTTGCCTTTCGCGGCCGTTTTGCGTAAAGGCGCCGCGTCCGGACGCATATTGCGGACGGGCAGATACGACATCCGCGACGGAAAACACTGTCCACGGATACCGCTGGTTGGCGAGGTTTCGCTCACCGGCGTGTTTTGCGTTGCGGTCGTCAGAAGGGACTTTTTAGGCGCATGTTCGACAGTCTGAGCAATCGGCTTGGCGATGTTTTCGGGAAGCTCCGCGGCCGCGGCGCGCTGACCGAGGCCGACGTGCGCGCGGCGATGCGCGAAGTGCGAATCGCCCTGCTCGAAGCCGACGTTGCGCTGCCGGTCGTCCGCAGCTTCGTCGATCAGGTTACCGAACTCGCGATCGGCCAGAATGTCCTGCGTTCGGTCACCCCGGGGCAGCAGGTGGTCAAGATCGTCAGCGACGCGCTGACCGAAATGCTCGGCTCCGAAACCGCCGAGCTCGACCTTGCCGTTACCCCGCCCGCCGTCATCATGATGGTCGGTCTGCAGGGCTCGGGCAAGACGACGACGACCGCGAAGATCGCCAAGCGGTTGAAGGACAAGGAGCGCAAGAAGGTGTTGATGGCGTCGCTCGACGTCAACCGCCCCGCCGCGCAGGAACAGCTCGCCGTCCTCGGCAGCCAGATCGACGTCGCGACGCTGCCGATCGTCGCCGGCCAGCAGCCGGTCGAGATCGCCCAGCGCGCACTGCAGGCGGCGAAGCTGCAGGGCTATGATGTCCTGATGCTCGACACCGCGGGCCGCCTCCACGTCGACCAGCAGCTGATGGACGAGATGCAGGCGGTGTCGCGCACGGCGAACCCGACCGAAACCCTGCTCGTCGTCGACAGCCTGACCGGTCAGGACGCGGTACAGGTCGCGCAGCGCTTCACCGATCAGGTGCCGCTGACCGGCGTCGTGCTCACCCGCATGGATGGCGACGCGCGCGGCGGCGCCGCGCTGTCGATGCGCGCGGTCACCGGCAAGCCGATCAAGTTCGCGGGCACGGGTGAAAAGCTCGACGGGCTCGAACTCTTCCAGCCCTCGCGCATCGCGGGCCGCATTCTCGGCATGGGCGACGTCGTCAGCCTCGTCGAACGCGCCGCCGAGACGATCCAGGCCGAAGAGGCCGAGGCGATGGCGAAGAAGATGGCGAAGGGGCAGTTCGACCTCGACGATCTTCGCACGCAATTGAACCAGATGCGCCGGATGGGCGGCCTCGGCGCGCTCGCCGGCATGATCCCCGGCCTCAAGAAGGCGCAGGCGGCGATGGCGGAGAGCGGCGCCAACGACAAGATGCTGATCCACTTCGACGCGATCATGGGATCGATGACGCCGAAGGAACGCGCGAAGCCCGAGATCATCACCGCGAAGCGCAAGATCCGTATCGCGAACGGGTCGGGGACGACGGTGCAGCAGGTGAACCGGGTGCTGAAGATGCATCAGGAAATGTCCACCGCGATGAAGAAGATCCGCAAGATGGGCGGCCTGAAAGGGCTTGGCGCGCTGTTCGGCAAGGGCGGCGGCATCCCCGGCATGGGTGGCGGCGGCATGGGCGGCGGCGGTGGCCTCGGCGGGCTGCCCGGGCTCGGCGGCGGGGCGATCCCGCCCGACCTCGCCAATCTGATCAACAAGAAGAAATGATTTCGACCAACTCTACTATTTGAACGTAAAGGAAAATATCATGGCTACCTCCATTCGCCTTTCGCGCGGCGGTTCGAAAAAGCGTCCCTATTACAAGATCGTCGTCGCCGATTCGCGCAGCCCGCGCGACGGCCGCTTCATCGAGCGCCTCGGCAGCTACAACCCGCTGCTCGCCAAGGACAATCCGGAGCGCGTGAAGCTCGACACCGAGCGCGCGGCGCACTGGCTGAGCGTCGGCGCGCAGCCGACCGATCGCGTTGCCCGTTTCCTCGACGCTGCTGGGGTCAAGGAACGTGCCGCCCGTAACAACCCGAAGAAGGCCGAGCCGGGCGAGAAGGCCAAGGAACGCGCCGAAGAAAAGGCCGCGAAGATCGCTGAGGCCGAAGAAGCCGCAGCCGCTGCCGCCGCCGCACCGGCTCCCGAGCCCGAAGCGGTCGAAGACGCCGCTCCCGCTGAAGACGTTGCCGCTCCCGAAGCTGCGGAATCGGATGCGACCGGGTCGGTGAAGAGCGAAGAAACCGCCGAAGCTGTCGCCGACGCGGTTGCCGACGAAGTTCCGGCCGACGCGACCGCCGCCGACGCGACCGCGATCGCCGAGGAAGTTGCTGAAGGCGGCCCGGTTGCCGAAGAAGCTCCGGCCGGCGAAGAAAAGGCCGAAGGCTAAGCCTTGGCCGACGCAAACCGCCCCGTCACCCTCGCCGCCATTGCCGGCGCGCACGGGGTGCGGGGCGAGGTGCGGCTCAAATTGTTCGGCGAAGGCGCGGAATCGCTCCGCGCCTTTTCCGTTTTCGACGCGGGCGGGCGAAAGCTGACGCTGAAGTCGGTCCGCCCCGTGAACCAGGGCGCGGTGGCGACCTTCGCCGAAGTGACCGACCGCAGCGCGGCCGAAGCCTTGCGCGGCACGGTGCTGACGGTTCCGCGCTCGGCGCTGCCGCCGCTTGGGGCCGGCGAATATTATCATCACGACCTGATCGGCCTGCCGTGCGTCTCGACCGACGGCGCCGCGATCGGCCATGTCGCGGCGGTCGAGAATTTCGGCGCTGGCGACATCCTCGAAATCGAGAAGCCCGCCGAACCCGGCAAGAAGCCCGTCCGCTTCATGGTGCCGATGAACGCGCGCGCGGTTCCGGCGTGGACCGACGATGGCGTGACCATCGACGCCGCATTCGTCGAGTAACGGACGCTCCTTTATTGCTCGTCATTCCGGACTTGATCCGGGATCCATCATCCAGCGCTGGCGGCAATGGACCCCGGATCGAGTCCGGGGTGACGAAGGAGTATGATTGTCGGTGGCGTCACCCGCTGTTAGCCTGACCGCGATTTGCCAAGGAGGGTCTATGCGCTGGAAATCGGGCTTCGCTTTTGCTCTCATATTTGCGGGCGCGGTTCCCGCCGCCGCGCAGGAAGGCGCGCCCAAGACCCTCGCCCAGATAGCTCCTGAAATCGATGCACTCTTCGCCAAATTCCAGACTGACCAGCACGTCCCCGGCCTCGTCTATGGCATCGTGAAGGACGGCAAGCTCGCCTATGTGAAAGGCGTCGGCGTCCAGAACATCGACGACAAGCGAACGGTTACCCCCGACAGCCTGTTCCGCATCGCCTCGATGACCAAGGCCTTCACCGCGCTGTCGATCCTGAAGCTGCGCGACGACGGCAAGCTTCGGCTCGACGATCTCGCCGAGGATTATGTCCCCGAGATGAAGGGCTGGACCTATCCGACCGCAGATAGCCCGCGCATCCGCATCCGCGATCTGCTCCAGCATGTCGGCGGTTTCGTCACCGACGATCCGTGGGGCGACCGCCAGCAGGTACTGCCGCAGGACGAATTCACGAAGATGATCGCGGCGGGCGTGCCGTTCAGCCGCGTGCCGCAGAGCCAACATGAATATTCGAACTTCGGCTATGCCTTGCTCGGCCGGGTCGTTTCGAAGGCGTCGGGCATGGCGTACACCGACTATGTCCGGCAGACGATCCTGACCCCGCTCGGCATGACGGGCAGCGGTTACGACGCGCCGCACGCCCCGAAAGCGCGCTATGCGCTCGGCTATCGCTGGGAGAATGAGCGCTGGAGCGCCGAGCCCGAGATGGTCGACGGCGCGTTCAACAGCATGGGCGGGCTGCAGGTCAGCGCGCGGGATTATGCGAAATGGGTCGCCTTCCTGCTCTCGGCATGGCCCGCGCGCGACGATCCCGACACCGGACCGGTCAAGCGGTCGACGGTGCGCGAGATTGCACAGGGGCTCAATTTCGTCGCGGTGACGAACCGCATCGGGTCGACCGGCGCGACCGCGTGCAAGCAGGCCGCGGCTTACGGCATGGGCTGGCGTGTCGCGCAGGATTGCGACCTCGGCCTCACCCTCGCGCACGGCGGCGGCTATCCGGGCTATGGCAGCCATGTGATGCTGATGCCCGACTATGGCGTCGGCGTGTTCGCCTTGTCGAACCGGACCTATGCGGGGCCGTCCGCGCCCGCGTGGGACACAGCCGTCGCGATGCACAAGGCTGGATTGCTCGAGGGTCGGGCGGTGGCGGTGTCGCCGGCTATTGCGGACCTCTACGCCGCGTCGAAGGCGGCTTATGCGGCGGGGAACCTCGGCCCTCTTCGGGACAGGTTGGCAATGAACTTTCTGATGGACCGCTCGGCGGAGAATTGGGTGGCCGAATTCGCGCGATTGAAGGCGGAGGTCGGCGCGTGCCCCGCGGATGAGCCATTGGCGCCCGCGGGTGCGATGTCGACGGCGTTCCGTCTCAATTGCGAAAAGGGCAAGCTCGACGGCCAGTTGCTGCTCGCGCCGACCCGGCCGGCAACGATCCAGGCGCTGCGCTTTCGCATCGTCAGGGACGCGCCCTGACAATTGCGGCCTGCCGCCCCGTTGCAAGGGGGGTGGGGCGGCAGGCCCGCGCCGCTCAGCGGCGTTTCGTGACGCGCGCCGGCACCGCCCGCTTCGCGAGGCGGCGCGCCGGGACGGCGCAGTCGAAATAGGAATCTTCGCCCGGCGCATGGATCGGGGTGACGAGGTCCGCGAATGCGCGGAACCTGGCGCCGAGCCATTTGATCGCGCGATCGAGATCGGCGCTCATCCGTTCGTGGCCGTGTACCCAGCCGCGCATGAAATGCTCTTCCATCATGGCCTGTCTCCTGTCTTGACCCCCTTCAAATGCGCCTGACGAGGTGGCAAAGCCAACAAAAGCTTTGCCGGATGTCATAAGTGGAGCTTATATATCGCCGATGTCGAAACTTCCGCCCCTTGCCGCCGTTCGTGCCTTCGAGGCGGCCGCGCGCCTGCAGAATTTCTCGCGCGCCGGAGAGGAACTCGGGATGACGCAGGCCGCGATAAGCTATCAAATCCGCCAATTGGAGCAGCGGCTCGGCCGTGCGCTGTTCGTGCGGGAGAAGGGGCGGGTGCGCCTTTCCGAAACCGGGCAGCGGCTGCTGCCGACAATAAGCGGAGCTTTCGCCGCGATGGGCGACGCCTTCGCCGCGATCAGCAGCGACGATGCGGAGGTGCTGACGATCAGCGCCGCGATCACGCTCGGCGGCACCTGGCTTAGCGCGCGGATCGGCCGCTTCCAGCTTCGCTACCCCGACCTTGCCGTCCGGTTGCTGATGTCGAACGACCTCGTCGATTTTGACGCGACCAGTGTCGACGTCGCGCTGCGGACCGGCAACGGTCACTGGCCGGGGCTGCGCACCGACTTCCTGTTCCGCAGCCATGTGACCCCGATCTGTTCGCCGGTGCTTCTTGATGCGAACCATATCGCGACGCCCGCCGACCTGCTGCGCGCCGAACGTTTGGCGCCCAACGATCCCTGGTGGGCGGGCTGGTTCGCCGCCGCGGGCATCGGCACCCCGCCGCCGCCGCGGCAGGGGATCGAACTCGACAGCCAGCTTCAGGAATCGATCGCGGTGCAGGGCGGCTTCGGCATCGCGCTGATGACCCCGCTCTACTGGCGAACCGAGCTTGAGACGGGGCGGCTCGTGCGGCCGTTCGAGACGATTTACGAGCCCGGCACCGGCAATTTCCTCGTCCACCGCGACAATCGGGTGGGGGTGCGCAAGATCGAACGCTTCCGCGAATGGCTGCGCGAGGAGCTGGCGATGGATCGCCAGATGATCCCGGAGCCGCTATGGGAGCCGCTGCCATGACCTTCACCGCCGTTCCCCTGACCCTTTATCCCGACATGTTTCCCGGCCCGCTGGGGCACAGCATGGCGGGGCGTGCGCTCGATGCAGGGGTCTGGTCGTGCGCGCCGGTCCATATCCGCGATTTCGCTACCGACAAGCATCGCACCGTCGACGACACGCCCGCGGGGGGCGGCGCGGGGATGGTGCTCAAGGCCGATGTGCTGGCGGCGGCGGTCGACCACGCGAGTGCGGCGCATCCGGACCTCCCGATCCTCGCCATGACGCCGCGCGGAACGCCGGTTACCCAGGCCCGCGTGCGCGGGATTGCGGCAGGGCCGGGGGCGATCATCCTGTGCGGCCGGTTCGAGGGATTCGACGAGCGCATCTTCGATGCGCGCCCGATCGAACAGCTGTCGATGGGCGACATCATCCTGTCGGGCGGCGAGATGGGCGCGCTGTTGCTGCTCGACGCTTGCATTCGGCTGCTTCCCGGCGTAATGGGCGCGGCTTCAAGTGGTGATGACGAATCGTTTGAAAACGGTTTGCTCGAATATCCCCACTATACCCGACCTGTCATATGGGAAGGGCGCACGATCCCCGAAGTGCTGCGATCGGGGGATCATGCGAAGATCGATGCCTGGCGGAAACATCAGGCGGAGACGGACACTCGGTTACGCAGGCCGGACCTTTGGGAGCGTCATGTCGATGCTCGGGACCGACCTGCCTCTGGCGCGCGGCGAAAGAATAAGGACTAGAGGACATGAACCTCATCCAGACGATCGAAGCCGAAGAAATTGCCAAGGCCGGCAAGACGATTCCCGAATTCCGCCCCGGCGACACGCTGAAGGTCGGCGTGAAGGTGGTCGAAGGCGAACGCACCCGCGTCCAGAATTTCGAGGGCGTGTGCATCGCGCGCTCGAACAAGGGCATGGGCTCCAACTTCACCGTGCGCAAAATGTCGTTCGGCGAAGGTGTCGAGCGCGTCTTCCCGCTCTATTCGCCGAACATCGACAGCATTACCGTCGTCCGCAAGGGCGCGGTGCGCCGCGCGAAGCTTTACTATCTGCGTGGCCGCACCGGTAAATCGGCGCGTATTGCGGAACGCCGCGATTACCGGTCGGAAGCCGGCGAAGGCTAAGGAGAGCTTCTCTCACCCAAAGCCGAATCAGCTTTCCAAAACGACCGGTTCCGCCAACAGGCAGAGCCGGTCGTTTTCATTTCAGCATCAGCATAAAGGGCATAACAGATGGGTTACCGGATCGTCGTCGCGGGTGCGACGGGCAATGTCGGGCGCGAAGTGCTCGCCATCCTCGCCGAGCGCGAATTTCCCTATGACGAAATCGCCGCGGTCGCATCGTCGCGCAGCCAGGGCGACGAGATCGAGATCGGCGATACCGGCAAGACCGTCAAATGCCAGAATATCGAGAATTTCGACTGGTCCGGCTGGGACATGGCGATTTTCGCGATCGGCAGCGACGCGACCGCGATCCACGCGCCCAAAGCCGCGGCCGCGGGCTGCGTCGTGATCGACAACTCGTCGCTCTATCGCATGGATCCCGACGTGCCGCTGATCGTGCCGGAGGTGAACCCCGAGGCGATCGACGGCTATGGGAAGCGCAACATCATCGCGAACCCCAATTGCTCCACCGCGCAGATGGTCGTCGCGCTGAAGCCGCTGCACGATGCCGCGACGATCAAGCGCGTCGTCGTCGCGACCTATCAGTCGGTGTCGGGCGCGGGCAAGGCCGGGATGGACGAGCTTTGGAACCAGACGCGCCAGATCTTCGTCGGCGACGAGAAGGACGTGCAGAAATTCACCAAGCAGATCGCCTTCAACGTCATCCCGCATATCGACAAGTTCCTCGACGACGGCTCGACCAAGGAAGAGTGGAAGATGGTCGCCGAGACGAAGAAGATCCTCGATCCGAAGATCAAGGTCACCGCGACCTGCGTCCGCGTTCCCGTCTTCGTTGGTCACTCCGAGGCGATCAACATCGAGATGGAGAAGGAACTGTCGGCCGAGGATGCCCAGCGCATCCTGCGCGAAGCGCCGGGCGTGATGCTCGTCGACAAGCGCGAGGACGGCGGATACATCACGCCCGTCGAGTGCGTCGGCGACTATGCGACCTTCGTCAGCCGCGTGCGCGACGACAGCACGGTCGATAACGGCCTCAACCTCTGGTGCGTCAGCGACAATCTCCGCAAGGGCGCGGCGCTGAACGCGGTCCAGATCGCCGAACTGCTCGGCCGCCGGCACCTGAAAAAGGGCTGAGTGAGATCCCATCCCCGTTCGCATCTCGACTTCGGGATGCGAACGGGTAGGGAAGGGCGATGACCTCGCCCTTCGCTTTCACCCATGCGCTCTGCCGCACCCCCGCCCCCTCGGCCGTCAACGGCATCCGCGCGGGCGGCGGACCCGACCCCGATCT
This sequence comes from Sphingopyxis soli, assembly GCF_018682675.1. Lineage (GTDB taxonomy): Bacteria > Pseudomonadota > Alphaproteobacteria > Sphingomonadales > Sphingomonadaceae > Sphingopyxis > Sphingopyxis soli. Next base: position 30,639 of record NZ_JAFMTR010000040.1, read on the forward strand.
CGCGATCCTGCTCGCCGAGCATGAAGCCTATGTCAGGGCGCTTCGCGAGCTTGGCCTCGCTGTCGACGTGCTGCCGGCGCTGGGCGATTTCCCCGATGCGCTGTTCACCGAAGATGTCGCGCTGACCTTGCCCGAAGGCGCGATCCTGCTCCGTCCCGGCGCGCCGACGCGGGCGGGCGAAGTGGCGCATATCCGTGGACCGCTGGCGGAGCGCCATCCGAGGCTGCTCGCGATGTCCGGTCCCGGCCATGCCGACGGCGGCGACGTGCTGCGCCTTGCCGATCGCGTGATCATCGGTCTTTCGGACCGCACCGATCGCACCGGCGCCGGAGAACTGAAGGGGCTGCTCGCTGAGCTCGGCTACCGCGCCGAGGTTGCGGACACCCCCAAAAGCGTCCTGCATTTCAAGACCGGCTGCGGCCTGATCGACGAGCGGACCGTGCTGGCGGTTCCCGCGATGCGCGACTGCCCCGAATTCGCAGGGCTGGAGGTTGTGCTCACCCCGCCCGGCGAAGAGGGCGCTGCGAACATCCTGCGCGTTCGCGACACGGTGCTGATCGGCGAGCGCTGGCCGGCGACGCAGGCGATGCTCGCCGCGCGCGGGGTGCCGTATCGCGCCCTGGCGACCGACCATGTCGCGCGCCTCGATGCGGGGCTGAGCTGCATGTCGCTGCGCTGGTAATCGCGCGCGGCGGTGGCATAAGGATCGATAAGCGAAACAGGAGGCGGCGATGCGGGCGTGGACGGGCTGGGTGATGCTGGGATTGCTCGCGGCGTGCAAGCCTGCCGACAAGCCCCCTGCCGACGACACGGCGGTGCCCTCGGCGCCGCCGGTGCCCGAGGCGAAGGCGGACGGCCCCGCCGCGGCCACGACCGCGGTCGCGCTCGATGCCGAGGGTCTGCGTTTCGTCGACAAGAACACCGGCCGGGCAAGCCTGCTCGCTTTCGGCGTCCCGCGCGAACAGGCCGAGAATGCGCTCGCGAACGTCGCGGGCAAGGCCGACGACCGCAGCGACAATAATGAATGCGGCGCGGGGCCGATGGCGTTCACCCGCTTCGACGCGATGACGCTCAACTTCCAGGACGGCAAGTTCGTCGGCTGGTTCCTCGGCAACGAAAAGGGCGCAAAGGACTATTCGACGCCGAGCGGGATCGGCATCGGAACGACGCGCGCCAAGGCGAAGCAATCGGTCACGATCACCGATATCGAGGACAGCACGCTGGGCGAGGAGTTCAGCATCGGCACCGGCGGCACGGTCGTCGGCGGCATGTTCGCCGAACCCGGCGACGCGGCCAAGGTCGACGCGCTGTTCGCCGGCGCGAACTGCTTCTTCCGCTGACGACCGAAGCACGACATTTCTAGCGCCGTCATCCTGGCTGCGGCGA
>NZ_JAFMTR010000006.1 GCF_018682675.1 Sphingopyxis soli
CATCCCGGCGAAGGCCGGGATGACGATATTGTTGGCTGGCGTCGGGTCCGGAATTCGCTAAGCCTGCCTGCGATGAAACGGCATTTCTATCTGGTCGCAGGCTGGGCTTCGCTGGGACTCGGCGCGATCGGTGCGTTCCTGCCGCTGCTGCCGACGGTGCCGTTCGTCATCCTTGCGGCCTTCTGCTTCGCCAATTCGTCGCCGCGGCTCGAGGCGTGGCTGCTGAACCATCCGCATTTCGGACATCATATCGTCGCCTGGCGCGAGAAGGGCGCGATCAGCCGCAAAGGCAAGGTTGCGGCGACTGTCGCGTTCGCCGCGAGTATCGTGCTGGCGGCGATCCTGTCGCCCTGGCCGTGGGTCATGGTGCCGGTGATTGCGGCGGCGGTAACCGGGAGCTGGATCTGGACGCGGCCCGAGGGGTGATCCTCCGAGGCGAGCATTGCACGAAGAAGCGAAATCCTCCCTGTCGGGAAGCGATGGGGAGGGGAACCATCGCGAAGCGGTGGTGGAGGGGCCGCGAGCGTCAGCGAGCGCTACGCGCTCCGCCCCTCCGTCAGCCCTCCGGGCTGCCACCTCCCCATGGCTGCGCCACAGGGAGGATCAACGGTCGCAGCCGTTTGGGTCGCGGCTTGCAACGGCAGGGAGCATGGGGCGAGGCTTGACCTCCGGCTCGCTACGGGCAACAGAAGCCCCGCCGGGTCGCGCCGGGGCAATTCACTGGACCGACAAATCGGCCTCACCTAAAGACGACGCGAACCGATGCACGCTTACGCCAATCCGACCCGCTTTCTGGCGATCGCCAAGCCGCTGACGCCGTGGCTGCTCGGCGTCGGGCTGTTGCTCGTGCTGGGCGGCGCTTTCGCGGGGCTGACGATGGTGCCGGGCGAAGCGAAGCAGGGCGAGACCGCCCGCATTCTCTATGTTCATGTGCCCTCCGCCTGGCTCGGCATGGGCGGCTGGACGAGCCTTGCCGTCGCCGGACTGGTGCAACTGGTCTGGCGCCATCCGCTGTCGGGAATTGCCGCGCGGGCGATCGCGGTGCCGGGGATGCTGTTCACTGCGCTGTGCCTCGCGACGGGATCGATCTGGGGCAAGCCGACCTGGGGCACCTGGTGGGAATGGGACGGGCGGATGACCTCGATGCTCGTGCTGCTCTTTCTCTATGCGGGCTTCATCGCGCTGACCAACGGCGACGCCAACGGAGCGGGGGGGCAGCGGCAGGGCGGTTCGCTGTCGCGCGGCGCCGCGATCTATGCGCTCGTCGGCGCGATCAACATTCCGATCATCAACCGCAGCGTCGTCTGGTGGAACAGCCTGCATCAGGGGCCGAGCATCACGCTGGGCGGATCGAGTATCGACAAGACGCTGCTCTGGCCTTTGGGCTTGACCGTGCTGGGCTTTTCGCTGCTATTCGGTGCGATCGTGCTGATGCGGATGCGGCGGATCATCGCCGACAACCGCGTTGCGGCGCGGCTGCGGCGGCTCGCCGACGACGAGGGAAACTGACGGTATGACGGGGGTGATCAGCGGGGGCGGGCAGTGGGCCTATGTGGCGGCGGCCTATATCCTGACCGCATTGCTGACCGGCGGGGTGTTGTGGACGAGCTGGCGGGCCATGGCGAAAGCCGAGAAGCGTAGCGATGCGCTGCGCAAGGATCGCAAATGAAGGCGAAGCATCAACGACTTGTTCTGGCCGCCGTCGCGCTGTGCGGCGTCGCGGGCGCGGGCGTGCTCGCCGCGAGTGCGCTGCGCGACGAAGCAGCCTATTTCCGGACTCCCGCCGAAGTCGTGGCCGGCAAGACGACGGTCGGCGAGCCGATGCGGCTCGGCGGCATGGTCGCCTCGGGCAGCATCAGGCGGCAGGCCGACGGGCTGACGATCGATTTCGTCGCGACCGACGGCAAGGCGTCGATCCCGGTCCGGTTCAAGGGAATCGTCCCCGACCTGTTTGCCGAAAATTCCGGGATGGTCGCCGACGGCCGGATGCGCGCCGACGGAGTCTTCGTCGCCGACCGTATCCTCGCCAAGCATGACGAGCGCTATATGCCGCCGCAGATGGGCGATATGCCGAAGAATATGAAGGTGCCGGCAACGACATGACTGGTGCCAATTTCGCGTCATCCCGGCGAAAGCCGGGATCTCCGGCGTCCGACCAGAACGATAGCGGTCCCAGCCTTCGCTGGGACGACGAGCTTTTCCAATGATCGCCGAACTCGGTCTCGCCCTGCTCTGGATCGCGGCGGCGCTCGCGTGCCTGTCGCTGGTTGCGGGTATCGTTTTCCTGCGCACCGGCAAGGATGACCTCGCCGCGCTGGTGCGCCCGGCGAGCGTCGCGCAAGGGCTGCTGACGGCGACCGCTTTTGCGCTGCTGATCGCGCTGTTCGTCCGGTCCGACATGTCGGTCGAGCTGGTCGCGCGCAACAGCCACAGTTTGAAGCCGATGCTGTTCAAGGTCGCCGGCGCCTGGGGCAATCACGAGGGGTCGATGCTGCTGTGGCTGACGATCCTCGGCGTATCGGGCGCGCTCGTCGCGATCTTCGAGAAGCGGCTGCGCAACGACACGCTGGTCGCGACGCTCGCGGCGCAGGCGGCATTGAGCCTGGGCTTCTTCGCTTTCCTCCTCTTCTCGTCCAACCCGTTCAAGCGGCTGCCGGTGGCGCCGCCCGACGGGCAGGGGCTCAACCCGCTGTTGCAGGACCCGGGCCTCGCCTTCCACCCGCCGACGCTCTACGTCGGTTATGTCGGCATTTCGGTCGCGTTCAGCTTTGCGGTCGGCGCGCTGATCACGCGCGAGATCGGGCCCGCGTTCGCGCGCGCGATGCGGCCGTGGGTGCTCGGGAGCTGGATCTTCCTGACGCTCGGCATCACCGCGGGCAGTTACTGGGCCTATTACGAGCTTGGCTGGGGCGGCTGGTGGTTCTGGGATCCGGTCGAGAATGTCTCGCTGATCCCGTGGCTCGCAGGGACCGCGCTGCTCCACTCGGTTGCGGTGACCGCAACGCGCAACGCGCTGCGCGCGTGGACGGTGATGCTGGCGGTGATCGCTTTCTCGATGTCGATGGTCGGGACGTTCATCGTCCGGTCGGGCCTGCTGACAAGCGTTCACAGTTTCGCGGTCGATCCCGAGCGCGGCACCTTCCTGCTGGCGCTGATGGCGATTTACATCGGCGGGGCGCTGACCTTGTTCGCAATGCGCGCGGGCGCGGTCGCCGAGGGCAAGAAATTCGCGCTGATGAGCCGCGAAGGCTCGCTGGTGATCAACAACCTGCTGCTGACGACGATCCTCGCGCTCGTGCTGCTCGGCACGCTCTATCCGATCGTCGCCGAGGCGATGGGCGAGAAGATTTCGGTCGGCCCGCCCTATTACAACAAGGTCGCCGGTCCCCTTGCGCTGATCCTGTGCCTGGTGATGGTCGCGGGACCGCTGCTGAGCTGGCGCAAGGACGACGGCAAAAAGCTCTGGTCGCGCCTGCCCGCGGCGGCGTTTGCGGGCGCGGCCGTGCTGTTCGGGCTCGTGCTGTTCGGCGGCAAGGTCGGCGTGCTGCCGCTGCTCGGCATGACGGTCGCGGGCGTTGTCGCGGTGGCGAGCATCGCGCCGCTGTGGAAGCGCAACCTGCGCCGCACGCCGTTGCCGACCTGGGGCATGGTGATTGCGCATTTCGGGGTGGCGGTCGCGCTGGCGGGCATGGCCGCCGAAAGCGCTTTCATCAAGGAACGCCTCGTCGCCGCGGCGCCGGGCGAGACGGTGAAGGTCGACGATTTCAGCGTGAAGTTCGCGGGCGTATCGCCGGTAGCGGGGCCGAATTATACCGCGATCCGCGGTACGCTGATCGCAACAACCCCGTCGGGCGCGTCGTTCACGCTGCACCCCGAGGCGCGCATGTTTCCCGGATTGATGGGGACGGCGCCCACCGAGACCAACGAGGCGGCGCTGCTGACGCGGCCGGGCGGGCAGCTCTATGTGGTGTTGGGCCAGCCGGTGCCGGGCGCCGACGGCATGTCGGCCGATCGCTATCAACTGCGCCTGTGGTGGAAGCCGCTGGTGTGGTGGATCTGGCTCGGCGGCGCGCTGATCGCGATCGGCGCGGCGCTGTCGCTGCTCGGGCGCGCGCAATTGATCGAAATCTGGCGTGTGCGGCGCGCGCGCAAGGCGCAGGAGCGCTTCGCATGAAGAAGAGCTGGGTCCTGTTCGTGCCGCTGGCGATCATGGGGCTGTTGTTCGGCGCCTTCATCTATCGCCTGACGGTGCCCGCCGAGACGCTGATCCAGTCGCAATGGATCAACAAGCCGATGCCGCTGTTCGACCTGCCGCCCGCGACCGCCGGGGTCGAGGGGCTGAAGAGCAGCCAGCTCGCCGACGGCAAGCCGCGGCTGGTCAATGTGTTCGCGAGCTGGTGCATCCCGTGCCGTGCCGAGGCGCCGCAGCTCGAGGCGCTGAAAGCGGCGGGCGTGCCGATCGACGGCATTGCGATCCGCGACCGGCCCGACGATGTCGCCGCCTTCCTGCGCGAAAACGGCAATCCGTTCGACCGGATCGGGTCGGACCAGCAGAGCAGCGTGCAGATCGCGCTCGGCTCGTCGGGCGTGCCCGAGACCTTTCTGATCGACGGCAAGGGGATCATCCGCGAGCAGATCCAGGGCGTGATCCTGGCCGAGCAGGTGCCCGAGATCATCGCCAAGCTCGAGGCGATGAAGTGAGGGTGCGGCTGCTCCTTGCCACGCTGCTTGCGCTTTTTGCCGTACCGATCACGGCGCAGGATCGCCTGCCGCCAGCACCCTATGCCTATCAGCAGCTGCGCGATCCGGCGCAGGAAGCGAAGGCGAAGGCGCTGATGGAGACGCTGCGCTGCCTCGTCTGCCAGGGTCAGTCGATCGCCGACAGCGACGCGCCGCTTGCGGGCGACATGCGGCACGAGGTGCGCACGAAGATCGCGGCGGGCGAAAGCCCCGACGCGATCCGCAAGTGGCTTGTCGCGCGCTATGGCAATTGGGTGACCTACGACCCGCCGCTCGATGCGGCGACCGCGCTGCTCTGGTTCGGGCCTTTGCTGTTCCTCGCGCTCGGCGGCTGGCTGGCGTTCGGGCGGTTCCGGCGCGGCGGGACCGACGGGGAGAGCGAGATATGATCTGGCTCTGGATATTCCTCGCCGCGCTGGCGACGGTCGGCGGCATCTTCTGGCTCGGCAAGCTGCCCGCCGCGTCGCGGCCGCTCGCGGGGGCGGCGGTGATGCTGGGGCTTGCGGGCTATGCCCTGCAGGGGAGCCCTTCGCTGCCCGGCCATCCGGTCGCCAAGGCCGCCGAGCCCGACGGTTTCGGCGAGGCGATCACCGACCGTCAGCAGGGGATGGCCGACCGCTTCGGCCCGGCGGCGCAGTGGATCGGCATGTCCGACGGCTTCATGCGGACGGGAAAGACCGCGCTGGCGGCGCAGGCGCTGGAGAAGGGGCTGCAGAAATATCCCGACAATGTCGACCTGTGGGTCGGGCTCGGCAATGCGCTCGTCGCGCATGGCGGGGGCGTGATGTCGCCCGCCGCGGCGCTGGCGTTCGACGAGGCGGCGCGGCGCGATCCGAATCATCCGGCGCCGCCCTTCTTCGCCGGGCTCGCGATGGCGCAGAGCGGCGACCTGAAAGGCGCCGAGGCGGTGTGGAGCGCCCTCCTCGCGCGTTCGCCCGACGGGGCGCCGTGGCGACCGGATCTCGAGATGCGGCTGGCGCAACTGCGCGAGGCGATGGGGCCGGCGCTGCCGCCGGAAACGCCCGCCGCAGCGCCGGCGGACCGCTGAAGTGCGTTCCGATTTGGAACCTATTATCGCTGCGCAAGCTCGTCTAAAGGCGCGCAATGACTGCTGAGTCGCAACAGGCAGCAAACGGGGCGGCATCCGCCTCGACTGCTGCCGCCGAAACGGTCCATTACGGCCACGGACATCATAGCGATAGCAAGCTGAAGCTTGCCGTCGGCGCGGTCGGCGTCGTGTTCGGCGACATCGGCACGAGCCCGCTGTACGCGTTTCGCGAGACCTTTGCCGGCCATCATTCGATCGAGGCCGACCGGCTGCACATCTATGGCGTGCTGAGCCTCGTCTTCTGGTCGATGATGCTGGTCGTGACGTTCAAATATGTGCTGACGATCATGCGCGCCGACAACAAGGGCGAAGGGGGCAGTCTGGCGCTGCTCGCGCTGATCAGCCGCCAATCGGAGGGCAAGCGCTGGACCTGGCCGATCGTGCTGCTGGGCGTGTTCGCGACCGCGCTCTTCTATGGCGACAGCATGATCACCCCGGCGATGTCGGTGCTCTCGGCGACCGAGGGTCTGCAATATGTCAGCCGCGGGTTCGAGCCCTATATCGTGCCGATCGCGCTGGCGATCCTGATCGGGCTGTTCGCGATCCAGTCGCGCGGGACGGCGAAGGTCGGGGCGCTGTTCGGGCCGATCATGATGCTCTATTTCACGATGCTGGCGGTGCTGGGGATCATGCATATCCTCGACCACCCGTCGATCATCATGCACACGCTCAATCCGGTCAACGCGCTGCGCTTTTTCTATTATGACGGCTTTACCGCGTTCATCGCGCTGGGCGCGGTGGTGCTCGCGGTGACGGGGGCCGAGGCGCTGTACGCCGACATGGGGCATTTCGGACGCGCGCCGATCGGGCTGAGCTGGCTGTGCTTCGTGCTGCCGGCGCTGATGCTCAACTATATGGGGCAGGGCGCCATGGTGCTCGCGGCCGAGGTCGCGCCGACCGCGCAGCTGATCCAGGACCCCTTCTTCCTGATGATGCCCGAGGCGTGGCGCGTGCCGGTGGTCATCCTGGCGCTGCTCGCGACGATCATCGCGAGCCAGGCCGTGATATCGGGCGCCTTCTCGCTCACCCAGCAGGCGATCCAGCTGGGCTTCATGCCGCGCCTGCGCGTCGAGCATACGAGCGCGTCGGCGCAGGGGCAGATCTATATCCCGCTGGTCAACTGGGGCCTGATGGTGATGGTCATCCTGCTCGTCCTGTTCTTCGGATCGTCGAGCAACCTCGCCGCGGCCTATGGCATCGCGGTGACCGGCGCGATGTTCATCGACACCTGCCTGATGAGCGTCGTGCTGTTCGTGCTGTGGCGCTGGCCGGCGTGGAAAGCCTTGCCGGTGCTTGCGGTCTTCTTCATCGTCGATATCGCCTATTTCGGTGCGAACCTGATCAAGGTGCGCGATGGCGGCTGGGTGCCGCTGGCGATCGGCCTGACGATCTTCACGTTGCTGACGACATGGTCGCGCGGACGCAAGCTGATGCAGCAGGAAATGGCCGAGGGGGCGATGCCGATTCCGGTGTTCGTCAAATCCGCCGCGAACAGCGCGACGCGCGTCCCCGGGACGGCGGTGTTCATGACCTCCTCCTCGGACGGGGTGCCGCATGCGCTGCTCCACAACCTCAAGCACAACAAGGTGCTGCACGAGCGGATCATCCTGTTGACGATCAAGATCGCCGATGTGCCTTTCGTCCCCGAATCGAAGCTGTGCCAGCTCGAGGCGCTGGGGCAGGGGTTCCATAGGCTGGTGCTGAATTACGGCTTCATGCAGCCGGTCGACGTGCCCGAGGCGCTCAAGCGCACGACGGGCTGCGGCGGCGAGTTCAAGATGCTGGAGACGAGCTTTTTCCTCTCGCGCCAGACGCTGATCGCGGCGAGCAAGCCGGGGATGCCGATCTGGCGCGAGAAGCTGTTCGCGTGGATGCTGCGCAATTCGGAAAGCGCGATGGAATATTTCCGCCTGCCGACCAACCGCGTGGTGGAACTGGGAAGCCAGGTCGCGATCTGACCGGGTCGGCGCGGTCAACTTGCCGGAATGTCCGAATAAGCATTTGAACATTCGGGCAAGTCTTGCGATGCAGCGGTGAACCCGTAGGGGGGGTAGCAGCATCATGCAGTCGGAGCTCAGCGATCGATCGACCCGTCCGGCCTGTCCGGAACCCTTTGCACTGATCGTCGGAAAGGCGCTCGCCGGCGCCGCCCCGGACGAGGCCGAAGCCGCGTTCCGGCGGATGGGGCTCCGGCCCGAGCGGGTCGAACCGGCGGGTGACGCCGGCGCGCTGGTGAAAGGGCCGCTGTTACGGCTGCGCTTTGGCGAGGTCGCGCTGCTCGGCGGGCGAGCCGCTGCAGCCGCACTCGAACGCGCCGATCCCGATCATCCCGCGACGAGCCGCCTCGCCGCGTCCTTGCCGCCGGATTGGAGCGATGCCGGGCAGGCGTGGGCGTTTTTCGAAGAGCCGCGCGCGGCCGACGGTCGCACCCGGTCGACACCGCTGCGCGAAATCTTCAAGATGCAGGCGCCGTTGATCGACCTTCTCGACGCGAGCCATTATTTCTGGTCGCCGGCGCGCCTGTGGTCGGAGGCAGAGCAATTTCGTGCGGCCGTGACCGAAATGCTGACGAGCGGTATGCCGCCGGTGCTGCAGCTGATCGCCTTTCGCCTCGCCGATAGCGGCGCGGGGGCGGCCGTGCGGACCCGCGGGCTGGCCCTGTTCGGGGGCCAGGAACTGGAAGGCCGGATGCCGGCGGGGTGGACGGCCGCCGAAATGGTCAAGCGGCTTTCGCGGCTGGCGCTCGACATCATGCTTCATGGCCCGGTCACCGATGCGCGGCGGATGCGCGGGCTCAATCCCGGCGAATGGGTCTCGTTGTCGCCGGGGCGCGGCCGCAAAGACGGCGGCGCGACGGTCATGGTGGAATTCGGCAGCAGCTTTTGACGGCATCGCGGCGCCGGCAGGGCGCATTTCACAGAGCAGGCCGGGGCCGATCCCGCCCCGGCGCGGCGCGATCATGCGTTTCGGCCTGTTGCAGCACATGATACGGCACGCCGACCGACCGCCGCGATCCGATGCGGCTGTTTGCCGATCGGCCCCACCCGGACGAGGCGATCGACAAGCGGTTTGGCGCGCAGGGTGGAATGGCTGGTTTCGGCCGAAGCACGACATTTCCAGCATCGTCATCCTGGCTGCGGCGATGGCCTCGCTGTTTCAGGAT
>NZ_JAFMTR010000041.1 GCF_018682675.1 Sphingopyxis soli
CCTCCCATAGAATACTATGTCGGGAGACCGGGCGGGGGAGCGGGCCGGTGCCGCGTCTGGCGTCAGCCAGACAACAAGATTACCCTTGCGGCGGCTCCCAGAGTTCGATCGGATTGCCTTCCGGGTCGTGGACCCTTGCGAAGCGGCCGACCGCGGGGTCGTCCCATTCGGGCTTTGTGATGATCGCCTCGCCCGCTTGCCTGAAGGGCGCCAGCACCGCATCGAGATCGTCGACGCGCAGGTTGATCATGAACTGGCGGTCGGCGGCGAAATAGTCGGTGTCGGCCTTGAACGGCGAAAAGACGAGCGGCCCCGCCGTGACATTCCACACCCACTGGTTCGGCGGCACGCTGTCGTCGGCGCTGCACCCGCCACCGACGCCGAGGCGTTCGCGATACCAGGCGCTCAGTTTCTCGGGATCCTTTGCGCGGAAGAAGAGTCCGCCGATGCCTTTCACATGCCCCATGTCCGCCTCCGATGGATTGACGGGACGAGACTAGGCAGCTTCGGTCAGCGAATCCACTCCCCGCTTTTCCGGAATTCCTCGCGGACCTGACCCGACTGGTTCAGCCGCGGGTCGGAGTAGGTCGGCGCGGGTGCCGCGGCCGGTGCCGGGGGTGCGGGCTGCGGGGCGGTCATCGCGCCGGGCATCGGCGCGGGCGCGACGTCGGGCAGGGGAGCGGGCGCCCCGGCGAGCGCGGGCACTGGCCCGGCGCCCGGCGCGATCCCCTTGCCCTTCAGGATCGCCAGTTGCTGGGCGACCGGCAGATAGGGGCCCGGCACCGGCTCGCGGCCGAGATAGGGGGAGCGGAACGCATCGGGCATCCCCCAGCGGCCGCGCCAGCGGTGGAAGATATGCGCGCCGACGATGTTCGTCATGACGAGGCTCTTGCCCCAACGCGGCCAGATCGCGGTGGTGTGATAATGGGTCGCAAGACCGACCCCCGCAAAGACATGGCCGTTGAGGGCGGCCGCCGCGATCCGGCTGGCGCGAAGCCAGTTGGGCCTGCTCGGTGCGCGCGCCATCGCGCCATCGCACGAGAAGGTGAACTGGCACACGCCCGCGCGCTCCGATCCCTGAAAGACGACGCCGCACACGGTGTTCGGGAAACTCGGATGGCGGACGCGGTTGAGCACCGTCTGCGCGACGCCGCGCATCCCGTCGTCGCTTTCCGACGCCGCTTCGTAATAGATGGCGGCGGTCAGGCAATAATGCGCGCGCTCGCGGTCGAGCGCAGTAAGGCCGCGAAACATATAGGGCGTCGCGGCAGGGCCGGTGAGCGCTTCCTGCTGAAGCTGCGCGGGGGGTGCCGGCGGCAGCGCGGTCGCATCGGCATAGCCGACGCTCGCGGGATCGGGCAGCGTCGGATCGATCTTCAGCGCGTCCTCGTAGCTGTCCGAATTCATGATCGCCCAGCGCGCGGGGTCATAGGGCTTGAAACTGAGTGGCACCGTGACGCTGTACGGCCCGAAACCGCGCGGGCGATATTGGCCGGTCGACAGCATCAGCGCGAGGCACGCGACCACGACCACCGCGACCAGCACCGCCCAATAGTCGCGGCCCGGTCCCGCCGTCCTGGCCGGCGCCGGGTCGCGCCACGTCGGGCGGACGGCAAGGTTGAGTTCGGGTTTCATGCGTTCCGTCAAACCATCCCGGGCGATTCGCGCCCTATTTCCGGCCTTATGCCCCGAAACGCCAATAAACGGTTTCGCCGCGCTGCGCATGTCCCACGCGGGGACATGATGCCGCGCGGACGTTAGCGCCGACGGGCCGGATCGCCGACGGCAGCGCGGACTAGCGTATCTCGACCGTCAGATGCTCGATTTCATGAACCGGCCGCAGACGTTCGCAGATGGTCGCACGCGATGCGCCGACGACGCTGACGATTGCGGCGTGGGCGCCCGGGCCGACGCGCCAGACATGGAGATCGGCGATTTTTACATCGCCCGGCCCCTCGACGAGGGTGCGGATTTCGCTCTCGAGCTTGGTGTCGGTGGCATCGAGCAGGACCGCGCCGGTGTCGCGCATCAGCGACCAGGACCAGACCGCGATGACGATTGCGCCGACGACACCCATCGCGGGGTCGAGCCAAACCCAGCCAAGATAGCGCCCGCCGAGCAGCGCCGCGATCGCGAGGACAGAGGTTAGCGCGTCGGCGACGACGTGGAGATAGGCCGAGCGGAGGTTGTTGTCCTTTTCGTGGCCGTGGTCATGATGGTGCGCATGACCGGAATGATCGTCATGTCCATGATCGTGTCCGTGCCCGAGGAGCAGCGCGCTGGCGATGTTCACGCCGAGTCCGATGATCGCGATGATCGTCGCTTCCCCGAACTCGACCGGGCTTGGATCGACGAGGCGGATCGCCGATTCCCAGGCGATGCCGATCGCGACGATGCCGAGGACGAGCGCCGAAGCGAAGCCCGCGAGGTCGCCGACCTTGCCGGTGCCGAAGCTGTAACGTCCGCTTGTCGCGTGCCGTTTGGCATAGCGATAGGCGAGCGCCGCGATGCCGAGCGCGCCGGCGTGGGTCGCCATGTGGAAGCCGTCGGCGAGCAAGGCCATCGAATTGAAGGCGATCCCGGCGACGATCTCCCCGACCATCATCACCGCGGTAAGCGCGACGACCCAGAGCGTGCGGCGCGCATTTTCGTCGTGCCGCTTGCCCAGATAGACATGGCTGTGCGTCAGGGCGTCGATTTCACTGTCGAGCGACATGGTTGCTGCCTATCGGATAAGGGTGGAATGACAAGGGGGTGCGTGGGGGCGGCGCGGCGATCTCCGGCGAAAGGGGATGCGCCGGCGGGTCACCAAAGCCGCTGCCCCAATCTCCCCTTGCCGACTCTCGCGGCAAAGCCTATATGCGCCCTACTTCTTGACATGGTTAGCCAGTTGGGACGTCGGGGCCGCGGGCCGCGGCGGCTTTTCCCGCATGGTTTTCCGGTCAGCCGATTTGGGAAACAGACTTGGTCGACTTCGACGTCCTCAACGCGATCATCGCGCCCGAAGCCGAGGCGATGGGCCTTGCGCTCGTGCGCGTCGCCTTCTTTGGCGGGACAAGCGATCCGACCTTGCAGGTGATGGCCGAGCGGCCCGACACGCGCCAGTTGACGATCGACGATTGCGCCGATTTGTCGCGCCGCATCTCCGACCGGCTCGACGCGCTCGAAGAGGCAGGGAAAGACCCGATCGAGGTCGCCTACCGGCTCGAGGTTTCGTCGCCCGGCATCGACCGGCCGCTGACGCGCCGCGCCGACTTCGCCGACTGGGCGGGGCATGAGGCGAAGATCGCGCTCAAGGAAAAGCTGAACGGCCGCCAGCGCTTCAACGGCGAGTTGGTCGGCATCGACGGCGATACCGTCACGATTTCGGATAAGGAAGGGGTGGAGCACAAGCTGCCGTTCGATGCGATCGACACGGCGAAGCTGGTCCTCACCGACAAATTGATTGCCGCAACCGTCCCGCTCTCGATCGAGGGCGCGGATGAAATGGAAGAAGAAGGACAGGACTGATGGCCACTGCCATTTCCGCCAACAAGGCCGAGCTGCTCGCGATTGCCAACAGCGTCGCCAGCGAGAAGATGATCGACAAGGGCATCGTCATCGAGGCGATCGAGGAAGCGATCCAGCGCGCCGCGCGTGCCCGCTATGGCGCCGAGAACGACATCCGTGCCAAGCTCGACCCGCAGACCGGCGACCTTCGCCTGTGGCGCGTCGTCGAGGTCGTCGAGACGGTCGAGGATTATTTCAAGCAGGTCGATCTTGCCGCCGGCCAGAAGCTGCAGAAGGACGCGAAGATCGGCGACTTCATCGTCGACCCGCTGCCCGCGGTCGACCTGGGCCGCATCGACGCCCAGTCGGCAAAGCAGGTGATCTTCCAGAAGGTTCGCGAAGCCGATCGCGAGCGCCAGTATGAAGAATTCAAGGACCGCGCGGGCGAGATCATCACGGGCGTCGTCAAGTCGGTCGAATTCGGCCACATCGTCGTCAACCTCGGCCGCGCCGAGGGCGTCATCCGCCGCGACCAGCAGATCCCCCGCGAACTGATGCGCGTCGGCGACCGCGTCCGCGCGATCATCCTGTCGGTGCGTCGCGAGAACCGCGGCCCGCAGATTTTCCTGAGCCGCGCGCACCCCGAGTTCATGAAGAAGCTGTTCGCGCAGGAAGTGCCCGAAATCTATGACGGCATCATCGAGATCAAGGCCGCGGCCCGCGACCCCGGTTCGCGCGCGAAGATCGGCGTGATCAGCTATGACGGCTCGATCGATCCGGTCGGCGCCTGCGTCGGCATGAAGGGCAGCCGCGTGCAGGCGGTCGTGCAGGAAATGCAGGGTGAAAAGATCGACATCATCCCCTGGTCGGAAGACACGGCGACCTTCGTCGTCAACGCGCTTCAGCCCGCGACGGTGCAGCGCGTCGTCATCGACGAGGATGACGGCCGCATCGAAGTCGTCGTTCCCGACGACCAGCTGAGCCTCGCCATCGGCCGTCGCGGCCAGAATGTCCGTCTCGCCAGCCAGCTGACCGGCAGCCAGATCGACATCATGACCGAGGCCGACGCGAGCGAGAAGCGCCAGCGCGAATTCGTCGAACGCTCGACGATGTTCCAGGAAGAGCTCGACGTCGACGAGACGCTCGCGCAGCTTCTCGTCGCCGAGGGCTTCGGCGAACTCGAGGAAGTCGCTTATGTTCCGCTCGACGAACTGGCGAGCATCGAAGGCTTTGACGAGGAGCTGGCGCAGGAACTGCAGAGCCGCGCGACCGAAGCGCTCGAACGCCGCGAAGAGGCTGCCCGGCAGGAACGCCGCGGCATGGGCGTCGAGGACGATCTGGCCGAACTGCCGCACCTGACCGAAGCGATGCTCGTCACGCTCGGCAAGGCGGGGATCAAGACGCTCGACGACCTCGCCGACCTCGCGACCGACGAGTTGATCGCCAAGAAGCGGCAGGACAACCGCCGCGGCCCGGCGCGCGAACGCCCCGAGGACAAGGGCGGCGTGCTCGGCGAATATGGCCTCAGCGAAGAGCAGGGCAACGAGATCATCATGGCGGCGCGTGCGCACTGGTTCGAAGACGAACCGGCTGCCGAAGCGGTGCAAGACGGGCCCGCGGCGGAGCCGCAAAACGGGGAGGCCGCCGATGCGGACCCCGCGCAATGATCAGCTGATCCCAACCGACCGCGCGGGCAAGCGCGGACACCATGTGCCCGAGCGGCGCTGTGTGGTGACCGGCGACGTGGCGCCGGCCGAACGGCTCGTGCGCCTTGCGCTCGGGCCCGACGGCGTGATCGCGCCCGACGTTCTGGGCAAGGCGCCGGGGCGCGGGGCGTGGATCGGCGTCGATCGCGGGACTCTCGAAGCGGCGCAGGCGAAGGGCAAGCTCAAGGGCGGGCTGGCGCGGGCGCTGCACGAAGGGGGCATCATGATCCCCGACGATCTCGGTGCGCGTATCGAGGCGCAGCTCCAGCGCGCGACGCTCGACCGGCTCGGGCTCGAATCGCGTTCGGGGACGCTCATTTCGGGCAATGAAAAGATCGAGCAGGCGGCGCGGCGCGGGCAGGTTCGCCTGCTGCTTCATGCCAGCGATGCGGGCGACGACGGCCGCAAGAAACTCGCGCAGGCATGGCGCGTCGGCGAGGACGACGAGGGTTCCGGCCGCGAAGGGATGATCTTGCCAGTGGACCGGGCCACCCTATCTATGGCATTGGGGCGAGAGAATGCGGTCCATCTGGCTGTCATCGACGCCCGTGCCGCTGACCGGTTGCTGGCACATTTGAGCCGCTGGCAGTTTTTCTCCGGATGGAGTAGGGACGCGGCCGACCGCGTTTCACCTGAGGATTTCCGCTCCGCGGGGGGCACGAATCCCCGCAAGGCGGGCAATGGGACAGCGTCCATGGATTCCGACACGGATTCCGATGCTTCGGACGCGAATTGAAGGAATAAGAAGTTTAGATGAGCGACGAACAGGACAAGCCGACCCTTACCCGCAAGCCCCTGGGGCTGAAGCGGACGGTCGAGGCCGGCCAGGTGCAGCAGCAATTCAGCCACGGCCGCCGCAATACGGTGGTGGTCGAGGTGAAGCGCCGCCGCGTCCTCGGTCGCCCCGGCGAAGCCGCGCCCGTGCCCGAGGTGGAAGAGGTCAAGGCCGCCCCCGCGCCCGCTCCGGCCCCCGCGACCGCCCCGGTCGCTGCGAAGCCTGCCGCGCCCAAGCCCGCCGCGGACAGCCTGATGTCGCGCCAGGAGCGCCAGGCGCAGCTCCTGCGCGAGGCCGAGGAAGCGCGGATGCAGGCGCTCGAGGAAAGCCGCCGCCGCGAAGAGGCCGAGCGCGCGCGCGCCGCCGAAGAGGAAAAGGCGCGTGCCGAGGCGCGTGAAGAGAAGGCGAAGACCGCCGAAGCCGTGCCGACGCCGACGTCGGCCGCTGCGTCCGAAGCGCCGACCGCTGCCGAAACGCCTGCTGCCAGGGAAGCGGGCGAGGACGCGCCGCGCACGACGACCGCCGCGACCGCCACACCGGCACCCCGCCGCTTCACGCCGGTCGAGGCGCCGAAGCGCCCCGAACCGAAGCGTCCCGAGCCCAAGGCGACCCGCGGTGCCGACAACCGCCGCCAGTCGGGCAAGCTGACCGTCACGCGTGCGCTCAACGACGACGAGGGTGCGCGCGCGCGCAGCCTCGCGGCGCTGAAGCGCGCCCGCGAAAAGGAAAAGCGCTCGCACATGGTGTCGAGCGGCCCGCGCGAGAAGCAGGTTCGCGAGGTCGTCGTTCCCGACAGCATCACCGTGCAGGAGCTCGCCAACCGCATGGCCGAAAAGGGCGCGGATCTGGTGAAGGCGCTGTTCAAGATGGGCATGCCCGTCACCGTCAACCAGACGATCGACCAGGACACCGCCGAACTGCTCGTCACCGAATTCGGGCACGAGATCAAGCGCGTGAGCGAGGCCGACGTCGACATCCGCCATGACGAGGACGTCGACGATGCGGCGCATCTGAAGCCGCGCGCGCCGGTCGTCACGATCATGGGGCACGTCGACCACGGCAAGACCAGCCTGCTCGACGCGCTGCGCGGCGCGAATGTGCAGGCGGGCGAAGCCGGCGGCATTACCCAGCATATCGGGGCCTATCAGGTGACGACCCCCGACGGGTCGCTCGTCACCTTCCTCGACACGCCGGGTCACGAAGCCTTTACCGAGATGCGGCAGCGCGGTGCGAACGTCACCGACATCGTGATCCTGGTGGTCGCGGCCGACGACGGGCTGAAGCCGCAGTCGATCGAGGCGATCAACCATGCGAAGGCGGCGGGCGTGCCGATCATTGTCGCGATCAACAAGGTCGACAAGGAAAGCGCGAACCCGCAGCGCGTCCGCGAACGCCTGCTCGAGCATGAGCTGGTGGTCGAGGAAATGGGCGGCGACGTCCAGAATGTCGAAGTGTCGGCGCTGAAGAAGACCGGCCTCGACAAGCTGCTCGACGCGATCGCGTTGCAGGCCGAAATCATGGAATTGAAGGCGAACCCCGACCGCGCCGCCGAAGGCACGGTGGTCGAGGCGAAGCTCGACAAGGGCCGCGGCCCCGTCGCGACGATCCTCGTCCGTCGCGGCACGCTGAAGGTGGGCGACATCTTCGTCTGCGGCGCCGAAAGCGGACGCGTCCGCGCGCTGATCGACGACCAGGGCAAGCAGGTAAAGGAAGCCGGACCCTCGATGCCGGTCGAGGTTCTCGGCCTCGGCGGCGTGCCGATGGCGGGCGATACGCTCACCGTCGTCGAGAACGAAGCCCGTGCACGCGAAGTCGCCGCCTATCGCCAGAGCGAAGCGCTCAAGAAGCGGACGGTGCAGGCACCGGTCAGCCTCGAGGGCATGTTCGAGGCGCTCGCCGACAAGGCGAAGGTCATCGAATATCCGGTGGTCATCAAGGGCGACGTGCAGGGTTCGGTCGAAGCGATCGTCAATGCGCTCAACAGGATCTCGACCGACGAGATCCGCGTCCGTGTGCTCCAGTCGGGCGCCGGTGCGATCACCGAAAGCGACGTGACGCTGGCGGCCGCCACCGGCGCGCCGATCATCGGCTTCAACGTCCGCCCGAACGCCAAGGCGCGCGAGATCGCGAAGCGCGAAAAAGTGCGCTTCATGTATCATGACGTCATCTATCACCTGACCGACGAGGTCCGGAAGGAAATGGCGGGTGAGCTGGGTCCGGAACGCATCGAAAACGTCGTCGGCCGCGCCGAAGTCAAGGACGTCTTCCCGGCCGGCAAGCGCGACAAGGCGGCGGGTCTGCTGGTGCTCGAAGGCGTCATCCGCAAGGGGCTGCACGCGCGTCTCACCCGCGACGACGTCATCATTTCGGCGACGACGATCGCTTCGCTCCGCCGCTTCAAGGACGACGTCGCCGAAGTGCGCGCCGGCCTGGAATGCGGTGTCGTGCTGGCCGACACCAACGACATCAAGCCGGGCGACAACCTCGAAGTATTCGAGGTCGAGGAACGCGAACGCACGCTGTAATCAAGCCATCCCTGCACCCCCGCCGGCGCGGGGGTGCAGCAGGAACGATATATGCGTCATAACGAAACCCAGTCCGGCCCCTCGGTCCGCGTATTGCGCGTGGGCGAGCAGGTGCGCCACGTCCTCTCCGAAATCCTCCAGCGCGGCGACGTGCACGATGACGTCCTTGCGAAGCATCCGGTGAGCATCACAGAAGTGCGTATGTCGCCCGACCTGCGTCACGCGACGGTGTTCGTGAAGCCGCTGCTCGGCCGCGACGAAGAGGCGGTGATCAAGGCACTGCGCACCAACACCGCCTACCTTCAGCGCGAGGTCGCGCACCGCATCCGCATGAAATATGCCGCGAAACTGAAATTCCTGCCCGACGAAAGCTTCGACGAGGCGAGTCACATCGAGAAATTGCTGCGCGACCCGAAGGTAGCGCGCGATCTGGAGAGCGGCGAGGACGAGACCCCGGATTGACCCCAAAACTGTCGTCATCCCGGCCTTCACCGGGATGACCGATTGATGGGCTTGGCCAGAGTGTTTTCAAGTCAGGTGGAATCACCTGACGACTCGGAAAACACGGCAAAACAAGAATCT
>NZ_JAFMTR010000042.1 GCF_018682675.1 Sphingopyxis soli
GCCGATCAGGATCGACCCGGTGGCGCCGATCGGGTGGCCGAGCGCCATCGCGCCGCCGTTGATGTTGACCTTTTCGCGGTCGAGGTCGAGGTCGCGGATGAACTTTTCGGCGACAACGGCGAACGCCTCGTTGATTTCCCAGACGTCGATATCGCCCTTCGTCAGACCCGCCTTTGCGAGCACCTTCTTGGCTGCCGGGACCGGCGCATTGAGCATCAGCGTCGGGTCGTCGCCGATATTGGCATAGGCAACGATCCGCGCGCGGGGTTTCAGCCCGTTCTTTTCGGCATAATCCTTCGACGTGAGCAGCACCGCCGCCGCACCGTCGACGACGCCCGACGAATTGCCCGCATGATGGAAATGCTGGATGTCGACATCGGGATAGCGTCGGTTGATCTGCTTGCGAAAGGTCACGCCGCCGCCGAGGTCGAAGTCGGCGAGCGCTGCGAAGCTGGGCTTGAGCGCGGCCAGTCCTTCGGCGGTCGTTTCGGGACGCGGGAACTCCTCGTGGTCGAGCGCGACGCTGCCGTCGGGATTGAGCACCGGCACGACCGACTTGGCGAAGCGGCCCTCCTTGATGGCGCGGTCGGCGCGCTGCTGGCTGACGAGCGCGAGCGCGTCGAGGTCCTCGCGGCTGATACCTTCGATCGTCGCGATCGCGTCGCCGCACACGCCCTGGTTCGACTGCGGATGCAGGGCGTCGAGCGCTTCGTGACCCGATCCCATCATGCGCGGCGGTAGCCCGGCGTTCGCCTGTTCGGCCGCATAAGCAGCGGTGTAGCTCATCATTTCGGTGCCGCCCGCGATAACACAGTCTTCCATGCCGCTCATCACGCTGGCTGCGGCGAAGTTCACCGCGCTGATTCCGCCGCCGCAGAAGCGGTCGAGCGTGGTGCCGCTCGCCTTGATGTCATAACCCGCCGACAGCGCGGCCATGCGGCCAAGGTCGCCGCCCTGCTTGCCGTTCTGCGACGAGGTCGACCAGACGATGTCGTCGACCGTCGCGGTATCGAGATTGTTGCGGTCGCGAATCGCGGCGAGCACGGTCGCGGCGAGATGCTGGGGATGCAGATGCGAAAGCGCGCCCTTGCCGGGCTTGCCGATCCCGCGCGGGGTGCGGACGGCGTCGATGATGTAGGCGTCTGCCATGGGGAGTTCCTTTCTTGGGTAATTATCCGGGTCGTCAGGGGATCGAAGCGGCGTTGTCGGCGTGATCAGCGGGGCGCCATGCGGATCGCGCCGTCGAGGCGGACGGCCTGGCCGTTGAAATAGCTGTTGCGCGCCATCTCCATCGCTAGGCTGGCATATTCGCTCGCCTTGCCCAGCCGCTTGGGGAAGGGGACCGACGCCTCCAGGCTTTCCTTGACCTTCGGGTTCATGTTGCCGAGCAGCGGCGTTTCGAACACGCCGGGCATGATCGAATTGACCCGGATGCCAAGGTCCATCAGGTCGCGCGCCATCGGCAGGACGAGCCCGTTCACGCCCGCCTTGGCCGAGCCATAGATCACCTGTCCGATCTGCGCATCCTGCGCGGCGACCGAGGCGGTGAAGATGATCACACCGCGCTCGCCGTCCTCGAGCTCGGGCAGCCCCGCCATGCCTTCGGCGGCGATCGAGCCGATGCGGTAGCTCGCGGTCAGGATGCCCGCGACGCCATAGGCATAATCCTCGGTCGGGGTGCGGCGGAACTTGCCGCTTTCCTTGTCATAGGCGAGCGTTTTGCCGCGACGCGATGTCATCGCGCAGTGAACGCAGATGCGCTCCTGCCCATGCGCCGCGCGGGCCTTGGCATAGCCGTCGAGTACCGACTGCTCGTCGGTGATGTCGACATGGACGAACAGCCCGCCGATCGCCTTCGCGACCTCTTCGCCGAGCGCATCGTTGATGTCGAAGATCGCGACCTTCACACCCGCCGCGGCCAGTGCTTCGGCGGTCGCACGGCCGAGACCCGAGGCGCCGCCGGTTACAACTGCTGCGGTCGAGGAATCGATAATCATGATGCAGGCTCCTTCAGGCCGGAATCTGGTTGAACGGTATGCCCTTGTCGGGGCGATGGTCCTGCGGCAGGCCAAGAATGCGTTCGGCGATGGTATTGAGCAAAGTCTCGTCCGACCCGCCCGCGATGCGCCCGGTCGGCGCGTTGATCCAGCTCGACGCCCAGTCGTCCTTCGGCGAGGCATGTTCGTCGAACGGGAAGGCGTCGGTGCCCTGAAGGTCGAGCGCGAGCTCGGACAGCTTCTGGCGCGACCGCACCGCGACGAGCTTGTTGAGCGAGCCTTCGGGGCCGGGGGTCATTCCCGCCTGCATCATCAGCCGCGCGCGGCGGTTGATCGAGTCGAGCCCCGCGCGCATCGCATAGTTGCGCGCGATCTGCTGGCGGATGCGGCCATCCTCGATCGCGGGCTTGCCGTTGATCTTCACATCTTTGGCGAGGTCGACGAACAGGTCGAGGTGCGGACCGAAACCGGCGCTGTCGGTGGCGACATAACGCTCGATCATCAGCGTGGTGAGTGCAACCGCGAAGCCGCCACCCACCGGCGACATGCGGTGATCGTCGCTGATTTTCACATCGTCGAAGAAGACTTCGTTGACGTGGCTGTCGCCGCCCGCGAGCTTGATCGGGCGCACGGTGACGCCGGGCGCTTTCATGTCGACCCAAAAATAGGTGAGGCCCTTGTGCTTCGCGACCGTGGGATCGGTGCGCACGACGATGACGCCATAGTCCGAATATTGGGCCCAACTGGTCCAGACCTTCTGACCGTTGATCTTCCAGCCATTGCCGTCGGGTTCGGCGCGCGTGCGGAGGCCCGCAAGGTCGGTGCCGCCCGACGGCTCCGAAAAGAGCTGGCACCAGATTTCCTCGCCCTTCAGCGCCTTGACAACGCGCTCCTTCACGAACTCCCGGTCCGAACCGAACTGCATCAGGACGGGAACCGGCATCCCCAGCGAGATGCCGAAATAGACGTTGGGGAAGCCATGCTTCATTTCCTCCCCTTCGAAGGTGATCTTCTCGATATGGCCGAGCCCTTGGCCGCCATATTCGGTCGGCCAGTTGATGCCTGCGAAGCCCGCATCGAATTTGGCCTTCTGATAGCGGCGGCCGAGCGCGAGATCCTCTTCGACGCTCAACCCCTTGCGCGCCGCCTTGCCGAAGGCGGGCACCATCGATTCGCACCACGCCGCGACTTTCGCGCGGAAGGCTTCAAGATCGCTCATGCGGCTTCTCCTGCCAGGCGGTCGACGAGTATATCTTCCCAGAAGAGGCTGTTTCCCTGTTCGAGAGCGAGGCTGCGCGAACGGCGCATGTGAAGGTGCAGCCCGATCTCCCAGGTGACCCCGATGCCGCCATGGATCTGCACGCAGTCGCGCGCGGCCGTGTCATAGGCTTCGGTCGCCGAAAGGCGCGCCGCGGCTGCGGCCGTGATGAAGTCGGCCTGATCCGCGCGTGCTGCCGCATGAATGCAGTTCGCGCGGGCGAGCTCGACGAGCCCGTAGAGTTCGGCGATGCGATGCTTGATCGACTGGAAGGCGCCGATCGGCTGCCCGAACGCCTTGCGCGTCACGGCATAATCGCGGGCGATTTCCATCAAGGCCTCGGCGCCGCCGGTCTGTTCGTGCGCGGTGACGACGGCCTGCAGCGCCAGAATTTGAAGCGCTGCGCCGTGTGCCGCCGGACCCGTGGCGATCACCTCGGCAGGCGTCCCGGCGAAGCGGAGGTCGGCGATCAGGCGGCTGTTGTCAAAGCTGTCGATCGCCGATCGTTCGACCCCGGCGAGATCGACGAGCGCGAGGACCGGCGTGCCGGCCTCGTCGGCGAGAACGATGGCGACATCGGCGGCCAGCCCCGCAGTGACGCTTCTCGCGCGCCCCTCGATATGGCCGCTTGCACAGGTGAGGTCCGGCCGGGCGGGAAGCGGGTCGGCGCCGGCGGCGAAGGCGACCGCGCCGATGGCTTCGCCGCTGGCGAGGCCAGGCAGCCAGCGCTGCTTCTGCGCATCGGTGCCCAGGAGCTCGATTGCTTTCGCGGCGCCGAAACCCGAGGTCAGAAAGGGAGCGCCGCTCAGCGAGCGTCCGGCCTGATGCGCGATCAGTCCGAGTTCGACGAGGCCGAGGTCGAGACCGCCATAGGCTTCGGGAAGGGCAAGGGCGGTCCAGCCCTGTTCCTTCGCCGTCGTCCAGAAGCCCTCGTGGTAACGACCGCTGGTCTCCAGCAGCGGCAGCAGGTCGTCCTTGCTGATCCGCGCTTCGAGAACGCGGCGGGACTCGGTCGCGATCGCCTGCTGCCCTTCATCGTGCAATATCGACATCGGCCCGATTCCTCACCCTGGTCTGTTTGCACCCATCATCTGTACGTTAACGTAAACGTCAAGTCTTTTGACGTTACGTTCAGGGCGCAGAAGAACATTCCGCGCCCACGAATGTCGCGGCGCTCAGGCTTGGGCGGTCTTCCAGTCGCGTTTGATCTTCTTGGCGAGGCTCCATTTGTGGACCTCGGTCGGGCCGTCGTAGATGCGGAAGGCGCGGACCTCGCGGAACACCTGTTCGACGATCGTCTTGTCGGTCACGCCGGTTCCGCCCATGACCTGGACGCAGCGGTCGGCGATGCGCATCAGCGCCTCCGACACCGCGACCTTGGCCATCGAGCTTTCGACGGTACCGAGCGATCCGGTGTCGAGGACGGCCGCGCACCAGTCGATCATCAGTTCGGCCTGTTTCAGATCGATCATATTCTCGGCGAGCATGAAGCCGACGCCCTCATGCTCGATCAGCGGCTTGCCGAAGGCCTCGCGGCGATTGGCATAGTCGGTCGCGATTTCGTGTGCGCGGATGCACGCGCCCAGCCAGCGCATGCAGTGCGAAAGGCGTGCGGGGGAGAGACGAACCTGTGCATAGCGGAAGCCTTCGCCCGCCTGGCCGAGCATCTGGTCCGCGGGAATGCGCAGATTGTCGATCGTCAGCGTCGCATGGCCGCCGGGCATCGAGCTGTCGATCGTGTTGGGCACCTCGTCGATGCGAATCGCGGGGTCGGGCAGGTCGACCAGGAACATGCATGCCCCCTGTTCGGCCTTCGCCATGATGATGCCGACCCGTGCGCCCTGTGCGCCGGTGATGAAGGTCTTGCGACCGCTCACGACCCAGTGATTGCCGTCGGGGTGGCAGGTCGTTTTCATCATCGACGGGTCGGAGCCCGCGCCGCCCTCGTCGGCGGGTTCGGTCATGAAAAAGGCCGACCGCACCCGGCCGTCGACCATCGGCTTGAGGAAGCGCTCCTTGAGTTCGGGGCTTCCTTCCTTGCCGAGCAGATACATATTGCCCTCGTCGGGCGCCATCGTGTTGCAGGCGAGCGGGCCGAGCGGCGACAGGCCGCTTTTGATCAGCACCACGGCGGTCTCGCGCTGGTTGAGGTGGCTGCCGTCTTGCAGGATGTGCGGCGTCAGCACGCCCGCGGCGCGTGCCTGCTCGCGCATTTCCATGACCAGCTCGTCGGTCGGCGCGCCATGATGGTCGCGGCGGGGATCGCGTTCATAGGGGATGACGGTCTCCCGGACGAAAGTCTCGACCTTTGCGGCAATCGCCAGCGCCCGATCCGATATGCCCTCGTTCGTCGTCATCCCGATTCCCTCCACGCTTCTGCAAATCGCTCAACCCGACGTTGACGTAAGCGTCAAGTTAATTCATGTGCAAAGACGACGGTGCCGTAAGGGCAATAAAATCAGGGAAGGATGGGGCATGGCTTTCAAGACGCGTATCACCGAGATGCTGGGCATCGAACATCCGATCGTTCAGGGCGGGATGCAGAGCGTCGGCTATGCCGAGCTTGCGAGTGCGGTGTCGAACGCGGGCGGCCTCGGCATCCTGACCGCGCTGACCCAGCCGTCTCCCGACGCCCTGCGCGCCGAGATCGAGCGCTGCCGCGCGATGACCGGCAAGCCCTTCGGCGTGAACATGACGGTGTTTCCGACGATCAACGCGCCCGATTACAAAGCCTATGCGCAGGCGATCATCGACGGCGGGGTGAAGATCGTCGAAACCGCGGGAACGCAGGCGGTGCGGGAGATCTGGGAGATGCTGAAGCCCCATGGCGTCACCATTCTCCACAAATGCACGGCGGTCCGTCACGCCCTGTCGGCGGAGAAGGCGGGGTGCGATATCATCTCGATCGACGGTTTCGAATGCGCCGGCCATCCGGGCGAGGACGATATTCCCGGCCTGATCCTGATCCCGGCCGCCGCCGACAAGGTCAAGATTCCGATGCTCGCCTCGGGCGGCTTCGGCGACGGGCGCGGCCTCGTCGCCGCACTCAGTCTCGGCGCCGAGGGCATCAATATGGGCACGCGTTTCTGCGCGACCGTCGAGGCGCCGATCCACGACAATGTGAAACAGGCCTATATCGAGAATGACGAGCGCGGCAGCTTCCTGATCTTTCGCAACTTCAAGAACACCGCGCGCGTCGGTCGCAGCCCGGTCAGCGAAGAGGTCGCGCGCCGTCTCGCCAATCCCGATGCGCAGTTCAGCGACGTGCAGGAGCTGGTGTCGGGCGCCGCGGGGCGCGAACTGCTCCAGACCGGCGACCTGTCGAAGGGCGTGTTCTGGGCCGGGATGGTGCAGGGGCTGATCCACGATATCCCGACCTGTCAGCAACTGATCGACCGGATCATCGGCGACGCCGAAGCGATCATCGACCGGCGGCTTGCCGGTTTCAGGAACTGACGCCCGCCGATCCTCGCGCTCCGTCCTTGCGGTCGGCCAACGGGTGCCGCTATGCTGGCAGGGTCCAACCTGCCGGCCCGTTCACCCGCCGGCCCGTCGAGGGGGCTGCTTGGCTATCATCGAATATAAGGGATTTGGCGGCTTTCGTCTGTCCGTCGATGTTCTGGGCGACGAGAATGATCCCGCTGTTCTGCTGCTCCCCGAACCGGGGCAGGGGCGCGAGGTCTGGCGCGCGGCAGCCGAAGCGCTGGTGCTGTCGGGGCGGCGCGTCGTCAATGTCGAGCCGCGCGCCCGTGCAGCGGAAGTCGGCGATATCGCTGCGCATGTCGAGGATCTGCGCGCTATCCTGGCGCAGATGGGATCGCGCCCCGTCGTCGCGACCGCCCGGCGCGGCGGATGGGTCGCCACGCAGGCGCTGGCTCCCGATGGCGCGCATCTCGCGGCGGGATTGATTCTGGTCGACATGCCGGTCAGCGATGAGGCGGTCGCGTCGGCGCCGCGCCTCGCGCTTCCGACGCTGGTCGTTCGCGGCGGCTTTTCGCCCGCCGAATGCACCGCGGCGAGTGACGCCTTCGCCGCGGCGCTTCCGATCGGCGAAAGCGCCGATATCGAGGACAGAGACCTGGCGTTTGCGGTCGACCGCAACGAGGCGCTGCTCGGCCAGCTGCTCGAATTTCTCGAGCGGCGCCAGCCGCGCGAGGCGATGGAGTTCAAGGCCGGATCGGACCCGCGCACGCTGCGCGATGCGATGGGCTGTTTCGCCACCGGCATCACGATCGTCACCGCGCTCGACGCGTCGGGGGCACCGGCGGGACTGACGGCGAACAGTTTCACCTCGGTGTCGCTCGACCCGCCGCTGCTGCTCGTCTGCATCGCCAATACCTCAGGGACCGCGCCGATCCTGCGCGACGCGGTACATTTCGGCGTCAACGTCCTCCAGATCGGGCAGCAACCGGCGTCGAACCGTTTCGCGTCGAGGGGCGGGGACCGCTTCGCCAACCTGCCATGGGCGCCGGGCGAGACCGGCGTGCCGTTGCTCGGCGGCTCGCTCGTTTCGTTCGAATGCCAGCGCGAGTCGCTGCATGAAGCGGGCGACCATTTTATCCTCGTCGGGCGGGTGGTGCGCGCGCAGTTCGAGCCGCACCGCGACCCGTTGCTCTATTTTCGCGGCAAGTACCGGCGGCTCCATTTCGCCTGACCGGAAAGTTTTCGATCAGGCTGGCGAACCAAGCTTCCCGGCGCGAATTTCGCGCTTCAGCACCTTGCCCACTTTCGACCGCGGCAAGTCGTCCCAGATTTCGAGCTGCTTCGGCGTCTTGACGCTGCCGATGGCGGCCTTGACGTGCGCGATGATCGCTTCGGGATGCGCCCGCTGGCCCGCGCGAAGCTGCACGACCGCGCAGACCCGCTCACCCCATTTGTCGTCGGGAAGCCCGAACACCGCGCCGTCCTGAACCGCCGGGTGCGACAGCAGCGCCGCCTCGACCTCGGCCGAATAGACGTTGAAGCCGCCGGTAATGATCATGTCCTTGGCACGGTCGACGATGAACAGAAAATTGTCGGCGTCGAGATAGCCGATGTCGCCAGTGCGGTGCCAGCCGTTCACCGTCGCTTCGGCGGTCGCTTCCGGATTCTTGTAATAGCCGTCCATGACGAGCGAGCCCCTGACGACGATCTCGCCGCGCTCGCCCTGCGGCAGTTCGTTGCCGTCGGCATCGACGATCGCGACGCGCACGAGCGGCCCCGGTTTGCCCGCCGACGACAGGCGATGCCGCGCGACCGATCCGTCGGGTGCCAGATGATCCTTCGGCGCCATCATCGAGATCATCATCGGCGCTTCGGTCTGTCCGAAAAGCTGCGCCATCACGGGCCCGATCTTGCCGATCGCCTCTTCGAGCCGCGCGGGCGAGATCGGAGCGGCACCGTACCAGAAGCATTGCAGCGCGGAGAGGTCGGCGGCCGCGAGATCGGGATGATCGAGCAGCATATAGATCAAGGTCGGCGGCAGGAAGGTGTGCGTGGCGCGGTGCCGCGCCGCGAGGGTCAGGAACTGGCCGATATCGGGATAAGGCATGATCACCACTTCGCCGCCGAGCGCCATGATCGGAAAGGTCAGCACCCCGGCGGCGTGGGTGAGCGGCGCCATCGCCAGATAGACAGGGCGTCCCTCGAACGGATAGCCGATCAGCGTCAGCGCGGTCATCGCCTCCAGATTGCGGGCCGTCAGCATGACGCCTTTCGGTTGGCCTGTCGTACCGCCGGTGCCGGGAAGCATCGCAAGATCGCCGACCGGCTCCACCTGAAACGGGGCATCGGGAACGCCGGTCAGCCACCCCTCGAGCGAGGGCGCGAACGGTTGTTCGGCATCGAGACAGACGAGCAGCCCTAGCTTCGGCAACTGCGGGCGCAGATCGTCGACCAGATCGGCGAACTTCGAATGGAAGAACAGCGCCGTGCAATCGAAATTGTCGAGAACATAGGCATTCTCCGCGGCTTCGTTGCGCGGGTTGATCGGACACCACACCGCACCGGCGCGCGAGATCGCGAAGACGCAGGCAAAGGCGACCGGGTCGTTGCCCGACAGGATCGCGACGTGCTTGCCCGGCGTGATCCCCGCCGCATTCAGTCCGCGCGCAACGCGATGCGTCAGCGCCTGCACCTCGGCATAGGACAGGCTCTTGCCGTCCATCGTGAGGCAGGGCGCGCCGGCGCCCAGCGAAGCCCCCTTGTCGAGCCAGTCAACCAGCCGCATCAACGGCCTCCGCAAGGATAAGAGCGTGACGCAAAGGAAGATGCAGCCGTTCCCCCGCGAAGGCGGGGGCCCATCATCCGATGGCTCCAAATGGGACCGGCCGGTGATGGGTCCGCGCCTTCGCGGGGACACGCAGCTTCCATGCGTCCCAACACCGGGGGCATCGTCGCTCTCCCCTCAATCATGCACGGTGACGACCGGTTTCAGCACCAGCCCGAACTGGCGCAGCGCGCCGAAAATCTCGCGATGCCCGAAGGCCTGGCAGGCCGACGCGAAGCCCGTGCGGCGCGGCGGCTGCTGGAGCAGGTTCATCGCCGCCCATGCCTGCATCAGCCCGGTCTGCTTATAGTTGCAATTGCCGTGGATCAGCACGTGCACGCGCCCGAGCGGGCCGGAGGCATGGACCGAGTCGATGCTGGTGTTAAGCCGCGGATTTTCGCGCGGCGGCATGTCGCCCTGAACCGATTCCGCCATCTTGGCGAGCGCGGCTTCCTGTTCCGCGAACGGCAGCGGCTTGATGTCGGTATCGATCATCTTCGTCATATTGACGACATTGTCCATCACCTCGCGCGCGAAGACGCCGCCATAGACCTTGACGGTCGAAACGCGCGGGTCGTCCTTGAACCAGAGCGGGTGCGATGTCCCGCCCCACGGCAGGGTCAGCGCGGTGGCGTGCTGGCCGGGGACATGGCATTCGGTGGTCGTCAGCGTCGGCCATTGGACATACTGGTTGTTCTGCAGATAATACCAGTCGGCCTTCAGGATGGTGAAGATCGTCTGCACCGAGGCATAGGTCGGGAAGCCCTTCCACAGCACGAGCATGTCGAGCGTATCGAGCCCCGGCATGTTTTCGAGCGCGATGTTCGCGGCGATCTCTCCCGTCGTGTACATGTGCGCGACGCACGGCGAGAGCAGCAGACCCCTCTTTGCGAAGCCTTCGCCCCACTTCTCCTGCGCCAGCATCATCCAGTCCTGCTCGCCGGTCGTGTCGAGATAGTGACATCCCGCCGCCAGACTCGCCTCGACGGTTTCGGGGCCATATTTGATGAACGGGCCGACCATGTTGCACACGACCTTCGCGCCCTTGAACAGCTTCGTCAGCGCCTCGACGCTATGTTCGACCTCGACGACTTCGTAGTCCGCCGTCTCGATGCCCGGCACCTTGTCCATCACCTCCCGCACGCGCTTCGCATCGCGCCCGGCGGCGATGAACGGAATGCCGAGCTCGCGCAGATATTCGCAGACGAGGCGCCCCGTGTAGCCAGAGGCGCCATAGACGATGACCGGTTTCTTGCTCATGAAATGTCGTTCCTGTTCTGAAGGATACGGATCAGACAGCGGTGTAGCCGCCGTCGACGATCAGCTCGCTGCCGCACATGTATGCGGCATCGTCGCTGGCGAGGAAAAGAAGCGGGCGGGCGATCTCGCGGGTCGTCGCCATCCGGCCGACCGGAATGGCGCCGACCGTTGCGGTCGCGAAATCCGCGGCCGCGTCGCCGAGGCTGCCGACCGCATCAGCGACGAGCTTGGTCTCGCAATAGCCGGGATGGAGCGAGTTGATCCGCACCGGCCAGCCCTTGCGCGCGCAATCGACCGCAACGGCCTTGGTGAGCATCGCAACGCCGGCCTTGCTGGCGTTGTACGCGGGGAAGAGCGGTTCGGCGACGTTCGCCGCGATCGAGGCGACATTGACGATCACACCGCCCTTGTCCTTCATCGCCTCGATCCCGGCGCGCACGCCGAGGAAGACGCTTTCCAGATTGACCGCCATCAACCGTTGCCATTCGGCGAGGTTCGTATCGACGACCGATTTCAGGAAACCCATGCCGGCGTTGTTGACGAGGATGTCGAGCTTGCCCTCGCGCGCGACGACGTCGGCAATCACCGATTTCCACTCCGCCTCGTCGGCGACGTCCTGGCGTCGTGCTTCGGCTTTCAGTCCCTCGGCACGGATCGCGGCCGCCGCGGCGTCGGCCTCGTCCGCGTCGATGTCGGTGATCGTCACCGATGCGCCCTCGCGGGCGAATTCCTGCGCGGCGGCGAGGCCGATCCCGCGCGCAGCGCCCGTGATCAGCACGCTCTTGCCGGAAAAACGCATCATCTGATGCTCCTTGTGAAATGCCATAAAGGGTCGGGGGCGGCGCGGGAGGAGGGGGCGCCGCCCCCAGGGGGGTGCCTCAGAATTTGGCGGTCAACTCGACACCATAGGTGCGGGGCGTGCCGCGGTTGAGATAGTCGAGCCCGAAGATGTCGATGTTGAGCCCATAGCTGTAGTAATATTTGTTGGTCAGGTTCTTGACCCACGCACTGACCGCATAGTTGCCATGCTCGAAGGTCAGGCGGCTGTTCACCAGCCAGTATCCGGGATTGCCGCAGGTGATCGCGGGGCCGGCCGGGCGGACGTTGCCGGGCGCGCCGGGACGGTCGCACGGGGTCTGGTCATAATCGCCGAACGGGTCGAAATAATATTTGCCGGTATAGGCGGCGTCGCCGCGCAGCGTCAGCTTATTGTCCCCGCTTTCAAAGACATCCCAGTCGAAGCCAGCCGAGAAAGTGGTGCGCGGCGCGTTGGGGAAGGGATTGCCGTTGACGTTGCGCGTCGGGCTCGACGGATCGGTCGGATCGATGACATTACCCTTGTATTTGCTGCGCAGCAAACTCATCGAGGCGTCGAGGCGCAGGCTGTCCGCGGCCTGGATCGTCAGCTCGGCCTCGCCGCCGTAGAGGCGGCCATTGGCGCTGCGGGTGAAGGTCGTTGCGCCGATGACCTGCGTCACCTGGTGGTTCTTGTAGTCGTAATAGAAGCCAGCGAGATTGAGCTGCACGCGCCGGTCGAAGAAGCGCATTTTCAGCCCGCCTTCGTATGCGTTGATCTGCTCGGGCTCGATATAGTAAACCTGATTGGTGCCCTGATAGGCGAGCCCGTTGAAGCTGCCGCTGCGATAGCCGCGGCTGTAGTTAAGATAGCCCATGACATCGTCGGCGAAGTCGTAGCTGACGTTGATCCGCCCGGTCAGTCGATTGGCCTTTTCCTTCTGCCGCAGCGCCGGAACGCTCGCGTCATAGGGAAAAGTGTAGGGAATGGTGCTTGCGCGGATCGTCCCGCCAAGGTCGTAAAGCACGGTCCGGCCGTTCAGATATTTGACCTTGTCCATCGTGTAGCGAAGACCGACGCTGACGGTCAGCGCATCGGTGATGTCATAGCTGCCGTCGAAATAGATCGCCGCCGAAGGCCGCTTGATCGTGTAGCGCTGCTCGCCTTCGATCGGACCGAAGGGCGGCGCGCCGGCGGCGCGGCAGGCCGCCGAAATGGCGCCGCCGAAGCCGCCACCGCCCGAATTGTTGAGCTGGATGTCGGTTAGCAGAGCGATCAGCGAGCGGGCGTCGAGGAAGCCGTTGGGATTGCCCGTCGGAACAGCGGCGCAGCTTGCGGGGTTGGTGGGGTCAAGCGCCGGATTGACCGCGAACGCGGGAACGAACGCCGCCGCCTGCGGCGCCGAAACCGGCGCGTTGAAGAAGCTGTTCGGAACCCCCGCGCCCTGCAGAATCGGCTTCAGCACGCCGAAGAAGTCGATCTCGTTGCGCGTGTCGATCTTGTCGACACCATAATAGAGCCCGGCCACCGCGTTGAAGCGGTCGCCCTTGAAGTTCAGACGCAGATCCTGGTTGAAATTCTTGCTGAACGAATTGTAGCGCAGCGCGCAGACGCTGTTGGGCGATCCGTCGCAGTCGAACGGCGAGTTACGGTATTTGCCCGTGTCGTACCCGGTGATCGAGGTCAGCGAGAGGCTGTCGCTGAGTTCGATCGCGACATTGAGCGCAAAGCCCTGCGACGAAGTGTAATAGCGTCCGCCCGTGTCTGCGGCGACTTCATTCTTGCCGAGCGGGGCACCGCCGTTCTGCGCCGGATCGAAGCGCGAGTAGCCGAGCACGTCGCGCCCCTCGGCGAGCTGGCCCAGTGCGTAGGGATTGGGCGCCAGCGGATTGTCGCGCGCGAAATAGCCTTTCAGGTTGATGTCGACCGTATCGGTCGGCTTCCAGCGGAGCGAGGCGCGGCCCGCAACCGTGTTCGTCGTGCCGACATGGCGGTCCTGGACGGGATTATATTGCCAGCCGTCGCCCTTTGCGAAGGTGCCGGCAAGACGGATACCCAGCTTGTCCGGGATCAGCGTCGCCTCGACCGCGCCCTCGACCGTCTTGGTGTCGTAATTGCCGTAGCCGAGCGTGATCGTGCCCTCGTTCCCGTCGAGCTTCGGCTTGTTGCTGAAAAAGCTGATCGCGCCGCCGGTGGTGTTGCGACCGTAAAGCGTACCCTGCGGGCCGCGCAGCACTTCGACCCGTTCGAGATCATAGAGTTGCTGCCCGTGGCTGGCGCGGAAGCTCTGATAGACTTCGTCGACATACACGCCCACCGGCGACGCGGTGGAGGCCGAGAATTCGTTCGCGACCGAGACACCGCGCAGCGAGAAGTTCGGCTGGGTGCGGCCATAGGGCGTCGTGATCTGGAGGCTGGGCACGAAGCCTTGCAGGTCCGATGTCTCGCTGATTCCGCGCGATTCCAGCTCCTCGCCCGCCAGCGCGGACACCGCGACGGGAACGTCCTGCAGGTTCTGCGCTCGCTTCTGTGCGGTGACGACGATTTCGGCGATGCCGCCGCTACTTGCCTCTTCTGGGGCAGAGGTTTCCTGTGCGAACGCGGCGCCCGGCCATCCCATCAGCATCGTCGTCGACAGGCAGGTCGCCAGAAAAGCTTTGTGCGTCACGCTCTCTCTCCCTTCGCTCGGTCCCGTTCTGTGCGGAACCTTCGTCATTCGGGAGGCTATGGCGGCGGGGCGGCGCGCAATAGACAAGGCGTCGGGGGGAGCGATGGGGGGGTGGATGCCTGCCGCTTGCCCCCGAACGGCCAAGGCGATAGCGTCCGATCATCGATGGGGGGCAAAATGACCGTCCAACAGGGATCGAGGAGTATCGCCAAACCGCGCCTGCGGGCCGTGCCGAACGAAGGCGCATCCGCTTTGCGTCCCCGCCATTCGGCGCCTCCCCGCTTTCCCGCCGACCTTGTCGGACTGGCGACGCAGCGGGTTTGGCTGGACAAGCTGTTCCAGCATGAAATCGGCATCGTCTGCGCCCCCGTCGGGTACGGGAAGACGGCATGGTGCGCGACGCTGTTTACAGAGGCGGCCGCTGCGGGCTGGCGGACGGCGTGGTTGTCGGTCGATGCCGAAACCGATGCCGCGATGCTGCTCGCCGCCTTTGGGCTCGATCTTTCGGAGGATATTGGCGCTCCGGCAAGCGCCGATGCCCTGGCGAGGCTCATCGACGCGGACCCGCGTCCCATGCTGTTCGTTGCCGACAATGCCGACCGTCTTGCCGATCCCGTGGCGCGCGGCATTCTTGCCGGGCTGGTCCGGTACCCGCCCGAACGGCTGCGGCTGGTGGTCGTCGGCCGGGCGAGGCCCGATATTGCGCTTGGCGATGTCGAGGCGCGCGGCATGGCGCTGGCGATCGGCCGCGCCGATCTCGGGATGTCCGATACCGCTATCCAGCAGTTCCTGGCCGCGTCGGGTATCGCCCTCGATGCGAGCGAGGCGCGTTCGCTCAATCGCTTCCTGCTCGGCTGGCCCGCGGGCGTTAGAATGGCGGCGCAGTGCGGCGACGATCTGCGCGCGATGGCGGCGGCGGGCGATTGGCGGCCGCTCGCGCGGCGCCTAGCGGCGATCGTCGACCCGGTGGTCGACGCGTTGCCCGCCGCGATGGGCGATATGCTGGCGCGGGGCGCCGTGGCGCCGTGGCTCGACGATGCGCTTTGTCTGTTGATGGGCGGCGGCGACAGCGGGACGGCCGTTCGCGACCTCGCGTCGCATTCGACCTTCCTCGAAGCGGACGGCGACGGCGGATTTCGCATCCTTCCCGCCGTGCGCGCGGCGCTGAAAATCCGGCTCGATCCGGCGGACGCCGTTCAACTGCATCGTGTCGCCGGCCGCTATTACGCCGCAAGGGGACGGACGGCCGACGCCGTGGACCAGTTCCTCGCTTGCGGCGATCTTGACGATGCGGCGGGGCTCATCGCCGAGCTTGCGATGCCGATGATCAGGAATGGCGCGATCGATCGCGTGGCGGCCTGGATCGACCATCTGCCGCCGGAGAAGGTCGCTGCGGCGCCGCGTCTCGCAAGGGTACGCGCCTGGCTTGCGCTGTTTCGCGGCGAAAGCGGCCCGACCGACCATGCCGCACCGGATGAGGCGCGCGCCCTCGACCTGTTGCGCCGCGCCTATGCCGACGACCGGCCCGACGACATCGTCGAGACGAGTGACCGGCTGCTGGCCGCATCGGCAGGAGAAGACGATTTCGTCACCGACATGGTCAGGGTCGCGCTGGCGGAAGGCGCCGCCGGCCGCGGCCTTTTCGGGCTTGTTCACGATGCGCTGCGTCCCGTCATGCAGCATGGCGTCGGGCGCCCGCTCGACCTGGCGGGGGCGCTCGCCGCGAGGTTGAAGGCCCGCGTGTCGCGCGCGCAAGGGCAATTGGGCGAGGCCGAACGGCTGCTGCGCGAAGCGAAGGCGCGGCACGGCGGTTCGGATCTCGCATCGGCCTTGACCGATGCTGCGCTCGCGCGCGCCTGCTACGAACGGGATGCGCTGGATGATGCGGCCGATCTTTCCGCGCAAGCGCTGCCGTATCTCGAGGGCAGTATTTTTCAGGATGCGCTGATCGACGCTTTCATTGTCGCCATTCGCGTCGCGGCGAGCGCAGGGCAGGGCGATCGCGCCGCATCGCTGATCGATCGTGCCGAGTTGCTGGCCTTCCACCGCGGCTGGGCGCCGCTCAAGGCGCTGTGCATCGTCGAACGCGCGCGACTTCGCCTGCCGCAGACGATCGATGCCGAGACCGTCGTGGCGATCGGTGAGGAAGAACGCGCCATAGTCGACCCGCTTTCGGCGCCCGCACGGGCCTTTGCGCTTCTTTCCGAAATGCGCGCCTATGAAGCCATTGCGAACGGAGACCGACCGCGCCTCACCACTGTCGCCGACCGGCTGCTGCGCCTTGCGTCGAGCAGCGACAGCGCCGAACTGCGCGCGAGCGCGACACTGTTCAACATCCTGCCGCAACTCAGCGGGCGCTGCGACAAGATGGTCGAGCTTGAAACGGTGCGCTTCCTCAACCATGCCGCTAGCCGCGGTTTCCGGCGCACGATCGTCGATGTTCTCGACGTCACCGGGGTGCGGGCGGTGCAGAATTTCTGCAGCGAGGCCTATTCTTCCGACTGTTTTCTCGCATTGTTGAAACTGGCCGAACCGTCGCGGCGCAACCCCGCGCTCGAAGGTGGATACAGCGCCGCGCCCGGCGAGGCATTTTCGTTCCTGACCGAGCGCGAGATCGAGATCCTGAGCGCGCTGAATGTCGGCGAGTCGAACAAGGAAATCGCCCGAACGCTGCACCTCGCGCCCGAAACGGTGAAATGGCACCTCAAGAATGTGATGCGCAAATTGCGCGCAGGCAGCCGCGAGGAAGCGGTCGTCAACGCGACGATGCTTGGCCTGAAGCTGATCGAAAAGGTGCCAGCGGCGTAAAGGCGAATTATGGTGAGCCCTGCTGGGTTCGAACCAGCGACCTACTGATTAAAAGTCAGTTGCTCTACCGACTGAGCTAAGGGCCCATCGCGGCGACGAAAGCTTCGGCGCCCGAAGAGAGCCGTCGCCCTAGTGCGCCTCGGCGTTCCGGTCAACCGGCTTGGCACGGATCAGGCGCGCGGCGAGTTGACGGACCGTTCGCCCGCTGACCGGATCGCGCCATTCGGGGGCGACGGTGCGGAGCGGGCCGAGGACGAAGGCGCGCCCGGCCATTGCGGGGTGCGGGACGGTGACGTCGGCGTCGCTCCACGCGCCGCCCGACCAGAGCAGAATATCGAGGTCGAGCGTCCGCGCGCTCCATCGCTGGCCGGTGCGGCGGCCGAACTGCGCTTCGATTTCGTGCAGCCGCGCGAGCAACTCGGGCGGCGTGAGCGGCGAGGCGACGAGCGCGACGGCATTGGCATAGCGCCGGCGCGACGGCCCCAGCGGATCGCTGGCGATGATCGGGCTGGCGTCGACCGGCTCGATCTCGTCGCTTTCGAGTGCGGCGAGCGCGGCGAGCAGAATGCGCCGCGGATCGCCATGACGCGCATGGCGGCGGTTCGAGCCGAGCCCGATGGCATAGAGGGCCAATCGACGCTTTGAGGCGGGCGTTGCGCTGGTCATGGCGGAGCGCCTATCGCAGCCGCGTGGAGATTGTAAGCCCCCTGCCGGGAACCGAGCCGTCCCGCGATTGCCTGCGCTGTCCGCGGCTTGTCGCGTTTCGGCGCCAATGTCGGGTCGATCATCCCGACTGGTGGAACGCGCCGGTTTATGCCTTTGGCGATCCAGATGGATGGCTCGCGTTCGCAGGCCTCGCGCCCGGAAAGCATGGGGCGAACCGGACGGGGC
The DNA here is from genome assembly GCF_018682675.1 of Sphingopyxis soli. Lineage (GTDB taxonomy): Bacteria > Pseudomonadota > Alphaproteobacteria > Sphingomonadales > Sphingomonadaceae > Sphingopyxis > Sphingopyxis soli. Next base: position 17,926 of record NZ_JAFMTR010000042.1, read on the forward strand.
GTCCATTTACCGGCGACCATGCCGGCGACCTGTTGTTCGCGACGCTTGCCGAGTTCGGATTGAGCGAGGGCATTTATGACGCGCGCCCCGACGATGGGCTGCGCCTTCGAGGGGCGATTATCGTCAACAGTGTCAAATGCCTGCCGCCCCGGAACAAGCCGACGCCAGCAGAAATCGCGAACTGCCGCCCCTTTTTCGAACGACAGCTCGCCGCTTTGCCAAATTTGCGGGTCATCGTCGCGCTCGGACGAATTGCGCATGACGCGGCGCTTCGCGCCGCCGGTGCGCGGCTGGCGGCTTACCCTTTCGCGCATGGTGCGGTCCATGCGCTGGCCGATCGACGGTATCTTGTCGATAGCTATCACTGCTCGCGCTACAATATGAACACCGGTCGGTTGACGCCGGCGATGTTCGCCGATGTGTTCCGCACCGCGCTCGTTCTCCGCGATCAGACGAGCGGCCGAAATTCCTCGACGACGGCGCGATAGAGCTGGCGCTTGAACGGCACGATCAGCATTTCGAGCTCATCGAGCTCGGCCCAGCGCCACGCCCGGAACTCCTGGTGCCGGGTTGCGATGTCGACGTCGCTATCCTCGCCCATGAAGCGCATCAGGAACCAGTGCTGCCGCTGGCCGCGATATTTGCCGCCCCACATCTTGCCCATCAGATGGTCGGGCAGGTCATAGAAATACTCGGTCTTGCTGCGCGCAATGATCTCGACCAGCCCGCCATGGACGCCCGTCTCTTCGCCAAGCTCGCGGATCGCCGCTTCTTCGGCATCCTCGCCGGGATCGATCCCCCCTTGCGGCATCTGCCAGGCGTCCTCCGCCGAATCGAGCCGCTGGCCGACGAACACGCGGCCATCGCGGTTCGCGAGCATCACGCCGGCGCAGGGGCGGTAGGGGAGATTGTCGTCACTCATGCGCCGGCTTCGGTGACGATAGCCTTGAGCACTGTCAAGGCGCCGCGAATATCATCCTTCGCGCTCGGAATGCCCTGCGACAGGTTGATGAAGCCGTGGATGGTGCCGCGCGCCTCGCGATAGGTCGTGGGGACGCCCGCTTCGATCAGCTTCGCCGCATAAGCGCGGCCCTGATCGCGGAGCGGGTCGAGCCCTGCGGTGACGAGCAGCGTCGGCGGCATCCCCTCTGCCGGGAAATCGAGCGGCGCGGCGCGGCGGTCAGCCGGGTCGGGGGCATAATGGCCCGAGAACCAGGTCATGCTGCTTTCGGTCAGCAGATGCCCTTCGCCGAAATCGCGATAGCTTTGCCAGTCGTTGCTGGTCGTCACGGCGGGATAGATCGGGTGGATCGCGATCACCGGCTTCGACGCGGGATTGTCGCGCAGCGCAAGCGCGGTGACGATCGTAAGGTTGCCGCCTGCGCTCTCACCCGCCAGCACGAGGCCGGTGCAGGGGATATTGTCGGCGACCCAGCGCGCTGCGGCCTCGCAATCCTCGGGGGCGGCGGGGAAGGGGTGTTCGGGCGCCAGGCGGTAATCGACCGCGACCACCGGCATGTCGAGGCTGCGCGCCGCTTCCGCGCAATAGGCGTCGTGCGTGTCGAGATCGCCGATCACCCAGCCGCCGCCGTGGAAAAAGACCAGCACGGGCCCCGATCCGCGATCGGGCCGATTGTCGTAGATGCGGACGCGAATCTCGCCCGCCGGTCCCGGAATGACGCGGTCCTCGACCTTGGCGATGTCGCCGCGTGGAGAATCCGCCATTTGGGTCATCGCCCGGAACATCTCGCGCGCGCCGTCGGCCGGAAGATCCTCCATCTTCGGGCCTTCCTGCGCGTTGAGGAACGCAAGAAAAGCGGCCACGTCGGGGCGGGTGTAGTGGGTCGTGCCGTCGGTCATCCTGTCCATCCCTTACTCATGTTCTTCGGTCCGGGTATTCGGCATCGGCCGGCCAAATTCAATCGCAAATCGAAACCGACCGCGTCCTGCCGCTTTGCGGCGCACAATTTTTTCTCAATTGCGGCTCGTGCCGTACAGGCCTAGGCCAATGTCACAGGTTCGCAAGATTCAAAGGCAGATACGAAAAATGGCGACAGCGGTAGAGGACCGGGCCGACAATCGGCAGTCCCCCCTTTCGGATGCGGTTGTAGTCAGATTTGCAGGCGACAGTGGCGACGGGATGCAGCTGACCGGCGGTCAGTTTACCTTGTCGTCGGCGCTTGCGGGCAACGACTTTGCGACTTTCCCCGATTTTCCGGCCGAGATTCGCGCCCCGCAAGGAACATTGTTCGGGGTCTCGGCCTTCCAGATCAATTTCGGCTCGTCGGCGATCGAGACCGCGGGCGACGCGCCCGACGTGCTCGTCGCGATGAACCCGGCGGCGCTCAAGACCAATGTTCCGCAGCTGAAGCCGGGCGGGCTGATCATTGCCGACGAGGGCGAATTCAACGATCGCAACCTCGCCAAGGCGAAATATGACGCGAACCCGCTCGACGACGGCAGCCTTGCGAAGTGGCAGCTGCTGAAGCTGAATATCAGCCAGCTCACCATGGATGCCGTGAAACCCTTCGGGCTCGGCAACAAGGAAGCGCTGCGCTGCAAGAATATGTGGACGCTGGGACTCGCGCTCTGGATGTTCGACCGCGACCGCCAGCCGCTGATCGACTGGCTCGAGGCGAAATTCGCCAAGGACCCGAACCTTGCCGCGGCGAACGTCGCGGCGCTGAACGCCGGCCACGCCTATGGCGAGACCGCCGAGCTTGCGGGACCGCTCAAGCAACATCATGTCGATCCCGCGCCCGTCGCGCCCGGTCTCTACCGCACGCTGACCGGCGCCGAGGGCATCGCGCTCGGTCTCGTCGCGGGCGCACAGCTTGCGAAACTGCCGATGTTTTTCGGCGGCTATCCGATCACCCCGGCATCGGCGATCCTGCACCATCTGTCGCGGCTCAAGGAATATGACGTCACGACCTTCCAGGCCGAAGACGAGATCGCGGCAATCTGTTCGGCGATCGGCGCGAGCTATGGCGGGTCGCTCGGCGTGACCAGTTCGTCGGGGCCGGGCATCGCGCTGAAGGGCGAGGCGATGGGCCTTGCCATCATGACCGAGCTGCCGCTCGTCATCGTCAATTCGCAGCGCGGCGGACCCTCGACCGGCCTGCCGACGAAAACCGAGCAGTCGGACCTCTATCAGGCGGTCTATGGCCGCAACGGCGACGCGCCAATGCCGGTGATTGCCGCGCGATCGCCCGGCGACGCGTTCGAATGCGCGATCGAGGCGTGCCGCATTGCGGTGCAATATATGACCCCGGTGATGCTGCTGACCGACGGCTATATCGCCAACGCGGCCGAGCCGTGGGCGGTACCCGACCTGACCAGCTATGAAGCCTTTCCGGTCGAATTCCTGACCGAAGTGCCCGAGGGCGGATTCAAACCCTATGGCCGCGACGATAATCTCAAGCGCCCGTGGGTGAAGCCCGGCACGCCCGGCCTTCTTCACCGCATCGGCGGTATCGAGAAGGAAGTCGACACCGGCCACATCAACTATGCGCCCGACAACCATCAGGCGATGACCGATATCCGCAAGGCGAAGGTCGATGGTGTAAAGGTGCCCGACCAGGTGGTCGAACTCGGCGCCGAGGGCGGCAAGCTCGCGGTCGTCGGCTGGGGCTCGACCTTCGGCCCGATCCATCAGGCGGTGCGCCGCAAGCGCGCCGAGGGCAAAGACGTCAGCCACATCCACATCCGCCACATCTGGCCGCTGCCCGCCAATCTGGGCGAACTGCTCAAGAGCTTTGACAAGGTGATCGTGCCCGAAATGAACACCGGCCAGCTCAAGACGGTGCTGCGCGACCAGTATCTGGTCGACGCGAAGCCCGTGAACAAGGTGTCGGGCCAGCCGTTCACCATCGCCGAAATCGAAACCGCCATCGAAGGAGCGCTCGCATGAACGAGATGACCACCATCGCGCGCACCACCACGCTCAAGGATTGGGAAACCGATCAGGAAGTCCGCTGGTGCCCCGGCTGCGGCGACTATGCGATCCTCAAAGCCGTGCAGCGCACGATGCCCGAAATCGGCACCGCGCCCGAGAACACCGTGTTCATCAGCGGCATCGGCTGCTCGTCGCGTTTCCCCTATTATATGGAAACCTATGGCTTCCACACGATCCACGGCCGTGCGCCGGCGTTCGCGACAGGGCTGAAGCTTGCCAATCCGGACCTCGATATCTGGATCGTCACCGGCGATGGTGATGGGCTGTCGATCGGCGGCAACCACACGATGCACCTCATCCGCCGCAATCTCGATTGCCAGATCATGCTGTTCAACAACGAGATCTACGGCCTCACCAAGGGGCAATATTCACCGACCAGCCGCGTCGGCACGACAAGCCCGTCGACGCCTTACGGCTCGGTCGATCGTCCGGCGCAGCCTGCGGCGTTCGCGCTGGGCGCCGGTGCGCGGTTCGTCGCGCGCGGCTTCGACGTATCGAAAGAGTTGCCCAACGTGCTGAAGGCCGCTCATGCCCATAAGGGCGCGGCCTTTATCGAAATTTTCCAGAACTGTATCGTCTATAATAAAGACGTGTTCGAGGATTTCGCCGCACCGAAGGGCGCCGAAGATCGCCAGCTCTGGCTCAAGCAGGGCGAACCCATGCTCTATGCCAAGGGCACCAAGGGCATCGCGCTCGACGCCGACGAACTGCACCTCAAGACCGTCGATGTCGTCGATGGCGACTGGGAAGCAGCGGGCGTGATCGTCCACGACGTGACCAACCGCAGTGTCGCGCACATGCTCGTCGAAATGCGCTTCGGCGAATTCCCGATGGCGCTCGGCGTCCTTTACGACGATCCGCGCCCGACTTTCGAGGCCGACGTCGTCCGCCAGAACAAGGCGGCGAGCGAAGGCAAGACGGCCGATCTGCAAGGCCTGCTCAAGAAGGGGCAAACCTGGACGGTGACCGAGGGCGGTCCCGAACTCTGACGTCTTGCGAAGGGCTTGCCGGTCGGGTTTATAGGCCGGGATGGACAATCTGACGCACAGTCTCGTCGGCGCGGTACTCGGTCAGCTCGGTCTCAAGAAAAGGACCGGGCTCGCGATGCCGACGCTGATTATTGCGGCGAACCTGCCTGACATCGACGCGGGCTGTGCGATCTATGGCATCGAGTCGCTGTCGATGCGGCGCGGGATCACGCATGGTCCGATCGCGCTGTTGGTGTTGCCGCCGATCCTCTGGGCGCTGATGCTTGCCTTCGATCGCTGGCAAGACCGGCGCGGCAAGCGCCCCGCAGGAAGGCTGCCGGTCGATAAAGGCTGGCTGCTCGCGCTCGCCTATATCGGTTGCCTCAGTCATCCGGCGCTCGATTGGCTCAACAATTACGGCATCCGGCTGCTCGAGCCGTTCAGCCATCGCTGGTTCTACGGCGATACGCTGTTCATCATCGATCTCTGGATCTGGATCGCACTCGGCCTGTCGGTGTGGCTGTCGCTCCGCCGCGAACGGCGCGGGACGGCGAACTGGCAGCGCCCGGCATGGGTCGGCTTTACCGCCGCCTGCGCCTATATTTTTGCCAACGGGTTGATCACCGGCCGCGCCGAAGCGCAGGCGGCCGAGTTGTTGCGAAGGGCGGGGCAGGACGGTGCGCTCGTTGTCGCCAGCCCGCCGCCGCTGGCGTTCTGGAGGCGCGACATCGCCTGGCGCCGCGACGGCTATTACGGCGGCGGCGCCTATGCGCTCGGTTCCGGCAGCACGGTCGAGCCCGGCATTCCCGACGGCATGAACGATCTGCGACTCCAGGAATGGATAAAGGACGACCCTGCCGCACGCGCCTTCCTCTTCTGGTCCAGGATGCCGGTCGCAGAAACCGGGGGCAGCGCGATCGTGCTGCATGACCAGCGCTATATGCAGCCAGTGGCGCGCGACCGCTTTACCGTCCGCGTGGAGGATCCCCGCGCCGCGACGGGTATCGAATAGGCGCGCGTTCGCCCTGCCGCTTGTCGGAAAATCTCTGAAAAATTAGAGGGATCGCGCGCTCGCACTGGCCGCGCGTGACGTCATGAAGGCGTGCGACAACCGATTGTCAGGCCGCTGCTTTTCCGGCAGAAAGCGATAGATGAACACGCATGTCAGTCCCCGCCGCGGCAAGGAGTTACTGCGGGCAGACCGGGCGTTTCGCACCGGCGGAGGGCTGGCGCGCCTGATGGCGCTCGCGCCGGCGCGCTTCTTCCACCGTCAGCTCGACCGCATCGACGCCGGGCTCGCTTATGGCGCGCTCGAAGGTCATCTGCCCGACGGCAGCGTGCGCATCCTCGGCGGTCGCGGCAAGGGGCCGACTGCGATCGTCCATCTGAAAAGCTGGGCGGCGCTCGTGCGGCTTGTGCTGTCGGGTTCGGTCGGCTGGTACCGCGCCTGGGAGGCGGGGGAGTGGAGCTCGCCCGATCCGGTGGCGCTGTTCGACCTGTTCATGCGCAATGGCGAGACGCTCGGCAATGCGGGGCGGCCGCGTGGCCCGTTGCACTGGCTCAACCGTGCGTCGCATTTCCTCAACCGCAACAATCGCGCGGGGTCGCGGCGCAACATCCACGCGCATTACGACCTCGGCAATGATTTCTACAGCCTGTGGCTCGATGCGCGGATGAATTATTCGAGCGCGCTCTTCGGCGATGCAGGACAGACGCTGGAGGAAGCGCAGATATCGAAGCTCGACGCGATCCTCGACCGGCTCGACCTGCGTTCGGGCGGGCGTCTGCTCGAGATCGGCTGCGGCTGGGGCGCGCTTGCCGAACGCGCCGTCGAGCGGCACGACGTCATCTACACCGGGATCACCCTGTCACCGTCGCAGGCCGAGATTGCCGACCGGCGGTTGCACGCGGTCGACCTGTCGGGGCGATCGCGGATCGAGCTTTGCGATTATCGCGATGCGCAGGGCCCCTATGACGCAATCGCGAGTGTGGAGATGGTCGAAGCGGTCGGGCAGGCCTATTGGCCCGTCTATCTCGACACGATCGCGCGCCTGTTGCGCCCCGGTGGCCGCGCGGCGATCCAGTATATCCTGATCAGCGACGCGCTGTTCGAGCGTTACGCGGCCAGTACAGACTTCATCCAGGCCTATATCTTTCCGGGCGGCTGCCTGATTTCCGAAAGCCGTTTCCGCGCGTTGGCCGAGGAGAGGGGGCTTGCGTGGCGTGACGTTCGACATTTCGGGCTCGGCTATGCCGAAACGCTGCGCCAGTGGCGCGAGCGGTTCGATGCGGCGGTCTCCGAGGGGCACCTGCCGGCGGGGTTCGACGACCGTTTCGTGCGGCTCTGGCGCTATTATCTGCAATATTGTGAAGGGGGCTTTCGCGGCGGCGGCATCGACGTCGCGCAGGTGACGCTCGAAAAAACAGGCTGAAAACAAGCAGGGAGAAGGCAATGCGAAGACTTTTGGCAGGCGCGCTGCTGTGCGCAGCCGTGGGGGCTAGTGTCCCCGCAGCCTCGCAAACCACCGAAGTTCGGCCTACCGACAATCTGCCAAAGGATCTGAATGTGCTGTTTTGGAGCCAGGACCAGCGTGACGCCGCCTTCCGGACGATGGAGACGGTCCCGAAAGTCGTCGTGCACACGATCAAGGCCGGCGGTCGCGCCTATCCCATGCCGCGGGGCAAGCCGATCGACCTCGGGCTCGACGTCGACGCCCATATGGCGGCACAGCGCAATGCGGGGCTGATCATCGTCCAGGACGGCAAAGTGCGACTGGAAAAATATGCGCTCGGCTATGGCGCCTCGGGTCGCTGGACGAGCTTTTCGGTCGCGAAGAGCTTCACTTCGACCCTCGTCGGCGCGGCGGTGAAGGACGGCTATATCAAGAGCCTCGACGACAAGGTCACCGTCTATATCCCGGGACTCAGGGGCTCGGCCTATGACGATGTCAGCGTGCGGCAATTGCTGACGATGACCTCGGGCGTCAAATGGAACGAGGATTATACCGATCCCAGATCCGACGTCGCGCAGTTCAATCTGCAAAAGCCGGTGCCGGGCGAAGACATAACGGTCAGCTATATGAAGACCCTGCCGCGCGAAGCGCCGGCGGGGTCGAAATGGGTGTACAAGACCGGCGAGACCAATTTGATCGGTGTGCTGGTGTCGAGCGCGACCGGCAAGACACTCTCGGATTATCTGTCGGAGAAGGTCTGGAAACCGTTCGGCATGGAGCAGGACGGGGTCTGGATGCTCGGGCCGACGGGGCACGAGATCAGCGGCTGCTGCATGTCGGCGAGCCTCAGGGATTATGCGCGCTTCGGCCAGTTCATCCTGAACGGCGGCGTCGCGGGCGGGAAGAAGGTTCTGCCGGACGACTGGCTCGCCGCGGCGACGACCAAACAGGCGGGGATCGACGTTCCCGGCCGCGGCTATGGTTATCAGTGGTGGACGAACGACGATGGCAGCTTCGCCGCGCAGGGCATTTTCGGTCAGGGCATCTTCATCGACCCGAAACGCAGGCTCGTGATTGCCTCGAACGGCAATTGGCCGACCGCGACCGACCCCGAAGGCGTCGGCAAGGCGCGCGAGGCCTTTTACAAGGCGGTGCAGGCTGCGATCGACCGCGAAGCGGCGAAATAAGCGGGGTCAGGCGGCGACGGGAGCCGTCGTCGCCGCGCGCTGGGCGAGCCACGCCGCCGCAAGCGGTATGGCGATGCCCAGCAGCATGATCCACCAGGTGTCGGCCAGCGTCACGGCACGATAGAGCCCGGCGCCGATCACCGCCCCGGCGACGGTCCATCCGGAATTTGCGCTGGCGGAAATGCGCATCGCCAGCCAGCTTCCGCCAAAGGTGCCGACGAACCAGCCGATCAATAGGGCGATGGTCGATGCAAGGGGGATCAGCACCTCCCCCGTTTCGAGGTCATAGACGTCGGGCGACAGTTCGTTTCCCGCATATTGCGCGAGCCATAGCAGCGCGAAAGCGACGACGATCCCCACGATAGTTGCTGCGACCGTCCTCAGGATGCTGCGACCCATAACCAAGCCTTTGACCAGATATTTCGGGCCGAAACCTAACGGCCGAACGCAAAGATCGCGTTAAGCATCCGCCATCACTTTGGGCAAGGCATGGAAAGCGGTGCTGTCGAAGCCCGCGATCATCAACTTCGCGACATATTCGCCGACGGCCGCGGGATCCTTGATGCTTTGCGGATCCTCGCCCGGATAAGCGCGCGCGCGCATCTGGGTGCGCGTGCCGCCGGGGTCGAGGATCGCGGTGCGGACGTTCGAGATATTGCGCATCTCGGCGCCATAGCTCGTCACCAGCACTTCAAGCGCGGCCTTCGACGCGGCATAGGCGCCCCAATAGGCGCGGGGATCGCGCGCGACGCTGCTCGACAGCGCGAGCAGGCGGCCACCCGGCGCGCGGCGGAGCAGCGGATCGAAATTGGCGATCAGCGCCTGCTGCGCGACAAGGTTCAGCGTCAGCAGCTTGTTGAATTCCTTGCCGTCGATCGCGCCGACCGGGGTCAGCGTGCCCAGCATCGCGGCGTTGAGGACGAGCATGTCGAGGTGCTGCCAGCGTTCGGCCATCGCAGCGGCGAGCCGCGCGATACTGTCGCCGTCCGTCAGGTCCAATGGCGCGATCGTTGCGCTGCCGCCGGCTTCGTGAATCCGGTCTTCGAGTTCCTCGAGCCCGCCGGCGGTGCGGGCGGTGATGACGACATGCGCGCCGCGCGCGGCCAACGCTTCGGCGATCGCCGCGCCGATACCGCGGCTCGCCCCGGTCACGAGCGCGACCTGGCCCGCCAATTCTTCAGATACCATGGTCACTCCGTCAGACAACGCGCTCGGCGAGCAGCGAAAACTGGTCATCGACCGCTTGCTCGTCAAAATCGGTCAGCGTGGTCGGATAATCGCCCGTAAAGCAGGCGTCGCAATATTGCGGGACGTCGTCGTTGCGCCGCGCCTCGCCCAGCGCGCGATAGAGCCCGTCGATCGTCAGGAAGGACAGGCTGTCGGCGTTGATGAAGTTCGCCATCTGGCCGACGGTCATCTGTGCCGCGAGCAGCTTGGCGCGCTCGGGCGTGTCGACGCCATAGAAACAGCTGTGCTGGGTCGGCGGGCTGGCGATGCGCATATGCACCTCGGCGGCACCTGCATCGCGCATCATCTGCACGATCTTCAGGCTGGTCGTGCCGCGAACGATCGAATCGTCGATCAGCACGATGCGCTTGCCGCTGATCAGCGCGCGGTTCGCATTGTGCTTCAATTTCACGCCCAGGTGGCGAACCTTGTCGCCCGGCTGGATGAAGGTGCGCCCGACATAGTGCGAGCGGATGATCCCCAGTTCAAAAGGAATGCCCGATTCCTGCGCATAACCGATCGCGGCGGGCGTACCCGAATCGGGCACCGGGATCACCAGATCGGCCTCGACCGGGTTCTCGCGCGCGAGTTCGGCGCCGATTGCCTTGCGCACCGAATAGACGCTGGTGCCGTCGACGATCGAATCGGGGCGCGAGAAATAGACATATTCGAAGATGCACGGCCGTGCCGAGCGTTCGGCGAAAGGGCGGTGCGACGACAGCTGGCCGTCACGGATGATTACCAGCTCACCCGGATCGACCGAGCGGACGAATTCCGCGCCGACGACGTCGAGCGCCACCGTTTCGGATGCAAGGATGTGCGCGTCGCCGAGCTTGCCGATCACGAGCGGGCGGATGCCGAGCGGGTCGCGGCATCCGATCATCCCTTCCGCGGTCAGGCAGATCAGCGAATAGGCGCCCTCGACCTGCTTCAGCGCGTCGATGAAGCGATCGAGCAGGGTACGATAGTTCGATGTCGCGACGAGGTGAATGATGACCTCGGTATCGCTGGTCGACTGGAAAATCGAACCGCGTCGCACGAGAATCTTCTTCAGCGCCGTGGCGTTGGAGATATTGCCGTTATGCGCGACCGCGAAACCGCCCGTCGACAGGTCGGCGAACAGCGGCTGGACGTTGCGCAGCGCCGTCTCGCCGGTCGTCGAATAGCGGACGTGGCCGATCGCCGATGCGCCGTCCAACTGGCGGATGATGTCGTCGCGGTCGAAATTGCCGGCGACATGACCCATTGCACGATGCGTATGGAAATCCTTGCCGTCGAAGGCGGTGATGCCCGCGGCTTCCTGGCCGCGGTGCTGCAGGGCGTGGAGACCCAGCGCCACGACCGCAGAGGCGCTCTCGGCGCCGTGAATACCAAATACGCCGCACTCCTCGCGGAGCTTGTCGTCATCGAAAGGGTGGGTCGTCAGCATGACATTCCAGGGGCAGGGGCCAAGGGGCGGGGGCAGTGACTGCGGCGCATATAGGGAGGCTTGCCGCAAATGTCGCCCCCCAAACTTCACATGATTGTCACAGGGCAGACCCGATGGGTGACAAGCCCCGCAATGCTGCTCTAAAGGCCCATCATGGACCAGAAAGCCGATACGACCGACCGCTTCCAGCCGCGCTTCGACCCCGCGGGTCTCGTCACCGCGATCGTCACCGATGCCGCGACGGGCACGCTGCTGATGGTCGCGCATATGAATTGCGAAGCGATCCGGCTGACGCAGGAAACCGGGCAGGCGCATTTCTGGTCACGCTCGCGGCAGGCGATGTGGCGCAAGGGCGAGACCTCGGGCAACGGACTGACGCTGGTCGAGATGCGCGTCGATTGCGACCAGGATGCCCTGCTGCTCCGCGTGACGCCCGCGGGGCCCGCCTGCCACACGGGCCGTCGCTCCTGCTTCTATCGCCGGGTCGAGGCGGACGGCAGCCTGACGTTCCTCCACGACGATGCGTAGGGCGCTCGCGACGGTCCTGTTCGGCGTGCTGTTGCTCGCGGGCTGCGACAGGCACCCGCAGACGGACGGCGACCGGACGGTCGACACGAACAATCCGCTCGAACTGACCGCGCGCGAACGCGGAATCGTGCGACCCGATACCGCCAGCCCGACGGGCGTGTTCGAACGCTCGCACGAACTCGGGCGCGACGCGATGTGCGTGGTGCCCGACGGCGCAGGTCAATGGCGCTTTGCCTTGTCTGCGTCCTTCGGCCCCGGACTGCGCTGCGCCGCGCGCGGGACGATCGTGCGCGAGGGGCAGGGGTGGCGGATGCGCTTCGCAGACGCCGAGGGTTGCGAAGCGCTGGTCCATGAGGAAGAGGACGAACTCCGGCTGCCTGGCAGCCTGCCCGCGCAATGCCAAACGATCTGTTCCGCGCACGCGTCGCTGTCCGGTTTACGGCTCCCGCGCGCAAGCTGGTCGGAGGAGGACGCGAAACGCTTGCAGGTAACCGATCCGCGCGGCAATATGATCCAGCCCTGCGGCCGTTGACACGCCCCGATTCCCGCCGCGTCGCGCCCTTGACGTTCACGTCAACGGAAACTATTCTCGCCCGCATGACCGAAGAATACGGCCACGCCCATATCGATACGCCCGATCACCTCGGCCGCGACCAGTTCAGCATCACCGACCTGTCGACCGAATTCGGCGTCACCGCCCGCGCGCTGCGCTTTTACGAGGACGAGGGGCTGATCAGCCCGTCGCGCCGCGGCCTGTCGCGCATCTATTCGAAGCGCGACCGTGCGCGGCTCGCGTGGATATTGCGCGCCAAGCGCACCGGCTTCAGCCTTGCCGACATTCGCGAGATGATCGACCTCTACGACGTCGGCGATGGCCGCAAGCTGCAGCGCCAGGTGACGATCGAGAAATGCGAGCAACGCATCAACCTGCTGCAACGCCAGCGCGACGATATCGACAGCGCGGTCGAGGAACTGACACGCTTCATCGATATGGTGAAAAAGGTCGACGCCAGCCAGAAAGTGCGCTGAGCCTCGACTCTCGGGCCTCCCCGGGCGAGATATTGCCAAACCCTGTTTTCCAGAAAGATGAGTCATGCCCGCTTACCGTGCCCCCGTTCAGGATACGCTCTTCCTGATCAACGAAGTCCTCGGCGTCGAACGCTATGCCAATCTTCCCGGCTTCGCCAACGCGACGCCGGACATGATCGAGGCAGTGCTGACCGAGGCAGGGAAATTCTGCGAAGAAGTGCTGTTCCCGATCAATTACTCGGGCGATCAGGAGGGCTGCACGCGTCACGAAGACGGGTCGGTGACGACGCCGAAGGGATTCAAGGAAGCCTATAAGGCCTATTGCGACGCCGGGTGGACGACGCTGACCCAGCCGGAGGAATTCGGCGGACAGGGCTTGCCGCACGTCGTCGGCTTCCCGGTCGAGGAATATCGCATGGCGGCGAACCAGGCCTTTTCGATGTACCCCGGCCTCACCCAGGCGGCGGTCGCTGCAATCCTCGTCAAGGGATCGGAGGAGCAGAAGGCGACCTATGTTCCCAAGATGATCTCGGGCGAATGGGGCGGGACGATGAACCTGACCGAGCCGCATTGCGGCACGGACCTCGGCCTCATTCGCACCCGCGCGGTGCCGAATGGCGACGGCAGCTATGCGGTGACCGGCACGAAGATCTTCATCTCGTCGGGCGAGCATGACCTTACCGAAAATATCGTCCACCTCGTCCTCGCGAAGACCCCCGATGCACCCGACAGCGTCAAGGGCATCTCGCTCTTCATCGTACCCAAATTCCTCGTCAACGAAGACGGCTCGCTCGGCGCGCGCAACACGCTCCAGTGCGGCTCGATCGAACACAAGATGGGCATTCACGCCAATTCGACCTGTGTCATGAACTATGACGGGGCGACGGGCTGGATGGTCGGCGAGGAGAACAAGGGGCTTGCCGCGATGTTCGTGATGATGAACGCGGCGCGTCTCGGCGTCGGCATCCAGGGGCTCGGTCAGGCCGACGTCGCGTTTCAGAACGCGGTGCAATATGCGCAGGATCGCCGCCAGGGCCGCGCGCTGACCGGACCGCAAGACCCGCAGGAAAAGGCGGACCACCTGTTCGTCCATCCCGACGTGCGCCGCATGTTGATGGATGGCAAGGCGGTGGTCGAGGGGCTGCGCGCGCTGTGTCTGTGGGGAGCGCTGCAAGTCGACCTCGCACATGCTGCGGAAACCGAGGAGGAGCGCCAGCACGCCGACGATCTGGTGAGCCTGCTCACCCCCGTGATCAAGGGCTATGGCACCGACAAGGGTTATGAGGTCGCGACCAACGCGCAGCAGGTGTTCGGCGGCCATGGCTACATCGAGGAACAGGGCATGTCGCAATATGTCCGCGATGCCCGCATCACGATGATCTATGAAGGCGCCAACGGCGTGCAGGCGATGGACCTGGTCGGCCGCAAGCTCGCGCAGAACGGCGGCCGCGCGATCCAGACCTTCTTTGCGATCGTCGATGCGGAATGCGCGGCGGCGAAGGACAAACCGGCATTTGCCGATTTTGCGGGGCGTCTCGAAAAGGCGAACGGCGAACTCAAGGCGGCGACGATGTGGTTCATGCAAAACGGCATGACCAACCCGAACAACATCGGCGCGGGCGCGCATCACTATATGCACATCATGGGGATCGTCGCGCTCGGCCTGATGTGGCTGCGCATGGCCGAAGCGGCGCAGAAGGCGCTGGACGACGGGCGCGGCAACAAGGATTTCCTTGAGGCGAAGATCGTCACCGCGCGTCACTTCGGCGAACGTTTCGTCCCCGACGCCGGCGCGCTGCGCCGCAAGATCGAAGCGGGCAGCGAGGCGATGATGAGCTTGACGCCGGAGCAGTTCTTCGCGGCTTGACCGGCGCCTTTGCAACCATCGCCGCCGCCATGCGTGGAGGCGGCGATGAGCGACCTCGTCCCGATCGTCGTTGAAGGCCGCAACTGCTGGCGGATCGAACGCGCCAACAAGGCGCGGATGATCGTCGATGCCGCCGACTATTATGCGCTGCTTGAACGGCTGATGGCCGATGCCAAGGAGCGCATCCTGCTGATCGGTTGGGATTTCGATCCGCGGATCGCGCTGAAGCCCGACAAGGAGGGAGCGGGTGAGCCGCTCGGCGACTATCTGCTTCGCCTCGCAAAGACCTGCCCCGATCGGGACATCGACATCCTCCGCTGGAATTTCGGGGGACTGAAGCAGTTCGCGATGCCGCGCATCGTCGCAATGATCGTGCGGTGGAAAATCACGCGCTCGATCAGCTTCCGGCTCGACAGCGCACATCCGGTCGGGTGCAGTCATCATCAGAAGGTCGCGGTCTTCGACGATCATCTCGCGGTCTGCGGCGGCATTGACGTCGGCGCGCGGCGCTGGGACACACGCGATCACAAGGACGCCGACCCGCACCGCACGGCTCCCGACGGCAAAGCCTATATGCCCTGGCACGACAGCACGATGCTGCTCTCGGGCCCCGTCGGCAATGCACTGGCCGATCTGGGCAACGAACGCTGGCAGCGCGCGACGAAGAAGCCGCTCCGCGAAATCAACGGATCGGGAGAGGGCTGGCCCGACGATCTGGAGGCCGATTTCGAGGGCGTCGACGTTGCGATCTCGCGCACCCGCGCCGAATATGGCGACGCGCCGCAAGTGCGCGAGATTGAGCAGCTTTATCTCGACATGATCGCCGCCGCCAAGCGCTTCGTCTATTTCGAGAATCAATATTTCACCTGCGGCAAGATCGCGGCCGCGATCGCCGAGCGGCTGAGCGAGGATGATCCGCCCGAATTCGTGATGGTGATGCCCGAGACCGCCGACGGTTGGCTCGAACAGATGGCGATGGACGCCGCGCGCGTGCAACTGGTGCGCGAGGTCGCGAAAGCGAAGCACGGCGACCGGCTGCGGGTCTATTATCCGCGCACCAAAGGCGGCACATCGATTTACGTCCACGCCAAGACGGCGATCGTCGACGACCGGGCGATCCGCGTCGGGTCGGCCAATCTGAACAACCGGTCGATGGGGCTCGACAGCGAGTGCGACGTGACCATCGACTCGGCGCTACCGACCAATCGCGGCATCGAGCCAGTCATCCGCCGCCTACGCGAATCGCTGATCGCCGAGCATCTGGATGTCGATCCGCAACAGGTCGCGCGCCGGTTCGAGGCAACCGGCTCGCTGATCGAGACGATCGAAGGGCTCCGCGGCGGAGGGCGCTCGCTTGAGCTGCTCGATCT
Source organism: Sphingopyxis soli (assembly GCF_018682675.1). Lineage (GTDB taxonomy): Bacteria > Pseudomonadota > Alphaproteobacteria > Sphingomonadales > Sphingomonadaceae > Sphingopyxis > Sphingopyxis soli. The sequence continues at coordinate 33,939 of NZ_JAFMTR010000042.1, forward strand.
CGTTCCGCCGGGTCCGATGGACGAATTCATTGCCGAAAACGAACTGCTCGATCCGACAAGCCCCGATGCGATGTTCGAAAGCCTGACCGAACGGGGTCTCAGGAAAAGCTGGCATCGCGGTCGGGACTGGATGGCCCGCACCCGGCCTTTCGGACGAAAACGCTAATCCGCCAGCGACAGGATATGCTGCGCCTGCTTGAGGTGCGGCGCGTCGACCATCTTCCCGTCGACCTGCAGCACCCCGACGCCCGGGTTGGCCGCAAAGGCATCGACGATCGCCTGCGCGCGCGCGGCTTCGTCGGCCGACGGGGTGAAGGCGGCGTTGATCGACGCGACCTGCGAAGGATGGATCGCCATCATGCCCGTGAAGCCGTCGCGGCGCGCGCGCGCGGCATAGGCGGCGAGGCCGGCCTCGTTCTTGATCGCGGGAAACACCGTGTCGACCGCGGCGACACCCGCGCCGTGCGCGGCGAACAGGGTGAGGCTGCGCGCGACCTCATAGGGCGCGGTGTAGCTGCCATCCTCGTTGCGGCTTGTGGTCGCGCCGATCGCGGCGGGTAAATCCTCGGCGCCCCAGGTAAGGCCGATAAGGCGGTCCTTCACTTCGCGATAGCTGCCGAGCGTGAAGATCGCCGCGGCGGTTTCGGTCGCGATGGGCAGGATCGGCGGCAGCGAGGCATCGCGCGCGGATTCGCTGCGCAGGATCGTGTCGAGTTGCTGGATGCTCGGCGCGCCCTCTGCTTTGGGCAGCATGATCGCGTCGGGCCGTCCACCGACGATCGCCGCGACGTCAGCGGCGGTCATATGGCCGTCGAGTGGATTGACGCGCACCAGTGTGATGACCTCGCGCGTTCCCGACAGATATTCGGCCACGGCGGTGCGCGCGGCGTCCTTGTTCGCGAGCGACACCGAATCCTCCAGGTCGAGGATGATCGCGTCGGCACCCGATGCTGCGGCCTTGGCGAAGCGTTCGGGACGATCACCAGGAACGAAGAGGAGTGAGCGCAGGCGCATCAGGCGGCCTTTCCCTTGATCAGCGCGGCCCGCTCGCACTGGCAGACGATTTCGCCGCGCTGGTTGATGCAGCGGTGGAGAAAGGTCACGATACCCGATCCGGGGCGCGATTTGGACTCTTTCAGGCCGATGACTTCGGTCTCCGCGCGAAGCGTGTCGCCGATGAACACCGGCTTCGGCATCACCAGCTTGTCATAGCCGAGGTTGGCGACGAGCGTGCCGAGCGTCGTGTCGCCGACCGACAGCCCGACCATCAGGCTGAAAGTGAAGGTGCCGTTGACGAGGATCTGCCCGAACTCCGACGCCTTCGCCGCCTCGATGTCGAGGTGCAGCGGTTGCGGGTTATGCGTCATCGTGGTGAACAGCAGATTGTCGGTCTCGGTCACCGTGCGCCGGATCTCGTGCGTGATCGTCTCGCCAATCTGCCACTCGTCGAAATATTTGCCTGCCATCGTCAGTCCCTCAAATGCAATTTCATGCCGACATGGCTCTGCACGAAGCCGAGCCGGGCGTAAAAGCGGTGCGCGTCGGTGCGTTTGGCCGACGATGTGAGCTGAACCAGCTTGCAATCGCGCGCGCGGCATTGCTCGACCGCCCACAGGATCATCTTTTCGCCAAGCTTTTGGCCGCGCAGGTCGGCGGCAATGCGCACCGCCTCGATCAGCCCGCGCCAGCTCCCGACGAAGGAAAGCCCCGGCAGGAAGCTGAGCTGCATCGTGCCCACGACGCGGCCGTTCAGCTCGGCGGCGATCAGCCGCTGGTTGGAGTCGGCGTCGATCGCCTCGAACGCCGCCAGATAGCGCGGGTCCGACGGATCGGCCTCGCGGTTCGCGGGAATCGTATCCTCCGCGAGCATGGCGAGAATGGCGGGAAGGTCCGCTACCGTCGCGTCGCGAAGGATAAGCTCGCTCACTCGGCGGCCTCGATCTTCGCGAGCAGCGCCTCGACCTGCACCTGCGCGCCAGCGGTCGCGTTGAGCTCGGCGACCACGCCGTCGAACGGCGCGGTCAGGCTGTGCTCCATCTTCATCGCCTCGAGCGTCAGCAATTTCTGCCCCTTGGTCACCGTGTCGCCCGCGGCGACATCGACCGCGATGATCTTGCCCGGCATCGGCGACAGGATCGCCCCGTCGCTGGCGCCGCCGCTTGCGCTACCGGCGGCGCGCCAGGGGGAGAGCTGCCACACGGCGCCGCTCTCGGCGACGAGCATCGCGGGCGCGGGCTCCTCGGCGCCGGGGCCGTGCAGCGTCACATCGACGCGCTTGCCGTCGAGCAGGAAGGGCGCCGTCCGGACATCCGGCGCGTTGAGACGGAAGCCCGACTGCAGCGACCGCGGGACCATCGCCATCGCGGCATTGGTCAGCGCGGTCTCGGTCGGCATCGGCTCGGCGGTCATGCTGTCGCCATCGCGGCCGATCAGGCCGGTATCGACCGTGCCCGAGACGAAGTCGGGATGGTCGAGCGCGGCGATCAGAAAGGCCGAATTGGTCTTCACCGGCCAGATCGCGCTGTCCTCCAGCATCTCCGACAAGAGTTCGCGCGCTTCCTCGCGATCCTCGCCATAGGCGATGACCTTGGCGATCATCGGGTCATAGAAAGGCGAAACCTCGGCGCCTTCATATACGCCGGTGTCGATGCGGCCGAGATGTTCGGGAAGCTGGAATAGTTCGAGCGTACCAATGCTCGGCAGAAAGCCCTTCGCGGGATCCTCCGCATAAAGCCGCGCTTCCATCGCCCAACCGTTGATCGCCAGCTCGTCCTGCGTCAGCGGGATCGGCTCCCCCGACGCGACGCGGAGCTGCCATTCGACCAGATCGACCCCGGTAATCTCCTCGGTCACCGGATGCTCGACCTGCAGCCGCGTGTTCATCTCCATGAACCAGATGCGGTCGGCGCGCAGGCCTTCGCTGGCGTCGGCGATGAACTCGATCGTCCCCGCGCCGACATAATCGACCGCCTTTGCCGCGCGCACCGCGGCGGCGCAGAGTTCGGCGCGCGTCGCCTCGTCCATGCCGGGGGCGGGGGCTTCCTCGATCACCTTCTGGTGGCGGCGCTGCAGCGAGCAGTCGCGCTCGAACAGGTGGACAACATTGCCATGCGTATCGCCGAACACCTGCACCTCGATATGGCGCGGGGTCAGGATATATTTTTCGATCAGCACATGGTCGTTGCCGAACGAGGCAGCGGCTTCGCGCTGGCACGAGGCAAGCGCGTCGACGAAGTCCGCCGCGGCATCCACCTTCCGCATCCCCTTGCCGCCGCCGCCTGCGACCGCCTTGATGAGCACAGGATAGCCGATCTGACCCGCCTGCTCGGCGAGGAAGGCCGGGTCCTGGTTCTCGCCCATATAGCCCGGCGTCACCGGTACGCCCGCCTCGGCCATCAGCTTCTTGGCGGCGTCCTTGAGCCCCATCGCGGTGATTGAGGACGGCTTTGGCCCGACCCACACCAGCCCCGCATCGGCGACCGACTGCGCGAACTCGGCATTCTCGGACAGGAAACCATAACCCGGATGGATCGCCTCGGCCCCGGTCGCCTTGGCGGCGGCGATGATCTTCTCGCCCACCAGATAGGATTCGCGCGCCGGCGACGGCCCGATATGCACCGCCTCGTCAGCCTCGCGCACATGCAGCGCCTTGGCGTCGGCGTCCGAATAGACCGCAACGGTTCGAATGCCCATCTCGCGCGCGGTGCGGATGATGCGGCAGGCGATCTCGCCGCGATTGGCGATGAGGAGGGACTGGATCATGCACGATCCTCCCCAGCCTGTCCCCGCGTAGGCGGGGAGGGAGGGGGACCATCCGCAGGATGGTGGAGGGGCCGCAAGCTGGCAGCGAAGGTTGCGATGGATTGAGCTGTCGCCGCAGCGTCCTTCAGAACTTCACTCGCTGCTATCCGCACGATCTGCCATCCTCTCTCGGTCAAAATCCGGTCGCGCCGCGCGTCCCGTTCGGGGCGCCCGGCCAGGGCATGTGCCATCCCATCGACTTCAATCAGCAGTCGAATTTCGATACACGCGAAATCGGCGACGTAGTCGAGCACTGGAAACTGGCGCCGAAATTTCAGTCCGGTCCGCTTGCCCCGCAGCTCGCGCCACAAAAGCCCTTCAGGCAACGTCATTTCCCGCCGCAGCTTGCGGGCGAGCTTCACTGTCTTGTCCGGCGCGCCCACCATCCGATGCCGTACACGCGCCAAATCCTCCCCGGAACGGGGAGGGGGACCACCCGAAGGGTGGTGGAGGGGCCAGGCGCTATCGGTCATCTGCAAGCACCAGATGGCGAGGTGTCGACCCCTCCGACCCCGCTTTGCGGGGCCACCTCCCCGTTCCGGGGAGAAATTTGAATGCCCATCGCATCACATCCTGAACACGCCGAACCCTCGGTCCTCGACCGGGGCGTTCAGCGTTGCCGCAAAGGCCAGCCCGAGCACATCGCGCGTCTGTGCAGGATCGATGATGCCATCGTCCCACAGCCGCGCGGTGGCGTGATAGGGGTTGCCTTCGTCCTCGTACTTCTGGCGGATCGGCGCCTTGAAGGCTTCGGCCTCTTCGGGCGTCCATTTGTCGGCGTCGCGGTGGACCGTCGCCAGCACGCTTGCCGCCTGCTCGCCGCCCATCACGCTGATCCGGCTGTTGGGCCAGCTGAACAGGAAGCGTGGGCTATAAGCCCGCCCGCACATGCCATAATTGCCAGCACCGAAGCTGCCGCCGATCAGCACCGTGATCTTCGGCACTGTCGCCGTCGCGACCGCGGTGACCAGCTTCGCGCCATGCTTGGCGATTCCCTCGGCCTCATATTTGCCGCCGACCATGAAGCCGCTGATGTTCTGGAGGAAGAGCAGGGGGATGCGCCGCTGCTGCGCCAGCTCGATGAAATGCGCGCCCTTGACCGCGGACTCGCTGAACAGCACGCCGTTGTTGGCGAGGATCGCGACCGGGATGCCCCAGATATGCGCGAAGCCGCACACCAGGGTGGCGCCGTAGTTCGCCTTGAATTCGTGAAACTCGCTGCCGTCGACGATGCGCGCGATGACCTCGTGGACGTCATAAGGCGCGCGGACGTCCTGCGGGATGATCCCGTACAGCTCTTCGGGATCATATTTCGGCGGGCGCGGTTCCTTCATCGCGACCTTGAAGCCCTCGTCGGCACCGAGGTGGCTGACGATATCGCGCACGATCGTCAGCGCATGTTCGTCATTTTCGGCAAGATGGTCGACGACGCCCGATTTCTTGGCGTGCAGGTCGCCCCCGCCAAGGTCTTCGGCGCTGATCTCCTCACCCGTCGCCGCCTTCACCAGCGGCGGCCCGGCGAGGAAGATCGTGCCCTGACCCCGCACGATCACCGTCTCGTCGCTCATCGCGGGAACATAGGCGCCGCCCGCGGTGCAGCTGCCCATAACGCAGGCGATCTGCGGGATGCGCTTCGCCGACATGTTCGCCTGATTGAAGAAGATGCGCCCGAAGTGATCGCGGTCGGGAAACACCTGATCCTGATGCGGCAGGTTGGCGCCGCCGCTGTCGACAAGGTAGATACAGGGCAGGCGGTTCGTCTCGGCAATCTCCTGCGCGCGGAGATGCTTCTTCACCGTCATCGGATAGTAAGTGCCGCCCTTCACGGTCGCGTCGTTGCAGACGATCATCGCCTGCCGCCCCGACACGCGGCCGATCCCCGCTATGATGCCCGCGCCGGGAACCTCGCCCTCATACATATCGCACGCGGCGAGCTGGCCGATCTCGAGGAGCGGCGAGCCCGGATCGAGCAGCCGTTCGACGCGCTCGCGCGGCAGCAGCTTGCCGCGGCTCGTGTGCCGCTCGCGCGACTTCTCGTTGCCGCCCAGCGCCGCTTCCGCGACGCGCGCATAGAGCTCGTCGCGCAGCGCGCGATTATGCGCAGCATTGGCGCGAAAGCCATCACTGTCAGGGTTGATCATCGTTCCCAATATTGGCGCGCTCACGTCGCAATCTCTCCTCTGTGGGCAGGTCCGATTATCCTGCCGCTCGTCGACGAACAAGCACCGCAGGCCGAAAATGGTTGGCATTGAAACCATCTGGCCGCAGGCCTATGCCCGCCGCGTGCCCCCTGAAAAACAAGGTTAGCCCAATGAAAAAAGCCGTCTTTGCCATTCTGCTTTCGACCGCCGCGATCGTCGCGGGGCCCGTCGCCTGTTCGAAGGGCGACAAGGAAAGCGCCGCCTACACCGTCGGGACCGAACTCGGCATCAGCAAGGCGGCGATGGATCCCAGCGTCAAACCGGGCGACGACTTTTACGCCTATGCCAACGGCAACTGGCAGAAAACGACCCAAATCCCGGCTGATCGTTCGTCGACCGGCGCCTTCTACACGGCGTTTCTCGAAACCGAGAAGCGCACCCGCGAGCTGGTCGACGCGATCGTCAAGAGCGGCGGCGACCCGAAGACCGACGACGGCCGCATCGCCGCTTTCTACAAGGCCTACACCAACACCAAGGCGATCGACGCCGCGGGCATGAAGCCGGTCGAAGCCGACCTCGCCCGCTTTGCCGCGATCTCCGACAAGGCCGGGCTCGCGAAGGTGCTGGGCGAGCAGACGCGCGCCGACGTCGACCCGCTCAACGCCACCGACTTCGAAACCGAAAATCTGTTCGGCATATTCGTGACGCAGGGTCTCGCGACGCCGGGCGAGGTCATTCCCTATGTTCTGCAGGGCGGGCTCGGGATGCCCGAGCGCGAATATTATCTGTCGGCCGATCCGAAAATGGCCACGCTGCGCACGCAATATCAGGCCTATATCGCCAAGCTGCTGACCGAAGCGGGGCAGAGCGACGCCGCGGCGAAGGCGAAACGCATCTACGACCTCGAGGTCAAGATCGCAAAGGCGCACGCCAACCGCGCCGATAGCGAAGACTTCGCGAAGTCGGCGGGCGTCTGGACGAAAGCCGATTTCGCCAGGAAGGCGCCGGGGCTCGACTGGGATGCCTATTTCGCCGCCGCCGGCCTGGGCAATGTGTCGAAATTCGGCGCCTACCACGCCCGCGCGATCACCGGCCTGTCGGCGCTTGTGGCGTCGGAGCCGCTCGAGGCGTGGAAGGACTGGCTGGCGTTTCACCAGATCAACACGCACACCGACGTCCTGCCGTCGGCGCTCGACAAGACGCATTTCGCCTTTTACGGGACGGCGCTTGCGGGCACGCCGGAGCAGCGCAGCCGCGACAAGCGCGCGCTCGACGCGCTGAACATCTATCTCGGCGACGCGGTCGGCCGCGTCTATGCCGAGAAATATTTCCCGGCGCCTGCGAAGGCCGAGGTCGGCGACATGGTGAAGGGGATCAAGGCCGCGTTCGCGAAGCGCGTCGAGACGATCGACTGGATGGCGCCCGAAACCAAAAAGGAAGCGATCAAGAAGGTCGAAACGATCGTCGTCGGCGTCGGCTATCCCGAGACCTGGCGCGACTATGGCCGCTACACGGTCAGCGCGACCGACGCCTATGCGAACATGGTTGCGGGCGAGAAAGCCGAATATGCGCACCAGCTCGCGAAGATCGGCAAGCCGCTCGACAAGGGCGAATGGTGGATGGTCCCGCAGACGGTCAATGCGGTGAACCTGCCGGTCCAGAACGCGCTCAATTTCCCCGCCGCGATCCTGCAGCCGCCCTTCTTCAACGCCAAGGCCGATCCGGCCTATAATTATGGCGCGATCGGTGCGGTCATCGGCCACGAGATCAGCCACAGTTTCGACAATAACGGCGCCGCGTTCGACGCAAGCGGCGCGCTCCGCAACTGGTGGACCGCTGCGGACCTTGCGAAGTTCAACGCTGCGGGCGCGGCGCTCGCGGCGCAATACGACAGCTACAAGCCGTTCCCCGACCTTGCGGTCAACGGCAAGCTCACGCTGGGCGAGAATATCGCCGACGTCGCCGGGTTGCAGGCGGCCTATGACGCGTACCGCGCGTCGCTGAACGGGCAGGAAGCGCCGGTGATCGACGGCTTCACCGGCGACCAGCGTTTCTTCATCGCCTATGCGCAGACGTGGGCGACGAAGATGCGCGACGAGGCGCTGCGCGCGCGGATCGCGACCGACGGCCACGCGCCGGGTATGTACCGCGCGCTCACCGTCCGCAACCTCGACGCCTGGTACAAAGCCTTCGATGTCAAGGAAGGCGACAAGCTCTACCTCGCGCCCGACAAGCGCGTGCGCGTCTGGGGCTGATCTACGGGGGCGGGGCGTCATGCTCCGCCCTCATTCTTTTTCGTGGGCTTCTTGCGGATCAGGTGGCTGTAAACGCCGACCAGATTGATGCACAGCAGCGCGACATTCTGCCAGCCGATCCCCTCGCTGTCGGGTTGCAGAAATCCCCAGCCGATCAGCGCAAGGCTGCTCGTCACGAAGATCACGAAGGCCCAGCCGGTCCACCGCTCGCCGAGATTGAGCGAGACAAGCAGCGCCGCGAGCGTCGAGGCGGCGGCGCCATAATATTGCAGCGCGTCGAGCAGGGTGTCGGTCATGCGCCGGTGGCCCCGAACACGAACTCCAGTTTCAGTCCGTCAGGATCGGCGAAGAAGACGGCGTAATAGGTGGGGCCGTAGCGCGGATAGTCGGCAGGCGCATCGAGCACGGTCGCATCGATGCTGCGCAGCAGATTGTGGAGCGCATCGACATCCTCGCGGCTTTCGGCGGTCCATGCAAGGTGATGAAGCCCCGGCGAGTAGCGATCGTGTGGCCGCTCCGCCCCTGCGCCGCGTGCCTCCAGAATCCCGATCGAATGGAAGGGCTCGCCTTCGCGGTCCCAGTCGCTGCCATGGTCATAATCGGCGGCGCGGCGATAGCCGAGGAAGCCAAGCACCGCGTCGTAAAAGACACGCGACCGCTCCTTGTCGGTGACCGTCAGGTCGATGTGATGGACGAGGCCGCGCATACTAAGATCCTGACCCTAAGCCAACGCGCCGATAACGGCGAGGATGCCCGACGCAGTCAGGAACGGCCAGCCGATATGCTTGCCACGCGTATAGACCGCATCGAACAGGCCGGTCGCGGTCCAGGCTGCGCCAATCAGCAGGATAAGATCGCGCGGCGTGCCGGGCCAGACGACCGCCGCCGCCGACACCAGCATCAGCACCGACAGCGCATACCACGCCAGCCGGAACACCCTGCGCGCCAGATCGATGCCCATCACGCCCTGATCGCGCGTCATCAGCGGCCGGATTAGCCGCCGTTCGCCCAGAAAGCCGTGAACTGCGGCGGTCGACGCCATGAAGGCGGCCGACAGCCAGAGCCAGATCACGCGCCGGCGCCGATCAGCTCGCGGCCGATCAGCATGCGGCGGATTTCGTTCGTGCCCGCGCCGATGTCGAGCAGCTTGGCGTCGCGCCAGTAGCGTTCGACCGGCCAGTCCTTCGTGTAGCCCGCGCCGCCGAGCGCCTGGATCGCCTCGCCCGCGACCTTCACCGCATTCTCACTTGCGAGCAGGATCGCCCCCGCGGCGTCGAAGCGCGTGGTCTGCCCCGCGTCGCACGCCTTGGCGACGTTGTAGACATAGGAGCGCGCCGACTGGAGCATGACATACATGTCGGCGACCTTCGCCTGCATCAGCTGGAACGATCCGATCGGTTTGCCGAACTGCTTGCGCTCGCGAACATAGGGAATGACCGTGTCGAGGCACGCCTGCATGATCCCGAGCTGGAGCCCTGCGAGCACGACGCGCTCATAGTCGAGCCCCGACATCAGCACGCCGACGCCGCCGTTTTCGGGCCCCATCACCTGCTCTTCGCTGACCTCGCAGTCGGTAAAGACCAGCTCGGCGGTCGGCGATCCGCGCATACCCACCTTGTCGATCTTCTGCCCGATGCTGAACCCCGGCATATCCTTTTCGATCAGGAACGCCGTGATCCCGCGCGATCCCGCGTCGGGGCTGGTCTTGGCATAGACGACCAGCGTGTCGGCGTAGGTCGCGTTGGTGATCCAGAATTTCGTGCCGTTGAGGACGTAGCCGCCCTGAACCCTGTCCGCCTTCAGCTTCATCGAAACGACGTCGCTGCCGGCGCCCGCTTCGGACATCGCGAGGCTGCCGACATGCTCGCCGCTGATCAGCTTGGGCAGATATTTCGCCTTCTGCGCGGCATTGCCCCAGCGGCGGATCTGGTTGACGCAGAGGTTCGAGTGCGCGCCATAGGACAGGCCGATCGCGGCGCTCGCGCGGCTGACTTCCTCGACCGCGATGACGTGCTCCAGATAGCCGAGCCCGAGCCCGCCAAATTCTTCCTCAACGGTGATCCCGTGCAGACCGAGCGCGCCCATCTGCGTCCACAGCTCGTCGCGCGGGAACCAGTCCTCGGCATCGGCCTTGGCCGCGAGCGGCGCGATCTGTTCGTCGGCGAAGCGGGCGGTCGTGTCGCGGATCATGTCGGCGGTCTCGCCGAGCGCAAAATCGAAATCGGGGGTGGCGCGCATGAGCATCCCTTTGATCAGGGTCGGAACATGGCCCGGTTGTGCCTCAAAGCATCTTCATATGAAAATTGAAACTTCATACGTATCAGTATAAGAAAATCTTATGATAAAGCGCTCGCACATCCGGCAGTTCCTCGCCGTCGTCGACGCGGGCAGCTTTACGCGTGCCGCGCAGCAAATCCGGGTCACCCAGCCCGCGCTATCGACCGGCGTGGCCGATCTCGAGCGTCTTGTCGGCGCGCCGCTCTTCATCCGTAACCGCCGCCAGATTCGTCTCACCGAAGCCGGCGGCCGGTTCCTGCCGATCGCGCGCGATCTTGAGCGGGGTTTCCGTACCGCCGACGGCTTCGGCCGGGGCGAAGAGAGCGACAAACCGGTGCTCAGGCTCGGGACGATCCGCTCGGTGCCCGGCGAGTTTTTCCAGACCGTCGCCGCCTTGCTTTCGCGCGATTTCGCTTTGGAGATCGGCGAGAATAGCGACTCCGAACTCCGCGCAGCCATTCACGGCGGCCGCCTCAACATGGCGCTCGTCCCGCTCCGGTCGGGCGAGCGCGGTGCCAATGTCGTTTCGCTGTTCGAGGAACCGATGGTGATGTTCGTCGGGACGGGGCATCCATTGGCGGGGCAGGATGCGGTCTCGCCCGAGGCGCTGGCGCCCGAGACGATGATCGCGCGCCGCTCGTGCGAGTTTCTCGACGCGACCAGCCGCTTCTTCACCCGCCACCGCGTCCGCCCGCGCTTCGCGCTGCGCAGCGACAGCGACGACCGCTGCCTGCGCATGGTCGCGGCGGGGATCGGGATCACGACCGCGCCCGTCTCGCTGGCGATTGACGGAGTCGTTCCGATCAAGGTGAGCGGCTACGACTTCCGCCGCGAACTCGGCCTCTTCATCGATCCCGCGTGGCGTGCCCAGCCCGAGATGGAGCAACGTCTCTCCCGTGCTCTTCCGGCCATCCAACGCGCCGCCGCCGAATGGCAGGAGGCGAGGGTCAATGGCTGAGCTTTCAAGTCTGGCTTGCCCCCCCGAAAGGCCATACAGCTTGATCGCCCTCGGCCGGGGCGGCAAGGGCGGGGCATGACCGATACACTGACCCATCTCGACCGGCTCGAGGCCGAGAGCATCCATATCATGCGCGAAGTGATGGCCGATGCGGCGAAGCCGGTGATGCTGTATTCCGTGGGCAAGGACAGCGCGGTGATGCTCCATCTCGCGCGAAAGGCCTTCTATCCCTCGCCGCCGCCATTCCCTTTGCTGCACGTCGACACGACCTGGAAGTTCAAGGCGATGTACGACATGCGCGACCGCATGGCCGCCGAGAGCGGTATGGAGCTGATCGTCCATCAGAACCCCGAGGCGAAGGCGCGCGGGATCAACCCGTTCGACCACGGCCCGCTGCACACCGACATGTGGAAGACCGAGGGGCTGAAGCAGGCGCTCGACCTCCACGGCTTCGACGTGGCCTTTGGCGGCGCGCGGCGCGACGAGGAAAAGAGCCGTGCGAAGGAACGCATCTTTTCCTTCCGCACCGCGACCCACGGCTGGGACCCGAAGAAGCAGCGACCCGAGCTTTGGAACCTCTACAACGCCCGCAAGGCCAAGGGAGAGAGCATCCGCGTCTTTCCGATCTCGAACTGGACCGAGCTCGACATCTGGCAATATATCGCGCGCGAAAATATCCCGATCGTACCGCTCTACTTCGCCGCCCCGCGCCCCACGGTGGAACGCGACGGCCTGCTGCTGATGGTCGACGACGACCGCTTTCCGCTCGAGGATGGCGAGGTTCCGGTGGAACGTTCGGTGCGCTTCCGCACCCTCGGCTGCTACCCGTTGACGGGCGCGGTCGAAAGCGAGGCGACGACGCTTTCCGAGGTGATCCAGGAAATGTTGCTGACGACGACCAGCGAACGGCAAGGCCGCATCATCGACAAGGATGGCGGTGATGCCTCGATGGAAAAGAAGAAGCAGGAGGGGTACTTCTAAATGACCGATCCTGTTTATGTCACCGACGCGCTGATCGCCGAAGATATCGACGCCTATCTCGCGGCTCACGAAAGGAAGTCGCTGCTGCGCTTCATCACCTGCGGTTCGGTCGACGACGGCAAGTCGACCTTGATCGGCCGCCTGCTCTACGACAGCAAGATGATCTTCGAGGACCAACTCGCCGCGCTCGAAGCCGACAGCAAGCGCGTTGGCACACAGGGGCAGGAGATCGACTTCGCGCTGCTCGTCGACGGCCTCGCCGCGGAGCGCGAACAGGGGATCACGATCGACGTCGCCTATCGCTTCTTCACGACCGAAAAACGCAAGTTCATCGTCGCCGACACGCCGGGGCACGAGCAATATACGCGCAATATGGTGACCGGCGCCTCGACCGCCGACCTCGCCGTCATCCTGATCGATGCGCGCAAGGGCGTGCTGACGCAGACGCGGCGGCACAGCTTCCTCGCGCACCTGCTCGGTATCCGGCACATCGTTCTGGCGGTGAACAAGATGGACCTTGTCGGGTACGACAAGGCCGTCTTTGATCGCATTACGCTCGCCTACCGCGCGTTCGCGAGCGAGATCGGGATCACCCACTTTACCCCGATCCCCATCTCGGGGTTCAAGGGCGACAATATCACCGCGCTTTCGGCGAACACACCCTGGTTCAGGGGCCCGGCGCTGATCGAGCACCTCGAGGCAGTCGAGATCGGCGCCGCGGCCGACGAGACGAAGCCCTTCCGAATGCCGGTGCAATGGGTGAACCGCCCCAATCTCGATTTTCGCGGCTTCTCGGGCCAACTCGCGAGCGGGACGGTCCAGCCCGGCGATCCGGTGCGCATCCTGCCCAGCGGCAAGACGACAACCGTCGATCGTATCGTTACGCTCGACGGCGATCTCGATAAAGCCGTCGCCGGCCAGTCGGTGACGCTCACGCTTGCCGATGAGGTCGACTGCTCGCGCGGCGACGTGATCGCCGCCGCCGATGCGCCGCCCGAGGCAGCCGACCAGTTCGAGGCGACGCTCGTCTGGATGGCCGACGAGGCGATGATCGCGGGCCGCGCCTATTGGCTGAAACTTGCGACGCAGACGGTGTCGGCGACTATCCAGCAGCCGAAGTACGAGATCAACGTCAACACGCTCGACCATCTCGCGGCGAAGACGCTCGACCTCAACGGCATCGGCGTCGTCGAACTGTCGACCGACAAGCCGATCGTTTTCGAAGCCTATGCGGACAAGCATGCGCTCGGCGGGTTCATCCTGATCGACAAGCTCACCAACGCCACCGTCGCGGCGGGGATGCTGCACTTCAGCCTTCGCCGCGCGCAGAATGTCCATTGGCAGGCGACCGACATCAGCCGCGAGATGCGCGCGGACCTCAAGAACCAGAAGCCCGCCTTGCTCTGGTTCACCGGCCTCTCGGGTTCGGGCAAGTCGACAATCGCCAACCTCGTCGAGAAGAAGCTGCACCGGATGAACCGCCACAGCTTCCTGCTCGACGGCGACAATGTCCGCCACGGGCTCAACCGCGACCTTGGCTTCACCGAGGCCGACCGGATCGAGAATATCCGCCGCGTCGGAGAGGTGGCGAAGCTGATGACCGATGCCGGGCTCATCGTCATCACCGCCTTCATCTCCCCCTTCAAGGCCGAGCGCGACATGGTGCGATCGATGCTGCCCGAAGGCGAGTTCCTCGAAATCTTCATCGACACGCCGCTTGCCGAAGCCGAGAAGCGCGACGTGAAGGGTCTCTACAAAAAGGCGCGCGCCGGACAGCTCAAGAATTTCACCGGCATCGACAGCCCCTATGAGGCGCCCGAGCAGCCGGAAATCCGGATCGACACGACCGCGATGACACCCGATGAAGCGGCGGACCTGATCATCGATCGCTTGCTGGGATAGAGTGTGACTGTGGGGGAAACGGACGAACATCTGGCCGAACGGCTCGCAAATGCTGCGGGTGAGATCTTGCTCGACCTTCGGGCATCTGGCGAATTCGTCGACAAGGCGCTCGGCAGGGTCGGCGACGCACGGGCGAACGCCATGCTGATGGACGAACTCCGCGCCGCGCGCCCCGACGACGCGATCCTGTCCGAGGAAGAAAAGGATAATGTTGCGCGCTGCGGCGTCAGCCGCGCGTGGATCGTCGATCCGCTTGATGGCACCCGCGAATATAGCGAGGGACGCAGCGACTGGGCGGTCCATGTCGCGCTCGCGGTCGACGGAGTGCCGACGGTGGGCGCAGTGGCGTTGCCGGGCCTCGGGCTTATGCTCACCTCAGGATCGCCGACGCCGCTTGCGCCGGCCAATGCGCCGCTGAAAATGCTCGTGAGCCGCACCAGGCCGGCAGCCGAAGCCGTCTATGTCGCCGAAAAAATGGGCGCCGATCTGGTCGCCATGGGCTCGGCAGGCGCGAAAGCGATGGCGGTCGTCCGGGGCGAAGCGGATATTTATCTCCACACCGGCGGCCAATATGAGTGGGACAATTGCGCGCCGGCGGCGGTCGCGATCGCGGCAGGCCTCCACGTCAGCCGCGCCGACGGCTCGCCGCTCGTCTATAACTGCGCGAACCCCTATCTCCCCGACCTGTTGATCTGCCGGAAGGAGCTGGCGGACGAGGTGCTGCGCCTGGCGGGCGAATTTGTCGTTGAATAGGTTCCCGTTTCGGACGAATCTCGACACTCATGCTATCGTCATCCTGAACTTGTTTCAGCATGACGGGATTTGAAAGGCGGCTCCACATTTCGAAGAAGCTACCTCCATCCAAGCTTCGCGATTGCCTCGGCGTCCTGCTCCCCCTAAACCAGTTTCATCCAAAAACCGAACACCGGGAGATGCGCGATGACCGATTTGCCCACCACCAACACCGTCATGGTGACCATCGTGAAGCCCGAGGGGCAGCTCGAGGTCTATTTCGAGCGCCGCCCGATGCCCGAGCCCAAGCCGCACGAGGTGCTGGTGAAGGTGCTCGCGACGCCGATCAATCCGTCCGACCTCGGCCTGCTGTTCGGCGGGGCCGACATGGCGACCGCCCGCGCCGGGGAAAGGGACGGACTCCCGATGATCACCGCCGATGTCCCGCCCGCGGGCATGCGCGCGATGGGCGGGCGGATCGGCGACGCGCTGCCGATCGGCAACGAAGGCTGCGGCGTGGTCATCAAGGCCGGCGACTCGCCCGAAGCGCAGGCGCTCGTCGGCAAGACCGTCGCGCTGCTCGGCGGCGAGATGTATGCTGAATATCGTTGCCTTCCCGTTCAGATGACGATGCCGCTGCCCGACGGCACCGATCCGGTCGACGGCGCCTCCTGCTTCGTCAATCCTCTGACCAGTCTCGCTTTCACCGAAACGATGCGGATGGAGAACCACAGCGCGATCGTCCACACGGCGGCCGCGTCGAACCTCGGCCAGATGCTCGTGAAGATCTGCGCGAAAGACGGCATCCCGCTGGTCAACATCGTGCGCAGCGACGCGCAGGTCGAGATACTGAAGGGCATCGGTGCGCAGCATATCGTCAACAGCAGCGCCGACGACTTCATGGATCGCCTCGTCGATGCGATCGCCGAGACCGGCGCCACGATCGGTTTCGACGCGACCGGCGGCGGCAAGCTGGCGGGGCAGATCCTGACCGCAATGGAAGCTGCGGCGGTCCGCAAGATGACGACCTACAGCCGCTATGGTTCGGACACGTTCAAACAGGTCTATATCTACGGCGCGCTCGACCTGTCGCCGACGACCTTCTCGGCGCGCAGTTTCGGCCTGACCTGGGCGCTCGGAGGCTTCCTGCTGACGCCGTTCATGGCGAAGGCCGGGATGGAAACGGTGGGTCGGATGCGCAAGCGCGTGGTCGACGAGCTGACAACGACGTTCAAGAGCCACTACAGCCACGAGATCTCGTTGACCGAGGCGCTGGATATCGACACGGCGCAGGCCTACAACGCGAAGCGCACCGGCGAGAAATATCTGATCAAGCCGCACGGATAGCGCGGGTTGCGCCCGGTTTCGACCGATTGCGGCGATAAGGCCCTCCCTGTCGCGCAGCGATGGGGAGGTGGCTGCGCGAAGCGCTGACGGAGGGGCTTTCGCGCCGACGTCGCGGCCCCTCCACCAATCGCTTCGCGAGCGATCTCCCTCCCCATGGCTGCGCCACAGGGAGGAGCTTGCGACTGCTCCCCACCCCAAGGCAGACGCGAAGAAAGGTCTGTCCTACATTATCCGGCTGTGCCAGCCTTCATCCGGTAGATGACGGCGTCGCGCCGCGGCAAGGCGGGCAGGATGGGTTCGGCAGCGCTCCCGGGCACAAATGGGCGACGCAATGGGCTGAACTTTCCTGAACTTTGGACATTCAGGCAGCGCTGATCCCGGTGAACCCGCCGCTCCAAATCCGACATTCACGAAGAGTCGGCCGCTACCGCTTCATGCACTGGCGCACATCGTCGCGCTTATACTCGCTGCAATTCCACAGCGCCTTCTCGAACCCCGCCCTGTCGTCGCGGAGGTAGGAAAAGGTCATCGCCGATCGCTGCATGTCGCTCATCGCGTCGCTGTCGGGCTTCAGCATCGGGTTGGTCCAGCCCATGAACTTGCAATAGGGCTTCTCGCCGCAGAGCCTGAGCGCCGTGGTCACAAAACTCTCGGGCGTCGCGCGGCGGTCGAGCGAAACATAGATGGTGTCGCGTCCCGCTTTCTCGCCCGCGCCGGGGACGAGCTTGGCCTCGCCGACGGCGGCGTTGGCATCGACGCCGGCCAGTTCCACCGGCGGCAGCGTTCCGATCGCCAGCGCGTGCGAGGGCGACAGCGCCGCCATCTTAACGATTCCGGCATCGTTGCCCGACACCAGACCGCGAAACGCGCCGGGCGTTCCCCAGAAGCCCGGCCAGCGGAAGAAGAGGTGCGTATCGACGACCGCGATCTTCTCGAGGCTGTCGCTCCAATAGGGACGCACCCAGTCGGTGTGATAATGCGTCGCGAGCCCGACCTTGGGATAGGTCGTCCCCGACAGCATCATCTCCGCATTCGCCTGCGCACGTGCCCAGGCGGCGTCCGAATAGCGGCGATTGAGAGCGCCATCGCAGGTGAAGGTGAACTGGCACCCCGTCGTGCGCTCCGAACCCTGGAACACGACGCCGCAGATCGACTTGGGAAAGGCGGGATGGCGCGCGCGGTTGATGACGACCTGACCGACCGCCTGCTGGCCCTTGGCGTCGTCGCCCGCTTCATAGAGCATGGCGGCGGCAAGGCAGTCGCGCGCGCGGGCGCGGCCGTCGCCGCTACCGGCGTAGATGAAAGGGCGCGCGGCGACGAAACCCTTGGTGACGAGCGGGATTTCGGCATTCTGCGCCTTGGCGTCGGCCTCGCTCACCGGCGCCAACTCGACCGGCGCCACCTCCGGAACGACGTCGGCAGGCGGTGCGACCGGATGCGGGCGCACACCATGCTTGCCCGCCCCAGCATGGTTGCTCGCGTAGAGGACGGCAACGATCGCCGCGGCCGTCATCAGGACGAACAACCAGCCCGTCCAGTCGCGCCGCAGGGGCATCGCCTGTTCGCCTTCGGGGCGCATCAGCGGAGATCAGATTTCGGGCAGGAAATCGGGAACCGACAAATAGCGCTCGCCGGTGTCGTAGTTGAAGCCGAGCACGCGCGTGCCGGGGGGCAATTCGGCGAGCTTCTGGCTGATCGCGGCAAGCGTCGCGCCCGACGAAATGCCGACGAGCATGCCTTCTTCGGTCGCGGCGCGGCGCGCGAAATCCTTGGCGGCGGCGGCATCGACCTTGATTACGCCGTCGAGCAGATCGGTGTGCAGGTTGCGCGGGATGAAGCCGGCGCCGATGCCCTGGATCGGGTGCGGCGCGGGCTGGCCGCCCGAGATGACGGGGGAGGCTGCGGGCTCGACCGCGTAGACCTTCAGGTTCGGCCAGTGCTGTTTCAGGAATTGCGCGGTGCCCGTGATATGGCCGCCGGTGCCGACGCCGGTGATCAGCACGTCGATCGGCGTGTCCTTGAAATCGGCGAGGATTTCGGGCCCCGTCGTGCGGACGTGGACGTCGATGTTCGCTTCATTCTCGAACTGCTGCGGCATCCACGCGCCGGGCGTCGTCTCGACCAGCTCGATCGCGCGCTCGATCGCACCCTTCATGCCCTTTTCGCGCGGGGTCAGATCGAAGGTTGCGCCATAGGCGAGCATCAGGCGGCGGCGCTCCAGCGACATGCTCTCGGGCATGACGAGAACCAGCTTGTAGCCTTTGACGGCAGCCGCCATCGCGAGGCCGATGCCGGTGTTCCCCGACGTCGGCTCGACGATGGTGCCGCCTTCCTTCAGGCTGCCATCGCGTTCGGCCGCCTCGATCATCGCAAGCCCGATACGATCCTTGATCGACCCGCCGGGGTTGCTGCGTTCCGACTTCACCCAGACTTCGGCGTCGGGGAACAGCTTCGCCACGCGGATGTGCGGGGTGTTCCCGATGGTCTCCAGGATCGAATTGGCTTTCATGATCGGTGCGCTCTTTCTTTATACTCGAACCGCGGGTCGAGACGGACCCGGTTCGGCCAGTCCCCGGCGCGCAGCCACTTGGTCTCGTCGGCCAGGGCGGGCAGCGGCGGGGGTTGTAACGAGGCGAGCAGATACTGTCCATAAGGCCAGTCGCCGATCCCTGAATCCGCGTTGATGTGACCGAACGGCCCGGCGTTGACGAAACGCGCATCCCACTGCCGCGACAGGCGCCAGACGTCCGCCGTCTTGGCATAGGGGTCATTGTCGCTTGCGACGACGATCATCGGCGTATGCGAGGTGAAGCCCGGCGCGTCGCTGAAGCCATAGACGCGATTTTCTTGCCGCAACCGCGCCAGTTCGGGCGGCGCGACGAGCAGCGCGCCGGCGATGCGCGTGCGCGTCAGCGCGCTGGCTGCGGCAAACCAGTGCGCGAAAGCATGGCAGCCGAGGCTGTGCGCGGCGACCAGCACCGGCTCGCTTTCGGCGTCGATCGCTTCGGCGATACGCTTGACCCATTCGTCCTTGTCGGGGTTCGACCATCGGCCGAGATCGACTCGCTCACAGTCGGCGAACTTGTGCTCCCACAGGCTCTGCCAATGGGTCGGGCCGCTGTTGTGCAGCCCCGGAATGGTCAGGATTTTGTGGCGTATGGTGGCGCTGGGCATCGGGGGTTCTCCATCGAGGTGGGGGAGGGGAACCGCGGTGACGGGTGCAATCGAGGTAATTCAACTATTTTAATTGGCAATCACTTTGTGATGAATGGGAGGCAGTTTGCGACGAGCCGATTTTGCATTTTCGGGCGACCGCAAAAATGCGCTATTCGGCCGGTTTGAATTGCGGTTCGAAGGTCTTGGCGCGGCGCAGTTCGGGAAAGAGCCATGCCCAAAGTGCGGTTACACCGACCGCGGCCGCTCCGCCGACGACTACGGCAGGAACCGGACCCAGCGCCGCGGCCATCGCGCCGGCCCGCATCTCGCCAAGCTCGTTCGACGCCGATATGGCGAGGCCCGACGCTGCGCTGACGCGGCCGCGCATATGATCGGGGGTGTTGAGCTGGATCAGCGTCCCGCGCACGAAGACCGAGAACATGTCGGCCGCCCCGAGGAGGACAAGCATCGCGAGCGAAAGCAGGAGGCTGGTCGACAGGCCGAAGGCCACTGTCGCGAGGCCAAACACAACAACTGCCCAAAGCATCTTCACGCCGACGTTGCGTTCGATCGGGCGGAACGATAGT
Organism: Sphingopyxis soli; assembly: GCF_018682675.1. Classification (GTDB taxonomy): domain Bacteria; phylum Pseudomonadota; class Alphaproteobacteria; order Sphingomonadales; family Sphingomonadaceae; genus Sphingopyxis; species Sphingopyxis soli. The sequence continues at coordinate 54,076 of NZ_JAFMTR010000042.1, forward strand.
CCCAGCGCCACAATCGCCGCTCCCAAGGCGGGGGCCGCGCGCAGCAGCCCGAGCCCTTCCGAGCCGACATGCAGGATGTCGCGGGCATAGACGGGCAGCATCGCGGTCGCACCCGACAGGATCACCGCGAACAGGTCGAGCGTGATCGTGCCGAGCAGAAAGCGCTCGATCCAGACGAACTTCAGGCCGTCGAGCATCTCGCGCAGCGGATGGCGGCGCACCTCGACGGGCGGTGGCAGCACAGGGCGGACACGGCTGATCGTGAACGCCGAGACGGCGAGGAGGATGGCCGCGAAGATATAGACCGCCGTCGGATGCGCGGCATAGATCAAGCCGCCGACCGCCGGGCCGATAACCGAAGCGGATTGCCAGGCGATGCTGCTCATCGCGATCGCCCGCGGGAGTACAGCGGGCGGAACGATATTTGGCGCGATGGCGCTCATCGCGGGGCCCGAAAAGACGCGCGCCACCCCATGCAGCGCAGCAAGGCCGAACAGCAGCGGCAGCGTCAGCCCGCCGACCCATGTGAACCAACCGAGTGTGGCTGCGATCGTGATGTCGATCAGGTTAGAGAAGATCGCAACGCTGCGGCGCTCGAACCGATCGGCCGCCCAACCCGCGACCGGCGTCAGCAGCGCAAGCGGGATGAACTGCACGAGCCCGAGCAGTCCGAGCTGGAACGACGCCTGCCTGATCGACATGCCATAGTCGGTCCGCGCGGTGTCATAGAGCTGGTATCCGATCACGACGACCATCGCGATCGTTGCCATCACCGCGGTGAAGCGTGCCGCCCAATAATAGCGGTAATCGGGAAAGCTGAGTGGGGAGGGAGCTCTCGGCGTCGATTCCGGCATCACCGGTTCGTCGCCGTCGGGAGGGAGTATCGTTGCCATCGCCTCCCGCCCTATCGGAGAATTCGCCGGTGTCCAGTCGCCCTCGCCGATGCCGTTCGTCGATTTACGGATGTCATCGCCCGATCATGGTGGCACTAGCCGCCCATCGATTGAGGGAGATCATCGAATGACGCGTAAATTTGCCCGCTTCGGCGGCGCCGCGATGGCTGCGACGCTGCTGGTCCTGACCGCCTGCAACGCATCGGACAAAACGCCGGCATCGGCATCGGGTGCGAAGAACTGGACCGAGTTCCGCGATAATTTCCTCGCGGGCTATTTCCCGCTCAACCCCAATTTCGCGGTCTATCAGGGCAAGCACGAATTCGACGGCAAGCTCCCCGACTGGTCGCCCGAGGGGCTCAACAAACAGATCGCCTTCCTCGAAAAGACGATCGCCGATGCCAAGGCGTTCGACGGCGACATGACCGATGCGGAAAAGTTCGAACGCGACTACCTTGTCCACGTGGCGCAGGGCCAGCTCTTCTTCCTGAAGGACGCCGATTTCCCGCACAAGAACCCGGCTTATTATGTCGGCCAGCTCGATCCCAACGTCTATATCGCGCGCCCCTATGCCGACGCGACGACGCGGATGAAGGCCTTCATCGCCTATGCCCGGAAAGTTCCGGCGGCGGCCGAGCAGATCAAGACAAATATCAAGCTGCCGTTGCCCGCAACCTTCGTCAAATATGGCACGGCGGGTTTTGGCGGCTTCGCCGACTATTACACCGGCGACGCCAAGAAGGCGTTCGCCGAAGTCAAGGACCCCGAACTTCAGAAGCAGTTCGATGACGCAGCCGCGAAGGCCGCCGCGTCGATGAAAGATCTCGCCGCCTATATCGGGTCGAAACCCGGCACGGCCGACGGCTATGCGATCGGCGCCGACAAGTTCGCCAGGATGATCCTGACCAACGAAGCGGTCGACACGCCGCTGGATGAGCTGGAACGCATCGGACAAGCCGACCTCAAGCGCAATCAGGACGCGCTGAAGGCCGCCTGCGCGACCTATGCCGCGGGGATGACGATCGCCGATTGCATGAAGAAGATGAACTCGGACAAGCCGGCTGACGGTCCGGTCGCCGAAGCGCGGCGCCAACTCCCGACGCTGCGCGCCTTCCTCGTCGAGAAGGATCTTGTGACGATCCCCGGCACCGAACAGGCGCAGGTCGAGGAATCACCGCCCTACAATCGCCAGAACAGTGCCTATATCGACATTCCGGGGCCGTATGAAAAAGGCCTGCCGTCGGTCTATTATATCTCGCCGCCCGATCCGACGTGGGACAAGGCGACGCAGGATGCGTTCGTTCCCGGCAAGAAGGATCTGCTTTTCACCTCGGTGCACGAGGTGTGGCCCGGGCATTTCCTGAACTTCCTCCACTCGAACCGCGCCGAAAGCATCTTCGGCAAGCTGTTCGTCGGCTATGCCTTCGCCGAAGGCTGGGCGCATTATACCGAGGAAATGATGTGGGATGCGGGGCTCGGCAATGGCGATCCCGAAACGCATATCGGCCAGCTTTCGAACGCGCTGCTCCGCGACTGCCGCTATCTCTCGGCGATCGGGCTGCATACCAAGGGGATGACCGTCGCGGACTCGGAAAAGCTGTTCAAGGAGCAATGCTATCAGGATGACGGTAACGCCAAGCAGCAGGCGGCGCGCGGCACCTACGACCCGCTCTACCTCAACTACACCATGGGCAAGCTGATGATCCGCAAGCTCCGTGACGACTGGACGAAAGGCGACCGGACGAAGTGGAAAGCCTTTCACGATGAATTCCTGTCCTATGGCGGCCCGCCGATCCCGATGGTGCGCGCGGCAATGATGAAGGAGGATAGGCCGAAGGCGGTCTTCTGAGGCTGGCGAATCGACGGACCCGCGGCTAGCCTCCCCGAAACGGGAGGCTAGCCGATGGTCGACGTCTTCATTTCCTACTCGCGCGACAACAAGGCGCGCGTCGCACAGATCGCGCAGGCAGTTTCCGTCGCCGGCTATGACGTGTGGTGGGACGCCGAATTGCCGCCTCACCGGTCCTACGGCGATGTCATCACCGAAAAGATCGGCAGCGCGAAGGCCGCGATCGTCGTCTGGTCGCACCAATCGGCGCAGTCCGAATGGGTCCGCGCCGAAGCCGACGTCGCACGCAACCAGAAGAAGCTGGTGCAGACGGCGATCGACGATGTCATGCCGCCGCTTCCCTTCAACCAGATCCAGTTTGCCGAGCTTGCCGACTGGAATGGCGAGCCCGATCATCGCGGCTGGCGCAAGGTGCTGATGAGCCTTGAGGAACTATGCGGGCGGGAAGCCGCGCTGGCTGGCGCGGCGCCCGAGCCGCCGAGGCCGGCCCCGAACAACAGGCAGGCGCAACCCGGCGCTCGCAAGCCGTCCATCCTGCCGTGGGCACTGCTCGGCGTGGCGGTGATCGCGGTCGCGCTGCTTGCCTGGAAACTGCTCCGGCCAACATCGGAACCCGTCGCGGCTTCGGCCCCGACCGAGACAGCGGCGTCTGCCGAAAATGTCGAGGCCGCCCCCGCGTCGGCAACATCAAACCCGGCCGAAGCCTTCACACTCGCCGCGGTGATCGACGATCCCGACGGCTTCACCAATATCCGCGCGGGGCAGGGGACGCATACGCCGATTGTCGGCAAGGTACTCGAGGGCGAGAAGTTTTTGACCTACAAGCAGCCCGGGCAGTGGTGGCGCGTGCGCAAGGCCGACGGCACGACGGGATATATGTTCCACAAATATATCCGACTGGTCGAAGGTGGGGTGGCGTCGGCATCCGAAGGCTATGAAGGGAAGCTGGATGGGCCAGTGGTTATCGCCGACTCCTCGACACGCGAGCTGACGCCTGCGGACGTTGCGCCGCTGACGAAGCAACAAGCCCGTCTGGCGCGGAACGAAATCTTTGCACGAAAGGGGCTTCGTTTCAAAGACCCCGAGCTACGGGAGGTCTTTGGTCGCTACGCCTGGTACAAGCCGACCTCCGATGTGGTCGAACTGTCACCGATCGAGAAGGCCAATGTCGCGCTGCTGAAATCGGTCGAAGACGCGGCGCAATGACCGACCGCGCCGCTGTCGAGGCGGAAGTCGCGTACCGCCTTGGGCAGGGCGATGCGCTTAGCGCCTTCGATTGCGCGGCTGCAGCGCGCCGCGAAGGCGTCGATAGTCCGCGCCTCCGTTACCTGATGGTCCGCGCGCTCGCGGCGTCGGGCGACAGCCTCGGCGCGATGCATCTTTACGAGCAACTCGACCTGGCGGCGACGGGCGACGTCGACAGTCTCGCGCTCGCCGGGCGCATCTGGAAGGATGAGGCGTTCGATCATGAGGGCGCCGAACGGGCGTTGTTTCTTCGCAAGGCCGCAGCGGCTTACGAGAATGCGTTCAAGACGTCGGGCGCCGACTTTCCGGCGATCAATGCCGCAAGCCTTTATGCGATGCTCGGCGAACGCGATCGCGCGGCGGCGCTCGCGGGTCCGATCGCGGCCAATGGCGCGTCCGACAATTATTGGGATCAGGCGACGCTCGTCGAGGCGCTGTTGCTGCTCGGCCGCGGCGAGGAAGCGCTCGCCCATGCCGCCGCCGCCGCGCAGGCGACTGCGCGAGCTGGGGATCGCGCTTCGACCTGCCGCCAGATCGCGCGGCTCGCGGCAAGCGGTGCGATCGACGCCGCCCGCGCGGCGGCAATCGTCGCCTTGCTGCGCCCGCCGCCCGTCGGCGTCTATTGCGGACGTATGTTCCGCGCGGGCGGCGAAGGCGAGGCGCGTGCCGCGCGCGCAATCGCCGAAGCGCTCGATACGCAGCCGCTCTCTGCGCTGATCGGCCCGCTCGCGTGCGGGGCCGACATATTGTTCGCCGAAGCGGCGCTCGATCGCGGTATCGACCTCACCATCGTGCTCCCCTTTGCAGAGGATGATTTCATCGCCCAATCGGTGCAGTCGGGGGGCGAGGCGTGGGTGCCGCGCTATCTTCGCTGCCGCCAGAGAGCAGCGATGGTCCATTTCGCGAGCAACGCGCGCTATGTCAGCGACGATTGCCAGTTCATCCTCGGCTCGCACACTGCGATGGGTCTCACGAAGCTCCGCGCGCGCGAACTCGAAACCGAGGCGATCCAGCTCGCCGTGGTCGATCCCGAATTCGCCGCGCGATCGGGGGCCGAGATTGCCGGGACCAACGCCGATATCGCGCTGTGGCGGGGCAGGGGCGAGCGGACGCTGGCCATCCCGGTCGGCAATCTTGACCGCAATCTCGACTTTCCTCCGGCCCCCAAACCACCCGAAGGGACGCAGCGCGGCCTTTACGCGATTCTCTTTGCGGACTTCGCCGGCTTCTCGAAACTCGGCGAGGCCGAGCTTCCGGTCTTCGCGGCCGAGGTGATGGGCGGGATCGGGCGAATCCTCGACGATTTCGGCGACGCGGTACTGTTCCGCAACACCTGGGGCGACGCGGTTTACGCGGTAATCGACAATCCCGCGACCGCCGCGCGAATCGCGCTCGCGATGCAGGAACGGCTCGACGTCCTGCCGCCCGGCCTCGGCCTCGAAGGGCACAAGGCCGGGATGCGGACCGGCATCCACTTCGGCCCGATCTATCGCGGCGTCGATCCCGTCGTCGGCAACGAGCTGTGGTACGGAACCGAAGTCACGCGCACCGCGCGGATCGAGCCCGTCACGCTGGTCGGGCAGGTCTATTGCACCCAGCCGCTCGCGGCGATGCTGGCGCTTGAAAATGCGCGCGATTTCGACTGCGACTATGTCGGCAAGGTCCGCCTGGCCAAGGATTATGGCGAGCTGGCGCTCTATCGCCTCTCGCGCCGCTCAGCTTGACGGCGCGCGCAGGCGGGCCGCGAAAAAGCCGTCGAGCCCGCCAACATGGGCCAGCATCCCCGGAAGGGTGCGGATGAAGCCGTTCGGGTCGGGAACGATGCCGCCGGGAAGTTCGTGGGCGAGGGCAGGGGCCACGGCCCAGCCCGGATGATCGGCGAGGAAGGCGGCGATCCGCTCTTCCCCCTCGGCGCGTTCAAGCGAGCAGGTCGCATAGACGAGTGTGCCGCCTGGCCTCAACCAGCGCGCCGCGCGGTCCAGCAGCGCGGCCTGCAGCTCCGCCATGTCTGTAATCTGGCGAGCTTCGATCCGATGCAGCACGTCGGGATGGCGACGGAAAATTCCGGTGGCGGAGCAAGGCGCGTCGAGCAGGATCGCATCGGCGGGCGCCGATGGCTCCCAGACGCGGATGTCGCCCTGCACGACCTGCGCCGTCAGGCCGGTCCGGTCAAGATTGTCGGAAAGCCGCCCAAGCCGCTTCGCGCTCGCATCGACCGCGACGACGTCCCAGCCCGCTGCGGCAAGCTGCATAGTCTTGCCGCCCGGCGCGGCGCAGAGGTCGAGGACACGGCGGCCATCGCCCGTTCCCAGCAGGCGCGCGGGAAGGCTGGCCGCGAGATCCTGCACCCACCAGCCGCCTTCGCGATAGCCGGGGAGACTTTCGACCGCCTGTCCGCGCGCAAGGCGAACATGACGCGGCGCGAGCGCAACGCCATCGGTCCATTCGCCAGACACGGGGTCGGCCGCGAAGCTGAGATCGACGGGCGGCGGCACGCTCCACGCCTTCGCCGCCGCGTCGGCTACGCCATCACCCCATTGCGCCGCCCAGCGCTCGGCAGCGTCGTGCGGCAGGCTTGCCTGGTCCGGCAGCGCCCATTCTTCCTGCTGCGCGCGCGACAGCAGCGCGTGTACCAGCCGCCGCGGCCCACCGGCGACGAGCGGCAGCGCGGTCGAAACCACCGCGTGCGGTGGGCTCTTCAACACGAGCAGCTGTGCAAGCGCGATGCGAAGCACCGCGCGGGATTTCACGTCGCCGGGCAGTTGCTGCGCCGTCGCGCTATCGATCAGCGCATCGATAGCGACCATCCAGCGCAGCGTTTCGGACACGATCGCGATCGCAAAGGCACGATCGGCACTGCCCAGCCCCTGCGTCGCAGCATGGGCTGCGAGGTCGAGCGGATCGCCGCGGCGCAGGATCGCATCGATCAGGCGTAGCGCGGCGCGGCGCGGTGCCGTGCCGGGCGGGTCGGGTTCATTTGCGCCGCGCCGGCGGTTTGGACGCCGTTCAGCCATGCGGGCGATCACTCTTCTGGTTGGCGGCGGACATATCAAGGCCTATGTTGCGGCGATCATGGCCGACAATAGCAAATCGATGATGGGCGGTACGCCGCGCGCGACGAAACGCCCCGCGCATGTGAAGCCGCCCGAAGGCTGGACGAACGAGCCCGTTCCCGCGCCCGAACCCTTGCTTGAGGACAAGGCCGAGGACCAGCCCGGCGGACGCAATCCGGTGCGCTACGGCGATTGGGAACTCAAGGGACTTGCCATCGATTTCTGAATCGCAGGCTGTAAAGATCAAAAGGGATTCATCCGCGAAAGAAGCCGGTCACGGTCGATGAACTGATGCTTCAGCGCCGCCGCGATATGCAGGACGACCAGCGCCAGCATGGTCAGCCCAAGCATTTCGTGCCGTTCATGAAGAACATCGGCGACCTGCTTGTCGGGCCCGACGATGGAGGGAATGGCGAACAGTCCGAAGAAATCGATCGGACGATCCGCCGCCGACATCCAGACCCAACCCGAAAGCGGCAGCAGGATCAGCAGCACATAGAAAAGGAAGTGCGCGAAGCGGCTGGCCCGGCGTTCCCACGCGCGCATCGTTTCGGGTGGCGGCGGCGCCTTGTTGACCAGGCGCCACAGGATGCGGATCAGCGTCAGCGCCAATATCGCCATGCCCAGCGCCTTGTGGGCGTTCATCGCGGCGCGATGGGCGTCGCGGGGCAAACCTTCGGTCAGCATGGCGAGGCAGATGTTCGCGATCACTGCCAGGCCGATGAGCCAGTGAAGCCCTATGGCCACCCTCGAATAGCGCGATCGGGCGTTGTCGATGGTGGCCATGGAAATATGCTCCTTAGACGGCAGGAACCTGGATCAGTTCCGGAACCTTACCCGAGCGGACCTGCTCGGCAAAGATTTCGCGCATCAGCTGCAGCGAGAAGAGGTGGGCAAAGATCAGCGCGAGAATGCCGTTCTGCATCATCTTGCGAAGCACGTCACCGCGCAGCTCGCGCAGCTTGTTCTCGTCGACCATCTGGAAGCCGCGATAGATGAATGGCTTGTCGTTTCCTTCGGGCTGGATCGCCACTTCGCCGTCCATCAACAGGTCGGCCTTTTTCAGTTCTTCGACGAACATGCTGGTGCGCTGACCCGCTTCCTCGAAGGTGCGGCAGAATTCGAGCACCGAATTCACCGGCTCGGTCGGCTGGCCATCGGCGAACAGAGCGTCGCCTTCCTCGAACTTGCCGATCGCGGGCGAGGTCGGGTCGAAGCACAGCGACAGATCCTCGCTGTCGGGGTTGAGCCGCGCGAGCATGAAGGGATAGCGGCGGACATAGGCCGGGACATAGACCGGATTGATCAGCTTGCCCTGGTCGTCGACGAAGACGTTGACGCCCTCGTTCAGGCCCATCAGCGCCAGCGGGACCGGGTTTTCGCCGGACGAGAAGACGATGGGGAAATAGCGGCCGGCCGACACGAACTCGTCCGACGTCAGCGGAATGGCGTGCTGGCCGACCAGGAACTCCGCAGTGTCGAGGCTACGTGCGTGATAATCGGCGTGATCGACGCTCGAGAGCGGAACGAGATCCTTGTAGAAAAGCGGCAGGTTGTTTGCGGGCGCAGTGGCCATGATCGAACTCCGGCTACATGCCCCGGACCGTTCGGGGCAATGAATAATGGCGCGCCTTATTGGCCCGCGCCGCGCGGCGCAAGGGCGTTTGCACGGGATGCCCCGGCTATCAGCCGATCAGTTTCCCGGGATTGAACAGGCCGGCCGGGTCGAGACCCGCCTTGACGGCCCTTAGCGCATGCAACCGCGCCGGACTGTCGAGCTCGGCCAAAATGTCGCGTTTCATCTGTCCGATCCCGTGTTCGGCGGAAATCGACCCGCCGAGCTCGATGACATGCGAATAGACGGCGCGGCTGAGCGCCGCGCCATGCTGCGCGAGCCACGCCTGGCCGTCGACGCCGGCGGGCGGCTGGACATGATGGTGGATATTGCCGTCGCCGAGATGGCCGAACGACGTCGTGCGAACCCCGGGGAACTCGGCGGCAAGGCGCGCCGGATTGTCGGCGATGAAGCGCGGCATGAGGTCAACCGGAACGCTGACGTCATGCTGGAGCGCCGGTCCTTCCGCACGTTCGGCCTCCGAGATGGAATCGCGGAGCTTCCAGAAATCTTCGCTTTCGCGCTCGTTCTTCGCGAGGGCGACGTCGTCGATCAGGCCGGCGTCGAGCGCGGCCGCCAAAGTCGCCTCGAGCGGAACCGCAAGCGCCCCTTCATCGTCGCCCGCCAATTCGATCAGCGCATTCCAGGGCGCCGGATTGGCGAGCGGCGCACGGGTCTGCGGAATGTGGCGCAGCACGGCGTCCAGGCTGCTTTTCGGCACGATCTCGAACCCTTCGAGCGCGTCGCCAACGCCGTCGTCGAGTTTGCGCAGCAGCGCCAGCGCGGCCTCGGGCGATTTGAGTCCGACCCACGCGGTCTGGCGCGCCGCGTTGGCGGGAATGAGATGCAGGCAAGCCGCGGTAACGATCCCCAAGGTCCCCTCGGCCCCGCAAAGCAGGTGGCGCAGGTCATAGCCGCGATTGTCCTTCTTCAGCGGCGCCAGTCCGTCGAAGATGCTGCCTTCGGGCAGGACGGCCTCGATCCCCGCGACAAGCGCGCGCATCGTGCCGTGGCGCAGGACCTGCGTGCCGCCGGCGTTGGTCGACACGAGCCCGCCGATCGTCGCCGATCCCTTGCCGCCGAGCGTCAACGGGAAGCGCAGACCGACGTCGAGCGCCGCATGATGAAAATTCTCCAGAACCACGCCCGCTTCGGCGACGGCCGTCCGCGCCGCTGCATCAATCGAACGGATGCGGTTCATGCGCCGGAGGCTCAGCAGCAACTGATGTCCGCTGGCATCGGGCGTCGCGCCGCCCACCATGCCGCTGTTGCCGCCCTGCGGAACGATCGCGGCGCCCTCGGCGGCGCAGAGACGGACGATTTCGGCCACTTCGTCGGTCGATACCGGCGACAGCATCGCCGCAGCCTGTCCATGATATTTGCCGCGCCAGTCGGTAAGCCAGGGCGCCATGGCATCGGCATCGACGCTGAATCCCTTCGGTCCCAGCAGATCGGCCAGGGCTTGAAGCAATCGGGGGGAGGGTGGGTGGCTCACTTGCGCATATTTCCCGAAAAACGCCGTCCGACCGCCGGTCGGGGTCGACAGCAATTCATTTGATGTTCAATCATGGGCGCTAAAGGGGCGATGGACGAAGAAAGGCTTTTCGTCCAGCATCGATGCGGGAGACGCGGGTGAATGACAGCTTCGATCGGGGCGCCGGAAGGGCGGCAGTACGTTCGTGCTGACCCTTGCCGCCCTGTGGACGATGATGATGGCGCCCGTCGCCGAAGCCCCGGGACCGGGGCCCGAGCCCCTCTCGGTCGTCGCGATGCCGTCACCGGAAGATTCGACCGCGTCCTTCTGGCAGATGGTGATCGAACAGCAGATCATCATCCGCGTTCCGGCGCAGCGATCTTCGCTCAACAATTTCTCGGCGCCCCCCGCCCCCGAAATGCGGCTGCGGCAGGCGCCCGTCGAGTGGAAGGAAAAGAAAGCGCCCAAATGCGTCGCGATGCGCAACATCCTCGGGATGCAGGGGGCGCAGCGTGACAGCATCGACCTGATCACGAGGCAGAAACAGCGGCTTCGCGCGCAGCTTAACCGCGGTTGCCGTGCGCTGGACTTCTATGCCGGCTTTTACATGCAAGGCTCGAAAGACGGGCAGCTCTGCGAGGATCGCGACCAGATTCATGCCCGCACGGGCGCCAAGTGCGAGATCGACAAGTTTCGCCTGATGGTCCCCGTCGCGAAAAACGACGACTGATCAGCCGAATTGTCGGCCTTTTCTTGACTTTTCGCTGCTGTTTCCCCATTGGCCCCGCAGGATCGGCTGGCGTGGGACGCCGTGCTGAAACATTTTTCCGGACAGTTTGACCCTATGAAATTTGCCGACCTCGGCCTTTCCGATGAACTTTTGCGCGCCGTGACCGAGTCCGGCTACGACGAACCTACCGCGATTCAGGCGGGCGCGATCCCGTCGGTTCTGATGATGCGCGACATGATCGGCATCGCCCAGACGGGCACGGGCAAGACCGCGTCCTTCGTGCTGCCGATGATCGACATCCTGGCGCACGGCCGCGCGCGCGCACTGATGCCGCGCTCGCTGATCCTCGAGCCGACGCGCGAGCTCGCCGCGCAGGTCGCGGAAAACTTTGAAAAATACGGCAAGTACCACAAGCTGTCGATGGCGCTGCTGATCGGCGGCGTCCAGATGGGCGACCAGATCAAGGCACTCGAAAAGGGCGTCGATGTCCTGATCGCAACGCCGGGCCGCCTGATGGACCTGTTCGAGCGCGGCAAGATCTTGCTCACCGGCTGCAACCTGCTGGTGATCGACGAAGCCGACCGGATGCTCGACATGGGTTTCATTCCGGACATCGAGAATATCTGCACGAAGCTGCCCGCGAATCGGCAGACTCTGCTTTTCTCGGCGACGATGCCGCCGCCGATCAAGAAGCTCGCCGACAAATTCCTGTCCAACCCGAAGACGATCGAGGTCGCTCGTCCTGCGAGCCGGAACGAGAATATCGAGCAGTTCGTCGTCAAGACGTCCGAACGCGGCAAGCGCGATGCGCTCCGCGGCCTGATCGAGTCGGAGGACATCGGCACTGCGATCATCTTCTGCAATCGCAAGACGACGGTGCGCGAACTCGCCAAGTCGCTTCAGCGTCACGGCTACAAGGCCGGAGAAATCCATGGCGACATGGACCAGTCGAGCCGCATCGCCGAGCTCGACCGCTTCAAGGCCGGGACGATCAACATCCTCGTCGCGTCGGACGTCGCCGCGCGCGGTCTCGACGTGAAGGGCGTCAGCCACGTCTTCAACTTCGACGCGCCCTGGCATCCGGACGATTATGTCCACCGTATCGGCCGCACGGGCCGCGCCGGGGCGAAGGGGCGGGCATTCACGCTGATCACGCCGTCGGACGACGAGGCGATCGACAATATCCAGAAGCTGACCGGCTATCAGATCCCGGTTCACGATACGGGCGCGCCTGAGGCCAGACCGGAACGGAACGCCGAAGAGCGCGAGCCGCGCCGCGGCCGTTCGGAACGCGGCGGGCGCCGCCCGGCAAAAGCCGACAAGGAACCCGCGCGCAGCGAAGAGAAGCGTGCGGCGCCGAAGAAGGAAGCAAGCCGGAAGCCCGCGCCCGCGTCGCGTCAGGATGACGATGGCCCCGACGACGGCTGGAACGGGCCGATGCCGGGCTTCCTGTCGGTGGGTTTCGGTAGCTGATCCGCACGCCGAGCGGCAACCTGCCGCTTTTTCGGTGGATTCGTCCGACTGACCTGGATTTCAAAGTTCAGGAAAGTTCAGCCTCTTGCAGGTCCGACTTGCCTTGCTTCACGGACGCGTCGCGCCGGCCCCTGCACATCTGCGTAGACCGGGCTGCGATCGCGGCGTCCACATAGTCAAACAGCTGAGAGAAAAGCTGACACAGCGGGATAATGTAGGACAGCGTTTTTTTTGCGCCGCGAATGTCCGTTTCGGGGTGGCAAGTAGACGACTCACGCCCTAAGCTGAGATCATGGTCAAACAGGACCCGGAATACCTAAAAAATCAAAGCCGCCGAGGGCATGCGAAGTATCGCTGGTATCGTGCGTGTCTTAATGCGATCGCCGCCCTATGGGCGGGGTTATTCATTGTCCTATTCCTCGTCGCACTTGTCGATAAGGTGGCTACCTATGATTGGGGATTCGCCACTCACATGTGGAGCTTCTTGGGCTTTCTGACCATCGGAGTTTGCTTGTGGGCCGTTCAAAGGCTCATTTTAAAGCTTATGCTGGCCTACATTCGGCACACCTACGGCGCAGAGCCGACCAGCTAGCGCCGACAGCTTCCGGCCGTTTCCGGACACAGGAACCTACAGCCGGACCAACATCTTGCCGATATTCGCGCCCGAGAAGAGTCCGAGGAAAGCCTCCGGTGCCGCTTCGATTCCGTCGTGCACGGTCTCGCGGATCGTCACTGCGCCGCTGGCGATCAGCCCGCCCATGTCGGCGTAGAATTCCTCCATGCATTCGATGAACTGGTCGGTGTAGATGAAGCCTTCCATGCGGATACGCGCGGGGATCGAGCGGATGATGTACTTCATCTCCTGCGGTTTGCCGTCATTATAGACGTCGATCATCCCGCAGATCGCGAAGCGTGCGAAATCATTGGCGACCGCAAAGGCCGCGTCGAGATGCTCGCCGCCGACATTGTCGAAATAGACGTCGATCCCCGGCTTTCCGAGCTTTTCTAGTGCCGCTGCGAGTTGGGGCAGCACTGGCCCCGCCTTGTAGTCGATCACGGCATCGGCGCCGAGATTCGACACCCATGCGCATTTCTGCGCGCCGCCCGCCGAGCCGATCACCGTCATTTCACGCGCCTTGGCGATCTGCACCACGGCCGAGCCCACCGCGCCTGCCGCGGCGGACACGAAAACCGTATCGCCCGGCTTCGCGGCTGCAACGCGGAGCAGGCCGATCCAGGCGGTGCCGCCGGTGAGGCCCATGTTGTGCAGGAAGGTCTGCGGCGACATGCCGCCCGCCAGCAACTCTGCGGGCAATTTGTTGGGCATCATGTCGAGCCCGATGATCCCGCCGTCGCGCCAGCCGCCCATGTGGAGGATCAGGTCGCCGGGCACGAAGCCGTCCATCGTGCTTTCCAGCACCTCGCCGATTGCGCCGCCGGTCATCGGCTGATCGATCTGGAAACTCGCGGCATAGCTTTTGGCGTCGTTCATTCGCCCGCGCATATAGGGGTCGACCGACAGCCACAGGTTGCGGACGCGCAGCTGGTCGGCATCGAGCGGACCGTCGGGCAGCGCGCGGAGCGCGAAATTGTCCAGCGTCGGCAGCCCAATCGGACGACTGCTCAAATGCCATGCCCTGTTCATTGGAAATTCCCCAATTCCCCAATTTCATTCACGCCATGCGGGCAATCGTCAGAAAAGCCGTTGCCACTGTCAAGTCATGCCGTTAAGAGCCGCCCGTCGCGGGGCCGTAGCTCAGATGGGAGAGCGCTGCAATCGCACTGCAGAGGTCAGGGGTTCGATTCCCCTCGGCTCCACCAGCGACCCTTTCCCCCGTCATTCGTCCTCCCTTGCCGCACCGACGGACGTCGCTCGCGCCTCACGCTCCTTGCCATGCGCGAAGGAAGCAGATCGCGGCGAGCGATCGCCCGCCCTGCGGTCAACCGGCGGGTGGAGCCGATGATTCGGTCCGCCTGGCATTCGCGCGCATCTGCTGACGCACCGCGGTCATGAAGCGGCTGCGCCAGAAGGCCAGGGCCAGGGCGAAGAGGATGCCCCAGGGGAGAATCGCCGCGCCCAGCGTCAGGACGAAGGTGAGGGCGGTGCTGCCGCTCCGCATCAGCGTCTCGCCCGCATTGGCAAAGGGATTTTCGTGGCCGATACCCGGCAGCCCGCCGTCGCTGACATAGTTGAATGCAACGCTCGTCCACGCAATGCGGGCCTCGCCGGTGCGGCGGCTCTGGCGTTCGTCGCCGATCTGGCCGCGTAGCTCGCTGATCTGCGCAAGGATTTCGGCGCGCTCGGCCTTGCCAAGACCGCCCGCTTTCAGTCGCTCCTCCAGGCGGGAAATTTCAGATTCGGAGCCTGCACTGCGCTGCTGGGAGGCGAGAATTTCGGTGCCGACGTCCTCGCCCGCGACGCTGGCATCGGCGAGGACGCCCTCGGCCTTTTCGACGCTGGCGATCGCATCGGCGCCAAATTTGCGCGCAATGCCGGGTTCCAGCTTGAACCGGGTTTGCGCCTCGACGAGCTTTTCATCGCTGAGCTGGTATCGCACGTCGACGATACGGCAGCGCTGGACCCCGAGCGTCTCGCAGGCGGCGGCATGCTCTTCCTGAACTTTCGAGATGGATTTGTCGGCAAGGCGGAAGGTGTAGGTGTAGTCGAATGCGACCCCGGGCGCGGCTTCGACGCCGATACGGGGGGTGCTGGCGGCGTCGGCGGAACCGCCTTCTGCGACGACGCTTTCGGCGGCGGGGCTGTCCGTCGTGGCGGCATTTTCGGCAGCCTCTTGAGAACAGCCGGCCAGGGCGAGCGCCATCGCGCCCGCTAAGAGCTTATTTCGCATGCAAATTCTCCCAAAACGCGACTCGTTGATCGCAGGAGATGGCATATCATAACTGATAAAGTTGACAATAGAATTCAGGCTGCGCGGACGAAGCCGTCGAGAACCTTTTTGCTGCCTGCCTGGTCGAATTCGACGTCGAGCTTGTTGCCTTCGATGTCGACGATCTCGCCATAGCCGAATTTCTCGTGGAACACGCGCATGCCGATCGCGAGGTCCGAGCGCGGTTTGGCGCCGACCGAAGCGGCGGGCCCCTTTTCGCTCGGGGCAGGGGCGCGCGTGATGGTCGATGACGACGCGACGGCGCGTTGCCACGCGGGGCCGCGCGTCATCGTCCGTGCGGGATTGCGGTCTGCAACATGCGCGAAGGGATCACCCTGCGCCGACCAGTTGGCACGCCACAGGCTTTGTCCGCCGCCGAAGCTGTTCTCGCTTTCGACATGTTCGGGGGGGATTTCGGCGATGAAACGGCTGGGGATGCTGCTCATCCACTGGCCGTAGATGCGGCGGTTCGCGGCGTGATAGATGCTTGCGCGGTGGCGCGCGCGGGTGATCGCGACATAGGCGAGGCGGCGTTCCTCTTCGAGACTGGCGATGCCGCCTTCGTCCATCGACCGCTGCGACGGAAATACTCCGTCCTCCCAGCCGGCGAGGAAGACATGATCGAACTCGAGCCCCTTGGCGGCGTGGATCGTCATGATGGTGACGGTCTCGGCCTGATCGTCATTGTCGCGGTCCATGACGAGGCTGACATGCTCGAGAAAGGCTTCGAGCGACTCATAGTCTTCCATTGCCCGGACGAGTTCGGAGAGATTCTCCAGACGCCCCGCAGCCTCGGCGCTGCGGTCGGCTTGCAGCATCGCGGTATAGCCCGACTCGTCGAGAATGAGCTGGGTCAGCTCGGGGTGCGACAACTCGTTCGCCTTACCCTGCCAATTTCGCATCTGCGCGATGAAATTGGCGAGCTGGCGGCGGGCTTGCGGGGTCAGCTCGTCGGTTTCGGTGATCCGCGCCGCGGCATGGAACAGCGGTGCGCGCTCGATCCGGGCGAACTGGTGGATCCGTGCGAGCGCCTTGTCGCCAAGCCCGCGTTTGGGCACGTTGACGATGCGTTCGAACGCCAGATCGTCTGCCGGCGATTGCACGAGCCGCAGATAGGCGAGGGCATCGCGGATTTCGGCGCGTTCGTAGAAGCGGAAGCCGCCGACGATCCGGTAGGGCATACCGATCGCGATGAAGCGGTCTTCGAATTCGCGGGTCTGAAACTGTGCGCGGACGAGGATCGCAGTGCGATCGAGGCTGACCTTGCGATGCTGGAGCGTTTCCAGTTCCTCGCCGATCCGCCGCGCCTCTTCGGGGCCGTCCCAGACACCGACGACACGAACCTTGTCGCCCGCATCGAGATCGGTCCACAACGTCTTGCCGAGCCGGTCGCTGTTCTGCGCAATCAGCGCCGAGGCGGCGGCGAGGATCTGCGGCGTCGAACGATAATTCTGTTCGAGCCGGATCACCGTCGCGCCGGGGAAGTCCTTCTCGAAACGGAGGATGTTCGCGACCTCGGCGCCGCGCCACGAATAGATCGACTGGTCGTCGTCGCCGACGCAGCAGATATTCTTGCGCGCCTGCGCGAGCAGCCGCAGCCACAGATACTGGCTGGCGTTGGTGTCCTGATATTCGTCGACGAGAATGTATTTGAACCGCTGTTGATAGTGTTCGAGCACGTCGCGGTGCGTCTTGAGGATCACCAGCATGTGGAGCAGCAGGTCACCGAAATCGCAGGCGTTGAGCGTTTTCAGCCGCGCCTGATAGAGGGCGTAGAAATGCCCCCCCTTGCCGTCGGCATAGGCCTCCTTGTCCGCCGCATCGAGATCGGCGGGGGTAAGGCCGCGGTTCTTCCACTTGTCGATCAGCCCCGCGAGCTGGCGCGCGGGCCAGCGCTTCTCGTCGAGCCCTTCCGCCTGGATGAGCTGTTTGAGCACCCGAAGCTGGTCGTCGGTATCGAGGATGGTGAAATTGCTCTGGAGGCCGACCAGTTCGGCGTGGCGCCGCAGCATCTTCGCGCAGATGCTGTGAAAGGTGCCGAGCCACGGCATCCCCTCGACCGCGTCGCCGATCATCCGCCCGATCCGCTCGCGCATCTCGCGCGCCGCCTTGTTCGTGAACGTGACCGCCAGGATTTCCGACGGCCAGGCGCGCCGCGTCGCGATGATATGCGCCAGCCGCGCGGTCAATGCGGCGGTCTTGCCCGTTCCGGCGCCCGCCAGCATCAGTACCGGGCCTTCGGTCGTCAGCACGGCCTGCCGTTGTGGGCCGTTGAGTCCCTGCAAATAGGGCGGATCCGACGGGTCGTGGCGGGTCAGGTCGGGCGTCGAGGCGGGGAGGTCGGTCACGCGCGAACGATTAGGGAACAGCGACCGCGCTGTCCAGTGCGGGGACGCTCAGGCCAACCGGTCACGAAGAGCAACGAGGTCGATGCCGGCGCCGGTCCGTTCGAGTTCATCGACCGTGGCGAGCGCCATCGCGCGATAGGCCGGGAGGAGCGTCGGACAATCGGTGGCAAGCGCCGCGAGATGGCCTTCGATCGTCCGCCCGTCGCCGCGCAGCAGGGGGCCCGACAGGGCATCGAAACCGCGATCGAGGCCATTCTGCAGCGCCGCGCGGACCAGCGGCGCGAGCAGCGATGCCGGATCGTCGACGCCCGCGCGCACCAACGCGTGCGATGCGCCGGTGAGAAGCGTCACCAGATGGTTCGAGGCATGGCAAAGGGCGGCGTGGTAGAGCGTGCGCTGCGCTTCGGCGATTTCGATCGATACGCCGCCCAGCAGCGCAACGATGGCGCGCGCCTGCTCGGTGGCGCTTGCCGACGACCCCGTGACCGCAAATCGCGCTTGCGCCATTTGCGCCGCCTCTCGCTCGGGATGGCCTGTGAAGGTCATGGCGGGGTGAACCGCTGCGGTCAGGGCACCCCGGTCACGGAGCGGTTCGAGAGTTGCTGCGCCGCTCCGCCCGCTGACGTGAAACACGAAGGTCGAGCTGTCTGCGACCAGCTCCCGCGCCAGCTCCCCGACAATGGCGGGGATCGCATCGTCGGAGACCGCGATGGCGATGACGTCGCAGTCGCTCGCCAGCCGGTCGAGCGACACCGCCACTTCGCTGCCGGTCGCCGCCGAGGCGGCACCGAGTTTTTCCAACGACCTACCCCACATGAGCGGTGGCTCGATCGAATGGCTCGCCAGACCGAAAGCCAGCGCCTGCGCGACGCGTCCGGCGCCGATGACGCCGAACTGTTCGATGCGGGAACCTTCCATGACGATGGTTTAGCGCGGCCGGCGATG
Organism: Sphingopyxis soli; assembly: GCF_018682675.1. Classification (GTDB taxonomy): domain Bacteria; phylum Pseudomonadota; class Alphaproteobacteria; order Sphingomonadales; family Sphingomonadaceae; genus Sphingopyxis; species Sphingopyxis soli. The sequence goes on from NZ_JAFMTR010000042.1 coordinate 72,589, forward strand.
CTTCGCCAATATCGATACGCCTTGCGCCGCGGCTGCAAAGGGGCTCAAAGCGCGCCGGCACAGTTGGGGGAGGGACGTGGCCCATGGATCTGGCACCTTATCGGACACATCGGCGCATCCTGACCGCGAGCCTGGTCGGCACTGCGGTCGAATTTTATGATTTCTACATCTACGGGACCGCCGCGGCGCTGGTGTTCGGGCCGCTGTTCTTTCCCACCGAATCGGCGTCGGCGCAGCTCCTGTACAGCTTCATGACCTTCGGCCTCGCCTTTTTTGCGCGTCCCGTCGGTGCCATCGTTTTCGGCCATTATGGCGACCGGATCGGGCGCAAATCGACGTTGGTCGCCTCGCTTATGCTGATGGGCGGATCGACGCTGCTGATCGCCTTCCTGCCGACCTATGCAATGGTGGGCTGGGTCGCGCCGCTGCTGCTCTGCCTGCTGCGTTTCGGACAGGGCTTCGGGCTTGGGGGCGAATGGGGCGGAGCGGCGCTGCTGGCGGTGGAAAACGCCCCGCCGGGCTGGCGCTCGCGGTTCGGCATGTTTCCGCAGCTTGGCGCGCCGGTCGGGTTCATCGCCGCGAACGGGCTGTTCCTGCTGCTCGGGCTCGGCCTCGGCGATGCGGACTTCGCAAGCTGGGGCTGGCGGGTTCCGTTCCTGTTTTCCGCGCTGCTCGTCGGACTGGGGCTGTGGGTACGCCTCAAGATCGGCGAAACGCCCGCCTTCGCCGAAGCGATTGAGCGGGACGCGCCGGTCGCCGTGCCGCTCGGCGAACTGTTCCGCCACCATCTTCTCCCGACGCTGGCGGGAACCTTTGCGGTCGTCGCCTGCTTTGCGATCTTCTATCTCGCGACCAGCTTTGCGCTGGCGCATGGCACCAGCAAACTCGGCTATCCCAAGGAGCAATTCCTGCTGATTCAGCTGGGCGCGATCCTGTTCATGGCGGCGGGGATCGTGTTCGCGGGGTATCGGAGCGACGTGTCGAGCGCGCAGCGCGTGCTGAGCCGGGGATGCGGCGCGACGATCCTCATCGGCTTTCTGTTCGGTCCGTCGCTCGCGTCGGGAAGCTGGCTGGTCATCTTTCTGGGACTCGCCGCCGCGCTGTTCGTGATGGGGCTTGTCTATGGCCCCCTCGGGAGCTGGCTGACCGAGCTGTTTCCTGTTCGCGTCCGCTATACGGGCGCCTCGGTCGCGTTCAACGCGGGCGGCATCCTGGGCGGCGCGATGGCGCCGATCGTTGCGCAGGCGCTCGCCGAATGGCGGGGCACGCCGGTGGTCGGGTTGTACCTGGCCCTCGCCGGCGTGGTGAGCTGGCTGGGCCTGCTGATGGTCCGCCGGTCTAAGCCGGCCTGAGCAGCGTCAGTTTCGCCTTGCCGACCTTGCGTATCGCATCGATTGCAAACCCTGCGACTTCGACGGCCTCCTTGTCGGCGGTCTCGATCGAGATCAGGCTGTCCGCGCCGACCCACCCAAGCCGGTTGAGCTTGTCGAGCGCGACGCTGCCCGCGCCGGTGCCATAGGGCGCGTCGAACAGCAGCAGGTCGAAGGGACGCGGGGCGGGCCCGAGAGCCAGAACCGAACCGGCCCGCACGTCGGCGCGCGGCGCCGCGCCGAGCGTTGCAAGATTCTTTCGGAGCGCATCTATGGCATCGCGATCCTGTTCGCCGAACAGGCAATGCGCCGCGCCGCGCGACAGGGCTTCGATCCCGAGCGCGCCCGATCCCGCGAACAGGTCGGCGACATGCAGCCCATCGAAGCTGCCGACGCGGCTCGCCAGCATCGAGAAAAGCGTTTCGCGCGTGCGGTCGGCGGTGGGACGCGTCGCATCATTCTTAGGCGCGAGCAGCTTGCGGCCGCGCCATTCACCCGAAATCACCCTCATTTGTCGAGGCGCCGCCGGAACTGGAACAATTCGTCGCGCGGGACGATTTCGGCCTGCCCGACGTCGAGGTCGGCGATCGTGAACTGGCCGTACCGTGTGCGGATCAGGCGGCTGACTTGCAGCCCAAGATGTTCGAGGACGCGGCGCACTTCGCGGTTCTTGCCTTCGGTCAGCGTCAGCTCGATCCACTGGTTGCGCCCGGTACGGCGCTCGAGATTGGCGTCGATCTTGCCATAGCGGATGCCGTCGATTTCGATGCCCATGACCAGCTCTTCGAGCTGCTCCTGACTGATGTCGCCGAACGCGCGCGCGCGATACGTCCGCTCGACCCCGCTTGCGGGCAGCTCGAGCTGGCGCTTGAATTCGCCGTCGTTGGTCAGCAGCAACAGCCCCTCGGTATTATAGTCGAGGCGGCCGACCGGCATCAGTCGCGGCAGGCCCTTCGGCAGGATATCGTAGATCGTCTTGCGGCCCTTGGGGTCGCGCGCCGCGGTGAGGCAGCCCGACGGCTTGTGAAAGCGATAAAGGCGCGTCGAAACGGGTTTGGCGACCGGGTTGCCGTCGACGGTCAGCCCTTCGAGCGATGCCAGCAGCGGCGCAGGCTGCACGATGACCTCGCCATTGAGCGCGATCCGGCCCTGTTCGATCATCCGTTCGACATCGCGGCGCGATCCGACGCCGGCGCGGGCGAGCAGCTTCGCAATGCGCTGCGGCCCGTCCTGGCGCTCGGGCTCGGCCTTCAATTTGCGCGGCGGTGCATCGGCGCGCGCGGCGCGGCGGCCGCGGGGGGCATCGGTCTTTGCGGCCGAACGGAGCGCGGAGCGGGGTGGGCGGCGGTCATTCATCGGAACGGGGGCTGCTTTCTTGGCGTTACAGGCCACGCAACTGTGGCTTTGTGATCACGCTCATAGCCGGAAAAGTGTCGCTTCGTCGATGGCAAGCAGAAGCGATCTTGCAGGAAGGGACGGAGCGAGTCATGGCGACCCTAAAGGGAGTTTTTATGCTCTTCGCGTCCCGCCCTACGTGCATCAAGCGCCTGCTGGTCATCGAGGATGATCCGCTGACGGCATTCGACAACGAGCATACGCTGAAACACAGCGGCTATGACGTCGTTGCGACGGTCGATTCGGGCGAAGCGGCGGTCGCGGTCATCGCCTCCGAACAGATCGATGCGCTGGTCCTGGACCTCGGCCTCGCCGGACATATGAGCGGCCGCGAAGTCGCCCGCATCGCCCGCGACCGCGGCATCGCGGTGCTGCTCGTCACCGGCCAATGCCCGGTCGATGCCGAAGAAATGGCGGTCGCCTGCCTCGGCAAGCCGCACAGCGCCGCCGCGCTTGTGTCCGCGCTGAAGGCGGTCGAGACGATGACCTGCAAGAACAAGACCCCCCGCAAGGTGAGCGGCCTGACGACCTTCTGGCGGCCCGAGGCGGCTTAGGATACTCCTCCTTCACCGCGCGCTGGAGAATTAGCCGCTTCCAATTTTTCCGTGACCCTTTAGGCCTTGGCGAAAGGAACGAAGGGCCGCTGACCATGCGGCCGACAAGGGGATCGCGATGCAGCTAGGGCTCGACAGTGCAGTTTTGGTCGCGGTGCTCGCGATCATCGTCGGGCTCGCTTTCGTCATTCCCAGCTTTGCCCCGTATCGCAAGCCGATGCCGATCGTCGCCTTCCTGCTCGGCATCTCGAGCGGCTTTCCGCTCACCCTTCTGCTCGGAACGATGACCTTCTGGCTCTCGAAAGTCGGGATCGAAAAGTCGACCATCGGCTTCGCGATCGGTCTTACGACCCCGTACACGCTGAAATTCCTGTGGGCGCCGCTCGTCGACCGGCTGCCCTTGCCATTCCTCACCAGGACGTTCGGGCAGCGACGCGGCTGGCTGTTCTTCATTCAGGCCTTGCTCGTTGTCGCGATCTGGCAACTCGGGACAAGCAACCCGACGAACGATCATCTCGCGGCCTTCGCATTCTGGGCGATCGTCGTCGCCTTCCTGTCGGCGACGCAGGACATCGTGATCGACGCCTATCGCATCGAGATATTGAGCGACGAGGAGCTGCCGCACGGCACCGCGATGAACCAGTTCGGCTATCGCACCGGCAATTTGATTGCGGGTGTCGGCACGATTGCGCTCGCGTCGCCCGAAGGGTTCAATCTTGGCTGGGCGTCTGCTTATGGCTTTACGGGGCTGGCTGTTTTGCCCGCGCTGCTCGGCGCGCTCTATGCCGGCCCGGGTCGCTTCGACCCGACCCGCGCTCGCGCCGCGGGACAGAGTTTCGGAAGCTGGCTGCAGGAGACGGTGATCAATCCGTTCCGCGAGTTTTTCAGGCGCCACGGTGCCGTGCTCATCCTGCTGTTCGTTCTCGTTTACAAGGTCGGCGACGCGATGGGGCAGGGGATGCTCAATCCGATGATTGTCGAACTCGGCTTCACCGACACCGAATTCGTCGCAATCAACAAAGGCGTCGGCTTTGTTGCGCTGATCGTAGGATCGGCGGTCGCCGCGCCCTTCATCGCGTGGCTCGGGATGGGTCGTGCGCTGCTCGTCTCGGGGCTCATGATGATGCTCAGCAACCTGCTCTTCGCCGTTCTGGCGGCGGCTGGCCATTCGCCGCTGATGCTCGCCGTCGCAGTCGGGACCGAGAATTTCACGAGCGGGATCGGGCTCACGGTCTTCGTGACCTATCTGTCGGGCCTCTCCAGCCTTGCCTACACGGCCACGCAATTCGCGTTGCTGTCGTCGTTCGCAGCCGTCGGTCGCACTTGGCTGGCGGCGCCCGGCGGCTATGTCGCGGAAGGGTTGGGCTGGGTCGGTTTCTGGCTGTTCACAGTGGTGATCGCAATTCCCGGGATGCTGCTTTTGTGGATACTCTGGAAGAAGGGCTTCGTCGTCCAGACGGTGCGCCAGCCCAGCACCGAGGATGACGGGCATGAGTTGGCACATCCCGAGCCGGACAAGCCGAAACCGGCTTGAGAGTGAGGGCAGGAATGCACCCGAATTGCGCTAGTCGGGGCGCTCGTCGTTGAGATCGAGCACAACGCCGGCAAGATACAGCGAACCGCAGATCAGGACGTTCCCGGTCGCGCGATGGTCGGCGATGTAACGAAGGGCTTCCGCGACGCCGCCGCACGGCTGCACATCGGTAATGCCGAGAGCCGACTGCGCCCAATGGCACAGATCCTCTGGTTCATGATGCTCATGGCCGGGGATCGGTACCGCCTGGAATGACGAAATCTTGGGGGCGAAGGGACGAAGGAAGCCCGCCGCATCCTTGTTGCGAAGCAAGCCGCACACAATGTGCAGCGGCGCATGGGGTTCGAGCGCGCGCGCCAGTGCGACTCCCGCGTCGGGATTGTGGCCGCCGTCCAGCCAGACACCCGCTCCGTCCGGGAGGAGGCTCGTCAACGGCCCCTCGCGAAGCCATTGCATGCGCCCTGGCCAGAAGGCAGCGCCTACGCCCTTCGCAATGTCCGCCGCGCTCGGGCGGGGAGGCGGCGCGACATGAAGCATCGCTATCGCAAGGCCCGCGTTGCGCATCTGATGCGGGCCGGCCATTCGGGTCGCCAGAGGCGCGTCGACCGAACCCGACGACGATTGCCAGCGGAATCCATCGTCACGAGGTTCCACCGACCACGCGTCGCCCTCCGAGAAGAGCACACCGCCAACCGCGGCTGCGCGTTCACGGACGATCTGCATGACGGTCGCCGGATAGCCGAGCGTAGCGAGAGCCGCGCCACGCTTGAATATCCCGGTTTTTTCCCAGGCGATGCGCTCGATCGCTTCCAGCGGCACACCATCCTCGGGCGCCAACAGGAACGCCTCATGGTCGATACCGAGTGACGCGACGCCACAGACGGCGGGAGCGGGGATGATGTTGGTGGCGTCGAGACGGCCGCCGAGACCAACTTCGATGATGCAATCGTCAGCAGGAACGCGCGAGAAAGCGAGAAACGCGGCCGCAGTCGTGACCTCGAAGAAGCTCGCCTGCAACCCTTCGGCCACGTCGAGCACCTCGGCGAGCAACGGCGCGAGCAGCGCGTCGTCGATCAGGGCCCCCGCAAGGCGGATACGCTCGTTGAAACGGACGAGATGCGGGCTGGTGTAGGCGTGGACGCGGCGCCCCTGCGCCTCAAGGATCGCGCGCAGAAAGGCGCAAGTCGACCCCTTGCCGTTGGTGCCCGCGACATGGAAGGTTCGCGGCAACCGGTTCTGCGGATCCCCGAGCCGACGGCAGAGTTCGGCAATGCGTTCGAGGCCCAGGACATCGCGGCCCGGCGACAATGCCCCAAGGCGGTCCAGCTGCGCCTGAACCGCAGGGTCGTCGGACCGGGCGAAGTCAGCCATCGGAAGGGCCGTTTGAGGCTCAGGCGGCCTTTTCGGGCGCCAGATAGCCGATCAGGCGACCGAGCGTTTCGGGCAGGTCCTTGCGGTGGACCACCATGTCGATCATCCCGTGGTCGAGCAGATATTCGGCGCGCTGGAACCCTTCGGGCAGCTTTTCGCGGATCGTATTCTCGATCACGCGCTGGCCCGCGAAGCCGATCAGCGCGTTGGGTTCACTGATCTGGATGTCGCCGAGCATCGCATAGCTGGCGGTCACACCGCCGGTCGTCGGGTCGGTCAGCAGCACAATATAGGGCAGGCCCGCCCGGCGGAGGCGCTGGAGCGCGACGGTCGCGCGCGGCATCTGCATCAGCGACAGCGTGCCTTCCTGCATTCGCGCGCCGCCCGCAGCGGTGATCGCGATATAGGGAACCCCGCGTTTGATCGCCTGTTCGACGCCCGCGACAAAGGCTTCGCCGACCGCGACGCCCATCGAGCCGCCCATGAAGGCGAAATCCTGGACGCCGATCACGACGCCTTGGCCCGAAATGCGACCGAACGCGTTCTTGTATGCGTCGCGGTCGCCGGTCTGCGCGCGCGCCGCCTTGATGCGGTCGACATATTTCTTGGTATCGCGGAACTTCAGCGGATCCTCGGGCGCAGGTGGCGAGGCGATCGGTTCGTGCACGCCGCCGTCGAACAGCTGTGCAAAGCGCTCTTTCGCGCCGATGCGGTCGTGATGGTCGCAGCGCGGGCAGACGTTCAGATTGTCTTCCCATTCCTTGACGAACACCATCTGCTGGCACTGGCGGCATTTGTGCCAGAGATTGTCGGCGGTATCGCGCTTGGCGGTGAAGGGCAGGGCGTTGCGGACGCGGTCGAGCCAGCTCATGCGGCGATCTCCTTTGCGCCGTGGATAGCATCGGCGAGGGTGCGGGTGAAAGCCTCGACATGCGGCGCCGCGGCGTCGCCATGCTCGGCGATGATGTCGATGAGGGCCGATCCGACGACGACGCCGTCGGCGACGCGCGCGATGGCGGCCGCCTGCTCGGGGGTGCGGACGCCGAAGCCGACTGCGACGGGAAGATCGGTCGCGGCCTTCAGCCGCGCGACGGCATCCTCGATGCTGGCTTGTGCCGCCTGCTGCTGGCCGGTGATGCCGGCGACCGAGACATAATAGAGGAAGCCGCTGGCGCCGCTGAGCACATCGGGCAGGCGCGCGGCGTCGGTTGTCGGCGTGGCGAGGCGAATGAGGTCGACGCCTGCCGCACGAAGCGCAGGGCCGAGTTCGGCATCCTCCTCCGAGGGAATATCGACGCAAATGACGCCATCGAACCCGGCCTTCGCGCATTCGGCGGCGAACCATTCCGCGCCGCGGATCGTCATCGGGTTGGCATAACCCATCAGGACAAGCGGCGTGTCGGGGTGGCGGCTGCGAAAATCTGCGGCGATCGCGAACAGGTCGGCGGTCGTCGTGCCCTTCGCCAAACTGCGGAGGTTCGCGGCCTGGATCGCGGGACCGTCGGCCATCGGATCGGTGAAGGGCATGCCGAGCTCGATCACATCGGCCCCGCCCGCGACGAGCGCGTCGAGGTTCGCCGCGGTGTCGCCGTCACCACCGGTGATGAAGGTGACGAGCACGGGACCTTTTGAAAAGGCCGAGGCGAAGCGAGTCATATAGCCCTCTCCCCTTCAGGGGAGAGGGTTGGGAGTGGGGCACGACCGACAAACAGCGCAAGCTGTTCCAGCACGCCTTCCATGTTCGTCATCACGTCCAAATTTGCAAATCTAATCACCCTGTAACCCTGTTCCTCGAAAAATACCGTCCGCGCCCGATCATAATCTTCCTGAAATCCATGCGTATCGCCATCGACCTCGACAACCACCATCGGATCTCTCGCCGAGACATCCGCGATATACCGTCCAATAACCTTTTGTCGGCGAAACTTGATGCCGTGAAAGCGCTCGGCGCGGAGCTGGAACCAGAGGCGGAGTTCGGGTTCAGTCTGCTCGCGCCGCATCTTCTTCGCGAGTTCGATCAGCCGCCAGTCCCGCATTCGTTCCCCTCTCCCACCCCTCTCCCCTGAAGGGGAGAGGGCTATTATAGTGCCACCCCCAGCGCTTCCGCCACCGTGAAGATATCCTTGTCCCCCCGACCCGAGCAATTGACGATGATGATCTTGTCCTTGCCCAGCGTCGGCGCGATGCGTTCGGCGGCGGCGATCGCGTGCGCGCTTTCGAGCGCGGGGATGATGCCTTCGAGCTTGGTCAGCTTCTGGAAGCTCGCCAGCGCCTCGGCGTCGGTGACGGGTTCGTAGCGGACGCGGCCGATGTCGTGGAGCCAGCTATGTTCGGGGCCGATGCCCGGATAGTCCAGGCCCGCCGAGATGCTGTGCGCCTCGGTGATCTGGCCGTCCTCGTCCTGCAGCAGATAGGTCTTGTTGCCGTGGAGAATACCGGGGCGGCCGCCCGCGAGGCTCGCGGCGTGCTTGCCGTCCAGCCCTTCGCCGGCGGCTTCAACGCCGACAATCTCTACCTCGGCATCGTCGAGGAAGGGGTGGAACAATCCGATGGCATTCGATCCGCCGCCGACGGGGGCGATCAGCATGTCGGGCAGGCGGCCTTCGGCTTCGAGAATTTGCGCCTTGGCTTCGTCGCCGATCACCGACTGGAAATCGCGAACAAGCTCGGGATAGGGGTGCGGGCCCGCGACGGTGCCGATGATATAGAAGGTGTCGTGGACGTTCGCGACCCAATGGCGCAGCGCCTCGTTCATCGCGTCCTTCAGCGTCTTCGCGCCGCTCTCGACCGCGACGACTTCGGCGCCGAGCAATTTCATGCGGAACACGTTCGGCTGCTGCCGCGCGACGTCGACCGCGCCCATGAAGATGGTGCAGGGCAGGCCGAACAGCGCGGCGACGGTCGCGGTCGCGACGCCATGCTGCCCCGCGCCGGTCTCGGCGATGATCTTCGTCTTGCCCATCCGCTTCGCGAGCAGAATCTGGCCGATGCAATTGTTGATCTTGTGCGCGCCGGTGTGGTTCAGATCCTCGCGCTTCAGATAGATTTTCGCGCCGCCGAGATGGTCGGTCAGCCGCTCGGCGAACCACAGCGGGCTGGGACGGCCGACATAATGTTTCAGCAGATAGTCGAACTCGGCCTTGAACGCCGGATCGGCCTGTGCCGCACGATAGTGACGCTCGAGGTCGAGGATCAGCGGCATCAGCGTTTCGGCAACATAGCGGCCGCCGAACTGGCCGAAATGGCCGCGCTCGTCGGGTCCGGTGCGAAAGCTGTTCGGGAGGGTCGTCGTCTCAGTCATGATCATTTCCATCGGCAAGGTTGGAGCACGCGCTTCGAGATAGTCTCAAGCGATCAGCGCCATCGTTTGCCGATAGCCGTAACGGAGGCGAGCCGTGTCAACATGCGGCGACCGCTTTAAGGAAAGCTGCGATCTTGTCCACATCCTTGACGCCCGGTGCACTTTCGACGCCCGAGGAAACGTCGACGAGCGGCGCGCCGGTCTCCGCGATCGCTTGTCCGACATTGTCCGGGGTCAACCCGCCGGCAATCCCCCAGTCCATGTTATGGCGGTGGTTCGCGAGCAGCGACCAGTCGAACCGCGTTCCCGTGCCACCCGGCATCGCCGCCGCAGGGGCGTCGAAGAGGATGCGATCGGCGATGCCGCGATATTTCTGCATGCGATCCAGCGTGTCGGCGTCCTTGAGGCCGATCGCCTTCCATATCTGTGCCGGAACGAGTTGCTTCACGCGCGCGAGCCATTCGGGGGTTTCGGTGCCGTGGAACTGGATGATGTCGGGACGAACCTTGGACAGCGCCTCGCCGGTCAGCTGTTGCGAGGCGTTGACGAGCAGCAGCGCGACCTTGACCTTGCCCTGCGCGCGCTGGCGTAATTGGGCCGCGAGATCGAGCGCGACATGGCGCGGGCTCGGCTCATAATGGACAAGGCCGATATGGGTCGCGCCGAGGCGAATGGCGGCATCGACCGTTTCGGGCGTCGACAGCCCGCAAATCTTCACCAGCGGCGGCATGGGATACTTTCTAGAGCGTCGCTTCAATCTCGCGCGCGGCGAGGTCGGGGTCGGCCGACTGGCTGATCGGGCGGCCGACGACGAGGATCGAGGCGCCATCGGACATGGCCTGGGCGGGCGTGACCACCCGTTTCTGGTCGCCGACCTTGCCGTTCGCCGGGCGCACGCCGGGGACGACGAAGAAGCCGCCGGGCCAGACCTTGCGTGCCAGCTTCACCTCGCGGCCCGAGCAGACGATGCCGTCGAGCCCGGATTCGCGCGCCAGCCTGGCCAGGCGGACGACCTGATCGTCGGGGCTGCCTGCGACGCCGATGTCTTCAAGATCGGGGGCGTCGAGGCTGGTGAGGACGGTCACCGCGACAACCTTGGTGTTGAGCCCCGCCACGGCCTTGGCCTCTTCCATCATCGCGCGGCCACCAGAGGCGTGAACGGTCAGGATCGCGGGCTCGAGCGGTCGCAGCGCCTGGATCGCCTTGGCCACGGTGTTCGGAATGTCGTGCAGCTTGAGGTCGAGAAAGATCGGCAGCCCGAATTTCGCCATTTCATGCACGCCATGATGACCGTTGGCGCAGAAGAATTCGAGCCCCAGCTTGAGCCCGCCGACATGATGCCGCACCTTTTGCGCCAGCGTCAGCGCGGCGTCGAGATGCGGGGTGTCGATCGCGAGGTAGATCGGGGAGGTCATGGAATATCCAGTGGCAGGGTGGGGGAGTTGGTGCCGCTTGCCGGGGGTGTCGCAGCGGGGGCCGGCGCCGGTTCGACCGGTCGATTGGCGAGCGCGCGCATGTCCGCAAGCTGCCGCTCGCTCGTGTCGAGCCGGCGCTTCATCGACCAGCGCGTGGTGCGAAGAGCGATCCACATCGGCACGCTGCCGATCAGGAAGGCGGCAAGGATCAGGACGGGGAGTTTCGTATCGAGCACCTGGCCCGGCCAGATCGTGACCGTCACCGGGATCCAGTTCGCCATCGCGAATATCACCAGCACTGCGGTCAGCAGCACCCAGATGATCGTCCGCAAGGTCCCCATTCGCTTCGCTCCTTCGCTGGCCTGTCCCGACCCTATGACAGATTGCCGCGGGTTTCCAGTCCCTCGCCAAGCATCGTCATCGCGGCGAAGGGCTCAGCCGAATACCCGGTCAAAGATCGTGTCGACCTGTTTCATATGATAGCCGAGATCGAACAATTCGGTCAGTTGTTCGGCCGACAGGCGGGCCGTCACATCGGCATCGGCCTTGAGCAGTTCGAGCAGCGAAAGCTGTCCGTCCGATTCCCAGACCTTCATCGCGTTGCGCTGGACGAGCGCGTAGCTGTCCTCGCGGCTCGCGCCCGCCTGCGTCAGGGCGAGCAGGACACGCTGCGAGTGGACGAGGCCGCCCATGCGGTCGAGATTCTTCTGCATCCGTTCGGGATAGACGAGCAGCTTGTCGACGACCCCGATCAGGCGCGCGAGCGCGAAGTCGAGCGTGATCGTCGCGTCGGGACCGATGAAGCGCTCGACCGACGAGTGGCTGATATCGCGTTCGTGCCAAAGCGCGACATTCTCCATCGCGGGGATCGCGGCGCTGCGGACCATGCGCGCAAGGCCGGTCAGATTTTCGGTCAGCACCGGGTTGCGCTTGTGCGGCATTGCGGACGAACCCTTCTGGCCCGGCGAGAAATATTCCTCGGCCTCCAGCACTTCGGTGCGCTGGAGGTGGCGGACCTCGACCGCCAGACGCTCGATCGACGAAGCGATCACGCCGAGCACGGCGAAGAACATCGCGTGACGATCGCGCGGGATGACCTGCGTCGAGACGGCCTCGATCTCAAGACCGAGCTTCGCGGCGACATGCGCTTCGACGCGCGGGTCGATATTGGCGAAGGTGCCGACGGCGCCCGAGATGGCGCAGGTCGCGATCTCGGCGCGCGCGGCGACGAGGCGGGCCTTGCAGCGGGAGAATTCGGCATAGGCCTCGGCGAGCTTCAGCCCGAAGGTGACCGGTTCGGCGTGGATGCCGTGGCTGCGGCCGATCGTCGGCGTGAGTTTGTGCTCATAGGCGCGGCGCTTGATCGCCGCGAGCAGCGCGTCGAGGTCGGCGAGCAGGATGTCGGCCGCCTGGCTGAGCTGCACCGCGAAGCAGGTGTCGAGCACATCGCTCGAGGTCATGCCCTGATGCATGAAGCGCGCTTCATCGCCGACATTTTCGGCGACCCACGTAAGGAAGGCGATCACGTCATGCTTGGTAACGGCCTCGATCGCGTCGATCGCCTCGACGTCGATTTTGGGATTGGTGGCCCACCAGTCCCACAACGCCTTGGCGGCGGATTTCGGAACGGTTCCCAGTTCGGCAAGCGCGTCGGTGGCATGCGCCTCGATCTCGAACCAGATGCGAAAGCGATTCTCGGGCGACCAGATAGCCGTCATGTCGGGCCGAGCGTAACGCGGAACCATTGAAATTCCTTCCCTTTATGTCGCTTCGTCGCAAATCGGCAGCGGATCCGCGACGGGGCGCCCCCTAGCAGGGCCGGGGCGTTTAGCCAATCGCGGCGGCCGCGCAACTTCCCCGAAGCCCGCGCGGTTAATCCTGCGCCCCTTCCCAAAGGCGCTCGATCGCACCCGCTGGTCGGCCGCCGCTACAGGAGAATCATCATGTTGAAGCAAGCCCTTTTGATCGGCGCTGCCGTGGTCAGTTTCCCGGCGCTGGCCCAGAATACGCCCCCTGCCGACCCCACAGCGCCGCCGCCGACCGAGCAGACGGATCCGGCCGCGCCTGCTCCCGATAGCACTCCGCCCGCCGGTGAGGCCGCCAAGCCCGCACCATCGGGCACGGCCGCGACGCCCGCGCAGATAGCGCAGATCGTCGATCGCGAGTTCGCGTCCTATGACGGAGACAAGAGCAGTGACCTCAACCAGTCGGAATTCGCGGCCTGGATGAAGAAGCTGCGCACCGCGACCGAACCGTCGATCGATCCCGAATCGGAGCAGGTCAAGACCTGGATCGGCCAGGCTTGGGCAGCGGCGGATGCCGACAAGTCGGGCGCAGTCAGCAAGGAGGAACTGACCGGTTTCCTGTCGCGCGGCGCCTGATTTTCAGAGCGGTTAGCGATGGAGCGTTGCAGCCGTCGGAGAGATCCGGCGGCTGCTTCGCCCTGGGCAGGTCATGCCGCGCGCGGCGGCTGCAGGACTGCACGGATGGTGAGCGCGCGTTCCTGTCCATCGCGGTCCGGCCAGAGGATCGCGCTGCCGGTACGCAATCCGATCAACCCGGCGCCGACCGGCGTGAGGATGGAAATGCGCCCCGTCGAGATATCGGCATCGGAAGGATAGACGAGGCGCACGCTGCGAACGGCGCCGCTCGCCGCATCGACGAAATCGACCTCGCTGTTCATCGTCACCACGTCGCGCGGGACGTGACGTTCCTTGTGGATTGTCGCGCGGCCGATCTCGCGGAGCAGAAGCTCGCTGACTTGCGGCATGCGCTTTTCGACCCCGATCGCGAGGTCGGTGAGCGCGTCGGCCTCACGATCGATCATGTGGACGGGCGGCTTTCTGACGGCCTTTGCGTTGGTCATGGGGATGCTTTCAGCAGAATGGATGACGGGCGCCCGGAAGGCGTCCCATCTGGAAATCTCGGAATTTTCACCCCGGGCTGCCGGGGCGTGGCGCGCCGGAACCCGGGGCTAGATGCCCGCGAGAAGCTGTCCCCCATGGTGGCGGAAGCGAAGATGGTGCTGCCGAATCTGCATGGCCCGATGATGTGCCGCCCGCGCGGACAAGTAAAGCCTGCTGGCTATAGCAGGCCGAGCCCGCGAAGGCTGCGATGTTCGGCGCCGCCGATGATGATATGATCGTGCAGGACGATTCCGAGCTTGCCCGCGGCCCCCGCAAGCTCGCGCGTGATCGCGATGTCCTGTCGGCTCGGCTCCGGATTGCCGCTCGGATGATTGTGGACCACGATGATCGCCGCCGCGCCGAGCTCGAGGCCGCGCTTCACGACCTCGCGGACATAGATCGCCGACTGGTCGATGGAGCCCTCGCTCGCCACCTCGTCGCGGATCAGCATGTTGCGCGAGTTGAGATAGAGTATGCGTACGCGCTCGATATCGATCGGCCCCATGTCGGCGCGCAGCCAGTCGAGCAGGGCGTCCCAACTGGACAGCAGGGGTTTCTCGCGGAACTCGCCCTTCAGCATCCGCAGGCTCGTCGCCTGGACGATTTTCAGCGCAGCGACGGCGGTGTCGCCCATGCCGCTGACACGGCGAAGCGATTCGGGATCGGCGCTTGCCAGCTGGGCCAGCGAACCGAATTCATGGAGCAGCGCTTTGGCCAGCGGCTTCGTGTCGCGGCGCGGGATCGCGAGCGCGAGCAGATATTCGACCAGCTCGTAATCGGCCATGCTGTCCGGATCGTTCAGCAGACGGGTTCGCAGGCGCGCGCGGTGGCCGCTGTGGTCGGGACGGGGTGCGGGTGCATCGGCCATGGCGCGGGCATAACCAGCTTGTGGGGCGCACTCAACGGACATAAGGTTCGCGGTCTATGGCTACGTCCCGATTATTGCAGCCAATTGCGCCATTCTGGCGTTATCTGGCGGGCAGGGACGGGCCTGTTGGGGCGCATGAGGAAAAGAGCATAAGCGTCGTGACGTCATCCGCCACCATAGCCGCTCCGGTTTTGGCATGACCGCCGGGGAAGCGGCGCCGCGACGGCGGCTGCATATCCGCAGGATTCTTTTCAAGAAGCGCTGGATGACGACGGGCGCCGTCGTCGCGCTTGCGGCGGTGGCGTGGATGGCGCGCGAACCGATCGCCGACAGGATCATTCGCGACCAGTTCGACAGTCGCGGCATTCCTGCCCGTTACACGATCGACAGGATCGGCTTCGGCTCCGAACAATTGTCCCATCTGGTTATCGGCGATCCGGCGCATCCCGACCTGACGGCCACCCGGGTGGAGGTGCGTATCGGCTACGGCTGGTCGGGACCCTATGTGTCGGGCGTCGTCGCCGACGGCGTTCGTCTCTATGGTCGCTTCGTCGACGGGCAATTGTCGCTGGGTTCGCTGGACAAGTTCCGCGACCCGACCGACACCACGCCCTTCGCCTTGCCCGACCTGCGGGTGAGCGTTGCCGATGCCCGCGCGCGGGTCGAAACCCCGTGGGGCAATGTTGGCGCCGTGCTGAACGGCAGCGGCAACCTGCGCCGGGATTTTTCGGGCAAGCTGGCCCTCGTGGCGCCGCGGATCGCCGCCGGCGGCTGTTCGGCGCGTGATGCGAGCTTTTATGGCACGGTCGACGTGCGGAATGTGCGACCGCGGCTCAACGGGCCGTTGCGCGGCGCCTCGCTCAGCTGCGCCGACGGCCGCGTCAGCGCCGTGTCGCCGCAGATCGCGCTCGATGTGTCGCTCTCCGAAGACCTGCGAAGCTGGCGTGGCACGGCGGACGCGAGCATCGCGAAACTTGCGGCAGGGGCGATTGCGGCCGACCGGCTCGGCGTCAACGCCGCGTTCAGCGGCACCACCGACCGGACCACAATCGACGTCGACGCAGCGATGGCCGGGCTTCATGGCGAAGCGTTTGCGGCGCGCGGCGTCACGCTGACCGCGAAGGGCATCGTCGGCAAACAGGCTCCGACGATCGAAGGCCGCGTCCGCTTTTCAAAGGCAAGCGGCAGCGCCGCGCTTCGCCGGTCGATCGTCGATCGCGCCGAAGAATGGTCCGGAAGCCCGGTCGGCCCGCTGGCCAGCCGCGCGGCAAAGGCACTTGCGGCCATGCTCGCCGATACGAGCGGCGAAACGGCCTTCGCATTGAAGGGGGCAGGCGCCGAGGCGCGAATCGACCTGCTGGCGCCAAGGCTGACGAGCGCCAGCGGCGGGCGCTTCATCGGCAGCGAAGGCAGCCGGATCGGCTATCTTTTCGGGGCGCCCAAACCCGCAGTGATCGCAAAAGGGAGCTGGACCTTCGGCGGCGGCGATCTGCCGTCGGGGTTACTGACGCTCGATCGGAGCGCCGACGGGACGGTCAGCGGTCTCGCGCGCTTCGACGCCTATGCGGCCGAAGGCGCCCGGCTTGCGCTCGACCCGGTCCGCTTTTCCGGGAAGCCCGGCGGTCCGTTGCGCTTCGCGACACGGGCGGAGCTTTCGGGGCCGATCGGCGATGGCCGCGTCGACCGGTTGAGCATCCCGCTCGCCGGTGCGCTCGCTCCGACAGGCAATTTTGCGCTCAACCGAGGCTGCACTCGCATCGGCGCCGACCGGGTTGCCCTATCGGGGTTCCGGCTCGACAAGACGATTATGGACCTGTGCAGCCGCCCGGACGCGCCGCTCCTGAGCGCCGGTCGGGGCGGCCTGCGCGGCGCAATCCGCCTTCCGGGAATCAGGCTTCGCGGGGCCAGCGGTTCCTCTCCCGTCGCCTTCGATGCCCGCAGTGCCGAGATCGATCTCGCCACGATGCGCTGGGCGGTCGCACTCGCCGACGTCCGGCTCGGGCAGGGCGACAGCGTGACGCGTTTTGCGGCGCGGCGGATTGCCGGACGGAGCGCGCCACACGGCATGACGGGAGAATTGACCGGAGCGAGCGGGAAAATCGGTGCTGTCCCGCTCGAAATGAGCGAAATCGACGGTCGCTGGCGCTGGGCCGGCGGCGCGCTGACGCTAGACGGCGGGCTGGCGCTTGCCGACGCCGAAGAGGTCGACCGGTTCGAGCCGCTCGTCAGCCGCGACGCCAGTCTGCGGTTCGCTGGCGGCGTGATCGATGCAACCGCGGGTTTCAGCGAACGAAGGACGGGGACGAAGATACTCGACACCGTGATTCGGCACCGACTGGGCGATGGCACCGGCTCGGCCGATCTTCTGGTGCGCGAGCTCCGCTTCGGCGACGGTTTCCAACCCGACCAGCTCACGCATCTGGCGCTGGGTGTCGTTGCGAATGTCCAAGGGGCGGTCGTCGGGGACGGGCATATCGAATGGACCGCCGACGGTGTGAAGAGCCGCGGTACCTTCGCCACGGCGAATACCAATCTGGCGGCCGCCTTCGGTCCCGTCACCGGCCTGACCACAACCCTGACCTTCGACGATCTGCTCGGCCTGAAGACCGCGCCGCGACAAAAGGCGCAGGTGAGGGAGATCAATCCCGGTATTCCCGTAATCGACGGCGAGATCGAATATGAGCTGCTCGGCGACAACCGGGTGCGGATCGAGGGCGGCCGCTGGCCCTTTGCCGGCGGCGAATTGATCCTCCATCCGACGACGCTGAATTTCGCCGCCGACCAGCCGCGGCGGCTGTCGTTCGACGTCGTCGGCGTAGAGGCCGCAGTGTTCCTGCAGAATTTCGGTTTCGACAACATCAACGCGACCGGCAAGTTCGACGGCACGCTGCCCGTCGAATTCGACGGGCTCGGCGGACGGATCGTCGACGGGCGGATCGACGCGCGCGACGGTGGCGGCACGCTTGCCTATGTCGGCGAGCTGTCTAACCACAATCTCGGTACGATCGCGAATTTTGCCTTTGGCGCGCTGCGCAGCCTCAAATATGACGATCTGACGATCACGCTGAACGGAGACCTCGACGGCGAAATGGTGACCGATATCCGTTTTGGCGGTTTGGGGCAGGGCGCGGGGGCAACCCGCAATTTCCTGACCAACCAGATCGCCAAAATCCCTCTCGTGTTCAACGTTAAGGTAACGGGCCCGTTCCGGCAGCTCGTCACCTCCGCCAAGGGACTCTACGATCCCACGGTTTGGATCGAACAGAATCTGACCCAGTTGATCCAGCAACAGGAAGCGGCCACGGCAGGTCAACCGAACCCTGTTCAGCCCCCAGAAAGCGAGCCCGTGCAATGACGATGATCGAAAATGACAAAAGGAGGCCGATGATCGGGCGGCGGTTCGTTGCGATGTTGATGGGAGCGGCGGCGCTTGGCGGCTGTGTCCAGATCGAAACGCCCGACAAGCCGATCGAAATCAACCTCAACATCAACATCAAGCAGGAAATTGTGTACAAGCTTGATGGAGATGCCAAAAAGCTGATTGAGCAGAATAGCGGAATATTCTGACGAGATAGGAATGACGATGCTGAAACTGGGACAACCGGCGGGATGGGCAACGGCGGCATTAGCCGTGACGGCAGCGGTGGCGCTGGCGGTGCCTTCCGCCATGGCGCAGCGCGACCCGGCTTATGAGGCGGCGCGTTCGGCGGGACAGATCGGCGAGCAGCCCGACGGCTATCTGGGCTTTGTCACCAGTCCGACCCCCGCAGTGCGCGACATGGTCAACGACATCAACATCAAGCGCAAGGCGGCCTACACCAGCGGGGCGCCGGCAGGCAGCACGGTCGAGCAATTCGCGTTCGTCACCGGTTGCAACCTGATCGCCAAGACGCGCCCGGGCGAAAAGTACAAGGCGCCCGATGGCCGCTGGCTGACCCGCGACAGCGGCGCGCCGGTGCGGGATTCGCGCTGCCCGTAAGATGATGGATTGCAAGGCGGCCTGCGGGCCGCAGATGCCGCCGCGCCCCTAAACGCGGCGGCATTTTTGCGCGTGACAGCCAAGCATTGACTTAATCGGGCGGCGTTCCTAAACGGACCGCGCCTTAGGGGTCTCCCGAATTTTCGGGCCTTTTTTTGTAGGCAGAGGCGAAGGATTTCGCCTCTGTTTCAGGAGGATGGCGGAGAATGACGGAGAATGTCAGCGATCCGGAACCAGCTTCGGAGGATTCGCGCCTGGTCTCGCTCGAAGAGCGATTGGACCGGGCCGAAGCCGCAGAAGCGAAACGGACCGCGGTGAACGCCGGACCGGAATCCGATGCCAATTACCGGCTCGGCAACCGCGTTCTGGCCGAACTGCTGGGCGGATTGATCGGTGGCGGGCTATTCGGCTGGCTGATCGATCGCTTCGCGGACACGTCGCCCTGGGGTTTGTTGGTGATGCTGTTCCTCGGGATCGTCGTGGCGTTCAGGAACATCATTCGCCTGACATCGACGCCCCGCAAATAGCGGGTCGCAAACGGAAATTTCCGCGGGACGGCCGAATGCGCCGCCCCGCAATGCGCGTGGAGTGAAGAGTGGCGGCGGAATCCGGCAAGATCGACCCGATGCACCAGTTCGAGGTGACCCCGCTCGGCGGCGGTTTCAACCTTGGCGGGCATGAAGTGTTCTTCACCAACAGCGCGCTGTGGATGGTGATCGCGGCGGTCGTTCTGGGCCTCTTCATGTGGGGCGGGATGCGCCGCCAACTGATCCCGGGCCGCTGGCAGGTCGCAGTCGAAAGCTTCACCGGCTTCATCTCGAACATGATGACCGCGAACATCGGAACCGAGGGGCGCAAATATACGCCTTACGTCTTCTCGCTGTTCATGTTCATCCTGTTCTGCAACCTGCTCGGCATGTTGCCGCTCGGGGTGCTCGGCGTGCATCCCTTCACGGTAACGAGTCACATCGCGATCACCGGCGTTCTGGCGCTGTTGTCCTTCTCGATCGTCCTCGTCGTCGGCTTCTGGCGCCATGGCCTGCACTTCTTCTCGCTGTTCGTGCCGCACGGTACGCCGCTGCCGATGATTCCCTTCATCGCGGTGATCGAGTTCATCTCCTTCATGATCCGTCCGTTCAGCCTCGGCCTGCGTCTTTTCGTCGCGATGACCGCGGGCCACGTGCTGCTGAAGGTGCTGTCGGGCTTCGTGATCAACGGTTTCAACGCTGACAATCTGGTGATCGGTTCGGTCGTGTCGGTGCTCAGCTTCACCCTGATGATCGGCATCAGCGCGCTCGAACTGCTCGTCGCCGGCATCCAGGCCTATGTTTTCGCCCTGTTGACCTCGCTGTACATCAACGACGCGGTCAACCTTCACTAATTTCGTTTATCAACAAACGCTTACACCCAAGGAGTAGTAAAATGGACGCAGAAGCAGCAAAGCTGATCGGTGCAGGTCTCGCCGCTATCGGTGCCGGCATGGCCGCCATCGGCGTGGGTAACGTCTTCGGCAGCTTCCTCGAAAGCGCACTGCGCAACCCCGCGGCGGCCGACGGCCAGCAGGGCCGCCTGTTCATCGGCTTCGCCGCTGCCGAACTTCTCGGCCTGCTGGCGTTCGTCGTCGCGATGATCCTGCTGTTCGTCGTCTGATTTCGACGATCGGGTGATGCCGGCTCTTCGGGGTCGGCGTCTCCATCTTGCAGGTTTTCAAATTCTAAGGTTCGCCTTCCATGCCCCAGATAGCCCAGCTCACCGCTGACAATTGGTATCTTGCCTCGCAGCTCTTCTGGCTGCTGGTCGTGTTTGCCGGCATTTATGCCGTGATCGGCCGTGGCATGCTGCCCAAGATCGAAGCGACGGTTGACGCGCGCGACCGCAAGGTTGCCGACGATCTGGCGGCGGCGAAGGCGGCCCATGCCGCTGCCGACGCGCTGGAAGAAACCTATCGCCAGCAAAGCGACGCCAGCCGCGCCGCGGCGCAGAAGGCGGTTGCCGACGCGAAGGACAAGGCGGCGAAGGACGCCGAAAAGCGCCTCGCGAAAATCGACGCCGAGCTTGGCGAGAAGCTCTCGGCAGCCGAAACCGAGGTCGCCGCTGCCCGCACGTCGGCGATGGCGGAAATCGAATCGGTCGCGGCCGAAGCAGCAAGCGACCTCGTCGCCAAGCTGTCGGGTACGAAGGTCGCGGCGGCGGATGCCAAGGCGGCAGTGAAGGCGGTGCTTCATGGCTAATTTCAGTCTCATCCTGTCCGAAGCCGCAGGCGAAGCACACGCCGATCCGACGGCGTTCGGGCTGGACGCGACCGTCTGGGTTTCGATCGCGATGCTCGTATTCCTGGGCATCCTTGTCTGGAAGAAGGTGCCTGCCGCGCTCGGCGCCATGCTCGACGGCAAGATCGCCGAGATTTCCAAGCAGCTGAAGGAAGCCGAACAGCTCCGCCTCGACGCGGAGTCGCTGAAGGCCGAATATGAAGCCAAGCTCGCCCGCGCGGCGAAGGAAGCCGACGAAATGCGCGCCCGCGCGGACGCCGAAGCCGAAGCGCTGGTCGCCAAGGCGAAGGAAGACGCGACTGCGCTGATCGCGCGCCGCAAGCAGATGGCCGAAGACCGTATCGCCGCGGCCGAAGCCAATGCCCTCGCCGAAGTTCGCACCGCAGCCGCAAAGGCAGCGACCGACGCAGCGGCGAAGCTGATCGCGGACAAGCATGATGCGAAGGCCGATAAGGCGCTGATCGACGACGCGATCGCGGCGGTCGCGAAGGGCTGAGCCTCTCGATATCGCAGAGACAAGGCGCCCGCGGATTTCCGCGGGCGTTTTCTTATACCTGTCGTGCGGCCACTTCGGCGGCCCATGCTTTGGTTCCCGGGCAACCGTCCATCGCGCGCGCATAAGCTTTCCGCGCCGTGGTACGGGCCACATAGGCCTTTTCGGGGTCCGAGAGCGTGAAGCAGCCGGTACGCTGAGCGAATTCGAGGGCGTAGGTGATCGAAATATCGGCGGCGGTGAAGCTGTCGCCCGCGATATAGGCCGATCGCGCGAGCTGGCGCCGCACCAGATCGAGGCGACTCTCGAACGTTCCCAGCGCCCAGCCAGTGGTCCAGTTCGTCTTCTCGGCCTCCGGGGCCAGGATATTGGTCGCGACGATGGCGTTGATCGCACCGGCCAAACCCGCTTCGCCCATCACAAGAAATTGCAGATAGGCCGGATAATCGGGATCGGACGGGGCCGGCGCGAGTGGCGACGGCCCATGCCGCGCGAGCAGATACTCCATAATGGCGATGGATTCGACCATCACCGTGTCGCCGTCGACGATTGCCGGAATGAATCCGGCGGGATTGATCGCCAGGAACTCGGCGTCATTCTCGATGCCGGAGAGCAGGTCGACCTGTCGCACGCGATAGGGAAGGCCCATTTCCTCGAGGAGCCAGACGACCCGAAACCCCCGGCCTTCGCCATAGACAGTGATCATATCTTATGTCCTCAGAACCGGATCATGATCCGCCGGGCCAGCGCCGGTGAGACGCTGTGGACCAGTTGTAATATCTTCACCATCCCGGCGTTGACCTCGCTTTTGCCGGTGCGAATGCCGTGGACGATCTCGGCGGCGCAGTCGGCGGCGCTCATCTTCTTGCCGCTGCGCCCCGCGGTCATGTTGGTTTCGACGACGGGCGGCAGGGCCTCGATCACGCGGACATTGCTGTCCTTCAGCAGGTGCCGGATCGCCTGTGTGTAGCTGCGCAGCCCCGCCTTGGTCGCGCAATAGATCGAACCGCCCGCGCGCGGCGCGATCGCCAGACCCGACGTGACGTTGACGATCGCCGCTTCGGGCTGCGCACGCAATATTGGCAGCAACCGGGTGCAGAGCGCGATCGGTGCATCGAGGTTGGTGCGGATACAGTGCGCGGCGCTGTCGAGCGTGTCGGGCCGGTCGAGCTCATAGTCGCTGCCGACCCCGGCGTTGTTGACGAGGACCGCCAGCGACTTGCCCGCCACGCCGTCGACGGCCGCATCGACGCCTTCCGTAGTCGACAGATCGCCCGCGATCGTCCCGAAGCCGAGCGACGCCATCGCCTGCAATTTCGCGGCCGAGCGCCCGGTGACGATCACCTCGGCCCCCGCCCCCTGCAATTGCAGCGCGATCTCGCGCCCGATCCCGTCGCTGCCGCCTGTAACCAAAGCGATTTTGCCGCGAACATCCATTTGCCCCTCCCGCGCTGTTTTACCTTGGACACTATGGCGGGTCGCATCGTCCTCGCCTACATGCAAAATCATGGTTCGCCCGAACGCTCCCGACCGATTCAACGAAGAGAAATCCGCCTATGTCGTCCGCGGCGACGGCGAGGGGGCCGACAAGCCCGACCTCGAACGCGGCGCCGAGGTGATCCGCGGCGTCGTGCGTAAGCTGCCGGTCCGTCCCGGCGTGTATCGGATGCTCGATGCGCGCGGCGAGGTGCTGTACGTCGGCAAGGCGCGCGCGCTCAAGAACCGCGTCACCAACTATACGCAGGTCGCGCGGCTACCGCAGCGGCTTCAGCGCATGGTGGCGCAGACGCGCGCGATGGAGATCGTCACCACCAACAGCGAGGCCGAGGCGCTGCTGCTCGAGGCGCAGCTGATCAAACGCTATCGCCCGCCGTACAACGTTTTGCTCCGCGACGACAAAAGCTTCCCCTTCATCCTGCTCCGCACCGACCATGATTTCCCGCGCGTCCAGAAGCATCGCGGCGCGCGGCGGGCCAAGGGGCGCTATTACGGCCCGTTTGCGAGCGCCGGATCGGTCGGGCGCACGCTCAACGCGCTCCAGAAGACCTTCCTGCTGCGAAGCTGTACCGACAGCTTCTTTGCGAACCGGTCGCGCCCCTGCCTGCTCTACCAGATCCGCCGCTGCTCGGCGCCGTGCGTCGATCGCATCTCCAAAGAGGATTATGCCGGGCTGGTGAGCGACGCCCAGGATTTCCTCGAAGGCCGCTCGACCGCGGTGCAAAAGCGGCTTGGCGATGCCATGACCAAGGCGGCCGAGGCGATGGATTTCGAGCAGGCGGCGGTGCTTCGCGACCGGCTGAAGGCGCTGACTTTCATTCAGGGAACGCAGTCGGTCCACGCCGACGGATTGGGAGACGCGGACGTCTTTGCGCTCGCGGCGAAGGGCGGACAGCTTTGCATCGCGGGCTTCTTTATCCGCGGCGGCCAGAATTGGGGGCATCGCAGTTTCTTCCCTGCGCACATCGCGAGTGTGCCGGAGAGCGAGGTGCTCGAAAGCTTTTTGATGCAATTCTATGAAGGCGTGCCGCCGCCGAAGCTGATCCTCGTCGATCGTGAACCCGACGAGGCAGATCTGCTGGCCGAGGCGCTCGGTGAAATCGCCGGCCGCAAGGTCGAGATCAGCGTACCGCAGCGCGGCAACCGCAAGCGGCTGCTCGAACAGGCTGTGCGCAACGCGGGCGAGGAACTCGACCGGCGGCTTGCCGAAAGCAGCACGCAGGCGAAGCTGGGGCGCGAGCTGGCAGAGCTGTTCGACCTCGACGAGCCCCCGCAGCGCATCGAAATCTATGACAACAGCCATATCCAGGGCACCAACGCGCTCGGCGCGATGGTCGTCGCGGGGCCGGAGGGCTGGATCAAGGGCGCGTACCGCAAGTTCAACATCAAGCGCGCGGAGACGCAGCCGGGCGACGATTTCGCGATGATGCGCGAGGTGTTCCAGCGCCGCTTCGCGCGGGCGATCGAGGAAGACCCCGAACGTTCCAAGGGCGAATGGCCCGATCTGGTGCTGATCGACGGCGGCAAGGGGCAGGTGTCGGCGGCGGGGTCGGTCCTCGCGGAGCTTGGCATCGACGACCTGCCTTATGTCGGGGTGGCCAAGGGGCCGGACCGCAATGCCGGGCGCGAGACCTTCTATTTGCCCGATGGGCGCGAATTCACCTTGCCGACGAACAATGCCGTGCTTTTCTATATCCAGCGGCTGCGCGACGAGGCGCACCGCTTCGCGATCGGCGCGCACCGCCAGAAGCGGGCGAAGGCGATGGGCAGTTCGCCGCTCGACGAGGTGCCGGGCATCGGCCCGGCGCGCAAGAAGGCGCTGCTGATGCACTTCGGCACCACGCGCGCGATCCGCAGCGCGAGTCTGGAGGATCTGCAGAAGGCGCCGGGCGTGAGCGCCGGCGTCGCGCAGGCGGTCTATGATTTTTATAATCCGGGAAGTTGAGGGAGAGAGGCATGGATTTCGCCGCAACGATGCCGCTCGCGGGAACGCTGGGCGTCTCGATCCACGAAGGCAGCAAGGACCGGGTCGCGGGCAAACTCCCGGTGAGGCCGGAGATCTGCACCGCAGGCAACATCGTCCACGGCGGCGCGATCATGGCCTTCGCGGACTGCCTCGGTGCGGTCGGGGCGTTCCTGACCCTGCCCGAGGGTGCCACGGGGACGACGACGATCGAGAGCAAGACCAATTTTCTCGGCGGTGGTCCGGTTGGCGCGGTCCTCGTCGGCGAGGCAATCCCGGTAAAGATCGGCAAGCGCCTGTCGGTCTGGCAGACCCGCATCCGAACCGAAGAAGGCGCCGAGGTTGCGCTGGTGACGCAAACGCAGATGGTGCTTTGGCCAGCCTGACCGCCGATGCGATCGTCTGCGCGGTGCGCGCGCATGGCGAGCATGGCGCGATCCTGCGCGCGCTGACGCAGGAGGCGGGGCTCGTTGCCGGTTATGTCCGCGGCGGGCGGTCGCGGCGGCTTCGACCGATCCTGATACCGGGCAATCTCGTTGCGCTCGATCTTCGCGCGCGAACCGAGGAACAGCTTGGCGGTGCGACGGTTGAACTGCTGCAGAGCCGTGCGCCCCTGCTGGCCGAACCGCTGGCGGCGGCGTCGATCGATTGGGCGACGAGCCTGACCGCCGCGACGCTGCCCGAAAGCCAGCCCTATCCCGTGCTCCATGCGGCGCTTTCCGCGCTTCTCGATGCAATCGGCGTGGCGTCGTCGGCCCGCCAATGGGCGGCCGCCTTGGCGCGGTACGAGCTGTTGCTGCTCGCCGAACTCGGCTTTGGCCTCGACCTTGAACAATGCGTGGTGACGGGCGCGCTCGACGACCTCGCCTTCGTAAGCCCCAAGTCGGGCGGGGCGGTCAGCGTCGGCGCGGCGCAAGGCTATGAAGGGCGACTTTTTCGACTGCCACGCTTCCTGCGCGGCGTCGACGCCAGCCCTTCGATGGCCGATGTGCTCGACGCGCTGACCATCACAGGCCATTTCCTCGCCCGCGACGTCCTCGACGGGCGCAACCGTGACTTGCTGACCGTAAGAGAAAGATTGGTCGACCGGCTGGGCAGGGCGGTTGCGTGAGGCGTCGCCGCTGTCTAAGCGGCTGGCGGGACACGAAAGGGCGAAGCATTGAAAATCCTGCTGTTGGCCGGCGACGGTATCGGCCCGGAAATCATGGCGGAAGCCGAGAAGGTGATCGCGGCGCTTGCCCTGCCGGTGATGCTCGATCGCGCGCTTGTCGGGGGCGCTGCTTATCAAGCGGTCGGCCATCCGCTGCCGCGCGAAACGCTGGCGAAGGCGAAAGCTGCCGACGCGATTCTCTTCGGCGCCGTCGGCGATCCGCGCTTCGACGCTGTGGAACGCCACCTGCGCCCCGAACAGGCGATCCTGGGACTGCGGTCGGAGCTTGGGCTGTTTGCCAACCTTCGCCCCGCGAAACTGTTCCCGGGGCTGGAGGGCAGTTCGGCGCTGCGTCCCGAAATCGCCTCGGCGATCGACCTGCTGATCGTTCGCGAGCTCAACGGCGACGTCTATTTCGGCGAGAAGGGCACGCGCAAGACGGCAAGCGGCGAGCGCGAAGGCTATGACGTCATGTCGTACAGCGAGAGCGAAGTACGGCGCATCGCGCATGTCGCCTTCCGTGCGGCGCAAGGACGCCGCAAGCGCCTGTGCTCGGTCGACAAGGCAAATGTGCTCGAAACCTCGCAGCTGTGGCGCGACGTCGTGATCGAAGTCGCGGAGGACTATCCCGACGTCGAGCTCAGCCATATGTATGTCGACAATGCCGCGATGCAGCTGGTGCGCAATCCCGGCCAGTTCGATGTGGTCGTGACCGGCAATCTGTTCGGCGACATTCTGTCGGATCAGGCGTCGATGTGCGTGGGGTCGATCGGGCTGCTCGCATCGGCGTCGCTTGGTGAAGGAACGAGGGGGCTTTACGAGCCGATCCACGGCAGCGCGCCCGACATCGCGGGGAAGGGGATCGCCAACCCGCTGGCGATGATCCTGTCGCTCGCAATGCTGCTCCGCCATTCGGGCGACGACGAAGCCAATGCCGCACGGATCGAGTCCGCGGTGGCGAGGGTGCTTGCCGACGGCTGCCGCGGCGCCGATCTGGGCGGCAATATGGGCACCGCGGCCCTGGGTGACGCGGTCGTTGCCGCGCTGACGAACTAGTTTTACGGACGAGGACATGAAAAAGACCACGGGTTTCGATCGCAGCAAGACAAGGAACTGGCATCCGGCAACGCAGGCCGTGCGCGGCGGCACCTGGCGCAGCGAACATGGCGAGACGTCGGAGGCGCTCTTCCTGACGTCCGGCTACACTTATGACAGCGCCGAAGAGGTCGCGGCGCGCTTTGCCGGCGAAGCGCCGGGCATGACCTATTCGCGGCTGCAGAACCCGACCGTTGCGATGCTCGAGGAACGGATCGCGCTGATGGAGGGCGCCGAGGCGTGTCGTGCGCAGGCGACGGGGATGGCGGCGATGACGACGGCACTGCTGTGCCAATTGTCCGCGGGCGACCATATCGTCGCCGGCAAGGCCGCGTTCGGATCGTGCCGCTGGCTGGTCGACAGCCTGTGCCCGCGCTTCGGGATCGAGACGACCGTCGTCGACGGCCGCGACAATGATGCGTGGGAAAAGGCGATCAGACCGAACACCAAGGTCTTCTTTTTCGAGACTCCGGCCAATCCGACGATGGATATCGTCGACATGAAGCATGTCTGCGCGCTCGCGAAGGCGCATGGCATCACGACCGTTGTCGACAATGCGTTCGCCACTGCCGTGCTCCAGCGGCCGCTCGAGTTCGGCGCCGACGTCGTCGCTTACTCGGCGACCAAGTTGATGGACGGGCAGGGCCGTGTTCTCGCCGGCGCCGTTTGCGGGAGCGAGAAGTTCATCAACGATGTGCTGCTGCCGTTCCAGCGCAACACCGGGCCGAACCTGTCGCCGTTCAACGCGTGGGTGGTGCTGAAAGGACTCGAGACGCTCGATCTTCGCGCCCGGCGCCAATCGGAAAACGCGCTCGCGGTCGGCAAGTTCGTCGAGAGCCGCGTTCCGCGCATCCTGCACCCCGGCCTGGCCAGCCACCCGCAGCATAATCTGGCGATGAGCCAGATGGAGGCGTGCGGCCCGATCTTCTCGTTCGTCCTTGAAGACCGCGCGCAGGCCATGGCGATGCTCGACGCGCTCGAACTCGTCGATATCAGTAACAATATCGGCGACGCGGTCAGCCTTTGCTGCCATCCCGCATCGACCACCCACTATAGCGTCAGCGCCGAAGCACGCGCGGACATGGGCGTCGTCGAGGGAATGCTGCGCATCAACATCGGCCTCGAAGATCCGCGCGATGTGATCGCCGATCTGGACCAGGCATTGACCAAGGTCGGGCTTTAGGCGACTTTGTGATGGAGATGATCGACTCCTTCTTCCCTTTCTCGGCCACCACGGGGCCGATCACCGTGCGGGTGTCGGTCAGCTATCTGCCCGAGCAGTCGCACCCGGCGCTCAGTCGCTGGTTCTGGGCCTATCATGTCCGGATCGAGAATCATGGCGAGGTGGCCGCCCAACTGCTCACCCGTCACTGGCGGATCAGCGACGGGCGCGGCCAGATCAGCGAGGTCGAGGGGGAGGGCGTCGTCGGTGAACAGCCGCTGATCCTGCCCGGCGGCGCGTTCGACTATGTTTCCGGTTGTCCGCTGCCGACCCCCGATGGGTCGATGGTCGGCAGCTATACGATGGAGATGGGCGACGAATCGCAGATGCTCGTTGCCATTCCGCACTTTCCGCTCGTGGCGCCTGCGACCGCGTCGTGAAGCGCACCCACCTGCCACTCAACGCGCTTCGCGTTTTCGACGCCGCTGCCCGGCATCTGAGCTTCACCCGCGCCGCCGACGAGCTTGCCGTGACTCCTGCGGCCGTCGGCCAGCAGATCAGAGCGCTCGAGGATATGCTTGGCGTGGTGCTGTTCCGCCGCACGCCGAAGGGGCTCGAGCTGACGGGTGAGGCGAATGCCGGCCTCGACGCGCTGCGCCAGGGCTTCCTGCAGTTCGAGGAATCGGTGCGCGCCATGCAGGCCGGACAATCGTCGCAGTCGCTGACGATTGCGGCGCCGCGCGACCTCACCGCAAAATGGCTTGCGCCCCGGCTCGCGCGCTACAGCCAGCAGGCACCCGATGTGCGCTTCACGCTCGTGTCGGCCGATGGCGGAATCGATTTCACCGAAGCCAACCTCGACCTTGCAATCTTCTGGACCGACGGGGCCGGCGACCATGAGGGCGTGCCGCTCGCCGACGCGTTGATGGTGACTGTCGCCGGGCCCGGCAGCGACAGCGACACGCGCATCGCCTGGCCCGGATGCCCGGTCGACGAGGGCGAGCCGGCGTTGCGCCTCGGCGATGCGGGGCTTGCGATCGACGCGGCAGCCAACGGTCTGGGTTATGCCAACGTCCCGGCGATGCTGGCCGAGGGCGATATCGCGGCTGGCCGCGTCCGGCTGGTGCGCGAAGCCTTTGCGGTCAAGCGCGGCTATTGGCTCGTCGCCCCGACCCCGCAGTGGCGCCAGACCAAGGTCAAGGCGCTCGTCGCCGCGCTGACGTCCTGATCATTTGGCGGCGAGCGCCAGCAGGCGCGTCACCAGTCCGACCAGCCGGTCGGTTTCGACATTGGCCTCCGGATTGTTCCAGCTGGCGGTCACGACGAGCCATTTGCCGTCCGACTTGCGCTGGCCGAGCAGGCTCATCGACAACACGCCGTTTTCGGATCCGCCCTTGTAGCCGAGGTAGCGCCACGGCTCTGCCGCGACCGGCCCGACGCCGTTGTTGATCGCCATCGCCGCCATCACCGGCGCCGAATTGCGCCGGCGCAGATCGGCCATCAGCCGCGCGATGTCGCGCGGCGAAGCGAACCATTCCAGTTCGCCGATGAATCGCGGCCCCGCCGTAAAGCTGACGCCGTCGACATTGGCGAGGGTCAGCCGGTCCGCATTGGCATCGATCAGCCTGCGCTGCGCCTTGTCGTCCGCGCCGATGAAGGCTGCACGTTCGACAGCGAAATTATTGCCCTTGAGCGCAAAGGCCTCGACGGTCGAGAGGAAGGGGATATTGCGCGAGGGTTCGCTGTGCCCCGCCGCTCGCATCCGCGCCTCTATCGCGTCGCGGCCGAGAAGATGGAGCAAGGTATCCGCCGCGCCATTGTCGCTCACCGAAATCATCCAGTTCGCCAGCGTCTGCAGCGTGACGGGCGCGTCCTTCGGCCAGTTCGCCGTGGCGACCGAGGAGAAGCTGGGATGCGAGAGGGGGACGACGTCGCTCCAGCGCCGCTTGCCCGTCGCGATCTGGGCGGCAAGCTCATTCAGGATATAGAGTTTGAAGGTCGAACCGACCGCATATTGCCGGTCGGCGTTCGCGCTCGCGATTGTCCGGATGGCATCGCCGTCGATTTCGGCGACCAGAAAGCCCGTGGCGCCCGGCAGGCCCGCAAGATCGGCGGCAATGCGATGGAAGTTGTCACCGTCGACCGCAAAGCCCGTAATCAGCAGGCCGGTAACGCGCTCGTCGGCGCTCGCCCCGACATCGAGCCTGACTGTCGCCGTCCCCTTCTCGAACCGAAGCTGGAGCGTTCCCGAGCGGCCGTCCGCCGATTGCACGGACTCGACGCTTAGGGCGCGCCCATATTGCGCGATGAGGCTCCCGGTGATCGCTGCGAACCGGGACTGTGGAACCTCGGCCCGGAACGCGGGTGCAAAATAGTCGTCATATGCCATGTTGCCGGCGACAACATCGGGCAATTGCGCGGCCCGGCGCTCGAACGCGGTGGTCGTCGGAGCGGTCTGCTCAGCCGCAGTCTGCGCCGATGTTGACAGCGGCAACAGCGCGCAAGCCAGCGCCGCCGTCGCAAGGGAAAGGCGGCGATGCAGCGACGCGCGCATTTCAGGCGTCGATCGACGCCTCGTCCAGCGTCGCGGCATTCGCCTGGATGAACTGGAAGCGATGCTCGGGATGCTTGCCCATCAATCGGTCGACGAGATCCTTCACGCCCTGACGCTCCTCATACTCCTGCGGAAGCGTGACTTTGAGCAGCGAGCGCGTTGCCGGGTCCATCGTCGTTTCCTTGAGCTGGTTCGGATTCATCTCGCCAAGACCCTTGAAACGTCCCACGTCGACCTTTTTCCCTTTGAAAATCGTCGCTTCCAGCTCCGCCCGGTGTGCGTCATCGCGCGCGTAGGCCGAAGTCGCTCCCGCCGTCAGCCGATAGAGCGGCGGCTGCGCCAGATAGACATGCCCATTGCGCACGATGTCGGGCATTTCCTGGAAGAAGAAGGTCATCAGCAAGGTCGCGATGTGGGCGCCGTCGACATCGGCATCGGTCATGATGACGATCTTGTCATAGCGGAGCCGGTCGGCGTCGCAATCCTTGCGCATTCCGCAGCCAAGCGCGAGCGCGAGGTCGGCGATTTCCTGATTGGCGCGGATCTTGTCGGCGCTGGCGCTGGCGACATTCAGGATCTTGCCACGGATCGGCAGGATGGCCTGCGTCTTGCGGTCGCGCGCCTGCTTGGCGCTACCACCCGCGCTATCGCCTTCGACAATAAATAATTCAGTGCCTTCCGGTCCATCGTTCGCACAGTCGGTGAGCTTTCCGGGCAGACGCAGCTTGCGGCCGCTCGTCGCGGTCTTGCGCTTGACCTCACGCTCGGCCTTGCGCTTCAGGCGCTCGTCCATCCGTTCGAGGATCAGCCCGAGCAACGCGCGGCCGCGATCCATATTGTCCGACAGGAAATGGTCGAAATGGTCGCGCACCGCATTTTCGGTGAAACGCGCGGCTTCCGGGCTCGAAAGCCGGTCTTTCGTCTGGCTCTGAAACTGCGGATCACGGATGAACACCGACAGCATCATCTCGCCGCCGTTGAACACGTCCTCGGCGGTGATCTGCGCCGCTTTTTTCTGCCCGATCAGCTCGCCGAAAGCGCGCAGCCCCTTGGTCAGCGCGGCCCGCAACCCCGCCTCATGCGTGCCACCGGCAGGGGTGGGGATCGTGTTGCAATACCAGCTATAGCTGCCGTCCGACCACAGTGGCCAGGCGATCGCCCATTCGGCGCGCCCCTGCTCGCCGGGAAAATCCTGCCGCCCGACGAAGGGTTCGGCGGTCGCGCATTCGCGCGTCCCGATCTGCTCCTTCAAATGGTCGGCAAGGCCGCCGGGGAACTGGAATATCGCCTCGGCCGGGGTGTCATCGCCGATCAGCTCGGGCGCGCATTTCCAGCGGATCTCGACGCCCGCGAACAGATAGGCCTTCGACCGCGCCATCCGGTACAGGCGCTGCGGCTTGAAGCGGCCATGCTCGCCAAAGATCGCGGGGTCGGGGACGAACGACACGCTGGTGCCGCGGCGGTTCGGGGTAGGGCCGAGCTCCTCGAGCGAGCCTTGCGGAACGCCTTGCGAAAAACACTGTCTGTACAATTGCCTGGATCGCGCAACTTCGATCGTGGTTTCAATCGACAGCGCGTTCACCACACTGACCCCTACCCCGTGGAGACCGCCCGACGTGGCATAGGCCTTGCCCTCGAACTTGCCGCCCGAATGGAGCATGGTCATGATGACCTCGAGCGCCGATTTGCCGGGGAATTTCGGGTGCGGGTCGACCGGCATCCCGCGGCCGTTGTCGATTACCGTCAGGCGGTTGCCGACATCGAGAATGACCTCGATACGCGTCGCATGGCCGGCGACGGCTTCGTCCATGCTGTTGTCGATGACTTCGGCCGCCAGGTGGTGGAGCGCCCGCTCGTCGGTACCACCGATGTACATGCCCGGACGGCGGCGGACAGGTTCGAGCCCTTCCAGAACCTCGATCTGCGAGGCGTTGTAGCTTTCGGTCGCGGGCTGGTTGCTGTCGAACAAATCGTGACTCATGACATGGCTATACGGGTCCATAAAGGCCGCTGGCAAGCGCGCTTTTCATGGCGCAACGGCCCGATTTCGAGGGCTCGGTTCATCGCGTTTTCGACACGGCGATGAAACCGGTGCATCCTCCGCGGGTTTCTCCACCGACTGCAAAGTCATTCAAAAAGTGGAGAATAATATGAAATCTACAGCTCTCCTCGCTGCTTCGGCGGCGGTTCTGATGGCTGCGCCCGCCATGGCGCAGGAAACCGGCGGCCGTGACAAGGCGCAGGACTTCAACGGCGCCTATGTCACGATCGGCGGCGGTGCCACGCTGCAGGGCAGCGATCGCGGCGAGACGCTGGTCTTCGACACGGATCGCGACGGCGCCTACGGCGATACGGTCACCACGGCGGCTGGCGCAAACGCATTCTCGCCGGGTTTCTGCAACGGCGCCGCGACCGGCACCGCGAACATCGGGTGTCGCAACGACAAGGACGGGCCCGGGTTCTTCGGCCGCATCGGTGTCGACCAGCGCATGGGCAATTTTGTCCTGGGCGCGCTCTTGGAGGGCGGCCACAGCGTCGCCCGCGATAGCGTCAGCGGCTTTTCGACGACCCCCGCCAGCTATACCATGAGCCGTGAGGCCGACTATCAGGGCAGTCTCCGCCTGCGGGCGGGTTATACCCCCGGCGGCGGTGCGCTCTTTTATGTGACCGGCGGTCCGGCTTATGCGCGGCTGGACAACAAGTTCGCAACGACCAACGCGGCAAATAGCTTCGCAGACAACGGAAAGACCAATGGCTGGGGTTATGCCGCCGGCGGCGGTGCCGAAATCATGGTCACGAACAACATCGCGGTCGGCCTGGAATATCTCTACACCGACCTCAAAGACGATGATTATATCGTGAATGTCAGCCCCGGCACCGCACCGCCGACAAATCCCTTCCTGCTCGATAGCGGCGGCACGGACATCCAGCGCAGCGGTTCGCATTTTCGTACGCACAGCGTGCGCGGGACGTTGAGCTTCCGCTTCTGATCCCTCGGAAAGCGGATAGGGAGGCGCCGGATCGTGTGGGCTCCGGCGCCTTTCGCTTGTTCAGGACTGGTTCGGCGCGGCGAAAATCGCGAAATTGCCATTTGCGCTGCTGACCAGCTTGCCGTCCTGATAGAGCCGGGCATCGATATTGGCGACGCGCTTGCCCCGATGCAGCACCTCGGCCTCGCAGGTCAGCCGCCCCTCGACGACGCGCGCATGGTAGTTGAACTTGATTTCCAGCGTTGCGCACCATCGATCGTCGGGGAGCAGGCTGGTGATCGCACCGCCCATCGCTGAATCCGCGAGGCTATAGGCAACCCCGCCGTGCGCCGCGCCCTGCGGGTTGAAGTGCCGCTCGCGGTCGATGTCGATCGCCATCACGCAGCGGCCGTCGCCGCGCTCGACCAACTCCAGGCCGAGCGCGCGCGCGAAGTGGAAATCCTGCCCGAACGGCTTCACGGGTACCGTCTTAACGAACCCGGGGACCACCGAAGGGGGCAGGCGGGGGCGGACGGCGCGTGCCGCGCGGCAGTTGCGCCTGATAGGCGCGGCCGCAATGCTCCACGCAGTAGGGGAAGCCGGGGTTCACCGCGACGCCGCAGAAGTGAAAGTCGGGCTCGCCCGGATGCCCCATCGGCCAGCGGCAGATGCGGTCATTGAGGTCGAGCAGGCTCGTCTTGTCCGCGATCTCGGGGCTCGGCTTCGCGGGCACCAGTCGGCGCGGCGGCGCGGGCGGGATCGGCGCCTGCTGGTCGCCGGGGCCCTGGCGAATGAAGCCGCCGGGGCCGATCGAGACGATGCGCGGCGCATCGGGCTTCGGCGGCGCTTCGGAGCTATCCTCGTCCGATGCCTCGACGACGGGCTTTGGTTCCGGCTTCGGCATCGGGGCGGCCGGACGAGGCGCGACAGGCGCAGCAGCGCGGGGCGCAGGCGGCGCGGGCGAGGCAGGCTTGGGTGCGGCGGGCGCCTTGACGGGCTTCGCGACCTTTTCGGTCGCCTTCACCGGCGACGGGCGCGACTTCAGGCCCAGACGATGCGCCTTGCCGATCACCGCATTGCGGCTGACCCCGCCGAGTTCATCGGCGATCTGGCTGGCGGTCAGACCCTTTTCCCACATGCTGCGCAGCTGCTCGATGCGCTCATCGGTCCATGACATGTTTCAATTCCTCATCATTCCACGCAAAGGGCGTCGGGCGATCCGTGGCGCCGATCCTTTTGGGGACCGTTGCCCGTCGCTGCCCAGCTTGCGGTAAGATCGGGGAGGCGATAGGCGAGAACGCCATGAACGACCAGCCCCAAATTTCGCGATCCGACTCGAACAACAACGCCGCAGCACCGGCCTTTGCCGAACCCGGCGTCCCGCATATCCGGACGCTGAACGTGCCCGGCCTGCAGGCTCTATATGTCAAGGAGGTGCGGCGTTTTTTCAAGGTCCAGCTCCAGACAATCTGGGCTCCGGCGGTAACGACCCTTCTTTTTCTGGTCATTTTCACCGTTGCGCTGGGCGGCGCGGGGCGGAAAGTCATCGGCGTTCCCTTCGCCGACTTCATTGCGCCGGGGCTGATCATGATGGCGATGCTGCAGAACAGCTTCGCCAATTCGAGCTTCTCGCTGCTCGTCGGCAAGATACAGGGCACGATCGTCGATTATCTGATGCCGCCGCTCGGCGTCGGCGAGCTGGTCACCGCGCTGATCGGCGCCGCAGTCACCCGCGCGATCCTCGTCGGCTTTGCGCTGTGGCTCGCGATGCTCCTCTGGCCGGGGGTGCATGTCGGACCCGACCACCTGTGGGCGGTCGCTCTGTTCGGCGTACTCGGCGCGATGATGCTCGGTTTTCTGGGCCTCATCACGTCGGTCTGGGCCGAAAAGTTCGATCACGCCGCTGCGGTGACCAATTTTGTCGTCACGCCGCTCGCGCTGCTGTCGGGCACTTTCTATTCGGTCGATCGCCTCGCGCCGTGGTTTCAGGGCGTCGCGCACGCAAATCCCGTCTATTATGCGATCATGGGTTTTCGTTTCGGCTTCATAGGGACCGTCGACTCGACTCTCGCCCATCCCGTGCTGACCGCAGCGCTGGTGCTGGTCGCGACGAACATCGTGCTGGGCGTGATTACCTATCGCCTGCTCGTGTCGGGATGGAAGCTGAAGGCCTGACGCGCCTCCAATACCGCTCGATCAGTGCCGGTGGATCGAACGGACGCGGTAACGTCCCTTCGCCATCCCGTCGAACAGCACCTCGATCTGCGGATGATCGACCGGACCCTGTTCGGAATCGCCGACCAGATTCTGCTGGCTGACATAGGCGATGTAGGATGAATCCTCATTTTCGGCGAGCAGGTGGTAAAAGGGCTGCTCCTTCGCCGGGCGGATCGCCTCGGGGATAGCCTCATACCATTCGTCGCTGTTCGAAAAGACCGGATCGACATCGAACACGACGCCGCGAAAGTCGAACAGGCGGTGACGGACGATATCGCCGGGGGCGAAGCGCGCGCGTTCGATGAGCGGGGCGGCAACGAGAGGGGGAATCTGGCCCGGCGAACCGGAAGGTGTCTTTGACGTCATATCGTCAATCTATGGCTATTCACGGCCGTTTCAAGTCCGTTACACGGGCAGGTACCGCGGCGGGCCGATTCCGGCCCTGTGACGGGGACTACAGATGCGTTGGCCGTTCGGGCTGGCTTGCTCCCTCGGCCTTCGCCCGACCGGTTCGGGTTTGCGGGCCGTCTTGACCCAAAGGCTGCACCCGCCGTCCCGGTGCATCCGGGGCGGCGTTGGCGATTGGTCAAAAACAGGGAAAAATGGAGGAGAGTGAGGGAACCTAACTCTCAGTCCGCCATGTATTTTGACAGACCGCGATAGCATAGGCTTGTAAGGGATTTTTGCCGCCCTATACTCCGTGACAGTCCGCGACGGTCGCTCACAATCCGAGCGATAATGTGGGAACGATTGGGGTAACGATGGCGAAGCTGACAGCCAAGACGATCCAGACGGCAAAGCCGGGGCGCCATGCCGATGGCAGCGGCCTGTATCTGCTCGTCAAACCGACAGGCGCCCGATCGTGGGTGCTTCGCGTTCAGGTCAATGGCCAGCGTCGGGACATCGGCA
The DNA here is from genome assembly GCF_018682675.1 of Sphingopyxis soli. Lineage (GTDB taxonomy): Bacteria > Pseudomonadota > Alphaproteobacteria > Sphingomonadales > Sphingomonadaceae > Sphingopyxis > Sphingopyxis soli. The sequence continues at coordinate 109,561 of NZ_JAFMTR010000042.1, forward strand.
TGGGTGCGGTTGAACTGTCCCCGCTCGCGCTGCGCTCCGACATCGGCGACGACATACCGCTGGAGGAAAAGGCGAGGCTCACGCTGGCCGAGGCCCGCGAGCTGTCAGCCCGGTTACGTAACGCGGCCAAGGCGGGACGTGACCCGGCCGCCGAACGTAAGAAGGATCGCAAACCGCCGCCGTCGTTCAAAGACGCGACCATCGCGACCCACAAGGCACAGAAGAAATCGCACAGCTGGTCCGACAAGACTGCCGACGCCTTTCTGTCGTCGCTCGAAACCCATGCTTACCCGACGCTCGGCAAGATGCGCGTCGATCTGGTCGAGGCTGAGCATGTCGCCAACGCGCTCGCACCGATTTGGACGACGAAGCCCGATATGGCGAAAAAGGTCCGGCAGCGCATCGCGACTGTGCTGGACTACTCCAAGGCGATGAACTGGCGAACGACCGAGGCCCCGCGCAAGGCCGTCGGGGCGCTTACCGGCAAGACGAAGAAGGGCGGCAACTTCCCGGCGATGCCTTACGCCGACGTGCCTGCCTATTTCCGCAGCCTGATGGACGACACGCCGACCAAGGGGCGCCTCGGGCTGATGCTCGCGATTGCGACTGTCGCGCGCTCTATCGAGGTCCGAGAGGGGTGCTGGGGGCATGTCGCGGCAGAAAAGAGAAACTGGAATCGGCCCGCCGAGCTGATGCGAAAGAACAACGAGGCCCATACCGTCACGCTCAACGACGCGGCGCTGTGGGTTCTGGAGCGCATCGCAGAGGTTTCCGACTCGTCGAAGCCCGACGCGCTGCTGCTGCCGAACGGGAAGGGCAAGCCCATCTCGGACATGACGATTAGCAAGGTCATGCGCGATGCGGGCCTGACTTATGTACCGCACGGCTTCCGCTCCAGCTTTCGGGATTGGGCCGCCGAGCAGCATCCCGAGATACCGGACCCGGTTGCCGAGGCCGCGCTATCGCATAGCGTCCCCGATGCCGTGATTGCCGCCTACAAGCGAACCAAGTTTCTCGAAATGCGCCGAACGCTGCTGGACCACTGGTCCGCTTTCATTCTCAGCGATCGGACAAACGTCGTTCAGCTTGCCGACCGGCGAGCGTGAGCAGGCGAGGCGGCTAGGGTCGCTCCCGAACGGCTGGCTTCCGCCCGGCCTGCCGCCTCGTTTCAGCCTGCGGACACCCTACGGAGGGGTGCATGAGTGACGACAGTGATTGGGTGCGTTCAAGGGCCGCGTTGGCATTGCTGCTGGCCGCGGGCCTTGAGCAATGGGTGATCCTGCAAAAGCTGCGCTTCGCGCTCGCGAATGGCGTCGTGCGAGGCCGTGCCCAAGTCGCCATCATGGGGCCGGATCATTTTCATGACTGGGATGCTCCGCCGGGAGCGTGGGGCGCGGACATAATGGTCAGCACGCTAAGTCTGCGTCTCGACGAATACTCTGCGCAGACCGGCGCAACGCCGGGTTTCACGGGTGCCGTAAAGCTAGCTGGCTTATCGTTTCACAGCGGCGATCTTCGCTCATTCTTCGAACTTGCCGACACCGTGGCGACCACCAGCGCCGCGCGTCCAGCCAGGGGGCAAAGTCGCGCTGGCCGAAAGGCGGGGCAGTTTACCTATTTGAGTGACGCCGGTATCGTTGAGAGGGCCATAGCGATTTGCGATCAAGAGCGCCTGCCGCTGGCTAAGGCCATCACGCGCCTGCTTCCGGAAATCGAGCCGCGCCACTTGGAGGACGCTTCCAAAAAGCGCCGCATCCGCAATAAGGTCTTGGAAATCCGCCCCGATCTTAGCGGAGACTGATTTCTTTCCATTTGTTTCTATTTCCCGCTCTGTGGCGGGATTCGCGCGCCGCCTAACTCCATGAACGACCCGCACAGACCGTGTCGGGCCACATGGAGATTGTCATGCAAGACACGTTGGCTATCAAGCCGCTCGCCGTCGCGCCAAAAGACGGCTTCGCGATGATCGGCGTCAGCAAGTCGAAGGGTTGGGACATGATCGCCAATCGCGAGCTTGAGGCGTTCAAGGTCGGTCGCGTCACCCGGATCACCGTTGCCAGCATCGAGGCCTATATTGCCCGCCAGCTCGCCGCCCGCGCGGTAGCAGCGTGAACAATGATGCATCCGCAAGGGCGACGGCCCCCTAAACGATTGAGCCGCCCCGATAGCGCGGGACGGCTCGAAACCCTAAAGCTGGCAGGCGTTGGGTTCCATCCGAATAGCTGTTCCGAAGCGTGGTTGCAACGGTTCTCGCATGGCTGGCGCCGGTCGCGTCCTCTGTGGAAGCGGCTCGCTTACCCGTCCCGGATGCTTCGGCAGGGGAGGTTGGCATGACCCTGCCGCAACCATTCCAGTCGGTGCGTGCTGCGGCGCTCGCGGTCCTCAACGATCATGCGGACGGCTTGACGTGGAAGGCGGGGGCGTTCCTCGGCCAGTGCTGCGTTGCCGACCGCGACCTCTCGGAGAAACAGCGCTCTTGGCTGGGGTCGATCCTCGCCCGTGCTGGTCTGCCCGATCTGGCGGAGCAAGCGAAATGAACGACAACGATCTCCCCAAGTATCCCAAGGGGGCTGGCTACCGCGATGACGAAGCCAGCAGGGATGGCGCTCGCAAGGTGAACAGTGATGGCTCGCGCAAGAGCCAGTCCGATTTCGCTTTGGCGCTGGTCGAGGCTGCCGGACCTGCCGGCATTATCGCGGACACGATCTTCGCCGCTCCTGACGCTCCATTCTCGGCGCTGGCTCTCTGCCGCGCACGGCTGAGCGAATTGAAGAAGCTCGGGAAGATTGCCAAATCCGGCGAACGCCGCCTCGGCTTGTCCGGTATCGCGGTCAACGTCTGGGTTGCAGCGCGTTACGTGACGGAGCAAGACGGTCAGGGCGACTTATTCGGGAGCGAGGCGGCATGAACGATCCCGCTCCCGCCATCGTGATCGGCAAGGGCGGCGGGTTTTTCCGCGTCGTCTTTCGAGAATCAACCCTCTCGCCTTCCGACTTCAACCGACCCGGCACCTATACCGCCCACAGCGCAGCGTGGGATGCTGCCCGCCTTCTCGCAAAGGCAACTGGCTGGCCGGTGATCGATGAGACGAAAGAGGGCGGCAATGTCCCTGCTCGATGATTGCAACCGCGCCGTGTTCAACGTCCGCCAGCCGCACATAGACTATCTGCTGGGCCTCGGGGCGACCCCTGAGGCAATTGCAACCCTTGGATATCGGCAGCCGCCTTTCGGTGTTGAGCGCATCGACGTGGACGATGCTGGGCGATGGTGGCCCGAACCTGAGGGGAAGCCAGCCCTTATCGTGCCAGTGTTCGAGCGTGGCGAGATGATCGACATCGTTGCCTTTCGCTCGTCGGCCTCGGCTCGTTGGTGGTGGCGTATCGGCTGCGGCTCGATCCTCGGCGCCGATCTGCTCAACGACGTTTGGCCAATTGGTCCGCTTCGGATCGTCTCGACGCCGTTGCAATGGCTGTGCGAGGGCGGGAATGCTGTCTGCATTCTGGATTGGTCCTGCCCCGACTATGAGCTGTCACCCATGCGCGACCGCGAGGCCTTGGCCTGCGATAGTCCGATGCTGGCCGCTCGTCTCCGCAAGCGCCTTTCGCAGCCACGCAAGGTTCCTCCGATTTCCGTGATGACAGGAGGCGCCCGTGACGCTGCGTAGTCTCGCCGATGAAATAGACGGGCGTCCGTTCGCCAGTGACACCGAATCCGGCGCGAAGGTCGCTCGCCTCAAGCCGATCAGCGCAACGCCGTTCGGCTGGCCTGATCCGCGATCTATTCCGACACGGCCTTGGCTCATGGGCCATTGGCTGCTTGCCGGGGAAGTCACCGCGATCATCGCCCCCGGCGGGACCGGCAAGAGCACGATCGGCAATGCCATTGCCTTGTCGCTCGCCTCGGGCCAACCCTTGCTCGGGAAGCCTCTCCACCGTGGAGCGCAGGCGGCATGGATCTACAATCTGGAGGACGCCCAGGACGAACTGGACAGGCAGATTTCTGCCGCTGCCCTGTTCTACGGAATATCGCCCGATGATTGCGCCGGCCGCCTGCTGGTGGATAGCGGATTGGATCAGCCGCTGTGTACCGCGAAAGAGGACCAGTCAGGATTCCTTCTCGCGGAGGATGTCTTTCAGCAACTCACGGCCACGATCCGTGCCCGAAAGATTGCCGTGGTGACCGTCGATCCGTTCGTGTCGAGCCACATGGTTTCGGAGAACAACAACGGCGCTATCGACGGTATCGCCAAGCGTTGGAAGCGCCTCGCGAAGGAGACCGGATGCGCGGTGGTGCTGGTCCACCATACCAAGAAGCTCGGGGGGCGTGAGGTTACGGCGGAAGATGGTCGCGGGGCCGTCGCTCTGCGCGATGCTGCTCGCGTCGTGCTGCCGCTCAATCCCATGGGCGATAGGGAGGCGGAGGAACTTGGGATCAACGATCCGGCATTGCGCCGGTCACTGGTCCGCATCGACACCGGGAAAGCCAACCGCGCTCCGGCCGATGCCGCGACGTGGATCAAACTGGAAAGCCAGAGCCTCGATAATGGCAAGGATGGGTCGCCAGCCGATTTCGTCGGTGTCGCCACGCTATGGGAAAAGCCTGATGCATTTGATGGCCTTTCGGCATGGCATCTCTACGAGGTCCAGCAGCGCCTTAAGGATGGGGAATGGCGGGATAGCGTTCAAGCCAAGGATTGGGCGGGGCATGTCGTCGCCGAAGTCGTTGGTCTCTCAGCCGAGCGCGACAAGGGAAGGATCAAGGCCTTGCTTCGGTCGTGGATCGGGAGTGGGGCCCTCGCTATCGATCGGCACACCGATGGTAAGGGGAATCTCCGCCCGTTCGTCATCGTCGGCAATGAGCTTAATCCTGCCGAGCTTGGGCCTCGCCCCCACCTTGAAAAGTGTGGTGGGGAAAGTGTGGAAAGTGGGGGCGGCGTCCTCTCGTGACGATCTCCCCACCACCCCCACCCCCCTTTAGAAGGGGGTGGGTGGTGGGGGTGAGGATTTCCGTGGTCAGGCTGCTATTGCCGAAGGTTGAATTTTTTCAGGCAGTCATAGCCGGTTGATCGCGTCGGTTTGAATTTGCGGCACGTATCGCGTGCGGGAGTTATGAGAGCAATACGCGCGGGCGCGCGTTATAGCTGATCCAGAATTTTGTCAGGCAGTATGTGTCTGGTAATTTTGTCAGTCCAATGCGCGCGCGCGCGTTAAGTTATAGATGCAAGAGAACCGGAAAAAACCTGAAACGGAGCGCTAAGATTGCACTGAGGGTCGAGCCGGGTTTGCGACACGTATTGCGCGCGCGTTATAGCGAGGTTGGCAACTACGCACGGGCGCGTCTCATTATAGCTGGAGAGGGCGGGCGGCATGTCGGAAGCGGGCGGATGGATCGACTACCTCATTGCCAGCGACGATCCTGCGGATAGGGCATTGCTCAATGAGTTTCGCGACCGGGCATGGGCTTATGGCCAGCTCATGCAATTCATCTGCGCCGATCCCGCGAACATCAACAATGAAACCGCTGCGCGCATGGATGAGGCACAGGAGGCGGAGAATAATCTACAGGCTCGCATCCACGCTCGGGCGCTGGTTCTCCGCGATGCTGGACAGCCGCCATGCGATGAGGCGGCGTTCAAGGCTTGGCGGGCATCGTGGGTGCCGCTTGCCTCGCATGTCGCGAACGACGGCCCGCTACCTCGGGTCTAACGTGCGTGCGCCGTGCTTCCTCGCGACTCACCGGCTCTAGACCCGTGCAGCATCCATAGCGAAGGGCTGGCCTTTAGCGGTCGCCAGCCGATGCCCGATCCGGATCATAGGTTTCTCGATTAGGTGAAGGCTCAACAAGGCGCATGCAACGGCCGCCACGATGTTGATCGGGAAATCTTGTAGTACCGTGAGCGAAGATGACAGCCATTCGTCCTCAACGAGAAAGAGCTGTTGGTAGAGGTATAGGCTGTACGAGAGGCGGCCAACCCATCGAAATGGCGGGCTTTCGAGCAGGCGCCCCATCCAACCGCCGGGATTCACGACCGTGAATATGATCGCGGAGACGATCAGCAGAAATTGGACGTCGATCAGGAAGAGGTTGACCTTCCAGTCGAAGGCTTGTCGCAGCATTGCCACCGATAAGGCGCAGACGACTAGGCCGAATCCCAGAAGTGGCGCCCATTTGCCCGAGAGGTGTTTGACGATGCGCGCGCGCCATTCGGGATCGGCGAACAGCAGGGCGAGCGCAACCCCGAATAGCAGGCTGTCTGCGTTCGTGTCTGTGCGTCCCCAGAAGAGCGCGCTGTCCGTGTAGGTGATCTGATACTTGAACGCGATGGCGCGCCACAGCGCCACGCCCGCTATCGTCGCTACCACAAGCACAAGGCGATGCGACGACTGCCTGAGCAGGATGAATGCAAGCGGCCAGATGAAATAGAAATGCTCTTCGACCGCTAGCGACCAGAAATGCATGACATAATAGCTGCGCGGCGCTTCCGAATAGTTCGCCATGAACAGCAGCGTATGAACCCAACGCGTCGGATCGACTTCGATAAATTGAAGCGTCCCGAGCAGGCCCGCAATCGCGAGGAATGTAAGCGCGGCGGGCAGGATGCGAAAGCATCGCCGGATGTAGAAGGAGCGCAACGACGCGGAACCCCGCGCATCCTCTTCGTTGATGAGGTTGGTCGTAATGAGGAAGCCGCTCAGACAGAAGAATATCTGAACCCCGAGCAGGCCCACGCCAGAGCCTGGATCGAAGTGAACGCCGGCCGGGGCAAGGGCTCGCGTGATCGAGTCCGCTCCATGCAGCAGCATGACGAGTCCGATCGCGACTGCACGCCAGCCATCGAGCGTCGGAATATGTCTCCGCACAGGATTGATGCCCCCCATCGCCGCGCTAAATCGCATCGTGGCCACGCCTCGGCAAGCCTGATATCGCGCCAAACTGGTTCGGAATGAAACGGGGTTGGCGATATGGGGTGGCTCACGGTTCTCGACTATGTGCTGGCGTTTATCGCGTGCGGGATGGCGGCGCTGTCCGACCAGCGGAACGCGCGGTTCTGGGCGGTGTTATGCCTGTTGATGCTGCTGCTCGGCGCCGCGAAGGCAACGGCCGCCGACCTGTTGCTCGCCGACCTGATCCGCGAACCGATACGCGACAGCGCCCTATACGGGGACCGACAGGGCTACCAAGAGGTCGCCATCGCAGGAATGTTTGCCGTCGCCGCGGCGGCTGGCGCATTGTTGCTCTATCGGAAACGCGCCGCCAGGTTGCCGATCAGGCTCGCTGCTTTTGCCAGTGTCGGCCTGATCGCCTTCATCGCTGTCCGGTCGGCATCGCTGCATCAGGTCGATGCCTTGCTAGGGATCAGGCTTCTCGGACTTTCGGCGAACGCCGCCATCGAGAACGCTGCGATCATCGTGATCGCGCTCTGCGCGGCGATTCGCGTCGCGCCGGGTTGGAAAGGCGGACCAGCCCGGACTAGCCCGGAAGGGGTAGCAACATCGCGTCGCTCCAACCGTTAAATAGTCAACCTCGTCTCGCGGGTGCGACTCCGCGAGGCGGGGCCCCGCCAGCCAGATTTACCAATAAAAACGCCCCCGCCAACATGATCGCGGCGGGGGCAGTAGGAAGGTTTGGGCACAGTGGCTAGGGTCGCAAAAGCCACTGTGTCCGAACGCCTTACCGGGTCCGGGAGCGCTAGACATTGATCCCGATCAATTAAAGGCCAAATTACTTTAGCCTGTGCCAGTTCGGGGCGGTGGACCGACGACGCAGAATGGGCAGCGAGCCGAAACCCGCTGCCCGCTTAAGGTTGGGATTCCCAACCTTTCAACTGACCTTGTAGCGCGTCGGCTGGCCTCCCTTCTGTGCTGGCAGGATGATTTCGCCCACGTCCTCGCCGTCGTTGCAGGCGATCAGGCGAATGGGCTTGCTGTCGATATGGCGGGTGAGCGCGGGCCGCCCTTTGCGCTGTGGTCGGGCGTTCATGCTGCCGCCCTCGGCTGCACGGCCTCAATCGCACGACGGAGCAATTCGAGAGCCTGCCGCGGATCGCCGTTGGCATTCCGCAATGCGCGCTCCTCAAGCGAGACGGTGCGCCTCCGGTCGCCGATCTTGTGGACCTGACCGGCTTTGTAGGCAGCCCGCCAATTCCGCATGAAGTCGTCACAGCGAAGAGTGACCGACCGACCGGCCTCCCTGCCGCGCCGCAAGTCATCAACAAGACGGGGATCGCGGACCACCATGCGGCCAAAGACGCTCGGGGGCATGTCCGCCTCTCGGAGAAAGGCGTTGATGCGCTTGACGAGGGCCGCGCTCATACAAGTCCCCGCCGCTGCAACACGGTCCATATCAGATGCTGTGTCAGTGGGTCGGCCAGCGCCAGCTCTATCAGGGTGAGGGCCTGATTGCTGGAAACGACGTTCCCGCGAAGTTCTGCAACCTGTTCGGGTTCGAGGATTTGAACAAGCCCCAGCCTGACCGCCAATTCGGCTCGCATCGGCAAATTCTCCACCATGAAATCCGCCAGCCTCTCGGCCTTTATGACGGCCTCGCGGTTGTGGTGCAGCGGGAAGTCGAACAGCCCCTGCTCCCTGCGAAGCGCGCTGCCCGCGCGGCGCTGCTCCTTCCACCGGCCATTTTTGACCTTGTGCGACGCTGCTGTGGGCAGCTTCACGACGGCGGCGCTCATCCGAACCACCCCGCGGGGGTCACGTCCCGCTCCAGCTCGTCGCCGTTATATTCGATGTCCTCGTCATAACCGCTACCCGGGTCAGAGATTGGGCAACCGGGGCCGTCGTGGTGAGAGCCGCTGAAATCATCTTCGCCGCCCGTGTGGTCGGTTTCCTCGGGCTCTAGGTCGGTGTCGCCGTCGGCCTCGTCCATGCGATCGATGAGGGTTTGGACAAGGCGCTCAAGGTGCGGACGCGGCAGCGACGGGATGAGCGCAAGGGCGATGTCGGCGGGGAGCTGCGAAACCCCCCGACCGAACCGAATGGTAAGCGCGCTCATTTCAGCACACGGAAGGCAAGATCGACGGTCTGGATCGTGAACCATGAGGCCGCGAGGCAGACAATCCAGCAAACGAGCGTCGTCCAGCCGCTGGGTTCGGTACGACGGGCGCTCATTTGCCCTGCTCCGTCGCGTTCGACAGGATGCGGACGCCCTTGGCCCGCATATAGGCCTTGAGCATGTCCGCTCCCCCCGGAACGACGCCGAGCGCAGCGACGCGCGCATCCGTTCTCGCGTTCCCGGCCTGTCCGATGACCTCTTGCCCAAGCGCGATATTTGGGGGCGTCCGATCACGGGCGAGGGCGGTATCGGGCCTGACATTGTTTCGCCGATCTGGACCTCAACAGCGAAGAACGATCCTATTACGCGCGAAGTTCTGCGCGCTGGTGGGGCTATCTCCGTTCCCCAAAAGGGTGACCTCACGCCGCAGCAGTATGACAAGCTGCTTGAGACGCGCGGCCCGATTGCGCGTCGCTGGCTCGGGGAGTTGTTCGGGACGCCGGAGTATCGCGCCATGTCGGCGGACGATCAGGCTGAGGAAATTCGCAAGACGATGGCGAAGGCCACCAAGGCAGCGAAGGCAAATATCTTCGGCGGGGAGCCAGTGCCGGATTCACGCCCCGAGAGCTACAAGAAGGGGGAACCCCGGTTCAGCAGCAAGGTCCAGCCGATCATCAAGGGCAATCTCCCGCTCGGCATCCGTGACCGGGTCCAGAACTTGGATGGTTCGCTATCGACGGTGCGCACCATGTCCATCGGGACCGATGATGGCGAGGTGCTGATTCCGACCGTCATCGGTGGGCGCGTCGTGTCGGACGCCGAGGCGATCCGACATTATGAGCGTACCGGCGAGAATTTCGGTACTTTCGCGACGCCGGCCGATGCGACGGCCTACGCGGAAACGCTGCATCGCTATCATGAAAGACTGCTCGATCGCTCCGAAGCGCAGTCTGCGCCAGCGATCCCGAGCGGGTGGGAATTAGCGGAGTAGGCTTCTGCTCTTGCCGCCTCGCCGCAAGCCGCGCTACCCCTGATAAAACAGGAGAGCGTGATGGAGCGAGAACAGGCTGGCCTTCCGCCATATTTCGATACGAACCGTCGTGACTATGAAGGTCATATGGCCGAGGTCGCTCAGCGTTTACAGTTCCAGCACGATTTCGCGCAATCGGCGCTCAAGACGTTGGTCCTCGTCAATGGGGGAGCGATAATCGCGCTGTTCACGTTCTTGGGCCATGAACGTGCGGCGTTCGATCTCCTGTGGCTCAAGCGGTCGTTCGCCGCTTTTGCGGCCGGTCTTGGGCTAGCGATGTTCGCATATTTTGGGGCATTTTACTCCCAGGCGAATTATATGACCGCCGTGTACCAGCAGGCCATCAACTCGCGCTCCGCGATGGCTGCGCTAGATCTGCGAGAAGACGAGGAGCCAGCGGAGCGCTGGGGCACCATCTTTCTCAGGGTTGGGGTCGGGTCGGCTTTATTAGCGCTTGCAGCCTTTGTCGGCGGTTCCGTCTGCGCCCTCGTCGGCCTTGTCTGATACTGCCAGTCGTTGAGATGGCCGCGCACCGTCGATTGGATCGTGGATTCGCGCACGATCACGGGTCAGGGGCAACCTATATATTTCTTAATCTTTCGGGGTGTCTGGATGGACGCGCATATGCCGTTTGCAATTCGCAGGAAGGTTTGGCCGTTCATGTCGTCCTTCACTGTGAAATGGTTTCCGGCGATACCGTTTGCCAGCGCAGCCTGAGGGACGATTTGAGCCTTCCTGTAAAAGACATAGGACTCTTTGGTCAGCCAAGAGTGTTCGTGCGGCTGAATGGTACAAGCTGGGTCGCAAAGGTTGTTCACCTTCGTGCATATCGAGACAATCAACTGCTCGCCATTGGCGTCGGGATCGGTGCAAACCACGTGCAAATGCTTGCGATTTGGATCGTGCGATGGCCCCGACGGAATAAGTACCGTCCCCTTTTTATGCATCGACTTAGGCTAGCTTGACCATCAGGTGAGCGATCCGGGCATGATCATCAATCATCGCCGATTGCGCCACTGCATTCTCCACACCGACCATCGACATGATCCGCTCTAAAGGAATCGTTTCTGAGCTGCCGTGCGGGTCTTCCCATTCAGGCACGTTTTCACGCCGGTGAGTCCAATCCACAATATCCCACTTGCCCATATGGCCGAATTTTTCCCACACGGCATCGAGGCACTGAATATCGGCTTCGCTCAGTTCATCCAGATCGTCGTCGGTCACGTCGGCTTTGACGGCGAGCTGATGGTTCGCTCGATCTTCCAGAAATGCAGACCAGCCACAGGCATCAAGGTCACGTTCGCCGTTGATGTGCGAATAGGTGACAGAGTTTACCGGGCCGTGCGGCATTGAGACTCGGCGCTCATCCAAAATGGGCGCCCCAAAAGTCGTGATGCTTTCGCGGTCGGCGAGGTAAACCAGTTTGATCGCCTTCAGCACATCAAGTGTCCGGTTCGGAACCTTGCACGCAAGGTAAGCGATAACCTGTGCTGCCTTTACCGGATTATACATCTGGTTCCTCCGGGCGCTAATAGCGCCCCACTGCCGGGGGGGTATATGCCTGCGGCCCTAAAATTGCACTAAAATTGATATCAGACTCACGCTGAACGATCACTGAGCCAAAACGCCGCTCAGGACTTCAAGAAATCCTTATGTGGTATCGAATGAGGGAACGATTTGAACCAGCGGGTCGAAACGCCAGCGTTTTCAATCCACTAAGGGAAGGAAATGGAGGAGAGTGAGGGATTCGAACCCTCGGTACCGTTGCCGGCACTTCGCATTTCGAGTGCGACGCTTTCGACCACTCAGCCAACTCTCCTCGCTGAGAGGAGACGCCCCTAGCGGCGGCCGCCGAGTCTTGCAACCCTCTCGTCACAAAATCGTCGGCCGCCATCTGCGTCCGCAATGTATCAGGGTTTATCGGCCTCCCACCAATAGGGCTGCCGCTTGCGTGTCCCTGTGCCGACCTCGTCCATCGTCAGCGGATCGTAGAGCCGTCCGCCGAGCATGACGCGATGGATTTTCTCGGTATTGCGGATGTCCTGCGTCGGATCGGCGTCGAGAATCAGCAGATCGGCGAGCTTGCCGACCTCGAGAGAGCCAACATCCTTTGCATAGCCCAGCGATGTCGCCGGCATGATCGTCGCGGCGCGCAAGGCATCGATATTGCTCCAGCCGCCGCGCACGAAGGACCAGATTTCCCAATGCGCGCCGAGCCCCGCCTGCTGGCCATGCGCCCCGATCGAGACCATGCGGCCGGTATCGGCGATTTTCTTCGCCTCGCGGGCACTGTCGTCGTCGACATAGTCGCCCTCGGGCGCGATCACGCGGCGCTTGTTGTTCGCGGCGAGTTCCGCAGGCGGCGCGTGGCGCGAAAGGATCGGCTGCTCCCATACATTGGTGTGGGCGCGCCAATAGGGGTCGCCCGCAGGTCCGCCATAGGTCACGACAAGCGTCGGCGTGTAGTCGGTCCTGGTCTGACCCCAGAGCTGTACCAGATCCTTGTAGAAGGTGTGGAGCGGGATGTTGTGCTCGACGGTCGAATTGCCGTCCTGAATGAGCGTGACGTCCATCGTGTAGAGCGAGCCGCCCTCGGGCACGACCTCCATGCCTTCGGCCTGCGCCGCCTTCACAACCATCTGGCGCTGCTCGCGGCGCGGCTGGTTGTAATTCTTGACGCTGTGCGCACCCTGCGCCTTCAGGCGGCGGACATGCGCGAGCGCATCCTCATAACTGTTGATTTCGGCATAGATACCAGCCGCCTTCGCCCCATAGATGATCTCGCCGGTCGAGAAGATGCGCGGCGCGAGAATTAACCCTGCACGCTGCATTTCGGACGACACGAAAATCTCCGAGGCGCGCGACGAAGGGTTGTGGCTGGTCGTCGTCCCCATCGCGAGGTTGACGATTTCCGACCAGTTATGCTGCGGCACCAGCTCGTCGTCGCCATGCGGTCCGTGGGCATGAGCGTCGACGAAGCCGGGGACGATCGTCTTGCCGGTCGCATCGACCGTTACGGCGTTCGCGGGCACCTGCACTCGGACGGTGTCCGCAGAGCCGACGAACTCGATCCGGTCGTTCTCGATGACGATCAGCCCGTTGTCGATGATGCCGCCGTCCTTGTCGGCCATGGTGACGATCTTTGCGCCGGTGATGACGACGGTGCCTTTCGGCTTTGATGCGGCCTGCGTCATCGCGAGCGACACGCCGTCGGTCGGCGGCGTGAATTCGGGCGCCTTGTCGTCGGTCGGCGCGTTGGCGAAGAAGCTGCCGAGATCGGCGCTGAACAGCGTTGCGCCGCGGCTCCAGTGCAGGCGGCTGCCGCCGTTCGACCAGTGGATATAGTCGGCGCCGCTGCCGCTGACGCGCGTCACCGGGAGCGCGCCGCTCTTGGTCCCGAGCGACACATCCTGTCCGCCCGGCATCAGCGGCGTGACATAGGCGTCGTAATTCTGCCGGAAGGCGAGGGTGCGGCCATCGGGCGACACTTCATAGTCGCTGACGAGTTCGCCGCTGGCGTGGACGCGCCTGTCCTGCCCGTGCAGATCGGTCGAGACAAGCTGATTCTTGCCGTCGGCCGACGCGATCATGAAGATGCGGTCGCTGGCGGCGCCGAACTGTGGCTTCGCGCCGTTGTCGCTCACGCGTTCGGCCGCGCCGCCGCTTACCGCGATACGGTAGATGCCGGGATTCTCGCCCCAGCGTTCCGACCGGAGGCCGCCGCCCGAGCGCTTTTCAAACGCGATCAGCTTGCCGTCGGGCGAGAAGCGTGGCTCGGCATAGTGGCCGGGGCTGGCCGTGATCTTGCGCGACGATCCGCCGCCCCGTCCGACGATGTGGATTTCGCCAAGCCCGGCGTCGGTCCAGCGCACGAACACAATAGATTTGCCGTCGTGCGACCAGCTGGGCCACAGTTCGAACGCATTGTCCTTCGCGGCAGTCAGGCGTCGCGCGGTTCCGCCGGCTGCAGGCTTGATCCACAGTTTGCCGAGCGTTTCGAAGACGACGGTGCTTCCATCGGGCGACACTTCGGCCCAGCGCGGCATTTTCGTCTCGAAGCTGTCGGGCGCGACCTCGACCGCCGGGTGGGTCGCATCGATGATGACCCGGTCGTCGCTGATGCTGAACGGGATGATCCGCGCCTCGCCGCCCGCGCTGCTCACGCGGCGGAGCTTGCCTCCGGCCCAGAAGACGACGTCCTGGCTGTCGGGTGTCCAGCTCATATTCGGATAGACGCCGGTCACCGCCCAGGTCTCCTGCACATCCTGGTCGAGCGCGTCATAGAGCTTCTTCTCGGCGCCCGAGGCGAGGTCTTTCACATAGAGCTTCGATTGCGTTCCCTCGCGGCGGACATAGGCGAGCTTCTTGCCATCGGGCGACGGGGAGGGGCGCACGGCGCCGCCGGGGCCAGCTGCCACGGTCGTGACCTCGCCATCGTTCAGGTCGTAGCGCTCGATGTGGAACAGGTCGCCGTTGCTGTCCTGTGCATATTCGAAGATCGGTCCCGGCGTGACGTTGCGCGTGTAATAAACCCCGTTGCCGTCGGGCGCGAAGGTCGGTTCGCCAAGTTCCTTCTGATGACGTTCGCTGGGTTTCTTGACCAGCGGCACGCCCGCGCCGCCCGAGACGTGATACATCCAGACCTCGCCGGTGCCGAGCGAGCGACCGGTGGTGAAATGCTTCTTCGCGACGATGAACTGCCCGTCGGGGCTCCAGCTCGGCTGGTTGAGCAGGCGGAACTCTTCCTTGCTGAGCTGGCGCTTGTCGCTGCCGTCGCGGTTCATCAGCCAGATATTGTCGCCGCCGCCGCGGTCCGAGACGAAGGCGATACGCTTGCCGTCGGGCGAGAAACGCGGCTGATGCTCATAGGCAAGCCCTTCGGCGATCCGCGTCGGCGTGCCCCCCTCGATCGGCATGGTATAGATGTCGCCGAGCAGGTCGAAGGCAATGGTGCGCCCGTCGGGCGCAACGTCGACGTTCATCCAGCTGCCCTCGTCGACCGCGATCGGCACCTTGTGCGTCGTCATGCCGGGAGGGGCGTTGACGTCCCACTTTTCGGGCTGGGCATCGGCGGGAGCAGCCTGCGCCCATGCCGAAGTCGAGCAGGCCAATGCCGCCGTGAAGGCGAGTGCGAAGCGCGCCATTTAATTATCCCCTGTTGAAATTTGCAGCGACCATATGATTTGCCGCGCCACATGCAAGGGACTGGTTTCAACGAAGAACTGGCACGGTCGACGGGCGACTGCTAGCGCGGTCGAAACATGGAAAAATCGGGAGAGCTGATGTGCCGCTGACGGGAATAAGGGTACTCGATTTCGGCCGCTACATCGCGGGCCCGTATTGCGCGGCATTGCTCGGCGATTATGGTGCCGACGTCATCCGCATCGAGGCGCCCGGCGGCAACGACGATCGCTACACCGTCCCGGTCGCGGAGGACGGATCTGGCGCGATGTTCATGCAGATGAACCGCGGCAAGCGGTGCCTGAGCCTGAAGCCCGGAAGCCCCGAGGGCCGCGAGATCGTCCGGCGGCTCGTCGAAACCGCCGATGTCGTCGTCGCCAACCTGCCGCACGATGCGCTCGTCAAGCTCGGCCTCGACTATGACAGCCTGTCGGCGATCAATCCGCGCATCATCCTCGCGACCGCATCGGCATTCGGTAGCGACGGGCCGCTCGCAAAAAATGTCGGTTTCGATGCGGTTGGGCAGGCGATGTCGGGGTCGGTGCATCTGACCGGCACGCCCGACCAGCCTTATCGCGCGCAGGTCAATTTCGTCGATTTCGGCACCGCGCTCCACACCGCGTTCGGCGTTATGGTTGCACTGCGCGAACGCGAGACGACGGGGAAGGGGCAGTGCGTGTCCGGGTCACTGCTCGGCACCGCGCTTGCGATGACCAATTCGCTGACGATCGACCATGCGCTGAACGGCATCGAACGGCAGCCGATCGGCAATCGCAGCTTCAGTTCGGGGCCGACCGACATATTCCGCACCCGCGATGGCTGGATCGTCACCCAGATTGTCGGCGGTAGCATCTTCGCGCGATGGGCCGGGCTGATGGGTCGGCCCGAACTGGTCGATGACCCGCGCTACGCCAGCGATATTCTGCGCGGCGACAATGGCGAGGAGCTGAGCGTCATCATGCAGCAATGGTGCATCGACCGCACCAGCAGCGACGCAATCGCGGAGCTTGGCGCCGCGCGCGTGCCCGCAGCGCCCGTGTTGCGGTCCAGCGAGGTGCTGGCGCAGCCGCAGGTCAGGGCGATGGCGCTCGTCGAGCCGGTTTCCTATCCCGGCGCAGCCCGGGACATTCCGATGATCCGGGCGCCGATAGATCTGTCGGGAAGCGCCAAGGCCGATCCCGCACGCGCCCCGCGCGTCGGCGAGCACAGCGATATGATACTCGCCGAGATCGGTTACAGTCCCGACGCGATTTCCGCTTTGCGGGCGCAAAGCATTATTTGAGCGGCCGACGCTGGACGATTGCGCCCGGGACGATTAAGTACCGATCAGTACAAAATCAAGAGCAGGAGCTTCCCGATGACCGACCAGAGTGAATATGTGCCGCCGAAAATCTGGACCTGGGACAAGGACAGCGGCGGGCGGTTTGCGAACATCAACCGCCCGATCGCCGGCCCGACGCACGACAAGGATCTGCCGATCGGCAAACATCCGCTCCAGCTCTATTCGCTCGGCACGCCCAACGGCGTGAAGGTCACGGTGCTGCTCGAGGAACTGCTCGCAGCCGGCCATAGCGGCGCCGAATATGACGCCTGGCTGATCAACATCGGCGAAGGCGACCAGTTTTCGAGCGGCTTCGTCGACGCCAATCCGAATAGCAAAATCCCCGCGCTCGTCGATCGCAGCGGCGCGGAGCCGATCCGCGTCTTCGAATCGGGAGCGATCCTGATCTATCTCGCCGAAAAATTCGGTGCGTTCCTGCCAACCGAGCCTGCGAAGCGCGCCGAGACGCTGTCGTGGCTGATGTGGCAGATGGGCAGCGCGCCGTTCCTCGGCGGCGGTTTCGGTCATTTCTATGCCTACGCCCCGACGAAGCAGGAATATCCGATCAACCGCTATGCGATGGAGGTGAAGCGCCAGCTCGACGTGCTCGACCGGCGCCTGGCCGAGAACGAATATATCGCGGGCGCCGGCTATACGATCGCCGACATGGCAATCTGGCCCTGGTACGGCGCGCTCGCGAAGGGGTTGGTTTACGATGCCGGCGAATTTCTGCAGGTGCAGGAGTATAAGAATGTCCAGCGCTGGACCGACCAGATTGCCGCGCGCCCGGCGGTGAAGCGTGGACGCATGGTCAACCGCGTGATCGGCGAACCGTCGAGCCAGCTTCGCGAACGCCATGACGCGTCCGACTTTGACCTGCGCACACAGGACAAGCTGGAAGCCGAAGCCGCCGAATAATCGGATTTTTCGTTTTGCGCCGCCGCCGCGCCGTTAACGGTTCAGCGACGGTGGCGGATTTGCGGGCGATTGGTCCGCTCGAAAATACATAAAGTACGGAACATTACGGCGGGCGCGCCGAGACGCAGGATTCATCGGGCGACGCCATGCTGTGCCGCATGACCCGACCGACCTTACCCCTGCGGCTTG
Source organism: Sphingopyxis soli (assembly GCF_018682675.1). Classification (GTDB taxonomy): domain Bacteria; phylum Pseudomonadota; class Alphaproteobacteria; order Sphingomonadales; family Sphingomonadaceae; genus Sphingopyxis; species Sphingopyxis soli. The sequence goes on from NZ_JAFMTR010000042.1 coordinate 127,203, forward strand.
CCCGCTCGCTGCCCGCCCGACTGGTCCGCAGCGAGCGGGCGGCCGCGATCGTCGAGATGGCGCTCGTGCTGCCGCTCTTTCTTGCGCTGATGATGGGCATATTGGTCTATGGCCAATATTTCATGCTCGCGCACAGCGTGCAGCAGGCCGCCAATGACGGAGCCCGCGCGGCGATCGTCGGGCTCGACGCCGCCGACCGGCGCGCCATCGCCACGCGCGCGGTCGACCGCAGTATGCAGGGCGTTGGCGGTTATGCGGTCGCCCGCCGCAACGTATCTGTCGCAGAAACGACCGACGCCGTGACCGTCGCCGTTACTTACACCGCGCCGCAGACCAGCTTTCTCCGCTCTTCCTTCGTCCCGTCGCCAGGCCATGTGATCCGCGCCCGCGCGACCTTCGAACTGCCGGTGGATTGACCATGCACCTGTTCACAAATCTTGTCGCCGACCGCCGCGGCGGTATCGGCGTGACATCGGCCGCCGCGCTGACGATGCTGATCGGCGCGGCGGCGCTGGCAGTCGACATCGGCTCCTTCCAGCTCGATCGCCGCAAGCTTCAGGGCATCGCCGATGCGGCTGCGCTCGCCGCGGCTGGCAAGCCCGGGGAGGAGCGCGCGGCGGCGGAGCGCGTTATCGCCGCCAACTGCAATTGCAACATCGTCATCGCCTCGCTCGAGGCCGGCACCTATCGCCCCGACGCCGCGATTCCCGCCGAGCAGCGTTTCAGCGCGGGCGGGGCGACGCCGAACGCCGTGCGCATCGTCCTGACGCGCGACCGCCCGATGTTTTTCGGCAGCTTCCTGACCGGGCGGCAGAGCACGGTCATCGGCGCCTCGGCAACCGGCGCCCGGCGGGGATATGCGGCCTTCTCGCTGGGATCGCGCGTCGCCGCGGTCCACGGCGGCGTCCCCAACGCATTGCTGTCGGCGCTGACGGGCAGCCAGGTCAATCTGTCGGTCATGGACTATAACGCGCTCGCGAGCGCCGATATCGACCTGCTTGCTTTTTCCGACGCGCTCAGAACCGAACTCGATGCCGATGTTCTGACCTTCGGCCAGACGCTGAACACGCAGGCGACGCTGCCGCAGGTGCTTTCGGCGCTTTCGAAATCGAGCACGGATGCAAAGGTCGCGTCGGCGCTCGGCACGATCGCCGACAGTGCGCTTCCGCGCAGCCTGCTCCCGTCGCGCGCGATCGACCTTGGGCCGCGCTCGTCGAGTATCCGCGTCGATCCGGCCAATCCGGTGAAGGTCAACGCGCTCGGCCTGCTCCGCTCGATGCTGCTGCTTGCCAACGCCAACCGCCAGGTCGACCTGTCGCTCGCCTCCAGCTTGCCGGGCGGGTCGGGAGTCGATGTCGCGCTCCTGATTGGCGAGCCCCCCGCGCAGTCGCCGCTGATCGCGGTTACCGACAATCAACAGGTCATCGTTCGCACCGCGCAGGTGCGGATCAAGATGGATACGAAAGTTGCGACGCCGCTGGCCACGGTCGAAATCCCCGTCTTCGCCGAACTTGGATCGGCGTCGGCGCGGATAACCGCCATCGACTGCACGCGCGGCAGCAGCAACGCCGTCCGCCTTGGCGTCACGACTTCGCCCGCGACCCTGGCGCTCGGAAAGGTCGCCGCCGCCGACTTCCAGAACATGCAGCGCCCGATCGATCCGGCTCCTGCAAAGCTGCTCAAGCTGCCGCTTGCCAGCGTCGAGGGTAAGGCCGAACTCGTCCTTTCCGGTCTCAGTCCCAAACCGGCCGGCTTTTCGCGCGACGATATCGATCGCGGGACAGTCAAGACGGTGGAAAGCACCGGCCTCGTCGCTGGCGCCGCCAAGTCGCTCGCCGATCGCATGGACCTCAAAGTCAATATTCTCGGCCTTGGCCTGAATTCCAGGGCGCTGACCACAGCGGTAGGCGATGCCGTCGGTCTAGCGGCGCCAGTGCTCGACGGGGTTTTGGAGAGCGTCACCGGGATGCTCGGCGTCCATATCGGCGAAGCCGACGCCCGCGTGAACGCGCTTCGTTGCAGCAAGGCCAAGCTGGTCTGACGCGCGATCGGGATCGCCACCGAACCGGACATAACAGGACGAGTTCCTCAGCTATTCGGACCGAAATCGGCGCCACATCACCGGTCGCAGGGCTAGAATGGGCCCGGGAGGCGTGAATGGCGGCAACTCAGGAACCCCAGCGTGTTTCGGCGGCGAACTTCATCCGGGGCTTCGCGAACTGGCGATTGCAGGCGGCACGCAAACCGGTGGTGGTGACGCACCACGGCAAGGACGCCCATGTGCTGATCTCGCTCGACGATTATCGGCGACTGGGCCACACCGGCGCGGCGGGCATGGACTTGCGCGCATCTTTGGCCGATCTGGTCGAATCGATCCACGACGGAATTCTGGTCATCGATCGGGAAAGGCGGATCATGGCCGCCAACCCCGCCGCCTCGGACATGTTCGCTATCGCTGTTGCCGACATGATCGGCCGCAACCTCGTCGAGGCGCTGCCCCAATTCGGCCGCCACCTGCTGCTCGCGCATATCCACCGGCTGCTCGACCATCGCGAGCGTTTTTCAGGTGATGTGCCGGGGCTGCTCGACCCGCGTCGATGGGTGCATGCCGAGTTGGTCCCGATCCCCGTCGGCGGGGCGCTGTTGCTGCGTGACGTCAGCGCCGCCATGGCCGAACTGTCGGAGAATGATGCGCGGCGGGCGCTGGCCGACGCTATCGGGGCGCATGGCGATATCGGCTATGCCGCGATTTCCGTGCGCGAGGCGGTCGAAGATGCGAATGACGCGCTGACCGCATGGGTCGGGGTCGACCCGGCCGCGATCCGGCGCGTCCGCTTCTCCGCGCTCGTCGCGATGAAGGAGCGCGCCAGCTTTGGCGAAGCGCTGGAGACGGTGTTCCGCACCGGCCTGCCAACACGGCTGGCCTCTGCGCTGATTACACGCGAGGGCGACGCCGTTCCGGTGATGCTGGCAATCGCCGAGCGTCGCAGCGCCTATGCCAGCGAAGGCGCGATGATCGCCGTGACCCGAGCCTAGAACCAGTTTCCGCGCCGGATATCCTTGGTGCCGACGGGCATGGAATAATAATCTCCATCCTCGCCAACGATGACCGGCCCGGCGAATTTGTCTTTCGCATCACCCAGAAATGCCGCGTCGAGATAACGCAGAGGGTAGGGCGGTACGATGTGGCTCAGCACCAGCATCTTCACACCGGCAGTCTTCGCGCTCGCCGCCGCCTGCGCCGGGGTCGCGTGATAGTCGATGATATCGTGCATGATCTGCGCGGTCTGCGGACGCCCTGCGGCCTTCAGCTTCGCGGCCAGCGCCTTGACCATTTCGGGTTGAAGCGCTTCGTGGACGAGCAGGTCGGCGCCCTTGGCCACGGTTTCGACCATCGTCGACGGACCGGTGTCGCCGCTGATCACTACGCTCCGTCCCTTATAGTCGAAGCGATATCCAACCGCGGGCTGGACCGGGCGATGATCGACCGGAAAGGCGGTCACCTTCAATCCGTCGGCTTCATAAACCACCTCCGGGCCGGTCGGGGGAGCAAAAGGCATCGCGATCGCCCCGGCGGCTGCCGGCGGTGCGATCGCGGCGCCGTGATGCGCCGTGCGATATCCATTGTCGGCGGCATAGGCGGCGCCAAAACCGGCTATGACCGCCTCGACCCCGCTCGGGCCATAGACGGGAAGGGGCACGGCGTTGCCGCTTGCCGTCCAGCGGAGCAGCATCATCGGCCCCAGCCCGTCGATATGGTCCGAATGAAAATGCGTCAGGAAAAGGCCGCGAATTCTGGCGTTGGGAAGCCCCATCAGCGCGATGTTGCGCGCACCGCCTTCGCCGGCATCGACGACGAACATGGCCTTGCCGGCGATCACCACGGTGCAGGCGCCTGCACGGTCGCGGTTGGGGAGCGGCGATCCGGTTCCGCAAAGACCGACATGGAGGCCGTCGGGCAGGCTCGCCAGATTGTCGCGGCCCGCACCGCGCTCGACCGCACGATCGAACATCCACATCCCGATCTGGCGCTGGAATAGCAGGGCGGCCCCGCCCACCAGGGCGATCAACACAAACAACCCCGTCAGCGCGCGCAATCCCTTCGTCATCGTCCCCTCCCGAATATGATTTTCTTATGGGGCGCCGCTGGACAAGCGACGCGACCCGGCGCAGTCTGCCCGAAAGGGTTGCCGCCCGCAACTTACCTTTACGTAAACGTGAGCGCCTTCTATAAGGGCGCCAGTGCCCTTGGGAGAATCATAATGGACATGGAATTCAGCCCGGAAGATCTCGCTTTCCAGAGGGAAGTGCGCGAGTTCATCGCCGAAAATTATCCCGCCGATCTGCGCGCAAAGCAGGATGAAGGCGAAGAGATGGCGAAGGAAGATTTCCTCGCCTGGCACAAGATCCTGTACAAGAAGGGCTGGGTCGCCCCGGCATGGCCGGTCGAATATGGCGGGACGGGGTGGACCCCGACGCAGCGTTTCATCTGGTCGGAGGAAACCGCGCGCGCCGATTGTATCCGCCTGCTGCCCTTCGGCCTCGCGATGGTCGGGCCGGTGATCTACACGTTCGGCACCCCCGAACAAAGGGCCTTTTTCCTGCCGCGCATCCTGTCGGGCGAGGATTGGTGGTGTCAGGGCTATTCCGAACCTGGCTCGGGCTCCGACCTCGCCAGCCTTCGCACGACCGCAGTCCGCGACGGCGACCATTATGTCGTCAACGGGCAAAAGACCTGGACCACGCTCGCGCAGCACGCCGACTGGGGCTTCTTCCTCGTCCGCACCGACAAGGATGCGAAGCAGCAGGAAGGCATCAGCTTCCTGCTGATCGATATGAAGTCGCCGGGCATCACCGTGCGGCCGATCATCACCCTCGGCGGCGAGCATGAAGTCAATGAAGTGTGGCTGGAGGACGTCCGCGTCCCCGTCGAGCAGCGCGTCTATGAGGAAAACAAGGGCTGGACCTGCGCCAAGTTCCTGCTCGCGCACGAACGCACGGGCATCGCGGGCGTCGCGGCGTCGAAGCGCGGGGTCGAGAAGGTGAAGGCGATCGCGCGCACCGAGCTCGACGGCGACAAGCCGCTGCTTGCGAACCCCTTCTTCAAACGCAAGATCGCGGAACTCGAGGTCGACCTGACCGCGCTCGAATTCACCGAGCTTCGCAGCCTCGCCGGTGCGAATGCGGGCAAGGGGCCGGGGCCCGAATCGAGCCTGCTCAAGATCAAGGGATCGGAAATCCAGCAGCGTCTGACCGAGCTCACGCTGGAGGCGGTCGGCCATTATGGAGCGCCCTATTTCCGCGGTTTCGGCGAGGGCGACAACGAGCATCCGATCGGGCCCGATTATGCGCATCGCGCCGCGCCGACCTATTTCAACACGCGCAAGACGACGATCTATGGCGGGTCGAACGAGATTCAGCGCAACATCATCGCGAAGATGGTGCTCGGGCTCTGAGCGCATAATTGACGTCATTCTGGCGAAGGCCGGGATCTCGACCTCTCTGCATAAAGCGACGGTGAGATCCCGGCTTTCGCCGCGATGACGATGAAATTGAGGACTGGGATAATGGATTTCACTTACACCGAAACGCAGGACATGATCCGCGATACGCTGTCGCGCTTCCTGGCCGACACCTATGATTTCGAAACGCGCCAGAAGTTCATCAACAGCGACACGGGCCGCGATCCCGCGATCTGGACCGCGCTGGCGCAGGAACTCGGTATGCTGGGCGCCGCCTTTGCCGAAGAGCATGGCGGGCTTGGCGGCGGTGCGCTTGAAAATGCGATCGTCATGGAAGAGCTCGGGAAGGTGCTGGGCATCGAACCCTATCTGCCCACCGTCGTCATCGCAGGCGGCGCGTTGAAGGCCGTCGGCGGAGCGCAGGCCGACAAGTTCATCCCCGAGATCATCGCGGGTAACGTCATCGTCGCCTTCGCCTATGCCGAGCCGCAAGGTCGCTACGACCTCGCCAACCTTCGCACGACCGCGAAGAAGGACGGCGCGGGCTATCTATTGAGCGGGCACAAGAGCGTCGTTTATGCGGCGCCCTGGGCAACCCATCTGCTCGTCACCGCGCGCACCGGCGGCGGCCAGCGCGACCGCGACGGGGTGTCGCTGTTCCTGATCGACGCGAACCTGCCCGGCATCGTCCGCCGCGATTACCCGACCGTCGACGGCAGCCGCGCGTCGGAAATCTATTTCGAGAATGTCGCGATGCCCGCGGACGCGCTGCTCGGCGGCGAAGGTGCCGCACTGCCGCTGATCGAACAGATCGTCGACGAAGCGACGATCGCGGTCTGTGCCGAGGCCACCGGGGTGATGCAGAAGCTGCACGAAGGGACGCTGGAATATACGCAGCAGCGCAAGCAGTTCGGCGTACCGATCGCGAAGTTCCAGGTGCTCCAGCACCGCATGGTCGACATGTTCATGGAGGTCGAGCAGGCGCGCTCGATGACGATCATGGGCACGCTGAAGCTCGATCTGCCCGCCGCCGAACGCAAGGCTGCGGTCTCCGCCGCCAAGTCGAAGGTCAGCCGCGGCGCGAAGTTCGTCGGCCAGAATGCGGTCCAGACGCACGGTGGCATCGGCATCACGCAGGAACTCGCGATCGGCCATTATTTCAAGCGCGCGACGATGATCGAGGGCCAGTTCGGCAGCGCCGACTATCACCTCGATCGCTACGAGCAGCTCACCTTAGCCGATTGACCGGATGCGGGCCGTCGGCGTCAGTAGCTGACGTCGACGGCAATCCGCAGCGTGCGGGGGCGTAGCGGGGTCAGGAACCCCTCATTGCCCTCGACGAAGGGGGTGCCGAGCGAAAAGCGGTTGCCGCGCGAATCGAACAGGTTGGTCAGCGTCAGCGACAGGCCGCGCCGGTCGTTGCCCACGCGCATCGCAAGGCCCGTATCGACATAGTCGCCCTGGCTCTCGCCAAGCACGGGACCGATACCCAGCCGCGACGGGCCAACGTAGCTGGCCCAGCCATTCACGCGGACATCCTGATCGCCGACAATGGTGGCATAGTTGACCGATCCGCGCACGGCGTGGCTCGCGACATTGGGAATGCGGCCAAGGCGGGCGGGGGCGGCAGCGAATACCGGCAGAATTTGCGGCGAGAGGTCGTCGACCCGGCTGTGGTTATAGACCGCGCTGAGATCGAACGTCAGCGCCGCGCTCGGCCGGACCGCCACGGCGCCCGACACGCTGGTGATGCGCCCGTCGCCGATATTGGCGGTCGTCGGGAAGCCGTTGCTGTCGATGAAATCCGCCTGGATATTCTTCCACCGGCTATGCGAGATCGAAATGCTCGCGTCGAGGATGCTCTTGCCCTTGTCGCCGAAGCGCATCCCGGCTTCCCAGGTGCGCACCTGATCGTTGAGGAAGCGGCGGACGAAATTGCCGTCCACCGCAAGGCCGCCGGGGCGGAAGCCTTCCTGATAGCGGGCATAGAGCCGGACATTGTCGAGCGGCGTCGCCAGGATCGAGAAGGAGGGCAGGAGGTCGGTCTCGGTCCGCGATGCGGTCGTCGCGCGTCCCGCCTGCGCCAGCGCGAAGGACACGCCCTCGGCTTCGCCGTCCAGCTTCGCGTGCGACAGGCGAAGGCCGCCCGATGCGATGAGGTTGGGCATGACCTCGACAGTCGCTTCGGCATAGCCCGTGAATTCGGTAACGCGGTTGGTGACGCCGGGCAGGACGGTGCTGAGCGAGCCATAGGCATAGTCGCGGCTCTGCCGCGCCCGATTGTCGACGAAGCTCGCGCCGACCACCCAGCCAAGCCCGTCGTGATAGGGGCGCGACAGGCGGTTTTCGCTCACGAACATGCGAGTGGCGTTATGCTGATCGAGCACACGGGGCACGTCGCCAAGCGGGATGATCTGGATCGGCGCGAACAGCCGCACCACATCGACCGAGCCGACGGCGATGCCCGAGCCGTTGCCGCCATCCTGCCGCGCCTCGGGCAGGCTGGCATCGAAGCGCTCGAACAGCCGGTGGTCGATATAGGCGTTGGACGACTGGAAATGCAGGCCGTCCCAATCCTTCATCACGACAAGCGTGCCCATGCCGTAGCGCGCGGTCGCATTCTGCTCGACCATCGAACGGCGCGTGAGCGGGGCGCCATCCTTGTCGGCATATTGGGCATCGTCGGAGGTGATCGCCTGATAGACACCGCCGATATCGATCGTCCAGTCGTCGCCGGCATCGACGCGGAATGTACCGCGCCCGCCGCGAACATGCACGCGGTTGACGTCATCCTGTCCGCGCAGCGGGTTGTCGATATAGCCGCCGTCGGAGATCAAGTAGCCGACAAGGCGGAGGGCGTGTCCGTCACCGACCGGAACATTGGCGATGCCCGCAATGTCGCCCCCCGGCTCGCCGTGCTGGGTCACCGAGAAACCGGCAATCGCCTGCACCGAACGTTCGCGGGGATCGGGTGCCTTGGGTATGGTGCGGATGATGCCGCCGAGCGAGCCCGCGCCGTAAAGCGTTCCCTGTGGCCCCTCGAGCACCTCGACGCTTTCGATGTCATAGAGGCGCAGATCGGGGTCGGGCGCATTGTAGCTGAGGCGGATATCGCCGAGATATTGGCCGACGGTCGCCTGCGTCGGCCCGGTAAAGCTCGAATCGGCGATGCCGCGGATGAACAGCTTGTTGCGGCCCGATCCGAGATGGGTCGAGGACACGGTCGCGATGCGAGACAGGATCGATTCGGTGCCGCGCTCGCCGCCGAACGCCAAATCGTCGCCATCCAGCCGGGTGGCGACGCCTGCGAAGTGCGAATAGGGAAGGTCGGTCTTGGTCGCGGTGACGATGATCTGTTCGTCGGCCGAAGCGACATAGTCGTGCGACGGCTCGCGCGCCCTGGGTTGCGGAGCGGCGCGCACCGGCGGCGGGCTTTGCCGGACCAGTCTTTGCGGCTCGCGCCGCCGTTCGATTCGCCAGCTCGTCGCGCTCACCTTCACTGCGCGCGTGCCGGTTCCCGCCAGCATCCGCCGTAGCGCGTCGTCGATATCCATGCGGCCGCGAACGGGCTTGACCTCGACCTGCCACAGCCGCGCGTCGGCGACGCTGATGCTGACGCCGCCCTGTCGGCTGAGCACCGGCAGCGCCGTGGTCAGCGCGCCCCCCGCCACGTTGAAGACGCGGTCCTCCGCCGCCATCGCCTGCACCGGCAGGCTGCATAGCGCGAGCGCCAGCAGGCTGGAGGTCCCCCGCATCATCCTACCGCGTCAACACCCAGCCATCGCCGCGCCGTTCGGCCGTCGTCCCCGAAAGCGCCGCAAGGTCCGCGACGGTGCGGGCGCGATCCTTGTCGATCACGAGCGCACCGCTGAAGGAGCGGTCGGCGGCTGCGGCGCTCACGCTGATCTCGATCCCCGCGGTCCGGCGCAGATCATCGGCGACGGTCGCGAGCGATGCGGCGTTGTACACCAGCAATCCCGAACGCCACGCACCGACATTGGCGATATCCACGTCGCGAACCTGCGGCGGCGTGGCGTCGTCGTCATTCGCCTCGATCGCTTTCCCGGCGGTGATGCGAACCTTGTCGCGCTGCGGGTTATAGAGAACCACGCCTTCCGAAACCGCTACCGCGGTCTGCCGGTCGCGCCGCACGACGTTGAACGCGGTGCCCAGGTCGACGATCCGCGACGTGCCCGCTTCGACGACGAACGGGTCGCTTTCACGGTGGACGACATGGAACATCGCCTCGCCAGCCTCGAGCCGCGCAAAGCGTGGGCGGTCCTGGTCGAGTTCGACGATCGACGCGCCGTTGATCTCGATCTTCGACCCGTCGGCGAGTTCGATGGTGCGATGCTCGCCGGCGGCGGTCTCGATCCGGTCCGGATTTCCGAACAGGCCGAGATTGGGCAGGCTGACCATCGCGACAAGCGCCGCCACAACTGCTCCGCCGAACCACAGGCGCCGCGACGGGCGCGCCTGCTCGCGCGGCCGGATCACGACCGACGGCGCGCTTTCGGGCGGCAGCGCGTCCAGATCCTGATCGAGGCTGGCAAGCGCGTCATAAACCTCCGCATGGGCGGGATCTTCGGCCAGCCAGTCGGCAAAATCGTCCCAGTCGCCGAAAGCCGGATCGCGCTGACGGATGATCCAGTCGATGGCCTGCGCTTCGGCGGCGCTGTTCGCAGCGTCATGCATCGAACTGCCTCCTCAGCCTGGCGATGGCGGCATAAACCTTGCGCAGATCGGCCTCGACGGTGCTCAGGCTGACGCCGACCTCGACTGCGATATCGCGCTGGGCGACGCCATCGACGCGGAACCGGCGGAAGATGCGGGCCGCACGCTCGCCGCTCGCGATGATCGCCTGCTCGACCAGTGCCAGCTGTTCGCGCGAGATAAGCGCGGTTTCGGCGGACGGTCTCTGCGCCGCCGACGCCTCGGTCCATGCGGCATCGCGCAGCGAACGCTGGCGCGCCGAACGATAGCGGTCGAGCATCAGATTGTTCGCCGCGCGCATCACATATGAAAGCGGATCGGCAATCGGCCCCGTGCGGCGTTCGGTCAGGCGCATCCACAGGTCCTGAAAAATATCTTCGGCCGAATCCCCGGCGCCGCGCACCTCGAGAAAACGCAGAATGCGATCGCGGTTGGCGAGCAACACGCCCTCGATGCCCTGTGCGGCCTCGTTTCGATCACTCGCCTCGGTCATGGGAAAATTATTGCTTCGGAATGCCATCTGCTGTCGACACACGCCCCGACGGCGTCCGTCATACGGCCCCCTGATGGCGCCGTCATATAACGCCACGCGCGCGCCGTGCAACCGCATTGGCATGGCGATACCGGCATCAGGACGGGCGATCGCTGCTAACTGCATCTGCTCCTTCATTTCTTTTGGGGCCTAGGCAAGGGGGAAGCGGGGTAGGGAGGTGCTTCCCCCTTGCTGCGGACCGGCCGAGGGGGCTAGAGGCCGATCCGCAGGCTCGCACGGAACGCCCAGCCGATATGGCTTTGCTGTTCTTCCGCGGATACTTCACCGGCGACCTGGAAGGCCGAATTGCCGGCGATGCCGCGGAAGCGACCGACCCAGCCGCTCGTGCGATCTTCGGGAACCAGGGTAAAGGGCGTGCCGTCCTTGAACGACGCCGTCGTCGCGCCGAGGTTGCCGCTGACGATCTGGCGGCGACCACCTTCGAGTTCGAAGCGCGTCCAACCGTCATATTCGTCGGCCCCGCCGAACTCGAGACCCACCGCGACGCTGCCGGTAACCGCCAGCTCGTCGCTGTCGCGGCCGGCGACCGTCAGGTCGAGCGCGTCGCCGCCGCCGGTTTCGGTATAGCCGTCTTCCTTCAGCTTGTAATAGTCGACCGCGACGGTCGGGCGCAGGGTCAGGCCGCCGACGCGCGCGTCCTTGGCAATCGAGCCCGATGCCGAATAGAGCGTCGCATCCCATTTGCCGCGCATCGTCTTGTCGATGTCCTCGGCACCGGCTTCGGCGCGGAAGGAGCGCGTGCCCTTCATGCTGATCGGCGCGCCCGACACGCGGGCGTGCGCAAGCCATCCGTTCGACTGGAGCCGCCAGTGCAGCGCGCCCTCGAACTGGCTCGACTGCACTTCGCTGTCGTTGCTGCTGTTGCCGTCCTTGCCGTTCAGGAAGGCAATCGAGCCGCCGAAGTTGCCGATGTCGCTCTTGATCTCGGCGCCGAGCGAGATGCCCCAGCCGCTGACGTCGTAACCGGCGGTCTGGCCGACCCCCTTCGACGTGCCCCACACCGCCTGGTTGACCCAGTAACGCCATTTGCCCTCGTCCTGGAACGGTGCGTTGGGATCCTGAAGATAGCGGGCCAGCGCGCGCGAACCCGAGGTGACGGTTTCGAACACGCCGCCTTCGTGCTCGGGCAGCATCTGGCCGAGCTGGTTGCGGAACTGCGCGCCATCGGTGATGCCGAGGAACACATCCTCGATCTTCTGGTCTGCCGTCACCGCATCGATCACCGCATCGAACGCGCTCGCTTCCGACCGGTTCAGCCCGAGCTCGGTGACGCTCTTGCGCGAGACGTTGACGATCAACTGGTTCGCGTTCGAGCTCAGCACGCCCTTGTAGAGATAGGGAAGCAGCGTCGAGGTCGCGGTCAGGTTGCTCGCGCCGGTCAGCGTGCCGGCGGTCAGGACGACGTGATTGCCCTCGGCATTCTCGATACTCGTCAGCTTGAGCGCCAGTTTCGACTCCGCGCCGAAGCTCGCGGTCCCCGACACGTTGAGCGTTGTGCCGGTTGCGCCATTGTCGAGCAGCACCGCGACCGTGCCCTTGTTCGTCACCGCAAGCGACGAGATGTTCGTCGCACCGGTGACGTCGAACACGCCGCCGTCAACCGATACCGACAGTCCCTGCGCGTTGAGCAGCTTGCCCGAAAAGACCGACGTTCCGGCGATCGTCAGCGCGTCGGTCCCGCCGCCGAAGTCCGCCGTGCCGGTGAAGACCGAGCTGCCCGACAGCGCCAGCGTATCGTTGCCGCCGCCGAAGCGGGCGGTGCCGGCATAGGTCGCGTCGCCCGACAGGGCGAGGCGGTTGTTGCCCGCGCCGAAATAGCTGTTCCCCTTCACCGAGCCATCGGCGATGTCGAAGATGTCGTTGCCGCCGCCGAAGCGCACGTCGCCGACGATCGAAGGCGCCGCGATGCCCGCCGCCACGGCGGTCTGCTTGACGGTGGTTCCGGCGTTGTTCGCCGACAGGTCGATCGCGATGTTGCGGTCCGAGGTGGCAAGCGCGCCCGTGGCGCTGATCGTGCCGCTGTTCTCGATCGTCGTCACCGTACCCGACAGGTCGACAATGCCGCGCGCGGTGCCGTTGTCGCCGCCGGCCTTGGCGGTAATCGACCCACTGTTGCGGATGAGCGGGACGTTGCCGCCCGCCTCGACGACGATCGCGGTGGTGATTGCGGTTGCGGCGTTGCCGCCGGTTGCCTCGATCTTGCCAGCGTTGCGGATTTCGGGGGTCGAGGTCCCGGCGCCGACGCGGATCGCGGTCGCCGAAGCGCCGTTCGACAGCGCGCTGACCGTGCCGCCGATGCCGACGCCGCCCGCGATGGTTACGTTGCGGCCCATCCCGCCGAGCTGGATCGCGGTCGCGTCCTTACCCGCGTACAGCCCGTTACCGGCAACGCTGCCGTCGACGATCAGGCCGAGCCCGGTGCCCGTTCCGGGGACCACGCCGATCGCGATGTCCTGCGTCGCCGAGCCGATGCGCAGCGCCGGCGCCGATCCGAAGGAGCGGATCGAGCCCGATCCTTCCTTGTCGTCGTCGATGCCGTCCTTGTCTTCGTCCTTGTCGTCGGGCTTGGTGTCCTTCGGCGGCACGGCGATGACGATCCCGCCGGTGACATTGCCTTCGATCGACAGCGCCGGGCCGCCGATCAGCAGGTCGTCGGCGTCGAGCTTCGACGGGTCGGCGGGCGGGGTGGTGAAGCGATAGCCGGTTGCGGTCAGCGTGCCCTGGACGACCAGCGCGCCGGTGACATTGCCCGCCAGCCGCGCGGCAGTGGCATTCTGCCCGGTCGCAGTGATCGCGCCGGCAAGGCGAACATTGCCGGTGACATCCTGCAGACCGACGCCAAGCGCATTGTCGCCAAGCACCGAGATCGTGCCGTCATTGGTGAAATTGCCCGTCAGCGGACCGCCGAGGCGAATACCTGCCGAATTATTACCCTCGATCGTGATCGCGCCGGCATTGACGATGCTGCCGGTAAAGGCGCCGCCGGTCGCGATGCCGGTGCGGCCGTTGCCGATCGCGAACGGGCCGTCGAGGTCCCCGTCATTGTCGATGTCGGTTGGCGCATAGGGTTCGTCGATGATAATCTTGCCGGTCGAGCTGTTGGTGATCCCGCCCGCCGTGCCGGCATTGGCGAAGATGCCGGTCGCGCCATTGGCGTTGTTGATCTCGATCGTGCCGTCGTTGACGACCTTGTGGTTGCTGTCCACCGTCACCGCGGTGCCGTTCGTCGGCTTCACCGAGCCGGTCGAGCTGATCTTGATGTCGTCGGGCGCGCCCGACTTGATCGTCGAGGTGCGAACCGGTGCGGTGGTGGCAGTGGTGATGCTGGTTTCGGCAAACGCGGGAACCGAAACGATCGCGGCCAGACAGGTGGTGGCCAGCAAGGTGTTGCGCATGAATGTCCTCTTGTGGTCTGAGCCGGACGGGCGCCCGGAACTGCCCACAAGACGGAACCGTCGTTCGGCAGCCTTGGAAAAAAGTCAGGCCACCCTTTTTGACCGCAAGAAATGGAACGCCGGACAGTCGGACCGAAGCTAAGCGCGGTCCGCTCTCCGATCGCGAAGGACGACCGAATGATCTTGCCGGACCTCAAGACCCGCATTGCCGACCTCGACACGGCAGACATCGCGCGCCATCTGGACGACAAGGGCTGGGCCGTCGTTCCGCGCCTGCTCGACGACGCGCAGTGCCAGGCCTTGAAAGCGGACTATGGCAGCGACGGTCTGTACCGCAGCACCGTCCATATGCAGCGTCATGGCTTCGGGCGCGGCGAGTATCGCTATTTCCGCTACCCGCTCCCCGATCCGGTCGCGACGTTGCGCGGCGCCTTCTATCCGCTCCTCGCCGGAATCGCGAACGACTGGTGGGCGGCGATGGGCCGGACGACGCTCTTTCCCGCCGATCACGACAGCTTTCTCGCGCAATGCGCGCTCGGCGGCCAATCGCGGCCGACGCCGCTGATCCTGCGCTATGGCGCCGGCGACTATAATTGCCTGCATCAGGATCTGTACGGCGCGCTGCACTTCCCCTTCCAGGTCGCGATCCTCCTCTCGCGGCCGGACGAGGATTTCAGCGGCGGCGAGTTCGTGATGACCGAACAGCGCCCGCGAATGCAGTCGCGTCCGCACGTCGTGCCGCTTGGGCAGGGGGATGCCGTTATCTTTGCAGTCGACGAAGCGCCGCGCCAGGGCACGCGCGGCACCTACCGCGTCAAGCTGCGCCATGGCGTCAGCGAAATTCGCCACGGCGAACGCTTCACCCTCGGCGTGATCTTTCACGACGCGATGTGGGATATGGCGGACAGGGTGGGATTCGAACCCACGGTGAGCTTGCACCCACGGCGGTTTTCAAGACCGCTGCCTTAAACCACTCGGCCACCTGTCCGCACGGCGCCGACATAACGTCCGCAAGCTTTGCGGCAAGCAAAACATCGCCGCACGGCCCGCCGCGCATATGACTCGGCCCGTCCCGCGAGGAGGGTGTCCGGGGACAGCGGGGGGTGGCCAAGGCGCGTGCATCTGTGACACAGACACCCTATGGGGTGGGACATGACCGACGCTGGACGTTTCAGAATCAAGCATATTTTCCGTTTTGCAGGCGTCATCGCCTCCGCCTGGGCCATGGCAGCATCGGCGCCCGTCCATGCGCAGAGCGCCGATGCCGGTTTCGACGCCTATGTCCAATCGCTCTGGCCGAAGGCGCAGGCGCGCGGCGTTTCGCGGGCCACCTTCGACCGTGTAACGGCGGGGCTGCGCTATAATGCGCGTGTCGTCGCGCTCGACCGTGACAATCTCGGGGCGCCGCCGAGCCCCGACACGCCGATCCCCGCTTTCGCGCCCTACAAGGCGAAGCATGTCGATGCTGCGCGGATCAACGGCGGGCGCCGCGTCCACGACCGGCTGCTGCCGCTGCTGTCGCGGATCGAGCAGCGTACCGGCGTGCCGACGAGCATCATGATCGCCATCTATGGCCACGAAACGGCTTATGGCGCGGTTACGGGCAATTTCGACCTTCCCGAGGCGCTTGCGACGCTCGCATATGAGGGGCGTCGCCGAACCCTGTTCGAGCCCGAATTCCTCGCGACGCTGGAGATGGTCCAGAAGGGGGTGCCGCGCGACGTGCTCAAGGGGAGCTGGGCGGGCGCCTTCGGCTATCCGCAATTTCTGCCCTCGGTCTATCTTCAGGTCGCCGAGGACGGCGATGGAGACGGCGTCGCGCGCATATGGTCGAGCGAAGCCGATGCGATCGAATCGATCGGCGCCTATCTGCGCCGCGCGGGGTGGCGCGCCGGCCAGCCGTGGGGCGTCGCGGTTCGCGTGCCCGACGGCTATAATCGCGCTGCAATGGCCAGCCGGCTCCAGCCGACGCGCTGTTCGCGCGTGTTCGCGCGCTACAGCCGCTGGCGTTCGATGGCCGAATGGCGCGCCGACGGTTTCCAGTCGCTCGACGGGCGCTGGCCCGACGGGCAGGTGCAGGCCACCCTGCTGGAACCCGATGGTCCGGGAAAAACCGCCTATTTGCTGACTGGCAACTATCGTGCGATATTGGACTATAATTGTTCCAACTTTTACGCGCTTTCGGTGGGGTTGCTGGCAGATGAAATCGATCGGTAGGGGCGGGGTGCTGATGGCCGGGGCGGCGTTGCTGCTCGGCGGCTGCGGCAGTTTCGATGGCAAGCGCGATCGCGGGCCCGCTGCCGGGCCGACTCCGGTCCCTGCGGCCGAGCTTGTTGCCGATACGCCGGTCAAGATCGGCGATCCCTATACGATCGCTGGCACGACTTACACGCCCGCGGACATTCCCGACTATGACGACGTGGGCTATGCCAGCTGGTATGGCGAGGAACTCGGCGGCCGTCCGACAGCCAATGGCGAGACCTTCAACCCCGACGCGATCAGCGCCGCGCACAAGACGCTGCCGCTGCCAAGCTATGTCGAGGTGACCGCGCTCGATACCGGACGCACCATCCTGGTCCGGGTCAACGACCGCGGGCCGATGGCGAACGACCGGCTGATCGATCTGTCGCGCGGTGCCGCGGCGCAGCTTGGCATCACCGACGGCGTCGCCGCAGTGCGCGTCCGCCGCACCAACCCGCCGCAGGCCGAACGCGCGCAACTGCGCGCCGGACGCGCGGTTCCCGAACGCATCGCAACCCCCGACTCGTTGCTCGCAATCCTTCGCAACAAATTGAAAGCGCTTCCTGTTCCGGGTGGGCAGCCAGCGGCGCCGGTCGCATCGGGAACGCAAAAGCCCGGCGATGACAGGCTCGAAGTGAAGACGCCCGCCGCGCCGGTAAAGCCCGCACCGGTCGCCAAGCCGGCGCCCATGAAACCCGCGTCGCCAGCAAAGCCCGCCCCCGCAGTTGGAAGCTATTTTGTGCAGGTCGGCGCGTTCAGCAACCAGGACCGCGCCAGCGCGGCGGCGAAGTCCGTCGGCGGCTCGGTCGTGAAGGCCGGCAATCTCTGGCGTGTCCGCGCCGGCCCCTTCGCCAGCGACGCCGAGGCGCGCGCGGCGCTCGGAAGGGTCAAGGGGAAGGGATTCCGCGACGCGGTCGTGGTTCGCGATCGCTGACGCACTATGAAACGAGCGTCGTCGATCCTGAAAGCTGGCACGGTAGCCCTTGCGATGCTTGCGCTTTCGGCATCGCTGCCGATCGCCGCCGCGGACGCGGCGCCCGGCACGAAGGCTCCGGTCGGCCGCCCGATCTATGTCACCCAAGCGCCGATCATAGTGCTGAAGGACATGGATTCGGGCGCAATCCTCTTTTCGCGCGGCGCCGACAAGCGTTTCGCTCCAGCCTCGATGGCGAAGGTGATGACCGCTTATGTCGTGCTGGACCTGATCAAGAAGGGCGAATTATCCGCCGACAAGCCGTTCACGGTCGGCGAGGCGACATGGAAAAAGTGGAATGGCCGCAACGGCGGATCGACGATGTTCCTGCGCCCGGGCGAAAGAGTGACGGTCGACGAGTTGCTCAAGGGCCTGATCACCGTTTCGGGCAATGACGCCGCCGCTGTTCTGGCAGTCGGGATCGACGGAAGTGAGGAAGCTTTTGTCAAACGAATGAATGAGATGGCTGCCAAAATTGGCATGGAATCAAGCCGGTTTGGAACGCCCAATGGCTGGCCCGATGGCGGCGTGACCAGGGTCAGCGCCGACGATCTCGTCACGCTGGCCGACCGCCTGATCCGCGATCATCCCGACGGGTACGCCCGATATTTTTCGATTCCGAGGCTGCAGCACGGCATATCCCCCGACGGCAAGCCGATCGTCCAGCCGAATCGCAACCCGATTCTCGGTCGTTTCGCGGGCGCCGATGGATTGAAGACGGGTCACACCGCCGAGGCGGGTTATTGCTTCCTGGGCTCGGCGAAGCGCGGCGGGCGCCGTTTGATCATGGTGATCGCCGGTATGGAGAGCGAAAAGGCGCGACGCGACGAGGCCGAGCGGCTGATGACCTGGGGCTTCGAGCAGTGGGAGGGGCGCAAGATCGTCTCTGCCGGGGCCAAGGTGGGCCATGTCGAGGTCGGCAAGGGGCGCGCTCCCATGGTCGCAGCGGAACCTGGCATGGCAGTCCGGATGACGGTTCCCAAAGGCTATGCAGGCGGCTACCGGGCCGTCATGCGCAGCCGTGCCCCGCTGATCGCGCCCGTGGCCCGCGGGACGCCCGTCGCCGATCTGATCGTGACGCCCGACGGCTTGCCGCCGCAAACCACGCCGCTGATTGCAGCAGCCGACGTTGCGCGTGGCGGGTGGCTCGCCCGGTTGCGGACAGGTTTCTACCGGTTGACCGGCTGGTGAGCGGGCGCTTCATCACGCTCGAGGGCGGGGAAGGAGTCGGCAAGTCTACCCAGATCCGCGCTCTCGCTGCCGCGCTGGCGGGGCACGGATTTGAGGTCGTCGCGACGCGCGAGCCAGGTGGTAGCGCGGGCGCCGAGGCGGTCCGCACGCTGCTGATGGAAGGGAATGACGACCGTTGGGATGCGAGGAGCGAAGCCTTGCTCTTTGCCGCCGCGCGCGCCGACCATGTTGCCCGCACGATCCGTCCGGCGCTCGATCGCGGCGCGTGGGTCTTGTGCGACCGTTTCATCGATTCGTCGCGCGCCTATCAGGGCGGCGGCGGCGGCATCACCGACGCCGACATTTTGGCGCTCCACGCATTTGGCTCGCTCGGGCTGATGCCCGACCGCACCTTCCTTCTCACGGTCGGCGCCGACGAAGCCGCACGGCGGCTTGCGGTACGCGACGCCGCCGGTGCCGATCGCATGGGCAGCAAACCCGCCGACTATCAGATGCGCCTCAACGCGCGCTTCCTCGAAATGGCGGCCGCCGAACCCGCGCGCTGGCGGGTCGTCATCGCCGATGCGCCCGCCGACGCGGTGACCGCCGCGATCCTCGCCGAACTCACCGAATGGCTGCCATGATCGGCCAAGCGGATGCGGAAGCCGCCTTTCTGGAGGCGTGGCAGGCCGACCGGCTGCATCACGCCTGGCTGCTCGCGGGGCCGCAGGGCATGGGGAAGGGCAGCTTCGCCATGCGGGTCGCCCGTTTCCTTGTCACCCATGGACGCAGCGGCGACGCGACGACGCTGGACGACCCCGGCGACAGCGCGGCGAGCCGGTTGGCCGATGCGGGCAACCATCCCGAGATCATCCATCTGACGCGCCAACCCAAAGACAAGGGCAAGGAGCTCGCGCGCAATATCACGATCGACCAGGTGCGCGGAATGATCCGGCGCCTGCACCTCTCGCTCTCGCTCGGCGAATGGCGTGTGGTCATCATCGACGCGGTCGACGATCTCGAAACCGACGGCGCGAACGCGTTGCTCAAAACGCTTGAGGAGCCGCCCGCGCGAACCTTGTTCCTGCTCGTCAGCCATTCGCCCGGACGCTTGCTGCCAACCATAAGGTCACGGTGCAGAATTCTGCGTTTTCAACCGGTTGGGCGTGACGTCATGACATCGTGGCTGCACGATCTGCGCGCGATGCTCGATATGGCCGAGGTGCGCGCGATCGTCACGGCGTCCGGCGGTGTTCCGGGCAAGGCGCTGGCGCTGATCGACAGCGACGTCGCGGCGCTGGAGAAGAAATTGCTCGCGATCGCGACCACCGGCGACCCCGGCAACCGCCTCCGCGACGCGCTGGCGCGGGAAATCGGCGGGTCGAGCAACCGCGAGCGGCTCGAACTGGTGATCGACATCGTCCCCGGCCTGCTCGCGCGGATCGCCCGCGAGCGCCCCGTTGCCGAGATCGCACCGGTCCTCGCGCAGTGGGACAGGATCCAGCGCACGGTGCGCGACGCGATCCGCGGCTCATACGACGGCGCCATGGTCGGCTTCGAAATCGGCAACTGTCTCGCTGAACTCGCGCCCCGCGAAGCCCAGCCCGCGCGCTGACGCTTCCCCTCGCGCGCGCCACCCGCTAAGGCGCGCGCATGTCCGATCCTTTCTACATCACCACCGCCATCAGCTACCCCAACGGCCGCCCGCACATCGGCCACGCCTATGAGGCCATTGCGACCGACGTGATGGCGCGCTTTCAGCGGATGCGCGGGCGCGACGTGCGGCTGACGACGGGCACCGACGAGCACGGCCTGAAAATGTACCAGACGGCGCGCGACCAAGGGCGCCCCACGATCGAACTCGCCGATGAAATGTCGGGATATTTCCGTGAGATGTACAGAAAACTGAATATCAGTTTCGATCATTTCATGCGCACATCGGACCCCGCGCACCATGCGGCATCGCAGGCGCTATGGCGCGCGATGGAAGCGAATGGCGATCTTTATCTCGACCGCTACGAGGGCTGGTATTCGGTCCGCGACGAGGCCTTCTACGACGAAAGCGAGCTCGTGCAGGGGGAAGGGGAGAGCAAGCTCTCGCCGCAGGGCACACCGGTGGAATGGACCGTCGAGGAAAGCTGGTTCTTCCGACTGTCCGCCTATCAGGACAAACTGCTCGCGCTCTATAATGAAAACCCCGACTTCATCCGCCCCGAAAGCCGCCGCAACGAGGTGCTGCGCTTCGTCGAGGGCGGGCTCAAGGATCTCAGCGTCTCGCGCACCAGCTTCGACTGGGGCGTGCCGGTGCCGGGCTCGCCGGGGCATGTCATGTATGTCTGGGTCGACGCTCTCACCACCTATATGTCGGCGCTCGGCTATCCCGACCCCGACGGCGAGTGGGGCAAATTCTGGCCCGCGAATATCCATATGATCGGCAAGGATATCGTGCGTTTTCATACGGTTTACTGGCCGGCCTTCCTGATGAGCGCCAATCTGCCGCTGCCCAAGCAGGTCTTCGGTCACGGCTTCCTGCTCAACCGCGGCGAAAAGATGTCGAAGTCGCTCGGCAATGTCGTCGACCCGATGGAGCTTGCCGAACGGTTCGGGGTCGACGCGCTGCGCTATTATCTGCTTCGCGAAGTCAGCTTCGGTCAGGACGGCAGCTATTCGGCCGAGGCGATCGTGCGGACAGCGAACGCCGACCTGGCGAACAGCTTCGGCAATCTCGCGCAGCGCAGCTTGTCGATGATTTTCAAGAATTTGGATGGCATCGTGTCCGTGGACTATGCGGTGGCAAAGGACGACACCGATCTACTGACCGATCTGCAGGTGATGGCCGAGGAACGCCTGCCGCGTGAATTCGAACAACTCGCTTTTTCGGTCGGGATCGAGGACTGGATCCGCGCCGTTTTCGCCTGCAATCAATATGTCGACACACAGGCGCCGTGGGCCTTACGCAAAACCGACCCCGAGCGGATGCGCGCGGTGCTGATGACGCTGTTCCAGGCTGTCCGCACGCTCGCGATCGCGATCCGTCCGGTCGTCCCCGACGCCGCCGACAAATTGCTCGACCAGATGGGCATTGCCGCCGACGCGCGCGATTTCGCGGCGCTTGCGGACAAGGATTGGTTCGTCAAGCTCGCCGCCGGCGGTTTCACCGTTGGCCAGCCCGTTCCCATCTTCCCGCGGCTCGAACTGCCGGAAGGAGAGGGGGAGGGCTGATGCTCGTCGATTCGCACTGCCACCTCAATTACAAGGGGCTCGCCGAGCAACAGGGCGAGGTGCTGGCGCGCGCGCGGGAGAGGGGAGTCACCGCGATGCTCAACATCGCGACGCGCGAGAGCGAATGGGACGATGTGCTCGCCGCCGCCGAGGCGAACGACGACGTCTGGGCGAGCGTCGGGATCCATCCGCACGATGCCGATCATCATCCCGACGTCGATACCGCAAAGCTGGTCGCTCGCGCGGCGCATCCGCGCGTGATCGGGATCGGCGAGACCGGGCTCGACTATTATTACGACAAGAGCGACCGCATGCGGCAGCAGGACAGCTTCCGCCGTCACATCCATGCATCGCAGGAAACCGGCCTGCCGGTGATCGTCCACACGCGCGATGCCGAAGACGACACGCTCGCGTTGCTCGGCGAGGAGATGGGCAGGGCGACTTTCCCAGGCGTCATCCACTGTTTCACGGCCAGCGACAATTTCGCACGAAAGGCGCTCGACCTCGGGCTCTTTATCTCGATATCAGGCATCGTGACGTTCAAGAACGCCGCCGACCTCCAGGCAACCGCAAAATGGCTGCCGCAGGACCGGCTGCTGATCGAAACCGATTCCCCCTTCCTGGCCCCCGTCCCGCATCGCGGCAAGACTGGCGAGCCGGCTTTTGTCGCCGATACGCTGGCTTTTCTCGCCGCACTGCGCGGCGAGGATCGCGATGCCTTGGCCGCCGCGACCAGCGACAATTTCTACGCGCTTTTCAACAAGGCCCTGCCATGATCTCACGGCACTCATGAAGTTGAGAATTCTTGGCTGCGGGACGTCCTCAGGCGTGCCGCGGATCGGCAACGACTGGGGCGCGTGCGATCCCGACAATCCGCGCAACCTGCGCAGTCGCGCTTCGATCATGGTGTCGCTGGGCGGCTTTCGTATTCTCGTCGATACAAGTCCCGACATGCGGCTCCAGCTGCTCGACGCGGGTGTCGGCGAGATCGACGCGGTGATCTGGACGCACGAACATGCCGACCATACGCACGGGCTCGACGACCTGCGCCAGGTGATGCATCTGCGGCGTTCGCCGGTGCCGGTCTATGCCCGCGACCATGTGCTCGACATTCTGAAGTGGCGTTTCACCTACGCCTTCGCCGGAAATGCCGGCTATCCGGCGTCGGTCGATCCGATCGACCTTCACGACCATCAATCGATCGGCCCGATTGAAGTCTCGGCGCTGGAAATGCCGCACGGTCCGATCAAAGCGACCGGGCTCATCTTCAGCGACGGTGCGCACAAAATAGGCTACGCTACTGATTTCTCTAAATTTACGGACGAGATGGTCAATTTCTTTCAGGGGGTCGACCTGTTCGTCATCGACGCGCTCCGCCGTTATCCGCACCCGACGCATCCGCATTTGGCGATGAGCCTCGAGGGACTTGCCAAGGTCGGCAATCCGCGCGCTATCATCACCCATATGGACAACACGATGGATTACGACGACCTTGCGGCCGAACTGCCGCCGGGGGTCGAGCCCGGCTACGACGGGCTGGAGGTTCAATTATGAGCGGCGACACGACGGTTGAGCTGATCTGGTTCGCCGGCGCGCTGACGCTGGTGATCAGCGCGCTCGTCGCGCGCCGGATCAAGCTGGCCGATGGCATCAAGATGGCGCTCGCGTGGGGGGCGATCTTTGCGCTGGTATTCCTGGCGATCTGGACCTTTCAAGTGGCGCGAGGAGGCTAAGTTCCTCTACTCCCCCGAAACTATATTTAACATAATATATATTATCGGATAAACAGATGAGCGAAACCGCGACCCCCGCAGTCCAGTCCCCCATCGATCGCCTCCTTGCCGTGATGGCAAAACTGCGTGACCCCAATGGTGGATGCGAATGGGATCTCGCGCAGAACTTCTCGACGATCGCGCCCTATACGATCGAGGAAGCCTATGAGGTCGCCGACGCGATCGCCGGCGGCGACCCTGCCGCGATCTGCGACGAGCTTGGCGACTTATTGCTCCAGGTCGTATTCCACAGCCAGATCGCGACCGATGAAGGTCTGTTCGGCTTCGACGATGTCGCAACCGCGATCAGCGACAAGA
The DNA here is from genome assembly GCF_018682675.1 of Sphingopyxis soli. Taxonomy (GTDB): domain Bacteria; phylum Pseudomonadota; class Alphaproteobacteria; order Sphingomonadales; family Sphingomonadaceae; genus Sphingopyxis; species Sphingopyxis soli. The sequence continues at coordinate 151,022 of NZ_JAFMTR010000042.1, forward strand.
TGGAACGCCGGCACCCGCATATCTTCGGCGATGTGCGGACGGACGATGTGCGCGTCCAATGGGAAACGATCAAGGCAGCCGAGCGCGCATCGGACGGCCCCAAGAGTGCGCTCGACGGCGTCGCGCTTTCGCTGCCCGCGTTGCTCCGCGCGCAAAAGCTGCAGGGGCGCGCCGCGCGGGTCGGTTTCGACTGGCCGGATGCCGAAGGTCCGCGTGAAAAGATCGCCGAAGAGCTCGCTGAAGTCGTGACGGCACCCGACGAAAGCGCGCGGGCCGAAGAGATCGGCGACCTGCTGTTCGCGGTCGTAAACTATGCGCGCCATCTTGGTGTCGATGCCGAAAGCGCGCTGCGCGCCGCCAACGACAAGTTTGCACGCCGCTTCCAGGCTGTCGAGGACCGTGCCGGACCCGATATTGCGAAACTGCCGCTCGATACGCTCGAAATGCATTGGCAGGCGGTCAAGGCGGCGGAGCGCTCCTAGGGTCCGGACCCTAGGCGACGCTCGGCGGCCACAGCCGCTCGAACCGCGCGCGATCGGCCGGGTCGAGGCGCACCGTGAGCATATGCCCCTCGCCCTCGGGCAGGTCGGACAGGACTTCTCCGCGCGCGTGGAGCCACGCCATCGCTTCGCCCTGATCGAAACGGAGGAAGATGCGCTCCACCTTGTGCTGCGCAGTCAATTGCGACGCCATGAGCGCGCGCGCCGACTCGACGCCCTCGCCGCTCACAGCCGAGATGATCGCGACGTCGGGACGCCGCGCCGCCATCTCCTCGATCTGCGCGCGGCGGTCGGCGTCGGCGGTGTCGATCTTGTTCCAGATTTCGATCTGCGGAACCGCATCGGGAGCGTATTCCCCCTCCCCGTCGCGCGGTCCATTGACGCCGAGTGAATCGAGGATCGCCCGCACATCGTCATATTGCGCGTCGCTGTCGGGATGGACGATGTCGCGGACATGAACGATCAGGTCGGCGGTGGTGACCTCCTCCAGCGTGGCTCGGAACGCGGCGACGAGTTCGGTCGGCAGATCGGACACGAAGCCCACGGTATCCGACAGGATCGCCTTGTCGATGCCGGGTAGCCGGATTTCGCGCATCGTCGGATCGAGCGTTGCGAAAAGCATGTCTTCCGCCATGACGTCACTTCCCGTCAGACGATTGAAAAAAGTGGATTTTCCAGCATTGGTATAGCCGACCAGTGCGATTACCGGCCAAGGCGCGCGTTGCCGCTTGGCGCGTTGCAATTGCCGCGTCCGGCGCGCATCCTCCAGGCTTCGGCGGATGCGCGCCATGCGGTTGCGGATCATCCGGCGGTCGGCCTCGATCTGCGTCTCGCCCGGCCCGCCGAGGAAGCCGAAGCCGCCGCGCTGGCGCTCGAGGTGGGTCCAACTGCGCACGAGTCGCCCCGCCTGATAGTCGAGATGCGCGAGTTCGACCTGCAACCGGCCTTCGGCCGTTGCGGCGCGTTCGCCGAAGATTTCGAGGATCAAACCGGTGCGGTCGATGACCTTGGTCCCGAACTCGGTTTCGAGGTTGCGCTGCTGGATCGCGGTCAGCGCCGCATCGACGATGACGAGCTGCACCCCTTCCATCGCGATGTCGGGCTTGATCGCCTCGATCTGACCGACGCCGAGCAGCGTTGCAGCGCGCGTCTGGCGCAGCCGCAGCGGGTGCACCGCGACGACGTTGAGTCCGATCGCGACCGCCAGCCCTTTCGCTTCCTCGACGCGCGCGTCGAGGTCCCGCGACAGGCGCTGCGCGTGCCATTCGGGCACGACAAGCAGCGCGGCGGCGCCGCGCGTCACTTCGTCTTCGCTGTCGGTCATCGTCCCAAGGTCAGGCGCCGGCGTCGCCGTCCTCGTCGCCATTGTCGGTCAGGTTGATCGGGCCGTTCGGCTGCACGGTCGAGATCGCGTGCTTATACACAAGCTGCACCTGCCGCTCGCGTTCCAGCAACATGCAGAACAGGTCGAACGCCACGATATCGCCCTGCAGCATCACGCCGTTGACGAGGAACATCGTTACCGACTCGTCGGAGCGGCGCACCGCGTTCAGGAACACGTCCTGCAACGCCTTTCCCTTGCTGGCGGGCGCCTCGCGAAGGTCGGCGCCGAGCGCGCCGACGTCGAAGTCGTGCGACGGCATCACCGTCGAGATCGCATGTTTGTAAACGAGCTGCGACTGCCCATCGCGGCGCAGCAGCAGCGAGAAATTGTCGAACCAGGTGATGATGCCCTGCAGCTTCACGCCCTTGACGAGGAACATCGTGACGGGGGTCTTACTGCGGCGCAGGGCGTTGAGGAAAAGATCTTGGAGATTCTGATTTTTATCGGACACATTTGCCTCCTGTTCTTGGCGGTAGGACCGCGGGTGCGGCGCCGGTTCTCCGGCATTCTGGCCTTCATCGCAGGCGGCAATATGCGGCAAAGCTCGCCGCAGGTCTAGCGCAAAGCCGTCACCCCTCGCCTTCGGGATTATCGGTCAATCCCAACAGCTTCAATTTGCGGTGCAGCGCCGAACGTTCCATGCCGATGAAGGTCGCGGTGCGCGAAATATTGCCCGAAAAACGGTTGATCTGGATGCGCAGATACTCGCGCTCGAAATTCTCGCGCGCTTCCTTGAGCGGAATGGCGGTGATCGATTCACTGCCGGGCAAAATGTCGGTGCCGCCGCGCACGAGTTCGGCAGGCAGCATGTCGGCATCGATCCGGCCCAGCCGGTCGCTCGGCGCGAGGATCATCACGCGCTCGATAACGTTGCGCAGTTCGCGGACGTTGCCCGGCCAATCGTGGGCCTGCAGGGCAGCCATTGCTTCGGCGCTGATTTCGGGCGGCGGCGCGCGGCGGTCGGCGGCATAGCGCCGGACGAAATGGTCGCAGAGACTGGCGATATCGTCACGCCGTTCGCGCAGCGGCGGGATATGCACCGGCACGACGTTGAGCCGGTAATAGAGATCCTCGCGAAACCGGCTCTCCGCGATCTCGGTCTTGAGGTCGCGCGCCGAGCCCGAGATGATGCGGACGTCGACGCGGATCATCGTCCGTCCGCCGACGCGGGTGAAGCTCTGGTCGGTCAGGACACGCAGAACCTTGCCCTGCGTCGTCAGCGGCATGTCCGCGACCTCGTCGAGGAACAGCGTTCCACCATGCGCCTGTTCGAGCAGGCCGACGCGGATCGAACCGTCCTCGGCCTCGGATCCGAACAGCTCGGTCTCGACCGTCTCGGGATCCATCCGGGCGGAGGAAATGACACGGAACGGCGCATTCTGCCGCCCGCTCCAGCCATGAAGGACGCGCGCGGCAACCTCTTTCCCCACCCCCGGGGCACCCGTGATGAGCACGCGGCTGCCGGTGCCGGCAACGCGCTTCAATGTCGCGCGGACATTGTTGATCGCGGCGCTCGTCCCGGTCAGTTCGTCGGCGGGGCCGGCCTTTTCGCGAAGCTGCTCATATTCGAACTTCAACCGTTCGCTCTCGGTCGCGCGCGCGACGAGATGCAGCAACCGCTCGGCCTCGAACGGCTTTTCGATGAAGTCGAACGCGCCGCGGCGGATCGCTGCGACCGCGGTGTCGAGCCCGCCGTGCCCCGATATGACGATGATCGGCAACGTCGGATCGAACGCCTTGATCGCCTCGACCAGCCCCAGCCCGTCGAGACGCGATCCTTGCAGCCATACGTCGATCAGCGCCAGCGAAGGCCTGCGCTGACGGATCGCCTCCAGCGCGGCGTCGCTGTCGGACGCGGTGCGCGCCTCATAGCCCTCGTCCTCCATGACGCCGGCCACCAGTTCGCAAATGTCACGCTCGTCGTCGACGATCAGTATATCAAGCGCCATATTCTTCTTTGCCTTGCCGGTTCCGGATCCGCCCCGGAACCGATTCAATCTGCCCTGTCACCAAGTCGCCGCCCTTCCCCGCGAGCGGTCGCAGGCGGTCGGGGTGCAGCGTCAGCGTGACGCACGTCCCCTGCCCCGCCGGATTGTCGCAGAAGTCGAGCTCTCCATAATGCTGCTCGACGATCTTCTTCACGATCGCGAGCCCGAGTCCGGTGCCGCCCTGCCGCGTCGTCATATAGGGTTCGGCGATCGCGTCGCGGGCCTCCGGCAATCCGATCCCGTCGTCGGAAATGCGGATGACAATGGCATCGTCGCGGCCGATATCCAGCTCGGCGCGAATATGGCCGATTGGAGGAGATTCTGAATCTTTCGAATTTTCTTCAATCGCTTCCACGGCATTTTTGACAATATTGGTTAGCGCCTGCGACAACAGCCGACGATCGCACACCAGCGGTTCGATCTCGTTCGGGGTCTTCACGCTGAACTGGATATCGGGTTTCGCAACCTCGAACAGGAACACCGCCTGGCGCAGGATATCGCGCACATCCTCGACGCCGAAGGTCGGTTTGGGCATTCGCGCGAAGCTTGAGAATTCGTCGACCATGCGGCGCATGTCGTGAACCTGACGGATGATCGTGTCGGTGAGGCGGCGGAAGGTCGCCTCGTCGCCTTCGACTTTCATCCCGAACCGCCGCTGGAGCCGCTCGGCCGCGAGCTGGATCGGGGTCAGCGGATTCTTGATCTCGTGCGCGATCCGGCGCGCGACGTCGGACCAGGCCGCGCGGCGCTGGTCGAGCAATTGCTGCGTGATATCCTCGAAACTCAGCACATAGCCGTCGCCCTGCGCCACCGCCTTTGCCGCAAGCGTCGCCGGCTCCGCGTCGCGCCGCGCCAGTTGCACGATCGCCTCATGCTCGTCGCTGGTCAGCAGCCGCGCAAGTTCCGGCGCGACATCGGCGAGCGGCTGACCGGTCAGTTCCTGCGCGCTTTGCCCGATGAGATGTTCGGCAGCGGCATTGGCAAGCAGAATGCGGTGTTCGGCATCGACCGAGACGACTGCCGACGAGACGCCCGACAGCACCGCCTCGATGAAGCTGCGGCGGGTTTCGAGCTGCTCGTTGACGCTGACGAGCGCCCCCGTTTGCCCCTCAAGCTGTTCGGTCATCCGGTTGAACGCGCGGGTGAGCACGGCGATTTCGTCATCGCGCTCCGGCGGCGTCACGCGTACCGACAGATCGCCGCCCGCCGCGATCCGCGTCGCCCCGATCAACGTACCTAGCGGGCGCACGATGCGGTCGGCGACGACGATCGCGGCGATCACCGCGAGCGCGAGAAGCAGCAGCGATCCGAGATACAGGGCGCCGTTGAACTGAAGCTGCAATTGCTGCGATCGTTCGAACAGATCATTGTAATCCGCCAGCACGGCTCCGGCGCGCGCGGATTGTTGGAATCCGGGCACATTGGCATCGCGCGAAGCATAGACATAGGCGCTTTCGGTTCCGGGTAAGCGCGCAGCGGCTTCAATGCGGTCAGGCTGGCGGACGACGACCACGTCTTCGCCTGCGTTAAGCCTGCTCACCATGGTCGGCGTCAAACGGCTTTCCGCCGCGCGCTTATCGGGATCAATCGCCGCTGCGGTTCGCGCAACGCCATCCTTGCCGATCTCGATGATCGCCGATTCATTGAGGCTTCGAACGACAACCTGTTGCAGATAATAATTATAGAAGCCGGGGCTATCGACCGTGAACTGCGTCAGCTGTTTGCCGAGGTCGGTCGCCATCGCATAAGTGTTCGCACTCACCTGGCGCTGATTTTCTTGATAATAGCCCTCCGCAAGATTCGCTGCGTTCTCGAACATACCCCGCGATCGATCGGAGAACCAGAAGTCGACGCCATATTGAAAGAGCAGCGACGCGAAGATCACCACGAGCAGCGTCGGAGCAGCCGCAATCAGCGAGAAGAGCGCGACGAGCCGGACGTGCAGACGCCCGTTGCCGCCCGCCATCGATCGCTCGGCGCGCGCGCGCGCGACGCGGCTGCCGACGAGGACGATCAGCGCCATCGCCGGCACGAGATTGACGACCATGATCGCGGCGACGAGCCCCGGCGTCAGCAGCCGCTCGCTCTGCGCGTCGCCGGTAACGAAGATATAAGTGGCGAGCGCGACGCTGACGATCACCGCCAGCGTGTAATATTCGGGCGCCGCAAAATGCCAACCGCGCGAACCGGCGTCTGCGGCGGATGACTCGCTCGCTTGAAGGGGGGAGGCGGCAGGCTCCATTGTTGCCTTGTTACGACAAAGCTGTTGCATAGAAAACACACAAAGTGTCTTCGGCGACCGATTGCCGGGCCGGGCCGATCCTGTCGTCAGGGTTGTGCGGGGTCGATATCGAGCTGGCCCAGCCGCTTGCGCAACGTATTGCGGTTGATTCCCAGCCGGCGAGCGGCTTCGAGTTGGTTTCCGCGCACTTCGCGCAGCGTCCGGCGCAGCAGCGCGGCCTCGACGATGGCCTCCAGCCGCTCGTGAATCTCGCCGTCATGATCCGCGGCGGCAAGCTGCTCGCGCGCCCAGTCGTCGACCGCGCGCGCGATCAGATCGACGGGGTCGGCGGGCACCGCACCCTCGCCGCTGTCGCGCAGCACCGATTCGACGTCGCGCGGGGTGACGATCGTATCGCGCGACAGCACTGCCAGCCGCTGGACGACGTTGCCCAGCTCGCGGACGTTTCCCGGCCAGTCGTGCCGTTCGAGCAATTGCATGGCCTCCGGCGCAAACTGGCGGTCGGGGAGCCCCGAATGGCGCCCGGCATCGACGAAGTGGCGCACCAGCGCGGCGATGTCGCTCCGCCGGTCGCGCAGCGGCGGCAAGGTCACGGGAATGACGTTGAGCCGGTAGAACAGATCCTCGCGAAAGCGACCGTCGGCAACGAGCGTGCGCATGTCGCGGTGCGTCGCGGCGATGACGCGCACGTCTGCGCGCAGCGCCTGGCTGCCGCCGACGGTCGAATATTCATTGCTCTGGAGTACGCGCAGCAGCCGCGTCTGCGCCTCGAGCGGCATGTCGCCGATTTCGTCGAGGAACAGCGTGCCCCCTGCCGCTTGCTCGAAACGGCCGGCGTTGCGGCTGTGCGCGCCGGTGAACGCTCCCTTTTCATGGCCGAACAGTTCGGCCTCGATCAGCTCGCGCGGGATCGCCGCCATGTTGATCGCGACAAAGGGACCGGCGCGACGCAGCCCCGTTGCATGGATGGCGCGCGCGACGACTTCCTTGCCCGTCCCCGATTCACCGAGGATCAGCACCGCAAGATCGTTCGTCGCGAGCCGCGCGATCGTCCGATAGACCGCCTGCATGGCCGGCGCGCGGCCGACGAGACCATGGCTGTCGGCCTGCCCCGGATCGACCTTCGCCGCCGGCTGGCTGCTGCGTTCGAGCGCCGCGCGGACGCTTGCGGTCAGTTCTTCGAGGTCGAAGGGCTTGGGCAGATAGTCATAACTGCCGATCCCCGTCGCGCGCACCGCGGTATCGAGGGTATTCTGCGCCGAAAGCACGATCACCGGCGTCTCTGGATCGACCCCGGCACCGGGAAGCGAGTCGATGCCGTCGCCATCGGGCAGCACGACATCGGTGATGATCAGGTCGGGCCGGTTATCCGCAAGCCAGGCGTTGCGTTCGCCGACGCTGCCGACCGACGCGAACGTACCGCACTCGCCGGTCAGCGTCTCGCGGATGATCAGCGCGATCGCCGGATCATCCTCGACGAGCAGGATCGTCTTGCCGGTCATGCGTCGCGGCCTTTCTTGGACACCGCCGGCAGGTGGACGCGGAAACGGGTCCATTCCCCGTCGCGCATATGCTGGACGGTGCCGCCCATGTCGCGCGCCAGCTTGGCGACGAGCGCGAGGCCGAGCCCCCTCCCCTCGCGCTTGGTGGTCACGAAGGGGTCGAACAGGTCGCCGCGAATGTCGGCGGGTACGCCGGGGCCATTGTCGCTGACGCTGACCTCGATCGGCAACGCGATGCGGCCGCGGCCGTCGCCATTGTCGATCGACAAGCCGTGGCGGAATGCCGTCGCGATGCGTACCACGCCGTCGTCGCGCCCGCCGAGCGCTTCGCAGCCATTGGTGATCAGGTTGAGCAATATCTGCACGACCGCGTCATGATTGCCGTGGACGAGCGGCAGCGAGGGGTCGAAATCCTCGGCAAAACGAACGCCTGGAAACTGGCGCGCACGCGCGGTTTCGATCGCCTGGTGGATCGGCTGATACAGATTGAGCGGCGCACAGGCGATCGGCTGCCCGCGCGAGAAATGCTCCATCTGGTCGATCAGCGTGGTGATCCGGTCCACCTCGGCGCAGATCAGGGTCGTGAAGCGCTCGCCGCTCGCGTCGGTCTTGCGGGCGAGAAGCTGCGCCGCGCCTTTGATCCCGGCGAGCGGGTTCTTGATCTCGTGCGCCAGCATCGACGCCGCGGCTCCCGCCGCGCGGCCCGACCGTCCGATCGCACCGCCCATCAGTTCGGCATCGCTCTGCGAGGGCACAAGCGTCAGGATGCGGTGACCGCTGCGGCCATAGGGGACCATCTGCATGTCGACGAACGCGGATTTGCGCGCACCGATCGAGATTTCGGCGCGATGCGCGAACAAGGCCGAGGTCGCGGGGTCGTTCATCCGCTGGCGATAGCTGCGATCCATTCCGATGACGTCATACACGACCCGCCCGACCATCGCGGCGCGGCCGATGTTGCAGAGCTGCTCGGCGGCGGCGTTGACGAACAGGATCACCCCGCCCTTGTCGATCAGCAGCGTGGCGATCGGGTGCGACTGGATGATCTCGTCATGGTCGAACGTCGGGATGCTCGACGTCAGCGCGCTCACGCAGCGGCCTTGCTCAGATATGGACCGTAAAAGGCTTCGAGCGCGTCGAGGACGCCCTTGCTGTCGGGGATCTGGTTGACCTTGTTACGGAACTCCGCCGAGCCATGCAGCCCCTTGACGTACCAGCCGAGGTGCTTGCGCGCCATATTGACGCCGGTCATTTCGCCATAGTGATCGATCATCGCACGATAATGCGATGTAATGACTTCATATTGCTCGTCGATGCCGGGATCGGGCCGCTCGGCCTCGCCGCGCAGCGCCGCGATCACCTGACCGAGCAGCCAGGGGCGGCCATAGGCGCCGCGGCCGATCATCACCCCGTCGGCGCCGCTCTGCGCGAGCGCCTTTCGGGCGTCATCGGCCGAGCAGATGTCGCCGTTGACGATCACCGGGATCGCCACCGCATCCTTGACCTTGCGGACAAAGGCCCAGTCGGCCTCGCCGCGATACATCTGGTTGCGGGTGCGGCCGTGAACCGTGACCAGCTTCGCTCCCAGATCCTCGGCGATGTGCGCGAGCTCGGGGGCGTTGAGGCTGTCATGATCCCAGCCCATGCGCATCTTCACCGTCACCGGCACCGCCACCGCCTTGACACAGGATTCGATCAGCGCTGCGGCAAGCTTCAGGTCGCGCATCAGCGCCGACCCTGCGTCGCCGTTCGTCACCTTGCGCACCGGGCAGCCCATATTGATGTCGATGATCGCGGCGCCGCGGTCTTCGTTGAGCTTTGCGGCCTCGCCCATTTCATAGGGGGTGCAGCCGACAAGCTGCATCGATACCGGCTCTTCGACCGGATCCCACGCCGCCTTCTGGATCGACTGGCGCGTCTCGCGGATCGCTGCCTGGCTGGCGATCATCTCGGTGACGTTGAGCCCCGAGCCATAGTAGCGCACAAGTTTGCGGAACGGCAGATCGGAGACGCCCGTCATCGGCGCGAGGATCACGGGATCCGCGATAGTGATGTTGCCGATCTGAATGGGCCTGAGCGGCGCCATGGCGGGGAGCTTTCGTTCGAACTGCCTAAAATTTGAGCAGCCCCTACACGCTAAGCGGCTTTCCCGCAAGGCGCGGCTGCGCTAACCGGCGCGGCTGATGACCGAGTCCACGCCTTTGCCTGCCCCGCGCGTCGCGGCGATCCTGCTTGCCGGGGGCACGGGCACGCGCGCGGGTTTCGACCATCCGAAGCAACTCGAACCGCTCGGCGGCAAGGCCGTGCTGCGCTGGAGCATCGACGCGTTCGACGCGCATCCGGCGATTTCACTGGGCGTGCTGGTGGCGAATGGTGACGTCATGGCGGCAGCAGGCGACACCGGGAAAGGCTGGATTTATGCCGATCCGGGTATCGAGCGCCAGCAATCGGTGGGCCATGCGTTGCTGGCGCTTGCCGACTGGGAGGACGAGGCGCTGGTCCTCGTTCACGACGCCGCGCGCCCCGGATTGACGGCCGATGTGATCGACCGCCTGCTCGCGGCGCTCGAGACCGCCGAAGCGGCGATTCCGACCTTGCCGGTTCCCGACACGCTGGTCGAACAGGCGCATGGCGAAGCGGGAGAGGTCATCGATCGCAGCGCCCTCGCGCGCGTCCAGACGCCGCAGGCGTTCCGCCTGGGCATTCTCAGACGCGCGCACGCCGCGGCCGTCGAAGCGGCAGCGACCGACGATGCGCAGCTTGTCCGGCGGCTTGGCATTGCCGTCGCTGCCGTTCCGGGCGACGCCCGGCTTCACAAACTGACATATGCCGAGGATATGGCGATCCTCGCGGGACTTTTGGGAACGGGAACGATGCGAACCGCGGTCGGCATGGGCTATGACGTTCACCGCCTGGTTGCGGGCAAGCCGCTGTGGATCGGCGGGATAGAAATCGCCCATAGTCATGGGCTTGAAGGCCATAGCGATGCCGACGTTGCGCTTCACGCGATCACCGACGCCATCCTCGGCGCGCTGGCCGATGGCGACATAGGCGACCACTTCCCGCCCAGCGATCCGCAATGGCGCGGCGCGGCGTCGCACCGCTTCCTGGCCTTCGCCGGCGAGCGCGTGGCAGCGCGCCATGGCCGTATCGCGCATGTCGACCTGACGATCATTGCCGAAGCCCCGAAAATTGGTCCGCACCGCGTCGCCATCAGGGCGCGGATCGCCGAAATCCTTGCGATTCCGGTCGAGCGCGTTAGTGTGAAAGCCACAACGACCGAGCGGCTGGGTTTCACCGGCCGCCGCGAGGGGATCGCCGCCCAGGCCGTAGCGACCTTGGAACTTCCGGAGAATTGAGAGTGGTTTTCGACGCAGAAGCGCGCCTTGCCGAGCGCGACCAATTGGCCGCGGCCGTCCTCGCCGCCAACCGTGCGGCGGGCAGGCGGATTGCCGTCGCCGAAAGCTGCACCGGCGGCATGGTCAGCGCCGCGCTGACCGACATTGCCGGAAGCTCGGACGTCTTTTCGGCGGGCTTCATCACCTATTCGGCCGACGCGAAGCAAAGGCAGCTCGATGTCAGTAGCGAGATACTCGAAACCTTCGGCGAGGTAGCGCTGGCGACCGCTTGGGCGATGGCCGCCGGCGCGCTGGCGAACAGCGACGCCGATGTCGCGGTGGCGATCACCGGAATCGCTGGCCCCGGCGGCGGGTCGGAGCGCAAGCCGGTCGGCCTGGTCGTCTTCGCGCGCGCGCTGCGCGGTCAGGATCCCGACGATTATTTCACCCAGCGGGTGCAGTTCGACGCGACCGACCGCGCCGCGATCCGCCAGGCCGCGACATTGTTCGCGCTCGACCTGCTTCAGCCCGAAAGGGACGCGCTGCGGCCGTCCGAGGATATTGCGCTTCCGGCGCCATAGAGTTCGCCCGCGCGCGCTTCGAACGCGGCGATCATCTTGCGCAGCGCCTTGTCGAACATCTGCCCGGCGAGCGTTTCGAAGACGCGGCTGCGGAACGAGAAATCGACCATGAAATCGACGCGACAGCCGCCGTTTCCGAGCGGCGCGAAATGCCATTCATTCTCCAGATGGCGCATCGGGCCGTCGATATAGCTGACAGTCACGGTCCGCGGCCGTTCCTTGTGGACGCGGCACGAGAAGCTTTCGCGCAGCCCCTTGAAGCCGACGATCATGTCGGCCACCGATTCATGTTCGCTGTCGCTGCGGACGCGAAGCGCGATCACCCACGGCAGGAATTCGGGATAGCGCGCAATATCCGTCACCAGCGCGAACATCTGTTCGGCACTGTGCGGCAGTTCGCGCGTCTCGTGGTGCCGCGGCAATCAGTCCGCCCCAACCCGCCCCGGCCGGGCATCGCGCGCGAGTTGTTCCTCGCGCGCGGCGCGCATCCGCTCGAAATCGTCGCCGGCATGATAGCTCGACCGCGTCAGCGGCGACGAGGCGACCTGCAGGAAACCTTTGGCGCGCGCGATCTGCGCATAGGCATCGAACGCCTTGGGCGTTACGAATTCGGCGACCTTGGCGTGTTTCGGCGTCGGCTGGAGATACTGGCCCATCGTCATGAAGTCGATGTCGGCGCTGCGCATGTCGTCCATGACCTGATGGACCTCCATCCGCTCCTCGCCGAGGCCGAGCATGATCCCCGACTTGGTGAAGATCGACGGATCGCGGCGCTTGACGGTTTCGAGCAGTCGCAGCGAGGCATAGTAGCGCGCGCCGGGGCGGATCGTCGGATAAAGCCGCGGAACGGTTTCGAGATTGTGATTGTAAACGTCGGGCCGCGCATCGACGATCGCCGCGACCGCGCTTTCGGGCTTGTTGCGGAAGTCGGGGGTCAGGATTTCGATCGTCGTCTGCGGCGTCTCGCGGCGCAGCGCCTCGATCACTTTCACGAACTGGCTGGCGCCGCCGTCGGGCAGGTCGTCGCGGTCGACCGAGGTGATCACGATGTGCGTCAGTCCCATCTTCGCTGCCGCCGCAGCCGTATGCTCCGGTTCGAGCAGATCGACGGGACGCGGCATCCCGGTCTTGACGTTGCAGAAGGCGCAGGCGCGCGTGCAGGTGTCGCCGAGAATCATCACCGTGGCGTGCTTCTTGGTCCAGCACTCGCCGATGTTCGGACACGCCGCTTCCTCGCACACCGTGTGCAGGTTGAGTTCGCGCATCAGCTTGCGCGTTTCGGCATAGCCGGGGCTCGTCGGAGCCTTGACGCGGATCCAGTCGGGCTTGCGCGCGCGCTGGCTGGGAGTAGATGCAGGAGCGTTCATGGCGCCCACATAGTCGTGTGCGCGCCTCTTCTCAACCTCTCTACCTATGCTAAGGGGCGGACATGACTCACTTTGCAGACCTGATCGATGGATACCGCCGCTTCCGGAACGGCGGCTGGCAGCAGCAGCGCGACCGCTGGAACGAGCTGGCCGAGGGGCAATCGCCCAAGGTCATGGTGATCGCCTGCTCCGACAGCCGCGTCGAGCCCTCGCAGATTTTCGACACGAATCCGGGCGAAATCTTCGTCGTGCGCAACGTTGCCGCGCTGGTCCCCCCGTTCGAGACGACGCCGGGCCGTCACGGCGTTTCGGCCGCGCTCGAGTTCGCGGTGCAGTTTCTGAAGGTCGAGGAAATCGTCGTGATGGGTCACGGCCTCTGCGGCGGCTGCCACGCGGCGCTTCACCGCTCGATGGAAGGGGCAGAGCCCGGTCGCGGCGGCTTCATCGCCGACTGGATTGCGATGCTGGACGACGCGGGCGCCGAGGTTCGCGCTGCCCACCCCGACGTCGACAATCGCGAGGCAGGACGCGCGATGGAAATGGCCGCTGTGCGCGTGAGCATAGCCAATCTGCGCACTTTCCCCTGTATCCAGGAAAAGGAAAAGCGCGGAACCCTGAAACTGCGCGGCGCCTTCTTCGCGATCAGCGACGGCGTGCTGCATGTGATGGACGACGCGACGGGAGATTTTACGCCGGCCTGAGGGCCAGACAGGGAGGACGCGATGAGCAAGAATGCAATGTGGCTGACGATCATTTTCGCAGCCGCGATTGTCGGAGCCTTTCTGGGGCCGTCGCTCGGCAGCCTGATCGGCGAGACGACGATGCTGATCCTCGCACCGCTGTTCCTGATCGGGGTCGTCGCCTTCTGCATCTGGGCGCTGTCGAGCAACAAGAGCGGCAAGAAGGCCGATACCGCTGCGCTGGCCGAAGCCCGCGCAATGCGCGCGCCCGAAGGCAAGGGCCGCATCTACATCACCCGCCGCGGCTTCGTCGCCGCACTGCAGGGGATGAATGTCACGCTGGACGGCACGGCGACGGGCCAGATCAAGTCGGGGCAGATGCTGATGGCCGATGTCGAGCCCGGCACGCACCGCATCCAGGTCGGGACCGCGAAGGCGAAGCTCGCCAATGCGGCCGAGATGGATGTCGAAATCAGCGCGGGCGGCGTGGTTGTCATCGACGCAATGATCGAGATGGGGGCGCTCAAGGGCAGCGTGAAGCTGACCCGCCTCGACGCGGCGAAAGCGCGCGAGAATGTCAACGCGACCGCGCTGATCCTGTGGGAGGTGGCGCCGGCGTGACGGCTTGACGTGCACGGGCGAAGGCAGCGCGACGATCCAAAGTTCAGTAAAGTTCAGCCCTGTGCGGCGCCGCTTCGCCCTCCCTTAGACTGCCAGCGCCCGGCCCACCGCGCCGTGGCCGCACCTGCAATCAAGCGCGAAAATGAATGGGTCGGCCGAAGGCTGGCACAGCCGGATAATGTAGGAAAAGGCTATTTGAAGGCGCATCCGTTTTGGGGTGGAGAGCGGCCCTTCAATTCTCGTCATGCTGGCTGCGGCGATGGCCTCGCTGTTTCAGCATCCATGGCCGGGCCT